>NZ_OY762899.1:635098-1270196 GCF_963666545.1 uncultured Bacteroides sp. | reverse complement strand
AAGTAAACTTCCTGAATCATGGGATGCTGCCAACTTAGGGCGTGCTACAAAAGGTGCTGCTAAAGCTCTTCTTGGGAAAGCATATATGCAACAGCGGAAATTTGATTTGGCAAAAGAAGAGCTAAAATGGCTGATTGATAAAGAAGGGTCTTTGTATGGACTAATGAATAATCGGGAGGATAACTTCACTGACTTAAATGAGAATAATAAGGAGGGTATTTTTGAAATACAATTCTCTGACCAGAATAAAGGGGGGACTGGAAATGATGCGAGTATGGCATTTGGTTTCCAACGTACACAATTTTATGCTCCTGGTGGCATTGGCTGGGGGGATGGTAAAGCTCGCCGATGGTTGGTTGATGAATTCCTCAAAGAAAAAAGAGTCGATGGCAAAAATGACTTGCGCTTATATAGCAGTATTCTTTATAAAGGTTTCGCTCTTGACTTCCCTGATCAACCAGTGAAATACTACAATTATGGGAATGCTTCAGATTGGTCAGCTGGCTGGGGACAAGATCCGCAAGATTGTTATATCCGTAAATATAATACTTCCTATTATCGTGAAAGGGAAGATTACTTTGCACGTAATAACTATCGTATTATACGTTATGCCGATATTTTGATGAATTATGCTGAATGTATAGTTGAAACAGGTGGTAGTGTTGCCGATGCAGCAAATTATGTAGACAAGGTAAGAGAGCGAGCCGGTTTGTCTAAATTGAAAGATAGCATATGGAAAAATAGCTTGAACTCTAAAGAAGCTTTTATAAAACGTCTTCAGATGGAGCGTACACTAGAGCTTTGTTTTGAAGGTTGGAGATGGGCTGATTTAAAACGATGGGGATTGCTTGATACTCAGGCTGGCATTGATGAGCTGAAAGTTCGTGACAAGGATTTTAATAATTTTGTTCTTAGCAAGCATAAACGTATGCCTATCCCGCAGAAAGAAGTAGAGATTAGTAAGGTGGATGGTGTACCTCAGCTTACACAGAATCCGAATTATTAATAACTGAAGAAGGCTATGTCCGAAGTTTATTCACTTGTAAAGCTTTTGGCATAGCCTCTAATTGCAATGATATACTTTATGTTGTTTTTAAAAAAAATAGTAGTGCTATTTTCAATAGCTTATTCCTGTTGCAGTACTTTGTTTGCGCAGAATATTCAAAATCCGGTAATTCCTTCGGTGGCGGATGCCGGCGTGATGAAGTATAATGGCAAGTACTATATTGGTGGAGTTTGTACTGATGGAGATTTTTATATCTCTGATGATTTGGTTCATTGGAGTACCCCTGTTCATGTTGTATCTATGGACAATGACTGGACTAAGGGTACAGGAGCTGATAATAAGCAGATACATGCAAATGATATGCTCTATTTGAACGGAGATTTTCATTTGTATTGGTCGGTCAATTATTGGGGAAAAGATAAGCATGCTGTTCACATTGTACACGCACAAAGTCGGAATGTATTGGGGCCTTATAAGGAACCAGACAAGGAAAAATGGATGGATAACCGAATTGATCCAAAAGTTTTTAAGGACGATGATGGGCAGCTTTATATGTATATGGTCCGGTTTACCGATGGGAATACGATCTGGGTGCGTAAGATGAAGAATCCGGAACAGTTTTCTAGTGAGCCAATTTGTTTGTTCGCTTCATTGCCAAATACATGGGAAACAATGGATAACAGAGTGGCAGAGGGACCTTGGGTCATTAAATATAGAGATCGCTATTATATGATGTACAATGCAAATCATACTTCTACGGATTGGGGCAATTACCAGTTGGGAGTTGCTATGGCTGATTCTCCATTGGGTTTTCAAAATGGGAATAAATATAGTTATCCGGTTGTGGGATGTAACCAAACAGTGCTGGAAGAAAAATATGTGGACATATTGAGATATAACAGAACATACGAGCCTTTTTTTGCTTATACTGAAAGTAAACCGGAGGGTGATTGGACAAAATTTGCTTATGATACTTCGGACTGGAAGAAGGGAGAAACGAGTTTTTCTTCTGAAGAAATTATCGGCTCTACTACACACCATCTGGGTACAAAATGGACTTCCTCCTCTTTGTGGCTTCGGAAAACATTTACTGCCAGTAAGCAAGTAGGCAATCTGGCATTGCGTGTTGCTCACGATGGAGACACTAAAATTTATTTGAATGGTACACTGGTTTACGCGAAGGTGGGAAGTGATTATTGCATAGTGAATCTGGATAAGAAGCTGCGTGCAGCTTTGAAAGAAGGCTCGAATTTGCTTGCCGTAAAAACAACTAAAGGATGTACTCAATTCTTTGACGTATCTCTATTTGATATGCAAAATGATGTTGCAGACGATATCCTATTGACACCGGGACAGCCAAATATACTGAGAGGACCCAATGGTTTTGAATGGTGGCTCATTTATATGGCAAATAAGAATAATGAGCGCAGAGGACAATATATCAATCGTGTTCAGTTCTTTGATAAAATAATGTTTGTGGATGGAATTACCGGAGCTCACACGACCGGATATCATCCAGAGCCTTCTTTACCCACTTTCTCTATGAAAGGAGAAACACCTTCTTTCGGAGTATTGAAACAAGTGAAACCATCAACAACCTATTTATTTGAAACTTCAGTCAAGACGAAAGACGAAGCTGGTGCAATAGCTTGGTGGAAAGACGATTCTAATTACGCTTATGTGGGCTTGGATGCAAAAATGCAATCTTGGTATCTGTATACTTGTGTAAATGGAAAAGAAAGTAAAGAAGTCTATGCTTTACCTGATGACTTTCGTTGGGGCGTTTACCATCATCTTCGTATTGAACGTAACATGGATTGTTTGAAGATTTGGCTGGATGAAATTCCGGCTCCTCAAAAACATCTCTTTAATGCAGTCATTCCTGCTACAGAAGTGGGTGTTCCGGGAGTTTTTGATTTGTCAAAGGAAGCTCTGTTTGCGGGAGTTACTTATACTATCGGTTTCGATGATAGTGAGATACGATTACCGAAAAAGAAAGAGCTGCTGAAAGGTAATTTATTAAACAACTATGAGTTTAGTTTTCAGCTCTCAGGTTTGTTAAGTCAAGGAATTGCGGGCAGTTATCCAATCTATGTAGACAGCAATAATTATGTGAAAGCTCAATTTAATGGAGTTACTCGCATGCTCGAGGTGATTGCAGTAGAGAAGGGGAGGCAGAATTGGCGAAAGGACTATCCTTTGGAATGTTCTCAGACTCTCTATCCAGATGTAAAATACTCTGATTTTATTGAGAAGAACTATCGTTTTACATCACCAACATGGATCGATGCTCTTTATTTGGGCCGTCATGAAGTTGATAATAAATCAGAATTTGTAGACAACATGTTCAGTAAGTTTATAATAGAGTATTTGAATGATGGTGAATGGTATCCAATAGATAGCCACAGGGCGGAGATTGCGAAACATCCTGCATATAATCGTTTATCTTTTACTTCGGTAAAAGCTACAGGGATTCGGCTTATCAATAAAGATGCGGAAGATTTACAGCGTCATATCTATAAAATTGGTGTTCACGAACAGTTGAAGGACTCTTATAATTTTCGCATAGTAAGACGTAATGGTAAGCTTTATCTTTTTGTTGATGGCAAAGAACTGGATGTATTCGATATTCTGTATCCTGCATCTCGCATTGGATTTTGTTCGGAGAATTGTTCTCCGATTTATAACGGTATATTATATTATCATATAGGAAATTAAATAGAATGAAAAAACATCTGATTTTTATTTGTTTATTGATGTTGGGAACACTGCTCCCTTGTCAATCATGTACTTCTGAGTATAAGTATATTGATGATATTGTTGTAAGCGAAGTTGAAATACCTGTTCCCCTTGGTGATCCGTTCATCTTGTTATATAATGGAACTTACTATGCTTATGGTACCCATTCGGATGAAGGAATAGAAGTTTATACCTCCGATGATTTGCTGACATGGAAATACAATGGTTTGGCATTGAATAGAAAAGATTCGTATGCAGACCGTTGGTTTTGGGCACCTGAGGTTTATGCTGTGGATGGGAAGTTTTATATGTATTATTCGGCAGATGAGCACATCTGTGTGGCAGTTGCCGATTCTCCTGTTGGCCCTTTTTCTCAAAGTAAGCAAGAGCCTATGATTTCCGACGAGAAGTGCATAGATAACTCTCTGTTTATTGATGATGACGGTACACCTTATCTATCTTTTGTTCGGTTCAATGATGGCAATAACGTTTGGATAGCTGAGTTGGAAAGAGATCTTGTAACCATCAATAAAGAAACGATGCATCCTTGTATTCATGTCTCACAAAAATGGGAAGAGGTTTGGCCTCGTGTCAATGAAGGCTCTTTTATCCTGAAACACAATGGTATTTATTACATGACTTATTCAGCCAATAGCTATGAAAGTCCTTTCTATGGTGTCGGCTGTGCTACTGCGACCGATTTGATGGGCAATTGGAGCAAATATGACGAAAATCCATTGTTACAGAAGCCTGGCGACTTGGTCGGTGTAGGGCATAGTGCCATATTCATCGATAAAGCCGGCAAGATGCGTATGGTTTATCATGCTCATAAAGATAAAAGTAGTATCCATCCGCGTGCTATGTACATCGGAGACGTTTCTTTTGAAAATGTGAATGGAGTGGATCGCATGAGAATTAGTAAAGAATACATAATCCCTAAATTGATAAAATGAGAAAAAATATGCTTTTGTTGGCATGGTTTTGCCTCGCATCTTGTTCTTCATCGACTGCACAGGATGAAAAGCCCGTTGAAAAGGGCGATTATTACCAGAATCCTGTGATAAATTATAGCTTGCCTGATCCTTCTGTCATTAATGGAGGCGATGGCTATTACTACTTGTATGCTACTGAGGATATTCGTAACTTGCCTATTCACCGCTCTAAGAATTTGCTGGATTGGGAGTATGTGGGTACTGCTTTTACCGAACATACGCGACCAGACTTCGAGCCTAGGGGAGGGTTGTGGGCGCCGGATATTAATAAAATAGGCAACCGCTATGTGCTCTACTATTCCATGTCAGTATGGGGAGGCGAATGGACTTGTGGCATAGGATGCGCAACAGCTGATAAACCAGAGGGACCTTTTACCGATCACGGAAAGATGTTCCGCAGCAATGAAATCAATGTTCAGAACTCCATAGATCCCTTTTATATCGAAGAAAGTGGACGGAAATATCTCTTTTGGGGTAGTTTCAGAGGTATTTATGTCATTGAACTTTCGGATGACGGACTTGCACTAAAAGAAGGTGCTGCACCGCAACAAATAGCAGGAACAGCCTATGAAGGAACTTATATTCATAAGAAAGGTGGTTACTATTATTTCTTTGCTTCCATTGGAACTTGTTGTGAAGGATTGAACAGTACTTACACTACGGTTGTAGGACGTTCGGAGAATCTTTTCGGCCCTTATGTAAGCAAGAGTGGAGGAAACATGATGGAGAATAAACACGAAGTATTAATCCATAAAAACAACTCTTTTGTGGGTACTGGACATAATTCTGAAATTGTAACAGATAAGGCTGGTAATGATTGGATGTTCTATCATGCAGTAAGCACAAAACATCCCGAAGGTCGTGTATTGATGATGGATAAGATTGAGTGGCAAGACGGATGGCCATCAGTACTTGGAGATTCTCCATCAATTGAGTCTAAAAAACCGGTATTCTAACATTAATAAAAAGGATATGACAATTAAAGTAAAAAGGTTATTTTGGGGAATAATATTTTTGGCGGGTATTACAAAAGCAGGAGCTATGAACCATGCTCTGGATAATGTTTTCGTTTCCTTGAAAGTTCCGGGAAATGATGCTAAACAATATTCGCTAACTCTTCAGAAGCAGCAAGATGGTACGTTTAGTTACCAATCTTCCGAAAAGTTGCCGCTGGTTATTCATCGGCGTGTAGTAGAAAAAGAGGGAAAAAAGCGTGTGACCGTTATTGTGAATGCTTTAGAAAATGTGTATTTCAATTACGGAGAACAATTAGAAACCGGCTATAAACATGCCGATTGTCAGTTCTATATGCCTGGATTCTGGTATCGCCGTAATCTAAGATCGCCAAAAGAAGCCCCATCGTTCCATACTTCTGATAGCTGGTTGGTACGTGAAGATCGTTTGAGCACTCCTTTGACGGCGGTATATAATTCAGTATCTAGACAGTCAATGTCGGTTATCCGTATAGACAAATTTGATAAGGAGGCATTGACGACCCATAAAGAAGGGGAAGTTATTTTGTCGGGTACAACCTCAATTGGCTATACTGGATTTGAAAATATTGAAGGGATGACTGTTCTTTCTTATGGCTTCCCATACAAAGAGGCGCCGAAAACCTATATTCGTAAATTGACGTTGGCACCTTCCGTTGAGGCTTTTCAACTGCTTCGTAAAGGCGAAAGTCTTTCTCTGACCTGGGAATTATCAGAAATAGATGCCACTGATTTCTCTGAATTTGTGCAGCGCACTTGGGAATATTGCTATGATACTAATCGTCCTCGACCAGTTGATACACCCTATACGGTTGATAGAATGAAAAAGGTGATGAGTAATTTCTTTGTGGAAAGTTATGTGAATGATACACCTACCCATTATTATTCTGGTGTAGAATTGGAAACAGCTACTTGTGCCAACACTGATGTTGCAGAGGTTGGCTTTGTGGGGCGTACACTACTCAATGCTTTCAATGCTTTGGAGTATGGCGAACAACAGAATCGTGTCGATTTGGTGAGTAATGCTAATAGTATCTTTGATTCTTATCTCCAGAAAGGTTTTTCATCTGGCGGATTTTTCAATGAAGTTGTCCATTACAAACGTGACCTCAATGATACAAAACACAGTATTCGTCGCCAATCAGAAGGCGTATATGCCATATTGCATTATTTGAATTATGAGAAACAATATAAACGCAAACACCCCGAATGGGAAAAACGCATAATAGATATGCTGGATAGTTTTCTGCGTTTGCAAAACACTGATGGAAGTTTCCCTCGTAAATTCAAAGACGATTTTTCCATTGTAGATGGAAGTGGGGGGAGTACTCCTTCGGCTACGCTGCCTTTGGTGTTGGGATACAAATACTTCAAGGATAAACGTTATTTGCTCAGTGCAAAACGCACGGTAGATTATCTGGAAAAACAACTTATATCCAAAGCCGATTATTTTTCTTCAACTCTTGATGCTAATTGCGAAGACAAAGAAGCCTCTTTGTACGCCGCAACTGCAGCTTATTATCTGGCTTTGGCCACCAAAGGAGCAGAACGTGCACATTATGCTGAATTGGCTAGAAAAGCAACCTATTTTGCTTTGTCTTGGTATTATACTTGGGATGTGCCTTTTGCTAAAGGACAAATGTTGGGTGATATTGGATTGAAGACACGTGGTTGGGGTAATGTATCGGTAGAAAACAACCACATTGACGTATTTGTCTTTGAATTTGCAGATGTGTTGTTTTGGTTATCTAAGCAATATAGTGAACCTCGCTTCTCGGATTTTGCCACTGTAATTTCTACCTCTATGCGTCAGCTATTGCCTTACGAAGGGCACATGTGCGGCATTGCCAAGGTTGGCTATTATCCCGAGGTTGTACAACACACAAACTGGGATTACGGGCGCAACGGCAAAGGGTATTATAATAGTATTTTTGCTCCGGGCTGGACGGTTGCTTCTCTGTGGGAACTTTTTTCTCCCGGACGTGCAGAGCGATTTATATTAAGATGAATCGCAAAGAACCTGATTATGTGCCTGAAGTGGGCGATAGGTTGCGATTGAGATAATGATGTTATTGCTTCTTTAAATTCTACAAAAACGTACAAGGTGTTCGGAAACGAACACCTTTATTTTTTATTATCTCCTGTTTTTCAGCTAGTTGGCTCTTTGGCATAGCGATTGATATTAAAAGTGTGTATCCTAAATTGAATTTAATAATCAATCATAGCATGGACAGAGAGATTCCTAAAAAAGAACGCCTCAAAGAGCGTAATAAGAAGATCATTCGATTCTCGATAATCGGTATTGTATGCATTGTTGCTATTAGTGTGCTCATTTCGCTAATGCGTACGGGAGTTATCAGAAAAGATTTGATATTTTCTACCGTTGACAAAGGAACGATTGAAGTGAGCGTTAGCGCTTCCGGAAAGGTTGCACCGGCTTTCGAAGAGATCATTAATTCGCCTATTAATAGTCGGATAATTGAAGTCTATCGCAAAGGGGGAGATTCAGTCGATATGGGTACTCCTATCTTGAAGTTGGATTTGCAAAGTGCTGAGACGGATTATAAAAAATTATTGGATGAAGAGCAGATGCGCCGTTATAAACTGGATCAACTGAAGGTAAACAATCAAACGAAACTGAATGATATGGCGATGCAGATTAAAGTTTCTGCCATGAAACTGAACCGCATGAAGGTGGAGCTGCGCAATGAATACTATCTGGATAGTCTTGGTGCAGGCACCACAGATAAAGTACGTCAGGCTGAACTGAGTTATAACGTGGCTCAGTTGGAATATGAACAGTTGAGGCAACAAAATGCCAACGAAAAGCAGGTGCGGGCTGCGGAGTTAAAAGTACAAGAACTAGACTTTAATATATTTAGAAAATCATTGGCCGAAATGAAGCGTACACTAGACGATGCGCAAATTCGCTCTCCACGCAAAGCGATCCTTACCTATATTAATAATCAGGTGGGTGCACAAGTGCCACAAGGTGGACAAGTAGCTATTATTTCAGATTTGAGCCATTTTAAGGTGGAAGGTGAAATAGCCGATACGTACGGAGATCGTGTGTCGGCAGGTGGAAAGGCCATCGTGAAGATTGGAAGCGAGAAACTGGAAGGAACAGTGTCTAGCGTGACCCCATTGTCGAAAAATGGTGTGATCTCATTTACCGTGCAGTTGGCTGAAGATAACAACAAACGTCTCCGCTCAGGTTTAAAAGTAGATGTGTATGTGATGAATGCGGTGAAAGAAGGCGTGATGCGCATTGCCAATGCATCGTTCTACGTAGGTCGTGGAGAGTACGAACTCTTTGTACAGACTTCTTCGGATGAAATTGTGAAGCGGAAAGTGCAGCTGGGTGATTCTAATTTTGAATTTGTAGAGGTGCTCAGTGGCTTGAAGCCGGGTGACAAAGTTGTGGTTTCGGACATGACCTCTTACAAGAATAAGAATAAACTGAAGGTAAAATAGCATTTAGTCTACATCGACTTAAAGAGAAATTAAATACATCTGCATTATGGTGAGATTATACTTGAAGCAAGCATGGCAATTATTGAAACAGAATCTTTTGTTCAGTAGCATTTCTATAATAGGAACAGCTTTAGCGATTTCTCTCATTATGATGTTAGTGGTAGCGTTCCAATCCCGGATAATGAACTATGGGCCTGAAGTGAACCGCAACCGTACGCTTTATGTGAAGTGGGCAGGTATTCAAAAAAAAGATACTCACGAGAATAACGGTAATGGATATCTTTCGTTGAAAACGGCAGATGTTTGTTTCCGTTCGCTTAAAACGCCGGAGGTTGTTAGTGTTGTTTCTCCCTTACAGACCCGATTGGCAGCATTGCCTGGAGGGAGTAAGGCAACACGATGTAGTACTCTTTTTACCGATGAGCAATTTTGGAAAGTGTTCCGTTTTCATATTATGGCCGGCAAGTTTTATGATCATGTTGATCTTGATGCTGCAATTCATAAAGCGGTGGTATCAGAAAGTATGGCACGCATGCTTTTCGGCGATGCTAATGCTGCTGTAGGGAAAACAGTTACACTTGACTACCATCCTTTTACTGTTTGTGCGGTGGTGGATGATGTTTCTACTCTGGCAACGGATGCTTACGCACAAGTATGGATTCCTTATACAGCAGGACAAATCCGTCGGAATCTGTGGGCGGAAGAGATTTCCGGCAATTATAAAGCTTTTATTCTGGCACATCGTTCAAGTGATTTTCCTGCTATTCGTGCAGAAATAGAACAAAGAGTGAGGGTTTACAATGCTTCGTTACGGGAATATGAACTAAATTTAAGAAGTCAGCCTGATACGAAGCTCGTGGAGATGGGGCGTTTTGGACCGGGAGATCCGGATACCGTGTCGTTAGTTGTGAAGTTTATTCTTACTGTAATAATGCTTTTAATTGTTCCGGCAGTGAATATATCAGGACTAACTTTGAGCCGCATTTACCAACGTATGCCTGAGATAGGAGTACGTCGAGCCTACGGAGCTACTCGAATGGAGCTGATGCAGCAGATTCTGATAGAGAATTTATTGCTTTCTATACTTGGTGGGTTACTTGGAATATTACTTAGTTATGTGGGACTTTCTCTCTGTCGTGATTGGGTGTTGGGATCTACAGCTTATTTTGGAATGCACATTAAACCTGATCTGGACTTTTCTCTCTATCTAAATCCGTGGATACTCTTCTTGGCAATACTCTTTTGTCTTGTCCTCAATTTGTTGAGTGCCGGTATACCCGCTTGGCGCGGATCTTCAGCGGGTATTGTGAAAGCTATTAGTAACGAATAAACTCTGATGAAATGCTAAAACACCTTATACATTTGGTTTGGAATCAGCGGAAGCATAATGCTTGGTTGTGGGTTGAGTTGACATTAGTTATTCTCTGTCTGTGGTATGTAGCATTGTCGCTATATAATAACTATTGTTTCTATGCTGCTCCACTGGGGTTTGACATTAGTCACACTTATCGTTTGGATGTTGCAGAGCGCGACTCGGATGCCGAAGGGTATATTGTGTCTCAAACTAAAGATTCAGAAACGGGAACTAATCTTCTCAAATTAGTGGAACGTTTGCGTCACCTCGAAGGAGTAGAAGGAGTTTCTCTTTCGCTTACCGCTCATCCTTATAATGGAATGAGCAACTATATACAAGCGTCTGTGGATACAACTGCTACCCGATTGTTATGGTATCGGGTAAGCGATTCTTTTTTTGATGTTTTTCGTATCAAAGAATCCAATGGAGCTTCTCTGCGTGGTAAGCTTACTGATACATCGGTTATCTTGACTCAGGATGCGGCTCGTAAGATGTTTCCTATTATTAATAATGCTACAGGTAGATCGATTGTTTTTTCTCAGTTAGGTGAACAGGCAAAAATTTCGGCTGTTTCCACTCCGGTGAGTTATGCGGAATTTTATGGCTGTACACCTTCTGTTTATACTCTTTTGACTGATAAAACAATTGAAACAGGCATCAATAGCGAGAACCTTGAGATGGTAGAGATATGTCTTCGCATGTATCCTGAGGCAGATAGTTCTGATTTACCCGAGAAATTTCTTACAGAGTATAGTTCCAAACTTGGAGTAGGGAACTTATACATCAGAGACATTCGTTCGCTGGAATACCTCCGTTCTGACCTTATCTCATCGGGAGTAAAGGCTATGCGTATGAATATCTTGATGGCTGGCTTCTTGCTAGTTAGTGTCTTTCTTGGAGTAACGGGGACTTTTCTTTTCCGTACCCGCCAAAGAAAATCGGAGCTCGCTTTGCGATTAGCTTTGGGTGCCAGTCGTCAGCGCTTATTGACTTTATTGCTTGGAGAAGGCGGAGTACTCTTTATACTTGCTTTATTGCCTGCCATGCTTATAGCTTGGAACATCTTTTATGCTACTGGAGGAATGATTAGTGCAGGAACTTCTTTTGGCTTTTCGATGGAAGAAGAAGGTGCCTTCTTGCGTTTCGACCGCTTCTTAGTGGCAGCATTTATTGCTTCAATGCTCACTGTTTTGATGATGGTTACGGGTATCTTGTTCCCAGCTATTCATGCTATGAAGATACATCCTGCTGAGGCATTGCACGAAGAATAATAATACAGAATATAAATAATAAAAAATACAAAGTCATGATTACAATTAATTCTCTTTCAAAAATTTACCGTACGAACGAAATTGAAACGGTAGCTCTGGAAAATGTAAATTTAACAATAGAACGCGGAGAGTTCCTTTCCATCATGGGGCCATCGGGTTGTGGTAAATCTACATTACTCAATATCATTGGTTTGTTGGATGCTCCGTCAAGCGGTAGTATTCAGATAAACGGTACAAGCACCGAAGGGATGAAAGACAAGGCATTGGCTGCTTTTCGTAATAAATCATTGGGCTTTGTCTTCCAATCTTTTCACCTGATAAATTCTCTCAATGTGCTTGATAATGTGGAGCTGCCTCTTTTGTATCGTCGTGTGTCTGCTTCGGAGCGTAAGCGTTTGGCACAAGAGGTGCTCGAGAAGGTAGGACTTAGTCATCGTATGCGCCACTTTCCCACACAGCTCTCCGGCGGACAATGTCAACGTGTGGCTGTTGCTCGTGCCATTATAGGTAATCCGGATATAATTCTTGCCGATGAACCTACAGGTAATTTGGATTCAAAGATGGGTGCTGAAGTGATGCAACTTCTTCATGAACTAAATAAAGAAGACGGGCGTACTATTGTGATGGTGACACATAACGAAGAACAAGCCAGACAGACAAGTCGCACAGTGAGATTCTTTGATGGTCGACAAGTACAATAAATAATTTTTTAATAAATAGATGGTCTACAATGATTAAACAATATTTCAATCAAGCTCTTTATCAGCTGAAAGCGCAACCCTTATTATCGGTCATCTCCATATTAGGTACGGCATTGGCCATCTGCCTGATTATGGTTCTTGTGTTGATGCAACAGGTGCAGACGGAGCCTTATGTGCCGGAATCGAATCGTAACCGTATGCTTCATGTGAAGTGGATGACTACTTATGAAAAAGGTGGCTCAAAAGATAATTCTAGTAATGGCCCTTTGAGTCTTCGTACTGCTCGTGAATGTTTTCGCGCATTGAAGACTCCTGAAGCGGTAACGATATATACGATCTATTCCAACATGCAGGCTGCTATTCCTCATGGAACAGCTTTTGGTGTGGATGTAAAGCAGACGGATGAACAATTCTGGAAGGTGTTCGATTGTGCTTTTGTTGATGGTAAACCTTTTGATATGGCTGCTTCCGAAGCAGGATTGCCTGTGGCTATTGTTACAGAAAGTATTGCCCGGGCATTATATGGTACTATTGCCGTTGTTGGTAAACAAGTCAATCTTAATTATGCTCCTTACACTATTTGCGGTGTGGTTCGTGATGTTTCTACTTTGGCTTCCGGTGCTTATGCTCAAGTATGGATCCCTTATTATTCGACTGATGTAAAGGATCAAACCTGGTATAACGGTATTATGGGGATGATGCGAGTTGCTATACTAGCTCGAAGTAAAGACGATTTTCCTGCCATACGTTCGGAATGCGAACGTCTAAGAGTGAAGTATAATGATGGTTTGTCTGATGCTGAAACGATTTATCGCAATCAACCCGATACGCAAGAAGTCTCTGTTGTTCGAAAGTGGGCTAATGAAGAGCCGGATATGAAGGCTATAAATAATAGACGTCTGATAACCTTTGTTTTGCTACTCCTGATACCCGCTATAAACTTGAGCTCTATGACCCAAAGTCGCCTGAGGCAACGCATTGCTGAAGTTGGTGTTCGACGTTCTTTTGGCTCAACACGTAAAGACATTATGTGGCAAATTCTTTTTGAAAATTTAGTTTTAACAATGATAGCAGGTATTATAGGATTGGCATTCTGTTTTGTCTTTGCACTCCTTTTCGGTTCATCTCTTTTTGATTCTTCTACATTGGCGATGCTTAATTCTGCCCCGACAGTAGATGTATTGATGCTGATGCATGTCTCTACTTTTGCTTATGCTTTGCTTTTCTGCTTACTGATGAATTTACTTAGTGCCGGTGTTCCGGCATGGAGAGCTTCAAGAACTTCTATAACTAATGCATTGAGTAATCATTAAATCTCTAATATAATGAATAAGAAATTACTAAAACAGATATGGAATGAGCGTCGGATCAATGTATGGTTATGGGTTGAATTATTGCTTGTTAGTGTGGTGTTGTGGTATGTGGTTGATACGTCTTATACTACTTTATCTACTTATTTCGAACCTCGTGGTTTTGATATATCCAACACTTATCTTATCAACATTGATGCGCTCACAGCAAAGAGTCCTGACTATATTGATCCATCTACGCGAACAATCAAGCCAGGTGAGGATTTGTTGCAAATAGTAGAACGTTTGCGTCATCTTCCGGACGTGGAAGCTGTAAGTGTGTCTATAAATTCATATCCTTACAACGGTTCTAATAGTGGATTTTCTGCTCGATTGGATACGATGAGAGTATGGGGTATTTGTCGTGAGGTTACGCCCGATTTTTTACGCGTTTTTCGTTATGAAGGAGCCAATGGAGAATCGCCGGATCAACTAGCTGCTCTCTTAAATGAGAATAACTTTATAGCTGGGGAAAACTTACTTACTCGTGATTATGGATTAAAGGGCAAGGATATACTAGGACGTTCTTTTTATTTAAATGATGATACAATAAAAACGTGGCCGTTGGTGGCTGTAACCCATCCGGTGAGATATGGGGATTTTAGGTCAACTTACGAATCTCGTTATATCATCATTCTTTTTGATCAGAATACAATAGCAGACTTTAATGAAGTTAGGGTAAGACAATGTGAAGTTTGTCTTCGTACGCATGATAATTCTGCTCCCGGATTTATTGACCGTTTACGCGCAATATCCAATAGCCAATTTCGTGTAGGCAATCTTTTTCTAGGTGATATACAATCAATGCAAAATATACGTACCATGTTTCAAATGGATGACATGAACGAACTTCGTAATCAAGCATGGGGCATTGGTTTTTTGCTACTAAACATCTTTTTGGGATTGCTTGGCACATTTTGGTTTCGCACACAGCAACGTCGTTCGGAAATAGCACTGCACATCAGTTGCGGTAGCACTCACAAGCAAGCTTTTATTCGGCTGATGGGGGAAGGATTATTGCTCTTAGTTTTGGCTACAATAATAGCTTTAATTATTGATTTTAATTTGGCTTATGCAGAGTATACCAATTCGATGAATGGCACTACTTTGGCTCCTGTACGTTTTGTGGTTACGTCATTCATCACTTTTCTGCTTATGGCTCTAATGATAGTGATTGGCATCTGGTTTCCTGCCCGGCAGGCAATGAAAATTCAACCTGCAGAGGCTTTACGTGAAGAATAGCAGAATAATGAATAAACAGACATTTAAACAAGCTTTGATGTTGCTAAAGCAGAATCGTTTTTTTAGCATCATTAGCATTGGCTGCACTGCTGTGACCATTACATTTGTGATGGTGGTTTACATGGTTTATGATCTTCGCACAACGGATATGGTTCCTGAAATGTTTCGCAGTAGAATGATTTATTCCGGGCAAGGATATTCTTACAGAACAATGGATCATTCCAATGCTTCCGGAGGGATGTCCGAACAAACGGCACATGTTCTGTTTGATTCATTGCCTGGTGTAGATTTGGTAACTTACTACACCTCTCTGGTTAAATATCCATGCTCTGCACTATCAGATGGGGCAGACAAGAGGCGTACTGTTCGGTTTGCAGATGCTACTTGGTTTAAGGTTATGCAATATAACTTCATCTCAGGAAGAGCTTTTGATAAAGAGGAGTTTGACGCACAAAGAAAAGTGGCGGTTATTAGTGAACAGACCGCTCGCGAATTATTTCATACGAAGGATGCTGTGGGACGTGATGTCCAGGTGAACTTTCTATCTTATCGTGTGGTGGGGGTGGTTGCAAACGTGAGCTCATTGTTTACAAAAGCTTATTCCGAAATATGGTTGCCATTGTCGGTTTCGTTGAACAAAGTTTATGATGATGGTTCTAATGGTTTACGGGGAAACTATTTGGCTATTCTTGTTAGAGATAAAAAAACATCGGAAACCGAGGTCGCTAAGGCTGTTGATAAGCGAGTTAATCTGCTGAATGCGAATCAGCCCGACTTCACGTTCAATTTAGATGGTTATCGGGAGCATACGCAAGAGACGTTTTTTCAAGATAAAGCGATAAGTGCCCCACTCGTATTTGCTTTGCTTATTGCCATACTATTGATAATACCAGCCATCAATATTTCAGGGTTGATGCAAAGTCAGATAAGACATCGGACAGCAGAGATTGGTGTACGAAAGGCTTATGGGGCTTCAAAATGGGTGATATTAAATCAACTTTTGGTAGAAAACCTCGTATTAACTCTTATTGGAAGTCTGTTTGGTTTATTGTTCTCGTATGTGGCTCTTTTTTTTAGTCAATTATGGCTTTTGGGTGGAGCGGGTATAGCACATGGATCACTTGGCCTTACCGGCAGAATACTTTTTCGTCCATCCATTTTTATTGTGGTGTTACTAATGTGCCTTCTGTTTAATATGCTTTCTGTATTTGTACCTGCTTGGTTGGCTTCTCGTAAAGGGATAACCGAAGCAATTAAAGGAGAATAACTTATGAAAATGATATTGAAACAACTATGGAATCAGAGGCGTGCTAATGCATGGCTATTTACGGAACTGATGGTAGTATTTGTTTTATTGTGGTTTACTTTGGATGTTGCTTGGAATTACGTTCGTGCAGGTTTATACCCTAAAGGGTATGATACAGAGAACGTGTTCGATGTGAGAATTGAGAGAAATCCGACCTTAGAAAAAGATCCTTCAGTGAGGAGCCACTCGAAAGAATATTTATTGGAAATTTATCGCCGAATGGGTGAATATCCTGGAGTGGAATCTGTTTGCTATTATGCCGGCTCTAAACCTTATAGCGATAACTCTATGTTTCAGGGATATTCTGTTGAGGAAGATACAGCAAAAGTTTATGGTGCTAAAATACGCTATATTTCTTCTTCTTATTTGGATGTGTTTCGGGTGAAACTTCTTGAAGGTAATCGTATAGGGTGGGATGAGCAACAACATCCATGTGCGGCTTTTGTTACGGCCTCTTTAGCTGATTCTCTTTTTCATGGCAAGGTTCCTTTAGGCGCTCGTTTTTACGATTACTATGCTCGTAAATATGGTGATACAGAAACAACCTATCGATTGAATGGGATTTTGCCTTTAACGAAACTTGATGATTATGCTCGTTACGAAGACTTCATATATGTGCCTTTTGATGGGCATATACTTGAGTATGCTGTTCCGTATTTTGCTGTTCGTGTACGTCCTGATCTTGCATTCGGGTTTCCTGACCGTTTTATGAAAGAAATGAAATCTCGCCTAAATATGGGTCCCTTCTATCTGAGCGAAGTGCATTCTTACGACGAAATGAAGCAGGTGTATGATATAGAACAAGGTACAACCGTTTATATAAGGCTGGCATTTAGTGTAGCTGTTTTTTTTGTCTTTACCGTATTCTTAGGTGTCATGGGCACATTCTGGTTCCGTACGCGTCAACGCCGTGGAGAAATTGGACTGCGTATCGCTGTAGGGGCTTCTCGAGTTGATATTATGTGGCTTCTACTTAATGAAGGATTCATATTACTGTTAGTCGCTTCCATACCGGGACTTTTGATTGCGGGAAACATAGCTTATGCGGATCTTACTATAAATACGTTGATTGATTTTTCAGTAGGTCGTTTTTTGATTACTATATTAGCTACCTATTTACTGATGTTGTTAATGGTGCTTGCGGGTTGTTGTTATCCGGCTTATCAAGCGATGCATATAAGTCCCGCAGAGGCTTTACGTGAAGAATAAAGCCTTTTTTAATTAAAATGAGATGAATTTATACCATTATATAATGTATCTAAAATAAATTATAAGTTATCTTTGCGGCAATAATCACCATATTAAAGCCACACACCACTGAATGAACATGTTATATCGGTTAACTCTGATCTTGATCATAGTTACTATCTCTTTTAGTATTGCTGCTAAGGAACGGAGTTATAAAATACTGTTTATACAATCTTATACAGAATCAGATAGTTGGGCAAAAGAACGTTATAAAGGACTAAGTAAGGGTTTCGAAGAAGGAGGAGTAAAAGTTGAGATCACGACAGAATACCTGAATGCGCGTTATTGGGATGATGTGGCAGAAGAGGAAATAACGCGTCGTATTTGTCGTCGTGCTGAGAAGAGAGGAACCGACTTGATCGTTACCTCTAATGATGAAGCCTTGTATAGCTTACTTGTTTGTGGAGATTCATTGCCTAAACAAATTCCGGTAGTCTATTTTGGAGTAGAATATCCTAATCAACATATCTTAAATAGTTATACTAATACTACAGGATTTCAAAATCCAAAACCTTTTTTTCGTTTACTTGAGACTGCTCAAAAGATGTTTCCGACTCGAAAGAAGATTGTCGTTGTGAGTGATGGTACCTTCTTAGGACGTGTTTCTTTGGTTGAGTTTGAGTCACAATGGGGGCTGTTTGCCAAAAACAATCCTGACTACCAGATGCGCCAGTTTAATATTCATACTGATCAGATGACTGATATTTTATATGAAATTCAGATATCTAAAGCTGCTTCTCAAAGTATTCTAATCATGCCTTATTGGGGATTATTTATGCCTTCTATCGCCAAAGTATCGAAATCTCCTTGCTTTACTGTCAGTAATGAATCACTGACACGAGGAGGCTTCTGCTCATTGGCTCCTTCTTCTTATGCTGATGCCCGAGAAGCGGGAGTACGTGGGGCTAATGTACTTCGGGGAACGAAAGCTTCTTCTTTGGGACATAAGCAGAGTGATGTGCAACTTACTTTTGATTATAAACAGTTGGACTTTTTCAATGTACCCAAACAAGTTGTTCCCAAAGATAGTGTTATTATGAATGAACCATCTTGGGAGAAATATAAACTGTTGTTCATTCTTTTATATAGCTCTTTGCTCTTTCTTCTCATCCTTGTGGTTATCGCACTTTTTCGGGCCAATCGTCGTGAATTTCGCAAACGAATACAGGTGCAAACAAAGCTGTTACTTCAAAATAGGATGGTTGATCAGCGAAATGAATTTGATAATATTTTTCATTCAATACATGATGGTGTGATTGCTTATGGTAGGGATTTTAAGATTCATTTCGTTAATAAATCTGCTTCAAGGATGCTGAATATCAAGACTATGGATGGCAGAGAGTCTTTTGAGGGACTTCCGGCAGGAACTTATCTTCAAATTTACAATAAAGGCCAGGATATTCTTTATTCGATATTGGAAAAGGTACATGAAACAGGAGAAAGTCTGGCTATTCCCGAAAACTCCTTTATGAAGGAGGCGGGCACAGATAATTATTTCCCCGTATCCGGCGAATTCGTTCCTATTTATCTGAAATCGCAACTGAGCGGATTTGCACTTTCATTTCGGAATATCTCAGACGAAGAACTGCAGAAGAGATTTTTTCATATGGCAGTGGAGGATAACTCAATCTACCCTTGGCAATATGATGTAGCTAAAAAAAGGTTTCTCTTTCCTACAGGGTTTTTAATACGATTTGGTTTTGATGAAAACGAAAAGTATATCACGCGCAGCCAGATAAAAAATTTAATCCATTCAGATTATTTGGATGAAGTGATATTGGGATTTGAAGCAGTTCTGAGTGGAGAGAAAAAAAGTCTTAGGCAAGCGTGTAAAATCTGCAATGCGAAAGGTGATTTTGAGTGGTGGGAATATCGTATGTCTGTTTTTACGGGGCTTACTACTGATATACCTTATTCTATACTAGGTGTTTGCCAGAGTATTCAGCGGTACAAAAACACCGAGGCGGAACTCATTGCAGCCAGAGATAAAGCATTGCAGGCTGATAACTTGAAAACGGCGTTTCTAGCAAATATCAGCCATGAAATTCGCACTCCACTCAATTCCATTGTCGGTTTCTCTGATTTATTGAAAGATATTCATTCTTTCAGTGATGAAGAAATACTGCAATTTGTTACGACCATAAACACAAATTGTGAATTACTTCTTAGCCTCATTAATGATATCTTAGACATGTCACGTATAGAGTCTGGTACGATAGATTTTCAATTGTCCAACTCTAACTTGTCTGTGATTATGGACGAGATATATCAGTCTCAACGGCTGAATATGGCGGCTGGAGTTTCTTTAATAAAAGTCCTGCCTGAAGATCAACAAAAATGTATTCTGACTGATCCTGTCAGGATAAAACAGTTGATGAACAATCTTATTAACAATGCTGCTAAATTTACTCAGCAAGGATCAATTGCTTTTGGTTATTTGATAGAAGAACCGAATTATACCACTCTGTTTGTGGAAGATACAGGGACGGGCATTGCGGAAGAAGACCAGGAGCGTATTTTTGATCGTTTCTATAAAGCGGATAACTTTTCGCAAGGAGCAGGCTTAGGACTCAGCATTTGTCGGACCATAGTGGAACGTATGCATGGCTCTATTTCTGTTAATTCCGAAAAAAGAAAAGGGAGTCGCTTTACGATCCGTATTCCTGATAATCAAGATTAGTTAGCCCGTTCATCTGCGGACAGAGTGTTCATTTTCGAACAGTAGGATGGAACTGTAAACTGCTGTAAGTAAGATTGTTACCTTTCTGGCATAACCTTTGACTCTTCTTTTCTCAAGAAACGATGTTTTTATGAGAATGAAGAATTTATCATTTGCACTTTTGGTTCTCTTATTTCCGTTGACGCTGGATGCGCAAACGGAACGAACCATTACACTTTCAGAAGCGATCGCTTTGGCAAGAACACAGTCTGTTGACGCCGCAGTGGCTCTCAATGAACTCAAGACTGCTTATTGGGAGTATCGAACATTTAGGGCTGACCTTTTGCCGGAAGTAAATCTAGCAGGTACATTGCCTAACTATAAAAAATCTTATAGTGCCTACCAACAATCGGATGGTTCATATACGTATGTTCGTAACAATACATTGGGGTTGTCCGGCGAACTTTCTGTTGATCAGAACATTTGGTTAACGGGAGGGAAGCTATCTTTAACCTCGTCTTTGGATTATATTAAGCAGTTGGGCTCTGGAGGGGAAAAGCAATTTATGTCAGTTCCGGTAGGAGTAGAGTTTACTCAACCCGTTTTTGGAGTGAATAGCCTTAAGTGGAATCGTCGTATAGAGCCGGTTCGTTATGCTGAGGCTAAGGCCGCTTTCATTACTGCTACCGAAGAGGTAACGATGAAAACAATCACTTATTTCTTTGAACTGCTGTTGGCTAAAGAAACCTTGGGTACTGCCCAACAGAACCTTCGGAATGCTGATCGCCTGTATGAAGTAGCAGGGGCAAAACGAAAAATGGGACAGATTTCAGAGAATGAGCTATTGCAA
This sequence comes from uncultured Bacteroides sp., assembly GCF_963666545.1. NCBI lineage: Bacteria > Pseudomonadati > Bacteroidota > Bacteroidia > Bacteroidales > Bacteroidaceae > Bacteroides > uncultured Bacteroides sp. The sequence goes on along the minus strand of NZ_OY762899.1, from coordinate 1,249,013 downwards.
TTGAAGTTGACTGCTCTAAAGGCCAAGGCTTCAGTGACCGACGCTGAAAGTAATCTGAATGCTAAAATGTTTCAGTTGAGGGCTTTTCTAGGGTTGCCTGAAGAGCAAGCTTTACAGCCGATTGTTCCCGAATCCGTTCCCGATGTACAAATAGAATATAACATGGTGCTCAGTAAATCACTTGAACGGAATTCGTTTGCGCAGAATATACGCCGCAGACAGCTTGAAGCTGATTATGCTGTGGCAACAGCCAAGGGTAATTTGCGTAGCATTAATCTTTTTGCAAGTGTGGGCTATACAGGCTTGAACAAAACTCTGTCTTCATCCTATCGTGATCTTCTTGACAATAATATCGTTCAAGTGGGAGTTACGATACCAATTCTTGATTGGGGGAAACGACGTGGAAAGGTGAAAGTAGCACAGAGTAATCGAGAGGTGATTGCTTCGAAGATTCGCCAGGAACAAATCAGTTTTAATCAGGATATCTTTTTGCTGGTGGAACATTTTAATAATCAGGCGGCGCAACTTACGATTGCCGATGAGGCTGACCGCATTGCTCAGCAACGCTATAAAACAAGTATTGAAACTTTTCTTATAGGCAAAATCAATACGCTCGACTTGAATGATGCCCAAACTTCAAAAGACGAGGCAAGGCAGAAGCATATTTCAGAGTTGTATTACTACTGGTATTATTTTTATCAGATCAGAAGCCTTACTCTATGGGATTTTAGAACGAATGCTGAATTGGGTGTTGATTTTGAAGAAGTTGTACGTAAATAGTAAGGGCATACAATATATTTTAGTATTTTTGTTTTATATATCTCAGGTTTATACATAAAGACGCTTTTATGATTTTAATTATAGATGATGATTCGGCCATACGTTCTTCTCTTAGCTTTATGCTGAAACGAGCAGGCTATGAGGTTGAGGCTGTGGCTTCTCCCAAAGAAGCGATGGATGTAGTGCGTACTGTTTCTCCCAGATTAGTGTTGATGGATATGAACTTTTCACTTACCACAACGGGAGAAGAAGGTCTTACCCTGCTTAGACAAGTGAAGCTTTTTCGTCCCGACACTCCCGTCATCTTAATGACTGCTTGGGGTAGCATTCAATTAGCCGTGCAAGGTATGCAAGCCGGAGCATTCGACTTTATTACCAAACCTTGGAATAATGCAGCTTTGTTGCAACGAATCGAAACAGCATTGCAATTAACCGTCATGCCTAAAAATAAAGAGGAAGAACAGAAGCAGACGGATGCGTTGATAAGAAGTAATATCATAGGAAGATCGAGAGTTTTGACTGATGTGTTGAATACGGTGGGGCGCATTGCCCGAACCAATGCATCGGTACTGATTACCGGAGAAAGCGGTACTGGCAAGGAACTTATAGCAGAAGCGATACATGCCAATAGCCAACGCATCAAGCATCCGTTTGTGAAAGTGAATCTCGGAGGGATTTCTCAAAGTTTATTTGAAAGTGAAATGTTCGGGCATAAAAAAGGAGCTTTTACGGATGCCACAACAGATCGTACGGGGCGTTTTGAATTGGCAAATAAGGGCACTATATTTCTCGATGAAATAGGTGATCTGGATCACTCATGCCAAGTGAAGTTACTTCGGGTGCTTCAAGACCAAACCTTTGAAGTGTTGGGGGACAGTCGTCCTCGAAAAATAGATATACGGGTGGTTAGTGCTACCAACGCTGATTTGCGCAAAATGGTGAATGAACATACTTTTCGTGAAGATTTGTTCTATCGTATCAATCTTATCACGATACATCTTCCTGCATTGCGCGAGCGAAGAGAGGATATTCCGCTCTTGGCTCGTCATTTTGCTGATAAACAAGCGGAGGCAAACGGATTGCCACATACGGAACTTTCAAATGATGCTTTGCAATTTCTTACCCGTTTACCTTATCCGGGCAATATTCGTGAACTAAAAAATCTGGTGGAGCGAACAATCCTGATAAGTGGCAAAGAGATTTTGGAAGGAGCTGATTTTGAAAGTCAATATCATCGGCATGAAGAACCATCTTCGTCTACAACATCGCTTACCGGCATGACTCTTGATGAGATTGAACGACAAACCATTCTTCAGACTTTGGAACGTTGCCGTGGAAATCTCAGTCAGGTAGCTCTTGCACTTGGCATTAGTCGGGCTGCGTTGTATCGTCGACTGGAGAAGTATAATATTACCGTCAACAACTAATCAATCATCATGCGACTAAAGGGCTTGTTCGGCATTCTTGCCATTTTACTATTGATTATTCTGTCGCTGCTTACTTATGTCGCAGCTCGTTCCACTCCTTGGTTGTTTTATACTGTAGAAGGGCTTATTGTTGTTACAGTACTCTTTCTCATCTTGTTCTATCGGAAAATAGTAAAACCCTTGCACACCATCGGTAGTGGTATGGAACTGTTAAGGGAGCAGGATTTTAGCAGCCGTCTTAGTCTTGTGGGAGAAGCGGAAGCTGATCGGGTGGTGAATGTATTTAATCGCATGATGGAGCAACTCAAAAATGAGCGGCTACGCTTGAGAGAACAAAACCATTTTCTCGATTTACTGATCAACGCCTCGCCTATGGGGGTCATTATTACTACGCTCGATGAGGACGTGTCTCAGCTTAACCCCATGGCACTTAAGATGATGGGGGTAAAACTTGAGGATGCGTTGGGGCAAAAGCTGAATGATATAGATTCCGCATTGGCAAACGAATTGATGGCTATACCCAGAGGAGAAAGTATTACTGTGAGGTTGAACGATTCGAATATTTATAAATGTACGCGTTCCTCTTTTATAGATCGGGGTTTTCAGCATCCTTTCTTTCTGGTAGAGAGTTTAACGGACGAAGTAATGAAGGCGGAGAAGAAAGCTTATGAGAAGGTGATTCGGATGATTGCTCACGAAGTGAATAACACAACAGCCGGCATCACGTCAACCCTCGACACAGTAGAGCAAGCTCTTGCTGAAGAGAATAACATGGAAGAGATTTGCCAAGTAATGCGTGTTTGTACCGATCGTTGTTTTTCCATGAGCCGTTTTATTACTCGTTTTGCTGATGTGGTGAAAATACCCGAGCCTCATTTGTCTCCGGTAAATTTGAATGAACTGCTATCGTCTTGCAAACGTTTTATGGAAGGTATGTGCATGGATAGAAACATTACTATTCGTCTTGAATGTGCGGAGCTCCCTATGGTGGAGCTGGATGGAGCTCTCTTTGAACAGGTATTGGTTAATATTATCAAAAATGCAGCCGAAAGCATTGAACACGATGGAGAAATAACTATTCGTACTTCGCTTCCGGTAGCTATAGAAGTGATTGATAATGGTAAGGGTATTTCCAAAGAGATAGAAGCGAAGTTATTCAGTCCTTTTTTCTCTACTAAGCCTGATGGACAAGGTATTGGTCTGATCTTTATTCGAGAGATACTTAGTCGTCACGGTTGCACTTTCTCTTTGCGGACTTATAGTGACGGATTAACCCGCTTTCGCATTTTTTTCCCTCACTTATAAATTGGAAAGGTTTTTTTCTCTAATGATTCCTAAAAAGGACTTTTTAGAATAATATGTAAAACTTGTTAGCTATAAATAGTTTTGTCTAGAGTTAAGGTATTATTGCTATCTATAGGCGAATAGATGCTAGCAATAGATGAAAATATGCAATTTGTCGTGCAATAAAAGCTTATTGGATGATATTATGAACTTTCTTATTTTAACTGTAATGTTTATATTTAGGACTTATCGTTGCTCTTTTACTTATTTATGCATAATTCATCTTTTCTTCATCTTCTTGATATAAAAAAGCCATATTGACTATTTTGTACCACCTTTAGAACTTTTGTTGATGCTTTTGATTGTCTACTTTTGTCATGATTATATCAACATTAATTAAACAGTAGTAAAAATGAAACAAGAAATTCAACCGGCCAATGGTCGGTTAGGTGTATTGGTTGTTGGATTGGGAGGCGCAGTTGCTTCCACTTTTGTTGTGGGTACCTTAGCTGTTCGCAAAGGACTTGCAAAACCAATCGGTTCTATTACTCAGTTGGCAACCATACGTTTGGGAAAAAGAAATGAAAACCGCTTTCCTAAAATAAAGGAGGTAGTGCCTTTGGCAGACCTCAATGATTTGGTTTTTGGCGGATGGGACATCTTTGAGGACGATGTGTATGCAGCTGCTCAACATGCCGAAGTGTTGGTACAAAAAGATTTGGACGGCGTGAAGGAAGAATTGCAGGCCATTAAGCCGATGCCTGCTGCTTTCGATCAAAATTGGGTGAAACGTCTTCATGGAACGCATGTAAAGAGAGCCACAACCCGTTGGGAATTGACAGAACAAATACGTAAAGATATACGCGATTTTAAAGTAGCCAATCATTGCGAACGTGTAGTGGTTATTTGGGCCGCTAGTACAGAAGTCTATCTGCCATTGTGTGACGAACACCAATCTCTTGCTGCTTTCGAAAAAGCAATGAAAGACAATTTGACAGAGAAGATCGCTCCTAGTATGTGTTATGCTTATGCTGCTGTAGCCGAAGGTGCTCCGTTCATTATGGGTGCTCCAAACCTTTGTGTAGACATGCCTGCTATGTGGGAGTTCTCTGCTAAACAAAATGTTCCTATTTGTGGAAAAGATTTCAAGACAGGTCAAACAATGATAAAGACTGTTCTTGCTCCGATGTTGAAAACTCGTATGCTTGGCTTGGATGGTTGGTTCTCTACAAACATTCTCGGTAACAGAGATGGTGAAGTATTGGATGATCCGGATTCATTCAAAACAAAAGAGGTGAGCAAACTTTCTGTTATTGACACCATTCTTCAACCTGAACTTTACCCTGAACTTTACGGCAACATTTATCACAAAGTACGTATCAATTACTACCCTCCTCGCAAAGACAATAAAGAAGGTTGGGATAACATTGACATCGTAGGTTGGATGGGATATCCTATGCAATTGAAGGTGGATTTTCTTTGTCGTGACTCTATCTTGGCTGCACCACTGGTACTCGACTTAGTATTGTTTACTGATCTTGCTCAACGTGTGGGCATGTCGGGCATTCAAAACTGGTTGTCATTCTACTTCAAGAGCCCGATGCACGACTTTGAACACATCCCCGAACATGATTTATTCATTCAGTATACCAAACTGAAGAATACGCTTCGTAAGATGATTGGGGAAGAGACATTAGACTATTTGGACTAATTTGACTCTTTTTTTTTGAATAAAATAATAGAGAGGGACATCTGAAAGAATGGAGATTCTTTTGAATTCCCTCTCTGTTTTGTGTGGTAAGGTGATAACTTTTAGAAAAGAAATATGGAATATGCAATAATAGCAGCCGGACAAGGATCGCGTCTCGTTGCCGATGGTGTGGAAACTTCAAAGCCATTGTTACAAATTAACGGGAAAGCGATGCTTGATAGGCTGATTGCTATTTTTTTAGATAATAATGCGGAGTCGATAAGCATTATTATAAATGCAGAAATGGCTGATGTAAGGGTTCATCTGGATGCTTTAAAACTACCGATACCGTTGCATATTCTGGTTAAAACTACCCCTGATTCACTTCATAGTTTTTACGAATTGGCGTCTCTTATCCCGCAAGGAAAGAAGCTATGTCTCACAACAATTGATCCTATCTTTTCTGCATTGGAATTTTCTGCTTATATTCGCAGTTTCGAAGCTGATGATAAATACGATGCATTGATGGCGGTGACAGATTATATTGATGATGAGAAGCCGCTGTATGTAAAAACAAACAATGAACTGGCAATCACTGACTTTGTAGATGAGGCTTATGATGGGCTTCGTTATGTGTCAGGAGGTATTTATTGTCTAAATGGCAAGGTGATCTCTTTGCTCCAGACAGCTATTGATTCGGGAGTTTCGCGCATGCGCAACTTTCAGCGACAAATGGTTTATTCGGGATTGAAAGTTCAAGCTTATCCTTTTTCTAAGATTATCGACGTAGATCACGCAAGTGATATTTCTAAGGCAGAGTTATTTTTAAATGGAGTAGAAGAAAAATGAAATCTTTAGTAATAGCAGGTATACAGCGATCCACTTTGTATTCGCCCAATCATGTTGGTAATGATGCGGCCATCTTTTCGGCTACGGCCGATTGGTTAGGTAATGCAGGTTATCGGGTAAGAATGTATACCGAACAGGAATTTCTTTCGGCAGGTATCCGTGAGGATGTAGTTGTGACCATGTTGCGCAATGCACAAGCCGTTCATCGATTACAAGAGTTAGAGAAGAATGGATGTTTGGCCGTAAATTCAGGCTTTGGTATTGAGAATTGTACGCGCGAACGTATGACTCGATTGTTAATGGATCACCAAGTGCCTCATCCCGACAGTTTTATTATGGATACACATGAAGATGTTGCAACTTATCTTAAGAACAAGCAGTTTATGCCTTGTTGGGTGAAGCGCGGAGACTTTCATGCTATTCACCGGGAAGATGTTACTTATGTACGCAAAGAAGATGAACTGCGAGAAATAATAGCAGAGTATGCGCTTCGTGACATAAACCGGGTTGTTGTAAATGAACATTTACGTGGCGACTTGGTTAAATTCTATGGGGTAGCCGGAACTAACTTTTTTCATTGGTTCTATCCTTTTAATGAAAATCATAGCAAGTTTGGTTACGAAGAAATTAATGGGCATCCAGAAGGTATCCCTTTTTCACTCGACGATTTGCGTGAAATCTGTGATCGGGCGGCCGGCGTGCTCCAAGTTGTGGTTTATGGTGGAGATTGTATTATCTCTCCCGATGGAAGTATTCGCATTATCGACTTTAACGACTGGCCTAGTTTTGCACCGTGCCGGATAGAGGCTGCCCGTGAAATTGCTAAGAAAATAATTCAGATGATCAATGAGCGCAAATAATAGAAAAGAAAGAGTTTCTCTTGAAGGGTCTTTAAAATCTAACGATACGGAAGAATATCTTGACTTGGTGTTTTATCGTCCGATTGGTTATCGTTGGGCTTTGTTATTCAATAAGATACGTATTTCTCCCAATCAGGTAACTATCTTTTCCATCTTTTTGGGAGTAGCTGCCGGAGTGATGTTCTACTTTGATGATTTATGGCTTAACATCATCGGTATGTGTTTGCTTGTATGGGCCAATATGTACGATAGTGCTGACGGACAATTGGCACGGATGACGGGACAAAAATCGGAAGTGGGCCGTATGCTTGATGGTATATCCGGTGACTTTTGGTTTATTTCTATTTATGCTGCTATTTGTTTGAGGTTGATGCCCGAATATTCGTGGTATATATGGATACTAGCTGCATTGACAGGCTATTTTCATAGCAAGCAGGCAGCTATGGCCGATTACTACCGCAACATTCATCTCTTTTTCTTGAAAGGTAAAGCCGGTAGTGAATTTGATAACTCCAAGCAATTACGAGCTTTGTTTCGATCAATGCCATGGAAAGGAAACCGTATGAGAAAGACATTCTTGTGGTTTTATGGCAATTACACCGCATCTCAAGAGAAATCATCACCTTGCTTCCAACATTTCTTTACTGCTCTCAGAAAGAAATACGGTGAAACAATGCCCGAAGCACTGAGTCAAGACTTCAGAACGGGCAGTTTACCATTGATGAAATATACCAATATTCTTTCGTTCAACACGCGTGTCATTGCCCTTTTTGTCTCTTTATTCATCGGCATGCCATGGATCTATTTTGTTTTTGAATTGACGGTACTTAATGTGTTGTTGGTTTACATGGTTGTTCGCCATGAATCATTGAGCAGTCGATTGTATAAAAAGTTATAAACAGACAATTATGGGCAGTAAATTTCGTAATGTGTTTTTATGCTTTGGCATACTGGTGGTTATCATCATGCTCTTTTCTTTTGATATGAAATATGATGAATTATGGCATAACCTTCAGAGAGCGGGGGTATATCTGCCTCTTGTATTGATTCTTTGGCTTGTTATTTACTTTATCAATACGAGTTCTTGGTTTCTTATTATTAGAGACGGCAGACGGAGCCCGGTCTCTTTTCTTCGAGTTTACAAATTTACTGTGTCCGGCTTTGCGCTCAATTATGTTACACCTGTGGGGCTGATGGGTGGAGAGCCTTATCGCATTATGGAGTTAACACCTTATCTTGGTGTTGAACGGGCTACCTCTTCTGTTATTCTGTATGTGATGATGCATATCTTCTCTCATTTTTGCTTTTGGCTTGGTTCGGTGTTTCTCTATATTGCATTATTTCCTGTGAATTGGCTGATGGGAATTGTATTAGGATTCATCACGACACTTTGTTTGCTGTTGATTATCCTATTTATTAAAGGATATCGCAAAGGAATGGCAGTGGCATTTGTACGCTTGTGTAGCCACATTCCTTATTTGAAGAAACATGCCATTCGTTTTGCTGAGAAATACAAAGATAAATTAGAGACAATAGACAAACAGATTGCTTTGCTGCACAGTCAGCGAAAGAGTTCTTTTTACGGAGCATTGGCTCTCGAATTGTCTGCTCGCATCATCTCTTGCGTAGAGGTGTGGCTGATACTAAATGTGCTTACTACAAATGTTAGTTTTGTGAATTGTATGCTTATTGTTGCCTTCTCTTCTCTACTGGCCAACCTGCTTTTCTTTATGCCTATGCAACTTGGCGGACGCGAAGGAGGTTTTGCTTTGGCAGTAGGAGGGCTATCAATCTCGGGAGCATACGGCGTTTACACGGCATTGATAACCAGGGTAAGAGAACTTTTTTGGATTGTAGTGGGACTTGCTTTGATGAAAGTAGGTAATATAAAGAAAAAAGAAGAATCGCTTAAAATATGATTGCAGAAAACCTCACAAAAATAAAAGCTTTAGCGTTCGATTTCGGAGGAACGCTCGATTCCCCTTTTATGCATTGGTTGGATATATATCTGATGGTATATACTGATAAGTTGAAACTTGCTGTGACACGCGAAAATCTGTATGACTCTTACGTGCATGCGGAAAGGCAGATGGAGGCTTTGCAGTTGGTGAAGCCACAGCATTCTTTGCTTGAAACGCAACTCTTCAAGACACATTTGCAAGTGGAAAGCCTCATCGGACGTGGTGTTATTGCTGACACAACGGAGAATAGGGAAGAACTTCCTTTTCAGGTTGCCACTGCTGTAGTGGCGTTTTCGCAAGATTACGTGATGCGTAGTGAACCCGTACTTCGTAAACTGGCTGAACACTATTCATTGTTGTTGGTGTCCAATTACTATGGCAACATCAAACGAGTAGCAACCGATTTGCATATTGCTGATTGCTTTCTTTCTATAACCGATTCCACGATAGAAGGAGTACGTAAACCCGATCCGAAGCTTTGGGCGATAGCGATAGATCGTGCCGGTTTCAAACCTGAAGAAGTCGTTGTGATAGGCGATTCAACGAAGAACGATATTCTTCCTGCTATCAGCTTAGGTTGCTCTACGGTGCAGGGATATCCTCAAAGTATCGCTCCTGAAAAGGTGGACTATACAAGAGACTTTATCTATTCGCTAGATGAGTTACTTCCTCTTCTCATTCAATAAGCTATCAACTAAAGTAAAAGAACGACACGCAACGGCACGAGCTTTACGCTCCACACGTGTAGTCTGTACACTCTTCACCCGTGGAGTGTACAGACTACATGTGTGGACCGTAGAGACTACGGCCGTGAAGCGAAGAATTAGTTGTTCTAAAATAACTTAGTTATACTGTCTTCTATAGCTAACCTACCTACTAAGTTGCATTGTTGCACCTGCACGAAGAGGAGACTTGCTACGTCGCTTCCATCAGGAGATACTTTAGAGGATCTTATTCTCTTCGTGGGTTCAACGTATCTCCATATTGGAATTCGTATTTGCTTTCATCGTATTTGGGTGTTGGATGATCTGTCACTTCCAAAGGAGCTAATGCTTGTCCTCTATAGCCGGGCATTGTTATTTGTTCGGCTGAACCATTGCCCAACGCAGTGCTTTTGGCTGCTTGATTATTGTTGAATACATAGTCAGTCATAGCATCCAATAAACGATAGATAGCATAAAAATCGTATGCATCATAAGCCTTCCGGTTGTTCGGTGTTCCATGATCGGCAACATAAGTATAACTAGGCAGTACGGTACTTTTCACTAAAATGAAATCTTTATCTTCGTCTGCAATGTTGATGTTGTTGTAAATGTCGATTGCCATTCGATGATCATTTACTGTGTCATCATCATATATCTGGCTGATCATTTTTGTATTTGCCGGAAAATTTTGAAGTTGCTCTTGCGTGATGTTGTAAGAGTACCAAGGAGTCATTGTAAAGATGAATCGTCCGTTTTCTCCCCAATTCTTTTCCATAAAGCTTTTGTAGGCTATCGAAATGGCTGCTCCTCCGCCAAAAGAATGGCCCATGAAACCAACTCTGCTGCTATCTATCAGGTTCGGATAATCTTCTACTGCTTTCACAAAGCTTTCCCATAAAATGTTATATCTTTCGTCTATGTTTACGTCGAATGTGGGGTAAGGAGCAAATACAGCCACATATCCTCTTCTAGCGATAAAGTTGAAAAGGCCGATGTTATATACACTCCTTTCTCCACCATAAGGATGCAGGAAGAAGATGACAGGTCTTGGAGTCGTGATCTCTTTGGGGTAGAATATCTCTACATTTCGGCCCGAATACAATGGACTGGGAAAAGTAACTTTAGCTACGGTGTAACTGCCCAGACTGCCGTAACCTGATGCTGGAGGGTTTATCGGGCCCTGTATTTCAGTAACATAATCTTCATTATTCTCTTCAGGTGTACTCCCTTCTTCGGCTTCGGAGCATGCAGAAAGAGTGAAGAATAGTAATAATATGCTTAATTTCTTCATCTGATTTTAGTTTAAAATGTATTATTGATAGAATTTATTGCTCAAGCCAAAGCATAAACTCTGAAGCTTTCAATTTGCTAATCATTATTCTTTCCGGAGTTGGGATAAGTAACTTCACAATGAGTTTGCGATTGAAGTAATGCTCAGCATTTGCTATGGCATTTCGATTGATGATGAACTGGCGGTTTGCCCGGAAAAAGATGGCCGGGTCTAGCAAACCTTCCAGATAATCTAAAGATGATGAATAGAAATATTGTTGCTTGTTATGCGTTGTGATTATTGTAGAATGAGACTGCAGATGAATGAAGGCAATGTCGGCTGTCTTGAGCGGTATAATCTTCTCTCCGTGATTCACGATGAGAGACGACTTGTACTTCTGAGCATCAGAGAAGTAAGTAATGATGTCACTTATGCTTTTGTTCTGTCCTTTATTATCGGATTGAAAAACTTGTTTCAGTGACTGATATTTCTCCAATGCTTTTTCCACTTGTTCCTTCGTTATAGGTTTTAAGAGATAGCTGACGGCATTGGTCTCGAAGGCATGGACGAGATATTCATCAAACGCAGTGCAGAAAATGATGGGGCTACTTACCGTTGCCTCTTTATAGATGTCAAAGCATAATCCGTCGGAAAGCTGTATGTCCGAAAAGATCAAATCGGGCGATGGGTGTTCACGGAACCACTTAATGCTTTCTTCCACGGAGCCGAGCACCTCAATGATGTGAATGCTATCGTCCACTTCAGTGATTAAATCGCTCAGCTTGCGTGCAGCTTTTATCTCATCTTCTATAATCAAAACATTCATAACAGAGGCTTTTTATTTCTTGCGATTCTTGTAACCTTCTTTTAACTGAGCTTTCATCTCATCTGCCAGTTTTTCGTATTCTTTATACTGATCACTCGTTAAAACGGCCTTCATTTCTTTGGCTTTGGTTTCTTGTGTGGCCTTAAAGTTTCGGAACTTAGTCATCTTGCTGTCATCACTGTTCTTTAGTCGCTCATTTGTCTTTGCATATTTGAGATTAATCTCATAAATCGGTTGATATTGTGCATCAGTCAATGAAAGAGCTTCTTTCATCTTATCTGTCATTTTCTTAGCACGTTGCTCCGATGTAGCTTTACTCTCGGCCGATTGCGAATAGGCTTCGGCAGTGAATAGTAAACAAGCAACAAATAGAATGGTTGTTGCGATTGTGCGGTTAAAATTTGCTTTCATATTCTTTCTTATTTTCAGTAAATTAAACAATGGGTGAATTCGATTTCTTTATAATGGGCAGTCTTACGCTAAATGTTTCCGCTCCATTTTTTATTTCAATGCTTCGATCAAACAGAATACTGTATTGCTGCATAATGTTGCTTAATCCTTCTCCGGTAGATGGCATTTCAGACTTTCGGAGTTGCAGGTTGTTCTCTACGATGAGGTATTGTGCGTCATTGTAGATTTTGACGTTTAATGGCCTTTGACGGCTGGCAATATTATGCTTCACTGTGTTTTCTATCAATATCTGAAGTGTAAGAGGAGGGATAACCGAATCTGCGGTCTCTTCGTCAATCTCCACATTCAGATGGATAGCATCTTCAAATCTCATTTTCAAAATATACCAATAGGAATCCATAAAGGCTAATTCTTGTTTTAATGGAACCAAATCTCTATTCTTGTATTGCAACACGTATCGATAGACATTTGCCAATTCGGCAATAAAATGTTGCGCTTCTTTTTCTTTGGTTAAAGTAGAAAGCGTATTGAGCGTGTTGAACAGGAAGTGAGGACTCAGTTGTTCTTTCAATGAGGATATCTTGGCTTCGAGTTGCGCCTGTCTCAGTTGTTGAATCTCTAACTCGTTGTTCTTTTTTTCTTCTACGGCTAGCTGAAAAAAGAGAATGAAATAGTAAATGGTACTTCGAAGGATGTTTCGTGCAAACAGGATACCTGGTCTTTTGCTTAAGATAGGCGATTCGTCGATATGATCAACATTTCTGATAATCTCATAGAGAAATCTGTCACAGAATAGATAGGAGAAGAGTGCAACGATGAGGATACTGACAAAACTGCGCCAAAACGTGTTCTTTATTAGTCGACTGAAAGTACGATTATTGAAGAGGTATAGATGTGAAAACCACACTACCATTGAAAAAAGGAATGAATACAACGCTGCGTTGATGATATTGCCTGGCAGTGCATCTGTTACTATAAAGCGCGAAGAAGAGGATAGAACAGTCATTCCCACAGAGATGATAACTCCCAGAAAGATGTTTCTCTGCTTCATCATAATACTCTTATTTTCTTGTTTTCTCATATTCATTCATTTGATTGATGCAAATGTATGAAATATCATTCTATCTTTTTTCTCTTGTAAGTTGAAGCGGGCATTTTGGCTACTGAGATGGACCGATGGAGGAGATTATTTTCTGAAAGTACTCAGAGAGGAAGAAAATAAGTGGATACACTGCTCATTCAGAAGGTAGAATGAGCAGTGGCTGGGAAGAAAACTTAGTATCCGATAGTGAAACGTTCCTGATGATGAGCCGGAACTTCTAATTCGTCAATCATAGCAACAGCATAATCTTCGACGGAAATGTTGCTCTTACCTTCGGCATCTACAATTAAATCATCTTTGCCTAAACGGAATTTGCCTGTGCGTTCGCCCGGAGCAATGTTGCCGGCCGGTGAGAAGAACACCCAGTCAATCTCTTTTTCGGCAGAAAGGACTTCTAGGTAGAATTTGCCCAATGACTTTACTCCGGGTACAATCGCTGCGGGTAATTCAACAGCATCCAGCAAACGGACACCGGGAGCCACGAATAATGTTCCGGCACCACCTACACAAAGCAAACGCTTCACTCCGGCTGCCTTTACACCATTCAAGATAGCCGAATAATTCTTTAATGTCTCTTCATAGATGTCCGGGTTTGTCCATCCGGGATTGTAGGCACTGATTACTGCATCAGCACCTTCACTAAGAACTTTAACCGCTTCTTCTGATGAAACGTCTCCTTTTGTGATAGTTAGATTAGCATGTTTTGTCGAAATCTTATCAGGATTACGAACCACTGCTGTTACTTGATGTCCCCTGTTTAATGCCTCGTTTAGAATGGCTGAACCGACGAAGCCACTAGCTCCGATTAATACAATTTTCTTCATTTCATTATTCTGTTAGTTATTTGTTACTCTGCTGTTTATTAAGTTATGACACAAAGATAAAGGAATGATTCATACTTTGCAAGAGGATACAAAAGAGTAAGCCGCTTACCTGTACGTAACAATTGTTGAACGACAAAGGTTTACGAAAAAGGCTTTAACATACTTTGTTTTTATTGTTAGTTAATTAATAATGCATAGTTGGTTACTAAAAGATAGTTTTGTAGATTTGCAGGCAGTTACAAAATAAAAAAAGAATGAAAGAACTTCCGGTTGAATATGCTCATTGTCCGATTCGGCATGTGGTTGATCGCTTTGGTGATAAATGGTCAATGTTGATATTATATATATTAGATACTAAGGGAACTTTGCGTTTTAGCGAGATTCAAAGAGAAATGATTGATATCTCTCAAAAGATGTTATCGTCTACTTTGAAACGCTTGGAAGCCGATAAGCTGGTTCATCGAAAAGTATATCCGGAGGTACCGCCACGTGTGGAATATTCCCTGACTGAAGTTGGCCATTCTTTGATGCCCCATATCATTAGCCTTACTTCTTGGGCAAAGGATCATTTTGAAATGTTTCAACGATAAGTTGGAGCAATATCCCTTCTTTGTTTTTCCGGCTCTTCTCTTCGCGTAAAAGCTCTCTTTAAACTTTGCAACTTTGTTGCACCCCCTAGTCGCTATCTTTGCAACAGAAATAAAAAAGATACGAATATGGGACAATGCAAATGTCATGGACATGAATGTGAGCAGGTGCAAAAGAATAAAGAAGAGTCTACTTTTATCAGTGAGTATTGGAAGATACTACTTTCATCGGTAATGCTTATAGGCGGTATCGCAATGAACGCTTTGGATTTTGCTTTCTTTCATGAGCGCTATGTCTTTTTTGTGTGGTATCTGTTGGCCTATCTCCCTGTGGGACTGCCCGTAATGAAAGAAGCATGGGGCAGTATCATTCATAAAGATTTCTTTAGTGAGTTTACCTTAATGTCTGTTGCCACTATCGGAGCTTTTTATATTGGCGAATATCCCGAAGGAGTGGCAGTCATGTTGTTTTATTCGATAGGAGAACTCTTTCAAGGCAGAGCAGTAGATAAGGCAAAACGGAATATTAGTGATCTATTGGACGTCAGACCTGAAAAGGCAATGGTAGTTAGAGAGGGCAGACTCATCTCTGAAGCACCTAAGCAGGTGCAAGTGGGTGAGGCAATAGAAATCAAAGCGGGAGAACGTGTGCCATTAGACGGAACGATGCTCAGTGAAGCTGCCACTTTCAACACAGCCGCATTAACAGGCGAAAGTGTGCCGCGGAAGATCCGGTGTGGCGAGGAGGTACTTGCCGGAATGATTGTAACTGATAACGTTATTCGCATCAAAGTAACGAAACCTTTTGATAAGAGTACTTTGGCACGTATTCTGGAATTAGTGCAAGATGCTTCTGAACGAAAAGCACCGGCGGAACTTTTTATCCGAAAGTTTGCCCGTATTTATACACCTATCGTTATCGGATTGGCGCTACTAATTGTTTTAATACCGTTCATTTATTCATTTATAAATCTCCAGTTCGGTTTTCTATTCAATGATTGGTTGTACAAGGCATTGGTCTTTCTTGTTATCTCTTGCCCATGTGCATTGGTTATCAGTATCCCATTAGGATATTTCGGCGGTATTGGTGCTGCTTCACGTTTGGGCATTTTATTTAAAGGAGGCAATTATTTGGATGCTATTACGAAAATAAATACGGTGGTATTCGACAAAACAGGAACGCTTACTAAAGGAACATTTGAAGTACAATCGTGCCAATGTACTTCTGATATTTCCCAAAAAGAATTAATACAATTAATAGCTTCGGTGGAAAGTAAGAGCACACACCCGATAGCAAAAGCCATTGTGCATTATGCCGAAAAGCAATGTGTCGAATTTATACCTACAAGTAATGTGGCAGAAATAGCAGGGCACGGTTTAAAGGCTGAAATAAACAATGATATAGTGCTAGTAGGGAATACACGGTTGCTGTTGAAATTTCATATTACATTTCCTTCAGAGCTACTTTCTATTACAGAAACAATAGTCGTTTGCGCAATCGGCAACAAATATGTGGGATATGTATTGTTGGCTGATGAGTTGAAAGAAGACGCTTTGGAGGCAATAAGAAGGCTAAAAGCACTAAACATTCAAAATATTCAGATATTGTCGGGCGACAAGCAGAGTATTGTTACTAACTTTGCCGACAAGCTGGGAATAACGCAGGCCTACGGTGATTTGTTGCCTGAAGGGAAAGTAAGGCATCTTGAAGAATTAAAACGGAATAAAGAAAACGAGATAGCTTTCGTAGGCGATGGAATGAACGACGCTCCGGTGCTTGCTTTAAGTAATGTAGGGATTGCGATGGGAGGATTAGGTAGTGACGCAGCTATTGAAACGGCAGATGTTGTCATACAGACAGATCAACCTTCAAAGGTTGTTACCGCTATTGAAATAGGACGGATTACCCGGCGAATTATAAGGCAAAACATCTCATTGGCATTTGGAGTGAAGTTACTTGTGATGATATTAGGTGCCGGCGGGTTGGCGACTTTATGGGAGGCTGTTTTTGCTGATGTAGGTGTTGCGTTGATTGCAATAATGAACGCTGTTCGAATACAAAAAATGATAAAATAAAGGTGTATGGAAAATAGTGAACCTTTGGATAAGCTGGCGAAGAGGAATATAAAGCCGACTTCCATCCGGATACTGATATTAAAAACGATGATGCAGTCAGAACGGACCGTTTCTCTGCTCGATCTGGAGAACCTATTGGATACTGTAGATAAATCAACGATCTTTCGCACCATTACCCTCTTCCTTTCCCATCGTCTTATACACAGTATAGATGATGGTACCGGATCATTAAAGTATGCGGTTTGCGGCAATGCTTGTACTTGTGCCGTGGAAGATTTACATTCCCATTTTTGTTGCGAGAGTTGCCATAAGACGTTTTGCCTTGAAAATATTCATATTCCTATAGTGGAACTACCTAAAGGATTTACCTTGCAAAGCATCAATTATGTTTTAAAAGGACTTTGTGTTGATTGTTCTGCTAAATTAGAACACACCAATGGTTTTAAAAAATGATTTTGTAACACGTTGGTAATTAAGTTACGAGTTTTTATTTTTATTTTTGCAAAGAATTATAAGAGTTAGATGAGACGTATATTATCCATAGTACCCATAGCAATAGCAACACTGTTACTTATCGTGTTCTCTGCTATTCCACACCATCACCATCGGGGAGTGATTTGTTTGGCTATGGAGACATGTGAACAAGACCATACATATAATGATGAGCATACGCATCATAATGCAGCCGGAGATACTCATCAGGGAAAAGCGTGCTCAACCAATGCTGAATATGTTTCATCTTCTTCCGAGACTATTAGAAGCAAAGTTGTCTCTCACGACGGTGGCGACAACTTAGTCCTTTTTCCTGTTCTGTGTCTACTTACTAATTACTTAACTTATAGTGCTGATTTATTAAACACTGACATAACATACGGTGAGTTTGTTATGTCCTATACGCCCGTAGTGCTTGGTGAAAGCAGCGGATTGCGTGCCCCTCCCTATTGTTTATCCTAAGCATTTTATTTTCATACAATAAATAATAATTGCTTTCTTTTTGTAACTAACCAATATTTAGATACAAAAATAGCATCCATTGTGCTGCTATTCGTCCTATTGTGTGTCTTTTATGGCAGGCAACAAGGTGACATTTCTCTTTCTATCCAATTATAAAAATAATGAAACAATGAAAAGATATATATTTATCCTATTTGCAACATTCATATCTTTAACGGCTTGTAACAACAAGCAGAGTGGAGAGTCTTCTGAACACGAACATAAAGAGGGAAATCATCACGAGCATGAAGGTGAACATGCGAATGAAATCATTTTTACTAAAGCGAAGGCAAAGGCTGTTGGGTTAGAGGTTCAGAGTATTAAACCCGGAGTATTCAGTGAAGTAATAAAAACAAGTGGGCAAATACAGGCGGCACAAGGCGATGAAGTAACCATTGTTGCTACATCAAATGGTGTTGTCGCTTTTCCTAACCAAGCTATTACGGAGGGAGCGGCCGTTAATACAGGTGCTACTATTGTCATCCTATCGGCTAAAAATCTTTATGATGGTGATCCGACGGTCAAGACAAAGATTGCTTATGAGGCGGCTTTAAAAGATTACCAGCGTTCCGAAAGCCTGATAAAAGATAAAATTATCTCAGCTAAAGAATTTGAGCAGACGCGTTTACGGTACGAGAATGCCAAGACTGTCTACAAAGCACAAGCTGCCAATGTAACTGCTACGGGTGTAAAAGTGACTTCTCCTATCAGCGGTTATATTAAGAACCGATTGGTTAATCAGGGAGAATATGTGTCAGTTGGACAACCTATTGCCACTGTCGCTAAAAACAGGAAATTACAGTTGCGGGCCGAAGTTCCCGAGAGTTATTTCAATGAATTAAAGAAAATAAATAATGCCAACTTCGTGATGTCTTATAGCGATAAAGTATACAAATTATCCGATTTAAATGGCCGTTTACTTTCTTTTGGAAAAGCTTCTGATCAATCGTCTTTTTACATCCCGGTCACTTTCGAATTTGACAATATAGGTGATATTATCCCCGGCTCTTATGTGGAAGTTTATCTGTTGTCTGCTCCACAAAACAATGTAATTTCTATTCCGGTTTCTGCTCTGACTGAAGAGCAAGGCTTGTATTTTGCTTATATACAGTTAGATGAAGAAGGGTTTGCAAAACGGGAAGTGACGCTCGGACAGAGTAATGGAGAAAGAGTGAAGGTCCTTTCAGGTTTAAAGGATGGAGATAAAATTGTTACCAAAGGTACTTATCAGGTGAAGCTTGCTGCGAATACTTCTGTGGTACCTGAAGGTCATTCTCACTCTCATTAATTAAAGAAAAGGAATCATGCTAAATAAGATCATTAAATTTTCTTTGAACAACCGTGTGGTTGTTCTTATTGGGGCTCTATTGCTGATGATGGTGGGAACCTATACTGCTACTAACATGGAGGTGGATGTTTTTCCGGATTTAAATGCCCCTACTGTTGTGGTCATGACGGAAGCCAAAGGTATGGCCCCCGAAGAGGTAGAGAGATTAGTAACTTTTCCTGTTGAAACGGCAGTAAATGGTGCTACAGATGTACGCCGTGTACGTTCTTCTTCTACGACCGGATTTTCCATTGTATGGGTCGAGTTTAACTGGGGAACAGATATATATAAGGCCAGACAGATTGTTTCTGAAAAATTAGCTGTTGTTGGTGATGTACTGCCCTCTAATGTGGGTAAACCGGTATTGGGTCCGCAGTCTTCTATTTTGGGTGAGGTAATGATTATCGGCTTAACTTCCGATACGACTTCACTGCAAGACTTGCGCACATTGGCTGATTGGAGCATTCGCCCTCGATTGTTGTCGACAGGTGGTGTGGCGCAGGTAACGGTTTTGGGTGGTGATATAAAAGAGTATCAGATATTGCTCAACCCCGGAAAGATGAAGCATTATGGCGTTGGTTTGGATGAAGTGATGAATGTCGTTAAGGAAATGAATCAAAATGCATCAGGGGGTGTATTGTATGAATATGGAAATGAATTTATTGTTCGTGGAATCTTATCCACTAACAAAATAGAAGCATTGAGAAAAGCGGTTATTAAGAAGGTGAATGAGATTCCTATCATACTTGAAAATATAGCGGAAGTGAAGGTAGGCGCAAAGACACCTAAACTGGGATTGGCCTCCGATCATGGAAAGCCGGCAGTGCTCATAACCGTAACTAAACAGCCGAGCACCAGCACACTTGAACTAACTGAAAAACTGGATCAATCTCTTGCAGACTTGCAAAAGACACTGCCTAAAGATGTGAAGGTGACAACCGATATTTTTCGTCAGGCGCGCTTTATTGATAACTCTATTGACAACGTACAAAAGTCTTTGTACGAAGGTGGCATATTCGTGGTTATCGTGTTGTTTATTTTCCTTATGAATGTAAGGACAACGGTTATTTCATTGATCACAATCCCCCTTTCGGTGATTGTCGCTCTTTTAACCCTTAAAGTGATGGGATTAACCATTAACACAATGAGTTTAGGGGGTATCGCCATTGCCATTGGTTCATTGGTAGATGATGCGATTGTGGACGTGGAGAATGTGTTTAAGCGGCTTCGGGAGAATAGGCAAAAACCGAAAGAAGAACAACGTAGTGTTATCAATGTAGTATTTGAAGCATCTAAGGAAGTGCGTATGCCAATTTTGAATTCTACGCTGATTATTGTGGCAAGTTTTATTCCCTTGTTTTTCCTTTCAGGCATGGAGGGTAGAATGTTGGCACCTCTGGGAATCACATTTGTTATCGCCTTGTTTGCTTCAACCATTGTTGCCTTAACCCTTACACCCGTATTGTGTAGTTACTTACTGGGGAAGCCGAAAAGTGATAAAGAGGATCGGGAACCTTATTTGACGCGGAAGCTTAAGTTGGGGTATGGCAAAGCATTACAGTGGACTTTGCAGCATAAAAAGATGGTATTGGGCGCAACAGGTATAACCTTTGCTATCGCAATACTTATGCTTACTTCTTTCGGTCGTAGCTTCCTGCCGCCTTTTAATGAAGGGTCGTTTACAATCAACGTTAGCACTCTACCGGGCATTTCATTAGAAGAATCTGATAAAATAGGCCAAATGGTTGAAAGTATCCTATTATCTGTTCCTGAAGTACAGACCGTTGGGCGTAAAACAGGACGTGCCGAATTGGATGAACATGCTCTAGGAGTTAATACATCGGAGATTGAAGCTCCTTTCGTTTTGGATAAACGTTCAAAAGATGAAGTGGTCGCTGAAATTCGGGAAAAGATGAAAGTCGTGTCAGGTGTAAACCTTGAGATTGGAGCACCTATTACGCACCGTATTGATGCCATGTTATCAGGTACAAGAGCAAATATTGCTATCAAGTTGTTTGGTTCGGATTTGAATCGGATGTACGAAATCGGAAATCAAATAAAAGCTTCTATTCAGAATGTGGAAGGTATTGCCGACTTGAATGTGGAGCAACAGGTAGAACGCCCACAGCTTAAAATAGAGCCGAAACGCGAGATGCTGGCTAAGTACGGTGTTACTCTTCCGCAGTTTGCCGATATCGTAAATGTCATGTTAGGCGGTGAAGTTGTATCTCAGGTGTATGAAGAGAACCGGGCTTTTGATCTGACGGTGAAGGTGAATGATGCTAGTCGGGAGAGCGTAGAACGGATAAAAAAACTGATAGTGGATGCCAATGGGAGAAAAGTACCATTGGAGAACATCGCTAATATTGTTTCTTCCACCGGGCCTAATACGATTAACCGTGAAAATGTAGTTCGTAAAATTGTCATTTCTGCTAATGTGGACGGACGAGATTTAAGAGGTGTAGTGAATGATATCAAGACAAAAATAGACACTGAAATCCATTTGCCGGAAGGTTACCATGTAGAATATGGAGGACAGTTTGAAAGTGAACAGGCTGCTTCGAGGATTATACTGATTACTTCGATGTTCTCTATCTTGATAATCTTTTTGCTACTTTTCAAAGAGTTCAAGAGCATCACCCAATCATTGGTTATATTGCTGAACTTACCGTTGGCTCTGATTGGTGGAGTAATTAGTATTTATATTACCAGTGGTATTATGAGTATTCCTGCTATTATCGGATTTATCTCTTTGTTTGGTATAGCTACCCGAAATGGAATGCTCCTTGTAGATAGATATAATAGCTTGCGTGCTTCAGGCATGTCTGCACAAGAAAGTGTCATGCATGGCTCATTGGATCGACTTAATCCCATTTTAATGACAGCACTATCATCAGGTCTTGCTTTAATACCATTAGCATTAGGAGGAGAATTACCTGGTAATGAGATACAAAGTCCGATGGCAAAAGTTATATTGGGCGGATTGTTGAGTTCAACCCTGTTGAATGGATTTATAATTCCTATCATGTATCTGTACATGAGCCGTAAACAAGAAAAGAAAATAGAAATCATAGAAGAAGAACAACAATGAGAATCATAATATATCTCGTGGCATTGCTGGCAAGTGTATCGCTCTTTGCCCAAAATGAAAATAGTTTAAAGGGTGTCTTGACATCTATTGAAGAGAATAACGCCACCCTGAAAACATTGAGGGAAGACGTAAAAGTACAAAGTTTAGGAAATAAGACGGGTATCTTCCTGTCTAATCCTGAACTGGAATTTAACTATATGTGGGGTAGTCCTACTAATGTGGGGAGCCGAAAAGATTTCAGTGTTAAACAGATGTTTGATATTCCTACTATTACCGGAATGAAAAGCCGGATGGCTGAGAATAAGAATCAATTAGTAGAACTTCAATACAAATCAGACCGGATTAAGATTCTTCTTGAAGCCAAGCAATATTGCATTGAGCTGACTTATTATAATGCCTTGAAGCAGGAACTTGATATCCGGCTTCAACATGCTCAAACCATTTCGGATGCATATAAGGAACGGTTGGATCGAGGAGATGCGAATGTGTTGGAATATAATAAGAGCCAATTGAATCTCTCTACTGTCAGGGGAGAAATGTCACGAGTGGAGGTGGAACGAAAAACTCTTTTATTGGATTTAAAACGCCTGAATGGTGGAATAGATGTTTTATTTGGTAATAATGAATATAATGTAGTTCCGCTACCTGCTAATTTTGAGGACTGGTATCTCTCTGCTGAGCAAAAGAATCCTGTATTGCAATATGTGAAACAGCAAATTGCAGTGAGTAAAAATGAGGTGAAGCTAAACAGAGCAATGGGGCTTCCTGCTTTTTCGGCAGGTTATATGCAGGAAAAGACTTTCGGACAAAAGTATCAGGGGATTACACTTGGCATCTCTATTCCTTTATGGGAAAATAAGAACCGGATAAAGCTGGCAAAAGCTGGTGTAATAGCTGCCGAAGCTAAGCAGACGGAGAGTAAGCAACAATTTTACGATCAGCTAAAGAAGTTGTATATGCGCGCTACCGGATTACAAGAGACAGCTATCGGATATCGGAAATCTCTTGTGGCACTCAATAATACAAATCTGTTAATCAAAGCCTTGAACGCAGGCGAGATTTCTCTATTGGATTATATTGTAGAAATCGGGTTATATTACGATACGGTAAACCAAGCATTGGCGGCAGAACGTGATTTTGAGAAAGCATTTACAGATTTATCAGCAGTTGAACTATAAATACGACAAGGTTTATTTATCCGCTGATAACTTAAACTGCACCGGCATCCATCCTCTTCAGGATGAATGCCGGTAACTATTTGAGAGATGAATGGGGTTTATTGGGTTTAACGGTGATTCTTTATTCGGTTTTCAGTAAGAATTCGTCAATCGCTTTCTTATACGTTGCTTTGTCTGCCGCTCCGCGAAAGAATTGCGGTTCTCCTTTTACCGGAATATAAACTACTAGTGGAATGCTTGTTGCCTGAAAGAAGGAAGCAAGCTCTTTTTCGTTGTCTACATTCACTTTGTATATCACTATTTTGCCGGCATACTCTTTGGCCATACTTTTCATGATGGGGGCAATGGCACGACAAGGGGGACACCAATCGGCGTATAAGTCGATGATGGCGGGTTTGTTGCCTGTGTATTTCCACTCAGGCGATTTTTCAAAATCGAACACTTCGCTGATGAATAGGGCTTTGTTCATAACGACGACTTCACCATCTTGAGATTCTTTTTTGTTCTCTTTTTCTCGATCTTTCTCTTGATGTTCTGCTGCGAAAGAGAAGCCTGCTATCATAGCAATAATAAATGTAATAAGCGATCTTTTCATTTTTTTAAATATATTGTTCAATAACTTCTTTTAGTTCTTTGCCTTGAATCATACCTGAATGCCTCCACAAAGATTCTCCATTTTTAAACAGAATGAAAGTAGGTACGGACTGAATACGATATTTATCGGCTAACTCTTCAAACTTATCCACATCTATTTTTACGATGCGTGCTTTCTCTCCCAATTGCCCTTTAACTTCCTCAAGAACAGGCTTCATCGTCTTGCAAGGGCCACACCATTCAGCAAAGAAATCTATCAGGACAGGGCTTTTTGATTTTATTAATGTTTCAAACTTTTCCATTTTTATTATTGTTTTAATAATTTAACCAACCTTTTTGGGCTACTAACGAAGTATCTTGTTTTGAAATAAAAACGTTCAAATTGAAGTATTGTTCATAGGAAAGTAATGTAATAGTCATCATCTTGTAATCTTAAAATGTGATTTTTGCATAACAATAATAAAAAAGATTATGCATTTACGCACGTATTATCCTACTGTGGTTCTTTCGGACATACATCTGGGGTCGCCACATTCAAAAACCGAAGAAGTGAGCAGCTTCTTAAAATCGATAAATTGTGATCGACTGATATTGAACGGTGACATTATTGATGGTTGGCATTTGCAAAAAACAGGTCTGCACAAATGGAAACCCAAACATACTGATTTTTTCAAGGTTATAATGAAGATGATGGAGAAATTTGGTACGGAAGTGATTTATGTGCGAGGCAATCATGATGATTTTCTGGATGCTTTGGCTCCATTGAACTTTTATAATGTGAAGATTGTGAAAGATTGCATTTACGAAACTCATGGAAAACGTTATTATATTACACATGGTGATATATTCGATACCGTCACTACACAAATGAAATGGCTGGCGATGCTTGGAGATACCGGATACTCTTTTCTTCTGTGGCTCAACAAGGTTTATAATACCCGCAGAATGAAACAGGGAAAACCTTACTACTCGCTTTCGCAGTCAATAAAGAACAAAGTAAAATCAGCCGTTTCTTATATCTGTGATTATGAAACTGAATTGGTGCAACTAGCCCGTGCAAAGAAGTGTGACGGTGTGATTTGCGGACATATTCACCATCCTGCAAATACGTATTATGATGGCATTCATTATCTTAATTCGGGTGACTGGGTGGAAACACTCTCTGCACTGACCGAAGATGAAGAAGGTAACTGGACGGTACGCTATTTTGACCAAATGCTTCTCAACAAGGTTGAGGAGGAGGAGGTGTTGCAAGAACCTTTACAAATAACTATAGCATCATGAAATTCTTATTTATTGTACAAGGAGAGGGCAGGGGACATTTTACCCAGGCCATCACGCTGGAAGATATGTTATTGCGTAACGGGCACGAAGTAGTGGAAGTGCTCGTAGGAAAAAGTTCCTCGCGGACTCTGCCGGGTTTCTTTAATCGAAGTATTAAGGCTCCTGTGAAACGTTTCGTCAGTCCTAATTTTTTGCCTACGCAGGCTAATAAACGGGCTAGCATGACGAAGAGTTTGGCTTATAATGTGGCTAAGACACCGGAATATTTACGAAGTATGTATTATATTAATCGAAGAATCAAAGATACAGGGGCGGAAGTGGTTATCAACTTCTACGAACTACTTACCGGACTCACATACGCTCTTTTTCGCCCTTCTGCCCCTTATGTTTGTATCGGTCATCAATATTTGTTTCTGCATAAAGAGTTTGAGTTCCCTAGGAAAAGCAGCACTCAACTGGCTATGCTTCGCTTTTTTACCCGACTGACCAGCATTGGAACGATGAAGCGCTTGGCTCTTTCGTTTCGTGAGATGGAGGAGGATGTCGAAAATAAAGTGGCTGTAGTACCACCATTGCTCCGTAGGGAAATTACGACTCTGCAACCTGAAAGCGGTAGTTACGTGCATGGTTACATGGTGAATTCCGGGTTTGCAGATAGTGTGCATGACTTTCATGAATTGTATCCGGATGTACCTATGCATTTCTTTTGGGATAAATCGGATGCCGCAGAAGTGACGAAAGTGGACGAGACATTACATTTTCATCAAATTGATGATGTGAAATTCTTAACTTATATGGCTGGCTGCCGTGCTTATGCCAGCACAGCTGGATTTGAATCTATTTGTGAGGCGATGTACTTAGGAAAACCCGTATTGATGGTGCCTGCACACATTGAACAAGATTGTAATGCGTATGATGCGCAAAGGGCGGGAGCAGGCATTGTCTCCGATTCCTTTAAGATAGAACCGCTACTTCGCTTCTCGGATGGATATGTGCCTAATCGCGATTTTATGTACTGGGCTCGCAGCAGTGAGCGCTTAATAGTAAATGAGTTGGAAACATTAACGAATTCTCAATCGGTAATTACATTGCCGAATTTTACTAAATACTTATCTATATGAAACTGAACAGAGACGAATATGTACTTGAACGTACATCGGACGGTGGCTATTTTGCTTGGCTGTCCAATAATATGCAATGCAATGCTTATGGCGACTCGCCTGAAGAAGCGATCAGTAACTTGCAAGAATTAATGGAAGAACTGATGGATGAAATGTATCTGGTGGAGGATTTTGTTTAATCCCCCACTCAGATAGCTATTTATTTACTGATCGTCAGCTCGTTGATGATATGTGAAGCACCGGCATACTTTTCTATAATGAATAGAGTATAACGGATGTCTACGCAAGCAGCTCGTTGCGATGAGGGGCGAAATGCGATATCGCCCGTAAGACCTTCATAGTTTCGGTCAAAGCCGGTTCCTATGAGTTCGCCTTTGCCGTTGAATACCGGACTACCGGAATTCCCTCCAGTGTTGTCGGTGTTCACGATGAAGCAGACTGGCATCTCGCCATTCTGCATGGCATAGCGGCCAAAGTCTTTGCTTTCGTAGAGTTGCTTCAATTTGGCTGGTACTACGAACTCCCAGTTGTTTGGATCTTCTTTCTCCATTACGCCTCGTAAGGTGGTGTAATAATCGTATTTCACTCCGTCTGCCGGTTGATAAGAAAGCACTTTCCCATACGTAAGCCTGAGTGTGGAGTTGGCATCAGGATAGATTGGTTGTCCTGCTTCTTGTTTCATGTCCATCATGCCTTTTACCCATACTTTGTGAGCAGCATCATAATTTTCGTTGGCTTCTTTCATTGCCAGAGTTGTTTGGTATGTTCCTTCGGCAATAGATTGTTTGAAAAGTATCATCCAGTCTTTGTTTAATGCTTTAACAGAAGGACGGCTGATAAACTTATCAAAGTTTTCTTTTGAACCGAAGATAGAACTTGAGAAGCATGCATCGATAAATGCATTACTATTGCCTTTGAAATGTTTGGCTATAGCGCTGAAAATACTGATTCGCTGTTCTTCCGGGATGTAGCTTGCATAAGTTTGCAACATTTTCTTTCCTACTATCCGTTCCACTTCAGGAAAAGAAACGGATGCGAAGTACTTCTCGGCATCTTCTTTTAATTTGGCGGTTTCTTCTTTTATTGTTGTATCATTCTTAAGTCGCAGTGCTTCGGATAGAGCTTTGGTTGAAGGTATCTGCATGAAATCGAGTGCAGTGACCAACGCTTCGCCAATGGCTTGCTGATGATACATCGCATCACGGCGGTGGGCTACGATGGAGCGTATTTCATCGAAAGCTTTTTGATACGAATCATCTCCCTTCTTTTGTCCACGGGCTAGGAGCTGCTCTTGTTGCGCACGTTTCGTATCAAGCACTTTCAGACGAACAAGTCCTTCGTTCATGCCAATAGCATTTTTCCAATAATTGGCAGAGGAAGCATATTTGCTGGCATAGTGAATGCGCACAGCCGGATCTTTCTGCATCTGTTCCATGAGGGCTTCCTGTCGAACTTGGCGGACATGATGACGCATGAAATTAGTCGTTTGCATGCGCTCTTCCACTTCATCGGAGATCATATAGCGCCAGTTGCGTCCGGGAAATCCCATAACGAAAGTAAAGTCACCTTCTTGTACGCCAGCCAGACTGATGGTGAGATGCTTTTTTACTTGCAATGGCACGTTCTCTTTTGAGTATGCTGCCGGTTTACCATTTTTATCTGCATAGATACGGAACAGAGAGAAATCTCCTGTGTGACGTGGCCACATCCAATTGTCTGTATCAGCACCAAACTTACCAACAGACGAAGGAGGGGCACCCACCATACGGATGTCACTATAGATGGTTTTAATAAACAAATAATACTTGTTGCCTCCATAAAAAACTTTCAGTTCAAGTTTGGTGGCAGGAGTAACTTCTATCTTTTGCTCTTTAGCGAAACGATCGGCTACTTTTTCCAGATATTTGGGCGACAAGTAGTTTGTTCCGTTGGGATCATCGTCTTTCTTGAGTTGCTCGTTGACGTAAGTCGTTACATCAAGAATCTTATCAATGAAAGTTACAGTCAGGTCTTTGCAAGGCAATTCTTCGCTACGGTTCATTGCCCAGAATCCGTTGATTAGGTAATCATGTTCTACACTACTTTGCTGTTGTATGGCTCCGTAGCCGCAATGGTGGTTGGTGAGGACAAGACCTTCAGCCGAAATAACTTCAGCTGTGCACCCTCCACCAAAGTGAACCACGGCATCTTTTAGTGAGATGCCGTTTGGATTGTATACCTGATCAATAGGAATTTCCAGCCCTAACTCCATCATCGCTACCGCATTTTGTTGCTTCAGATCGGTCAGCATCCACATACCTTCGTCGGCTGTGGCTTGAAACAAGGCGGTAAAAGAGAGGGCTAGGGTGAATAGAATCTTCTTCATCATCATAGGGATCTGTCTCACTTTTATTCTACAATAGTCATTTCATTAATCAAATGTCCGCAATTGCCCAATTTGTCGAGAACGAAAAGCACATAGCGGATGTCCAGATTAATGCAACGTTGCAGCTCATTATTGAAGTTAATGTCACCGCTTAGCGATTCCCAGTTACCATCGAAGGCACAGCCAATCAATTCACCGTTTTCATTAATGACAGGGCTACCTGAGTTACCACCTGTGATGTCGTTGGTTGTAAGAAAGCATACGGGCATTTCACCGTTAGGCAATGCATAGCGTCCGAAGTCTTTTTTCTCAATCAATTCTTTCAATTTGGCCGGTACTACAAATTCACGGTCTTCAGGATTTTCTTTTTCGAGAATACCGTTTGTGGTCGTATAATATTTGTAGTGAACAGCATCTCTGGGACTGTAAGCCTTTACGTTACCATAAGTCAGACGGATTGTGAAGTTGGCATCCGGATAGGAAGGCACAGGAGCTTTCATTTCACCCAGTCCACGCACATACGTCTTGTGTACCAAGTCGAGTTCGTCTGCCATAGGAGCAAGTTCTTTATTCAACTCCAGATACTTATTGTAGGCTGAACGGTAGTAACGGTTGCAAAGATCAGCATCCAATGCTTTCTCGGTAGGCTTTTTCAAGAATTTCTCCAAGTTTTGTTCGTTGGCCATGATGGAGTTATTGTACATATCATCAACAAACTTGGCATAATCTCCTTTATATTCTTTTTCGATGAAGAGGTAGATATCCGGACGTTGTTCGGCAGGAATCATTTCAGCATAGAGTGGGAATAATGCTTTGGCTACTTTGCGATCTACTTCGTGATCATAATCTTTGTTGTGGATGCGCTCGTACATTTTTTTGAAGTCTCCTTTTAAAGAATCTACTTTCGCTGTATTCTTTTTTGTGATGGCCTCTTTCATGCTATCGAACATGGTGTGATTTATTCCAAACTCGATGCCGTTTAAGAATGCTTCGATAAGGCAAGTACGTTGGTATTTTAACGGAGATGTTTTTGCTACAGCTTCATCAATTTCTTTCACAGCTTTAGCGTAATCTTCGTTGTTTTGCTCTTTAGCAAATGCGGCAAACTTGCTTTCCTGATCAGCTTTAGCTCCTAACACATCATTGTCTATGATGGCTTTGTTCATACCGATAGAGTTCTTCCAATAATTAGATGAACCGGCATATTTGCTGGCATATTGGATGCGTACTTTGT
Organism: uncultured Bacteroides sp.; assembly: GCF_963666545.1. Taxonomy (NCBI): domain Bacteria; kingdom Pseudomonadati; phylum Bacteroidota; class Bacteroidia; order Bacteroidales; family Bacteroidaceae; genus Bacteroides; species uncultured Bacteroides sp. The sequence continues at coordinate 1,219,175 of NZ_OY762899.1, read as the reverse complement.
CGCTGGCGTTCATTTCTTTGATCAACACATCTTGACGAACACCCCGTATGCGAATGCGTGGAGAGTTGGTAGCGTCCATACGTTCTTTTACCTCAGATACGGTAAGGTAACGACTTGTGCTCCCCGGGAAGCCCATGATCATGGCATAATCACCTTCTTTCAGGCCCTTGATGTTGATAGGCAGGTGTTTCTTTGTCTTTAAGGGAATATTCTCGGGACTGTAATCAGCAGGCTCACCGTTTGCATCGGCGTAAATGCGGAACATAGAGAAGTCACCTGTATGACGTGGCCACATCCAGTTATCCGTTTCACCACCAAACTTTCCTACTGACGAAGGAGGAGCTGCAACCATACGAACATCCGAGTATACTTTCTTATAGAACATATAAAATTTGTTTCCGGCATAGAATGGTAAGGCTTGCGGAACAATGCCTTTTTTCCCTTTCAGGTCACTTTTGCTATAAAGTTCTTGTGCCAATGAGTTTAAGAATTGGCCGGTAAACGATTTGGTTACAGTGATTTCTTTAGCAGCTATTTTGGCATTCACAATGTCGGTGATATCTTCTATTCTTTCGATGAACGTGAAGGTTAATCCCGGTGTAACCAGTTCTTTGTCTCTGGATGTAGCCCAAAAGCCATCGGTCAGGTAATCATGTTCCACTGAACTATGTTGTTGAATGGAGCCGTAGCCACAGTGGTGATTTGTTAAAACCAATCCTTCAGCCGAAATAACTTCTCCCGTGCATCCTCTTCCGAAAATGCCGACTGCATCTTTCAGTGATACACCGTTGGGATTGTACAAGTCTGCAGCATTTAGCTTCAAACCTTGTTTCTTCATCATGTCAATGGAATTTTGTTGCTGCATCATTTGCAGTAACCACATGCCCTCGTCCGCTTTGGCGGAGCAAGCCATTGAGGCGACTAACACTAGCAAATAGAGTTTTAATTTGTTCATGAGTTTAATTTAATTATATATTTATGAATTATAATCTTGGTTTTGCGAGTGGAGTAAAAGGGTTTGAGGCATCTATTTTAGCATAATTGTTTAATATTTGGCTATCTATTGCATTCGTTACACTATTAATCTTGCCTTTGTAGAGGCACTAATATGCAAATTTAGGTAAACTAATCGAAAAAAACGGTCTGACTTGGCTGTTTATAAGGTTTATTAAAGAAATAAGTCTTACAAATTTTAAATATTAATAAAATGTTTCTTTTCATTGGGATTTGATTGTAACTTTGTCATCAGAACCATTGAAAGGCTTTGAGTCGTGGTTGTTAGCATCTCTATCAGAATGCTACTCCTAATTCATGGCTTGTAATATGTAAATTGGATGAATGTGAATAGACTTTTTTTTCTTTTATTTTTGCTTTTGTCTCTTACTTCTTGTGGAAGTAAGTATAAAATAGAAGGTACTTCGTCCGTGACAAGTCTTGATGGGAAAAAACTTTTCCTGAAAGTACTTCAAAATGGCGAATGGATTTCTATTGATTCTGCGGAAGTCATTCATGGTTTATTTACCATGAAAGGCCCTGTCGATTCGGTTCTGATGGTGACTTTGTATATGGATGATGAAAGTATTATGCCTCTGGTCCTTGAAAGTGGGGCCATCACTATTTCTATTGATGATACACAGATGATCGCCAAAGGTACGCCTTTGAATGATGCTCTTTATGAGTTTATTGATAAAAAGAATGCGATGGATCTTAGAATAGAGGATTTGGAGCGCAAAGAAGCTAGAATGGTTATGGATGGAGCGAACTTATCCGATATTCATGAAGAGCTAAATAAAGAAGGTGAGGCTTTAGCCAATGAGATGAATGCATACGTTAAGAAGTTTATTTCTGACAATTACGAGAATATTCTTGGACCAAGTGTCTTTATGATGCTTTGTAGCAACTTACCTTATCCTCTTATGACTCCACAGATAGAAGATCTTGTGAAAGATGCGCCTTCAACTTTCAAAGATAATAAAATGGTGAAAGAGTTTCTTACAAAAGCACAAGAAAACATGCAGCTGCTCGAAGAGCGTCATCGTATGGAGCAGAATGCGTCTATACATCCTTAATTGAGCTTTTAATCCTGATCTTCATTACGCACCATTCCTTTGTATTCTTCAGGTAAGCCACTTTCTACAGCGGTATACGCTTCATTCATAGTTGCTTTGATATTTTCGAGACCCTTGCTTTTCGGAAAAATGGGCTCATGTATGGTGAGTATCATGCGGTGGCGATGGATCCATTTCCCTGTACGTGGTAATATTTCAAAAGAGCCGTCAATGGTTACCGGTACAACGGGGAGTTGTAAATCATCCGCTAACTGAAAAGCACCTTTCTTGAAATACCCCATGTGACCTGTAAAAGTGCGTGCTCCTTCCGGGAAGACAACAAGAGAAACGCCATCTGTTAATGACTTTTTGGCTTTATGAATGGTTTCTAATACTTTTTTAGGTCCGGAACGGTCAACGAAAATATGTCCTGCGCTCTGGCAAGCTTTCCCCACAAGCGGAATCTTTCTTAAACTCTTTTTCATCATCCACTTAAAATTTCGTCCAAGAAATCCATAGATTAGAAAAATATCGAAGGCTCCTTGATGATTGGGCACAAATACATACGAAGTTCGTTTATGTAGTCTTTCACGTCCATGAACCTCTACTGATATTAATAAGAAATGACAAATCAATTGTGACCAGATTTTGCCGGGATAGTACCCCCAGATATGTGCGCCTCCCAATAGTGAACCGATGGTGGTTACTACTGCTGTAATAATGGTGAGTATAACTAAAACAGGCAATGCAATACAAATTTGGTAAATGTAGTATAGTATTCTCATTCTATGTTTATTTTCCGATTACAAATATAAATGTTTCTCCGTTTATTTTTGTATTGACAAAGAGAAAAGATCTTACTTCTTCTGAAAAGAGCTTATTTGTTTTATTTATGCACAGCTTTGTTCTCTGTCTTTGTGAATAGAATAAAAAAGAAGGCTGCTCATCTTTTTCAATGGCAGCCTTCTTTTTATTTAATTTCAATTTCTTCCTTCATGTCAATTTCTTCTCCATTGGAATCATAGAATATATATTCCAGGAAAGCTAATTTCTGATTGGGGATGATCTTGATACCGAGCCCATACTTCATTTGCCATTTACGTTTCAGTGAAACAAATCCCTGGTTTACGTATGCAGCAATGTACGGGTGGATGTGTAATGAGAATTTCTTAACCTTCAATTTATAGACCAGATATTCAATTTTACTCTCTAAAGTATCAGTAAAGAGGATAGAGGATTTAATGGTACCTTTTCCAAAGCAAGTAGGACAGGTCTCAAGGGTATTGACGTCCATTGCCGGACGAACCCGTTGACGGGTAATCTGCATTAACCCGAATTTACTTAGAGGCAAGATGTTGTGTCTCGCCCTGTCCTTCTGCATGTTGGCACACATTCGTTCGTAAAGCTTTTGACGATTTTCAGCTTCATTCATATCGATGAAGTCAATGACGATGATACCACCCATATCTCTTAATCGCAATTGACGAGCTAGCTCATCGGCTGCTCCCATATTGACTTCAAGAGCGTTTCCTTCCTGTCCATTAGCATTCTTGGTGCGGTTACCGCTGTTCACGTCTACAACGTGAAGCGCCTCGGTGTGCTCAATGATCAGATAGGCTCCACTCTTGTAAGAAATGGTTTTGCCAAATGACGATTTAATTTGTTTGGTGATACCGAAATTGTCATAAAGAGGAAGCTGTCCCTTGTATAGTTTTACAAGGTTTTCACGTTCTGGTGCGATCAAAGCTACGTAATCTCTTATTTCGTTATACACAGCTTCATTGTTGACGAAGATGTTTTCGAAAGAAGGATTGAATAGATCTCGCAACAAAGCGACGGCACGGCTTGTTTCCTCGTAAATAAGTGTCGGAAACTTGGTTGCCTTTTGCACTTTGGTAATGCTCTCTTCCCAATGTTTTAACAGAACTTTAAGCTCTCCGTCGAGTTCGGCAACGCGCTTTCCTTCTGCTACAGTACGAACAATCACTCCGAAATTTTTCGGTTTTATGCTCATTAGTAACTGCTTCAGGCGGGCTCGTTCTTCTCCCGATTTAATTTTTTGAGATACAGAAACCTTATCATTAAAAGGAATTAATACCAAGTATCTTCCTGCGAACGAAATTTCGGAGGTAAGCCTTGGCCCTTTAGTTGAAATAGGTTCCTTAACTATTTGCACCACTACTTCTTGTCCCACCTTTAGTAGATTGGCTATAGTGCCATCTTTTTCGAGATCGGGAAGTATGGTTGCTTTGGTAATTGGAGCAAGCTTTTTTTTGTCGCTTAAGGTTTGCTTTACGTACTTTTCGAGTGAGTTAAATTGAGGTCCTAGGTCTAAATAATGAAGGAAAGCATCTTTCTCGTAACCAACATCCACAAAGCAGGCATTTAATCCCGGCATTAACTTCTTAATGCGGCCTAAATACATATTACCCACAGAGAAAGATATATTTCTTCCTTCGCTTTGAAGTTCAACCAAACTTTTGTCTTCAAGTAAGGCTATAGATACTTCTTTGGGTTGTACGTCTACTACTAGTTCGCTTGTCACTACTGTTTCCTATATTATTTATTTAAAAAATGAACGTTTAATTTAATTATTTGTTCATGGTTAGCGTCTTTAAACAAAGAACAAACTTGAAAGAGATTAGCTTTGCAAGTTTGTTCTTTATTTCTGTCCAGCAGACTAAAAAATCATTTTTTGCTTTTATGTCTGTTCTTTCTTAGTCTTTTCTTACGCTTGTGCGTAGACATCTTATGTCTTTTCTTCTTTTTTCCGCTTGGCATAGCTTCTACATTTTATTGGGTTAATATTCTTAATTTATTGCTATTTTTGAACTGCTACAGATAATTCTTTTGCAGGTCTGAATGCCGGTATGTTATGTTCCGGAATGATGATCGTAGTGTTCTTCGAGATGTTACGAGCTGTCTTCTCAGCTCTTTTCTTTACGACAAAACTTCCAAATCCCCGAAGGTAGACATTCTCTTCTTTTACCAAAGAAACTTTTACTGCTTCCATAAACGCTTCAATCGTTATGAGAACTGTTGTCTTATCAATACCGGTATTCTTCGCGATTTCGCTTACAATATCTGCCTTAGTCATTTTTTTCTTAAAAAATATTATTACTATATTCCGTCGTGAACTCCTCTCCGGATTTTGGGAATGCAAATATATAGATTTTTAGGTTGCTAAAAAAATATCTGCTGAACATTTTTATAAAAAAGTCTGTTAGTCGGTTAACAATAGATTATTTATGGCTAAAAATAGCTACTTTTGGGTTTCGTAATTTATATTACTTTCAAGGAACAGATGAACAGTCAATTTAGCAATAGGTTAATAAGTTGGTACGAAACGTGCAAACGAGACCTCCCGTGGAGAGATACCACAGACCCGTATATAATTTGGATTTCAGAAATAATATTGCAACAAACGAGGGTGGCACAAGGATATAATTATTTTCTTCGATTTATTGAGCGTTTTCCTTCTGTTGGTATCTTGGCTAAAGCCGATGAAGATGAGGTTCTAAAATATTGGCAGGGGTTAGGCTATTATTCTCGCGCCCGCAATCTGCATGCTGCTGCTAAAAGCATAAATGGTGTTTTTCCTACTACTTATTCCGAAGTACTAGCTTTAAAAGGGGTGGGCGAATATACAGCTGCTGCAATCTGTTCCTTTGCTTATAATATGCCTTGTGCGGTGGTAGACGGCAATGTTTATCGGGTGTTGTCGCGCTATCTAGGCATTGATACACCGATTGATTCTACACAGGGAAAGAAACTTTTTGCTGCTTTTGCTGCTGATCTGTTGGATAAAAAGCGTCCGGCTCTTTATAATCAAGCAATTATGGATTTTGGTGCTATCCAATGTACTCCTTCTGCTCCAGACTGTGCCCGTTGTCCGTTATCCGATAGTTGTGTTGCTTTATCAAAAGGGCAGGTCGGACTTTTACCTGTGAAACAGCATAAGACGAAAACTACCAATCGCTACTTTAATTATATGTATGTGAGTATGGGCGACTTTACTTTTATTCATAAACGCACTGATAATGATATCTGGAAGAATTTGTTCGAACTGCCCTTAATTGAATCCTCTTGTTCACTTACGGAAGAAGATTTTCTTGCTTTAGACCAACTGCGTGATCTTTTTTGTTTGGGAGAATCTCCTGTCATTCGCCTTGTTTGTCGGGATGTGAAACATGTACTTTCGCACAGGGTGATTTATGCAAACTTCTACGAAGTGATTTTGCCGGATAGTTCACAGTCTTTTTCAAAATACATGAAGGTGAGGAAAGAAGAATTGGATAGGTATGCTGTTTCTCGCTTGGTACATATTTTCTTTGAAAAATATCTGTAAAAGTTGCTTTGATTCTTGCATGATGTTGTTATTCTGTTTAATTTTGGCAGCGAAACGTAATCATTATGGTTTGAACGAACCATTAACTTTTAAAAAAAGAAACTATGTCAGTAAATAAAGTGATTTTGTTAGGAAATGTAGGTAAGGACCCTGAAGTGAGATATCTTGATACAGGTATTGCCGTGGCTAGCTTTTCTTTAGCAACCTCTGATCGTGCGTATACCTTGGCTAATGGCACTCAGGTGCCTGAAAAAACGGAATGGCACAACCTCGTTTTGTGGCGCGGACTGGCAGAAACAGCCGAAAAATACATTCATAAAGGTGATAAACTTTATGTTGAAGGAAAAATAAGAACACGTTCTTATGATGATCAAGCAGGCGTAAAACGTTATGTTACCGAGATTTTTGTTGATAGCATGGAAATGCTTACGCCCAAAGCTACCGGACAAGCTACGGGCGCTTATTCTCCGGCTCCGCAAGCAGCTCCTCCTTCAACAGTGCAAACACAACAGCCTCAAGTGGCTCCTACTCCTGTACAAGATAATCTGGCAGACGATTTGCCATTTTAAAATATAAAGTTGGAGATCGAAAATAGAACGAAAAGTATTGTGCTTTTACGATTCAGCTATGCTCCTTGTCTATTTTCGTTCTTCAACTGACTCTATTGTTAAACTAAAACCAAATTCTTTGGACCCAGACGCCTATTTATGCCAACTGGCAAATGTTTTTAGCGGTGTAACCGTACACTATCCTTCTTTATCTGCAATTGTGGCTATTATTTTAGCCGGCTTGCTACTCGTTGTTTCGGGCTTTGCTTCAGCTTCAGAAATAGCTTTCTTCTCTCTATCGCCTTCTGATTTACATAGCATTGAAGAGCGTAATCATCCGTCAGACGAAAAAATCAGTGACTTGTTAGGTAATTCACAACGCTTGTTGGCTACTATTCTTATTAGCAACAATTTTGTGAATGTGACCATCATCATGCTGTGCAACTTCTTCTTTATGGATAGTTTTGAATTTAGTACTCCATTTCTTGAATTTTTGGTTCTGACTGTTGTGCTCACCTTTCTATTACTACTGTTTGGTGAGATAATGCCTAAAATCTATTCCGCTCAGAAGATATTAACTTTTTGTCGTTTTGCTGCTCCAGGTATCTGGATGCTTCGAACGCTGTTTTATCCGATCGCTTCCGTATTAGTCAGTTCCACCGGCTTTTTGAATAAATACTTTGTGCGTAAAAGCCGTAATATATCCGTTGATGAACTATCTCATGCTTTAGAGTTAACAGACAAAGCCGAGATATCTGAAGAAAATAGAATTCTTGAAGGTATTATACGTTTTGGTGGAGAAACAGCTAAGGAAGTTATGACTTCGCGCTTAGATGTGACGGACCTTGATATTCGTGTTACTTTTAAAGAGGTATTGCAATGCATTGTTGAAAATGCTTATTCACGGATCCCTGTTTATTCGGGCTCTCGTGATAATATAAAGGGTATACTTTACATTAAAGACTTGCTGCCGCATATCAATAAAGGAGATAATTTTCGTTGGCAATCACTTATACGTCCGGCTTATTTTGTGCCCGAAACAAAGATGATTGATGATTTGTTGCGAGACTTTCAAGCGAACAAGATTCACATAGCCATTGTGGTCGATGAATTTGGAGGGAACTCCGGTATTGTGACCATGGAAGATATTATCGAGGAGATAGTCGGAGAAATAAATGATGAATACGATGATGAAGAGAAGACTTATGTCGTTCTTAATGATCATACCTGGGTGTTTGAAGCAAAGACTCAGTTAACCGATTTCTATAAGATAATCAACAGGGATGAAGACGATTTTGTGAAAGTAGCGGGTGATTCCGATACATTGGCCGGATTGTTGCTCGAGATAAAAGGCGAGTTTCCGGCACTTCATGAAAAAGTATCTTTTCTAAATTATGAATTTGAAGTCCTAGCTATGGACAGTCGTAGAATACTTAAAGTAAAGTTCTCAATCAATGAATCTTAATATTAAGCAAAAGTATCATTTGTTCATGGGCATATTTGCCGTTCTGCTTTTACTACTTATCATCTTTATAGCCTGATAGGCTTGTCGCTATGGCGATGCTTATGCAACATAAAGAGGATTCTTATCAATGGGGAGTTTGGAAAACATACGAATCTATTGATCAGCTTCTTGCGTTGTTTCCTCATTGTGAGAAATACGAAAGCATGCTAACTCGTTTCACCTCTGCGCATCGCCGTTTGGAGTGGCTTTCCGTTCGCATTTTGCTTTATACCCTTCTGGGTGAAGAGAAAGAGATCTGCTATGAGCCTAATGGTAAACCTTATCTGGCTGATTACTCTTATTTTATCAGTATATCCCATACCCGTGGGTATGTGGCTGTTATCGTTAGTAAGTCTCCAACAGGCATTGATATTGAGCAATACGGAGAGCGGGTACACAAAGTTGCACATAAGTATATGCGTGAGGATGAACCGATTTCACTCTATAAGGGTGTGGAAACTTGGTCATTGCTTCTACATTGGTCGGCTAAGGAGGTGATGTTCAAGTGCATGGAAATGACAGAAGTTGATTTCAGGAAGCATCTTCGTGTTTATCCTTTCCAGACAGAATGTTCCGGTGAGTTTCGTGTGCAAGAGTTCCGCACCGATGCTCAGAAGGAGTTTCTGATTCATTATCTTCTCCATCCGGATTTTGTGCTTACTTGGCAAGTGGGGTAGTATAGAATCGTTTTAGTAACAGTTCGTAATGAATAAAAAGACCTAAATGTTTTTGGAAAACACTTAGGTCTTTTAAAAAAACGCCGAGGTCTTTTGGAGCAATTACGTAATTATTGCTCATCTGGCAATTCAGTTGGAAGATATCTGGCCTTTCCTCTTTCCTATTTCTCTGATGTTTGTTGGTATTTATAACCGCCTCTACAGGCTTTCTGAGAGGGGTTTGGTGAATTAACTAGTTCAGCGTGGTTAATTAACTAGTTCACCACGGTTAACTAGTTAATTAACCGCGCTGAACTAGTATGCTTTCTCATCTGTAAATTAATCGAAAATATTTTTCGTGAAAGGCGCTATTTATTTGGAATAACATAATAATTGCGCTAATGCATAGCGCAATTATTCAGAGAAGGTATATTCTCGTCGGCTTTGATGACTGTATGTGTCTCGATTCCATTCTATTATTTTATGTTTTTTAAAACAATCATATTCCAGAGGAAATCGGTCTTAGAGTGAGAGTTACATCATCCATGCAAAAATAGGCGGCTGTATTCATGCCATAGTTTCCATTATCAGTAGAGCTTAAATCAAATTGAAATCTTACAGCTTCACTTAGTTCACTTAAATCAAACCAGATCCATTTATTTACAGGCTTATCATTGTCACTGCTGTAATTGGCTAAATAGACTTCACTGGTACCAACTTCGGCGTTATTTTTGTCATATCCTGTTGCTGTTAATTTATACCAACTTCCCTTACTGAATTTTGTAGCATAACTATCTCCCACCGTCATACTATTATATGCGTATGTGCTGTTAGTGACCCATACACCTTGTATGCTGTAAAGAGTTGGATTCTTTATTGTAAACTCAGCTGGTGTATAAGAACTCGTATATGCGGCTAAATAAACTTTACCACTCTTTGCCGATCCGGTAATAGGAGCTGGACTTGAGGATGTCTTATTATCGGTTTTATTCATATATGTAAAACCTGCAAAATAGTAGTTAGGAATTGCTCCTGAGTAATAATGCTTGAAGATAACAAGGCTATCTTCATCCTGAAAGCTGTCGCTATAATAAGAGCCATCAGCTAAAGTGCTTTCTGAGATAAACTCACTTTCTGAACTCGTCAATCGGCTCTCGAAGTTTAGCCTAATGCCCGAATCATCATTGTCATCGCTACAAGCGAAAAATACAAATACAGATAGAAATAAAAAAAAGGATAGAGATAATTTCTTCATAAGATGTTTCTTTTAAATTATTTATTGAGTTTTTATTTTTTTAGAAATTAATTACTGTAATGCAAATCTTCTATGGTAGAGATCTCAGTAGAGGCTTCGCCCATCCATCCGCAATCTTGGTTTACGGCACAGTAAATCTTGATGAAATCAATGCCATCTAATTGTACTTGATTGCCGTTGGTGTCCACTGCCCAATCTATTTTGAACTTACTGTACTCGGTGTTATTGGGATGATTGTCAGCGTATCCCCAATTAAAACAGTAGGAGACCCAATGTTGGCTTGTAGCTGTTCCTTCATTCACCGCATTGTCAGGTAGACGGGTGCCACTGAAAGTGATCTCATCTTCCATCCATTCCGGATAGTAGGATGCTTGTTGGTGGTAAGTATTGCGAAGTACAGATCCTTCTTTGCCTTGATTGTCTTTCCACTTCACATCGGCACTTAGCGGACTGGGGCGATAGTAAGTGATTTGGTAATTTCGAATTACTTTATCCGAATGGTATTCACTACCGGCCAGCTCATACCATTCATCATCCGGTTTGCCATTGCCATTTGTGTCTTTTGATACGAGAACGATGCCTGGTTCGGAACTTCCGCCCGGTTTGCCGGTATTAGTACCATACATGTCGTAGTAGGCATTGCCATAAATTTTAAAATCATATTCTCCGGATACATTGCGAATCGTGTGATCAAACCCGAGGGTGATACTTCCTCCAAAACCACCCAGACTTAGGAGAGATTGTGCTTTTATCAGCTCTGTTGCATATACCAATACTTGAGTTGTGGTATATCCTTCTTTATAAGCTGTAGTACTGGTGTTCATATATTGGCAGGGTGCAGGGATATATTCCCATACTTTATTGGCGAAAGCCGGTGAGTTCTCGTCGTTAGTATCATCGATCACGCTTTGCGATGCTTTGTCGCTAAATGCTACTGTGTTAGGGTTAAGTCCCACATTGCTGAGACGGAATTGTAGTGCTCCTTGTGGACTGAAACAGAGTACGTCGCCTGTTACTTTATAATCGTATGCATCGGTCACGTAGACATTTCCATTGTATGGGTTTATATTAATGCCATAAGGGGTAGTCAGCGTAGTGCCATCGGTAATAAAATTATCACGCTCCACTGTTTCTGTTGCTACATTGAAGACTTTAATCCATGATTTGCCTGATGTATAATCATAGTTGTACATATAAGCGTAATCATCATTAATGGCAAAGTTTAGCACAGCGTAATCGAATGTTTTTGTTACCAGATCAGTTTGACTATTTATCTGGACGAAGTGATAGTCACCCTCCTCCAGATTACCTCGGGTTACTACATACACGTCTCCATACTTATCGGGCAAAATCTTTCCCGGGTTACTACCTACTGTTATCTTCTTTGTTTCTGTGAAAGTATTGATGTCGATCACCGAAACTGTATTGTCATAATTGGGACTGTCCAGCCCACCCGAGTTGGAAACGTATAATTTATTGTTTTGTACGCAGATGCCATCGGGATTTCTTCCTGCCTGTGCGTAAGCCTCTATGGATAACGAGGTGGTGTCGATACGTGCTACGGTGCCATCAAATGAACAAACATACGCTTTGCTTCCATTGAAGGTGATGTAGCGAGGTTGCCTTGAACTGCCATTCTCTGTGAGCAGTGGTATTTGTTTGATTGAACTTCCCGTCTTTAAATCAATGACTTCTACCTCGCTGGATACATTAACAACGATGTAAAGTTTGGAACCATAGATGCCCATGTCATTGGCAGTATCACCCAATCCTCGTTGATTTATCTTTCGAAAATAGTCTTTCACCATTGTGCTGCTATTGAAAGAATAGCGCATAAGTGTACTATTATTCAGATTGAACAATCCTTCACTTAATACATAGAGTTCTGCTGTGCCCGATTCGGGACTGACTGTCGAACCACTAGCACTTGAACTCTCTTTGTCCGCCATGTCGTCACAGGCATGTAGCAATGTGGCGAGTAGTACCATCCAAAGTATATATGTATATTTTCTCATTATTAATAGGTCATTTTTATTGTTACACGTGCCGAACGACCCGGCATGGGGAAGTTTCTCACTATTTCATAATTCTTGTTTGCCAGGTTTAATACCTCTAAGCTGAGCAAAGTCTTGATTCCCTTTATTCTGAACTCGCGACTTACTGATACACTATGGTCGCTATATCCTTCTAATCTGTTTTCAGCCAAGTTTTGTCCCAATACATAACGTTTTCCCGAGAAGAGAAAAGAATAAGATAGGTTTATCCATGGCATTTCAAGACTTGCCTGTCCCGATCCCGATGTACGTGGTGTATAAGCGATTTGGTTTTTATAGGTCTTTCCGCTTGAGTCTGTCACATCCAGCGCACGTTGGTAAGTATAGTTGCCCGAAAGATTGAGTCCAATGTTCTCCCATGGTTGCAGGTTAATACGCAGTGTGGCGTCTACCCCTTTAATATCAACCTCTCCCAAATTGACCATGCTCCACACAAATATGTTCTTTGTAGGCGTTGCGATGATTTTGTTCGACACCTTATTATAATAGGCATCTACGGTAGCCGAAACAGATGAAAAGAATTTATTGATCTCTTTGCCATAGGTAATTCCAACATTGTATTGAGTTGTTTTTTCGGGAAGAAGATCTCTATTTCCGGTTTCTCCATAATACAAATCGTTGAAACTAGGTAGGCGAAAAATATTTTTATAGAACATACGAATGCGAAACTCTTCGTTGGCAAAGGGTTTGATGGAAACACTCATGTCAGGATTCAATTTCCGGTGATTATCTGCGCCTATACCTGTTTTGGTTTGCTCATTTATCACGGTAGCCAGCAATGATGCTGAAGCAGTAAGCCATTCATTAACATATTTGCCGGCTACAACTGTGAGCCATGAGTAGCGGGTAGGTTGAGCAAAATTAGTTAGATTGGCATTCAATGTGTTTATGCTACCATCAGTAGAGAGAGAAAAAGATAAATTCTGAAGCATTCGATAGAGTGCTGAAGCCGAGAAATAACATTCCTGTTGGTAATAACTGTTTTCGGTTTTACCGATCGAACCTTTATAGTCAGGATCTAAGTACCTTTGGTAACTCCAATTCCATTTAGCCGAAGTCTGAAAAGCCCATTGTTCGTTTAGTTCCTTCTTGTAACGGCTTTGTATGAAGGCATTCTTATCCCATAAATGTTGCGAAGCATAATCATAATAGAGGGTGGTAGCCCCGGGCAATCCCCGCGAAGACTGGTAGTAGTAAGCTTTCAGCCTCCATTGCTCCGAATTAGAAAAGTTCCCGAAGAGTTCGGTTTCAGCACGAAATGTTTTCACCTCCGTGTTTTTTCGTTTTTCGAGTGATGTGCTGTCATTTGCATTCCCGTAATGGAGTGTGTATGGGTAACGACCGTCAGCTGACATCCATTCACTGTTAAATGATGCTGCCCATTGCTTTGCAAGCTTCTGCTCGATGCGAAAAGATGGATTCACCAAACCCCATGATCCGGTTTTGAACGAAGCATAAGTATTTGTTCTTTTCTCTTTTTTAAATTCAGGAGTGAGAGTTTGTATGTTCAATATGCCTGCCGAAGCGAAAAAACGCGCCGATTGAAAGATGTTATCGGTTTGTCCGTTGCTGAGTGATAGGCGGTCTATGTTGTCGAGTGAAAAACGGCCAATGTCAATCTGCCCTGTTTGACAATCGCTTACGGCAATACCGTCGTAACCCACTGCTGTATGTTCCGCCCCAAGACTACGTAGCGACACTGTTTTCAATCCCCCAATGCCACCGTAATCTTTTACCGTAACACCTGCGAAGTGTTTCACTGCATCCGAAACTTGCAATACGTTCAACCCTCCGAGCTCCGCACGAGTTAACTCCTGTATTGGTATGGCGGATCGTACCTCCCTTGTGTGAAAACGTTCCGATACAATTACTTCCGGAATGCTATATACATGCGCAGTATCAGCCTTTTGCTGCTGTGCAAAAAGAGAAAATGGTAGAAGAGCGATCACGCTCATCATTACCCAATGTCTGATGACTGTTAGCCTGTTAAATTTGCCCATAAGATTCTTTGCTCTTTCCTCGAAAGCAGTGATTATACAAGCACGGCAGGTCTTCTGACTCGTTTCTGTTTCTAAGCGCCTTCCCGGGTTTGCCCAGTGGCTAATGGTTGTTGCTTAAAACCTTTTAGTGAAACTTACAGCAGCGGGACTGTTCAGGATTTGCACCTGATTCCCTTTTAATCGCCGCTCTGTATATAGAGCTAGCGAACCTATGCGCTGCAAAGATAAAAAGAATCTTGGAATTTGTTACCACTTTTCTTTTTGAAATTAGAAGTATAATTTTCTATCGATGAGGCTTTGTATGAATTGTTTTTACCTGATGTTGTTTTTGCAATGTCTTCTCTAATCCTCCTATAGGAGGTGAAGGTTTAGGTTGCTGAGTTTGAAAACTTAACAACCTAATTTATTTCTTTTTGAAGATAAGTTTCAATATCTGGTAGATTTGCATCTTTGAGCAGTACTTTCTTCCCCTTATCAAGTAAGTAAAGAGTAGGAATGGCTTTTAGATCATAGATGTTTTTTGTCTTAATGGTGGCAGCCCGATCGTATCCATTTATCCACTCCTGTGGGAATTCCTTTAGATGCCTTTTCCATTCATCTAATTCTTCGTCCGGATATACAGCCAATAGTTTCAATCTTTTGTTCTCTATCAATTGGTTGATTATGGAAGAACCTGTGATACCTTTTATATACTCTTCGCAAGCATGGCAACCGGGGTTGTTGAAGAATAGTAATGTGTATTCTGCCGAAAGTCCATGGAGTGTTCCTCTGGCACCTGATAAGAGAGTGTATGTAAAATCGATTGCCGGAGTTCCGATGCGATTCTTATGAGCGAGTTCTAAGCGGGCTTGCGGGCGTATTTTTTCTGTTTTACTTAGTATAGGAGTTGCTATCATGGTTTCGAGAACCGGAATGTAGTACTCTTCATTGCGCATAGGAGAATTAGGGTCATAAAAATATTTATCTGCCAATTCGGTAAAGTACTTAAAGACCTTTTTTTCTTTGGAGGCTGCTCTAATCATGAGCTCTTTTACAGAGCTTTGTGTAGTAGGAAGTGTTACATATTTGAGTAAATCAATATAATCGACCCATGCTTGCTCTGTTATTTCAGGGCGATGGATATAGCTTGTATCAGTAAAGTCAAAATTGTCCCAATAGTGCTTTACCAGGTAATTGGAACGCTGTTCTGGTGTAGTAAGCATGGCCGGTATGCTTGGCAAAGTAAACGCAGCTTTTGTATTCAAACTGTCTTTTGTCGATTCTTGTCCCGAAACTTTTCCGTTTTTGCAAGAACATAAACAGATCAGTGCGAATAGAAATATATATTTCATACTTGTCATCATAATATTGCAATAGTTTGCGGCAAATTTACTTAAAAAGATCCAATGACAAGTACTTCTACTTAAAATATGCTTTTGTTTTTAGGTGAAAAGAACAGTTTTTTACTTCTCTTTTGCGAGCGTAAATACAAATTCCAAACCACCTCCCTGATTGTTTTTTGCCGAAATACTTCCTCCATGAATAATTACTGCATTCTTAACAATGGCTAAGCCCAGTCCTGTGCCTCCCAGTTTACGAGAGCGCCCTTTGTCTATTCTATAAAAGCGCTCGAAAAGCCTGTTCAAATGTTCGGGAGCTACTCCAACGCCCGTGTCGGCGAAGCTGAAGTAGTAAAAAACATCATCTTCTCGGAAGCAATTGATGTGTATATGTATGTCGCTTCCTGCGTATGCAATCGCATTATCCATCAAATTACGGAAGATGGAATATAGCAGAGAGTAATTCCCGCGTAATTGTATCTCTTTTCGCAGTGAATTAACCACTGTAATATGTCTTTCTTCAAGTTCCAATGATACTTCATTAACGATGTTAGTAACCAGCATACTAATATCCACTTTTTCCATGTCAATCATATTGGCTACCTCATCCATACGGGTGAGTACGGAGATATCTCTCAATAGCCTGCTTAGACGATTGCTCTGTGCGTAACACCGCTCTAAGAAAATATCCATTTTCTCTTTTGGAATATTATCGTTGTTTACAATCGTTTCCAGATATCCTTGAATACTACTAACCGGTGTCTTTAATTCGTGAGCGATATTTTGGGTGAGTTGCCTCTTTAGCCTCACCTGTTCTTCTTCCATCGTAACATCATTGATCGATATTTCGAAACTCAGATCTTGAAAGATGATGCATTCCACAATAAATGTACGTCCATTCTTGTTGAGAGTAATAGACATCCTTTTTTCTTCTTTTTGTATTGGTCTGTTTTGTGCCTTGTTTATGAAATCGGTAATGGTACGCAATTCACTGATCGAAAACACATCTTCGGCTGTGAGTAGATTGGAATCTGATATCAGGTTGCTGTACTGCGTAAACAAGTTGTTGACCAATATTTCTTTCTTATCGCTGGTGAAGATACCCAGTCCCTCATGTGATATTTGCAGGTGAGTGATTAGCTTTTCCCGTTCGATGTAAAGAGCTTCTTTTGTTTCATGCAATCGTTTGTATATCTGAATGATGTGTTGTGAAATCTCACCTAATTCATTTTGTGGTGCATTCGATTGCAGATCCATTTCTATCGGTTCGTTCTTGTCGGCACGCATGGCAAATTCCCTAAGTTGGTTAATAGAAGTTCCCAGCTTATGAGTGAGTTTGTAGAAAACGAAAATAAGCAGTAGTGTAGCTATGCCCGTAAACCAGAGGTAGCTCGGGTCGGTTTTTAAGCTTTCGAGTAGACTTACGTTGTAGGGAAGTGCTGTTCGAATAATATAATCGGTATAACTTGTAGCCGAATAGAAATAAGAAACCCCCGTTGTTTCCGATGTACGTCTTACATCATATCCATTACCGTTCTGCAGAGCTTCTTGTATCTCTTTACGGCCACTGTGGTTTTTAATTCTGTTTTTATTTTTTTCATAGCTGTCATACACCACAGTTCCATTGGGTTTTATAATCGTTACCCGTAAATCTTTGAGCATATACTGGTGGACATAATTATCCAATTCCTCCTCTAAGTTTGAACTATTGCGTAATTCTTCATATAGGCGATCATTGTAGTCTTGAAGTTTAGAATGTAGTAGCTCTATTTTATACTCTTTTTCGCGTTGATATTGATAAGCCAAAAAGCAGGCTACAAATACTAGAAATAAGGAAATGACCGAAAGAAATAACTTTCGATTGAAGGAGAAAATATGCTTGTTATTTTTCATGATTTACGAGTTTGCCGACTATTCTGTTTCGAAGCAGTAGCCATATCCTAAGCGAGTGACAATTCGTTTGCCATATACATCTATCTTTTTGCGTAAACGGGTGATGTTTACATCAATAGTACGGTCGAGTACATAAACCTCATCGCTCCATATACGGCTTAGAATGTCTTCGCGTGAAAAGACACGTCCTTTATTTTGAAGAAGAAGAAATAGAATTTCAAATTCTTTTTTTGTTAAAGAAATCTCTTTCTCATCAATGCTTACTTTCTTTTTAGTAATGTCAATGACTAGTGATTGGTACACAATGCGTTCGGGTACTTTCTCTGTTTCTGCTGTTGCGGTGCGCTTGAGCACAGCTTTTACCCGGGCGATAACCTCTCTCAGTGAGAAAGGTTTAGATATATAATCGTCTGCTCCGAGGTTAAATCCTGTTACAGTATCATTCTCCGTATCTTTAGCAGTGATAAATATGATGGGTACGTTTGCTGTCTTCTTGTCTTTTTTCAGCACATTAGCCATTTTGAAACCAGAGATTTCTCCCATCATCACATCTAGCAGTAGCAGATCGTAGCTGCTTATATCTTTCTTTAGCGCTTCTTCAGCAGAGTTGGCTGTATCTACCTCATAACCTTCATTTTCGAGATTAAACTTGAGAATTTCACAAAGATCTTCTTCATCGTCCACAACTAAAATACGGTAATCATTCATAGGTTTTTGTTTTTTTGTAGTTAAAACAGTGCAGATCATTTACTTTTCACTATTTGCAAAGTTAAACTTTTATTTTCTTCGCTACAAAGGTGAGATACTTTTATTACAGAAAAATGAAACACCTGTTACGTTTTTGTGACAATGGTCGCTATTCATAAAATAATGCTGTATCTTTGTTAGTATAAATAAACCTCAAAACATGGTGCGGATAAACTTTAACTTACAGAAAAAGACGATTTTCGGCATTGCCGGCGCTCTTCTTTTAGTCATAGGATTGATATATGTGTTTAAATTCTCTTTTTTCCGTTCAGACTTTGAGATAACCGATGAATTGGGAGGAAATATATTCCCTTCGGCTATTTTATCGGTAGCCACTACTGACGCGCAGGTTATTCAACCTTCCGACTCGTTTTATGTTGGGAATCCTAAATCATGCATCTCTATTCGTGTCAGGTCGCGTTCTTCTTATACACGTGTTCGTATTAATGTTGCTGAAACACCTTTCTTTTCTCAGTCAGTCTCCGAGTTCGTTCTCGAAAAAGCCCGGACGGAGTATACGATCTATCCGGATATAATATGGAACTACGGAGCATTATTAGATAATGATCAGGCAACCCCTATTAGTGTGGCCATCACGGTAGAGCTTGGCGGGAAAGATCTTGGTCAGCGCGTACGTACTTTCTCTGTCCGTAGTCTGAATGAATGTTTGCTTGGGTATGTAAGTAATGGAACCGATTTTCATGACACAGGAATTTTCTTTGCTGCTTATGTGAATGAAGATAATCCGATGATAGATAAACTATTACGTGAAGCTCTCAATACCCGCATTGTCAATCGTTTCCTTGGTTATCAGAATACAAAGCCCGGTGCGGTAGATAAACAAGTATATGCGCTATGGAATGTTTTGCAGAAGCGTGGCTTTCGTTACAGTTCGGTTTCTAACACCAGCTTATCAAGTAATGTAGTCTATTCGCAACGAGTGCGCACCTTCGATGATGCGTTGGCATCTTCGCAGATCAACTGTGTAGATGGTAGTGTGCTCATCGCCTCATTGTTGCGTGCCGTTAATATCGACCCTATATTGGTGCGTACTCCGGGGCACATGTTTGTGGGATATTATACGGATAGCAAGCATAAAGGTATGAGTTTTCTGGAAACGACAATGATTGGTGATGTAGATCTTGACGATTTCTTCCCTGACGAACAGCTCGATTCTACAATGGTAGGGAAGTCTCAGAACCAGATGTCGTACATTGCCTTCGAGAAATCCAAAGAGTATGCCACTAAGAAATACAAGCAAAATAAAGCAGGTATACATTCCGGCAGGTTGAACTATATGTTTTTGGAGATATCGAAAGAAGTGCGAAGGAAAATTCAGCCAATAGGAAAATAGAAAGCTGAGTGCTTTATAGGCACTATCCAATATATTGTGTAAACTCTAGCTCGGGTCTTTAGATTCGAGTTATTTTTTTTATCTTTAAAAATAAAAATATGGATAGTGTTATGTCAAAACGAGAAAAGCGCCAGGCAGTTCCTGCCGAGATGCTCAGTAAAGAGTTCTTGAGTCAATTCAAGACAGAGGAAGATGTTAGTCAGTTTCTCAAAGATCTTCATTCTCAAGTATTGGAACAAATGCTTCAGGGTGAGATGGATGCCCATTTAGGTTATGACAAGCATAGTACTGATGGTTATAACAGTGGTAACTCTCGCAATGGAAGCTTTAGCAAGAAGATTCAGAGCGAGCATGGTGAGCATCTAATCGAAGTTCCTCGTGATCGCAAAGGAGAGTTTGAACCTATTGTGGTTCCCAAACATCAAAGTCGTGGTTTATCTATAGAACGCCTGGTTATCTCTCTTTATGCAAAGGGAATGAGCGTATCTGATATTGAGGATGAGTTACGAGATATTTATCAAATAAGCCTCTCAACCAGTGCAATATCAATCATTACCAATAAAGTCACTCAGGCTGCAATTGAGTGGCAGAATCGCCCGCTAGAACGATTATATATGATTGTTTGGATGGATGGCATCGTATTCAAGGTTAGAGAATCAGGAAAAGTTATAAACAAGACTGTTTATCTATGTGTGGGGCTTAATAACCGTGGCTACAAAGAAGTTCTTGGTATGTGGATCGGGAAGACTGAAAGCTCTTCTTTTTGGATGTCTGTTCTAACGGATCTCAAAGCACGTGGTGTGGAGGATATACTTATAACGGTAACTGACAACCTAAATGGCTTTACCGAAACCATACGTGCTGTATTTCCCCAATCCACAACTCAAATATGTGTGGTACATCAAATACGTAATTCATGTAGATATGTTGTATGGAAGGATTTAAAAGAGTTTACGGCTGATATGAAAGAGATTTATACCTCCGTCAATCGAGACCAAGCAGCCATCGCATTGGAAGAATTTGAGCGAAAATGGGGTGCTAAATATCGTCATGCCGTACAAAGTTGGCATCGCAACTGGAACGATCTGACTGCTTTCTTTGATTTTCCCATAGAGATACGTACTATCATTTATACAACCAATTTAATCGAAAATCTGAATGGCAAGATACGGAAATATACCAAAACAAAATTATCATTTCCTACTGACGATGCCCTCAGAAAGTCCGTTTGGTTGGCTATTAGTGAGATTGAAAAGAAATGGACGATGCCTATAAGAAATTGGGGTGTGGTTATGAATCAATTTTTAGTTATCTTTGAAAACAGAATCGAACTTTAGCACTCGACTAAAGCTCGAACCCGAATATAGTTTACACAAAATTATGGACAGTGCCGCTTTATATCTTTTTATTTTTAATTAGCATAACTAATCTTTATTTTGGTTTAAATGGTTATTTTTATATTTTTTCATATATGATACTGTATGTTGGGTTATTATGTGATATTGATATTCTACTTTATCTAATATAATCATATTGTTTGCTATTGTTTTTTATTAATTTCCTTTTTACTTTTTGATTGATGTTTAAGTACGGTTTTTAATGATGTTTTTGTTATTAAAAACGTTTTTAGAATATAAATACAAATGGTTTAATGTTTATTTGCTTTTATTTAATCTATTTCTTCTTCTTGTTTCTAAAATATTTCATAAGTTTGCAAACAAACCCAAAAATACAAAGCTTATGAAAAGAAATTATTGCTTATCATTCGTCTTTTTTGCCGTATTAGGGCTTTCTATATCTTCTCCGGCGAATGCAGTCGGTAATTCGGATATATTAGCCTCTCAAAGTACTCAGCAAATAAAGAAAATCTCAGGAACAATTGTTGATTCAAAAGGTGAGCCCATTATTGGTGCCAGTGTGTTGGTAAAAGGTACAGGTAGCGGTACTATTACCGATATTGATGGAAAGTTTACCTTAAATGCTTCTCAAGGAGCCGTTTTAGTTATATCCTATGTTGGCTATGCTAAAAAAGAGTTAACTGTGGGAGTGCCTACGGTATATAAGATTGTGTTGGTCGATGATGCTCAAGCACTTAGCGAAGTGGTGGTTACCGCCATGGGTATCAAGAAAGAAAAGAAAGCATTGGGGTATGCGGTACAGGATATTAAGAGTGATGAACTTTTAAAAAATAAAAGTGCTAATGTTATTAACTCCCTTAATGGTAAAGTGGCTGGTGTTAATATTACTCAGGGTGGTGGTGCTGCAGGGGCAGGTTCGCAAATCGTTCTTCGTGGTGGTACTTCATTGGAACGTGATAATCAACCACTCTTTGTGATTGATGGTGTTATTTTTGATAATGGTACGAGCATAGGTGGAGATAGTGGTTTTGATGGTGCACAACGCACATCTTCTACATACAGTAATCGTGTGATGGATATCAATCCTGAAGATGTAGAAAGCATGTCAGTGTTGAAAGGTCCTACTGCTGCTGCTCTTTATGGATCTAAAGCTGCAGCAGGGGCTATTATTATTACGACTAAAAAAGGTACTGAGGGCAATGTTCAGGTGAATGTGAGCACTAAACTCAGTACTAACTGGGTTAACCGTCTGCCCGAACAACAGTCTGTTTACAAACGAGGAACTTATAATGGTTCCGGAGTTTTCAGCGATTTCACAACGAATTCGTGGGGACAGAAATTTGCTGATGGAGAAACTGTCTATGATAATGTGGGCGATTTTTTCCAAAATTCATCTATTTTTGATAATAGTGCTAGTATTTCAGGTGGCGGAAAGAATAATAGTTTCTTTCTTTCAGCTTCCAGATTTGATCAAGATGGAATCATCCCGTCTACGGGATATGTGAAAAATACGTTTCGTTTCAATGGTGAACAAAAATATGGAGATTTAACTGTTGGGGCGAATGTTGCCTATACTGCTTCTAGTCTAGATAAAACATTAACAAGTGGAGGTCTATTCAACTCTTCCGGTACGGGAGCAATGCAGGGTGTTTATGGCTACTCTCGTAGTGATGATATGAAGCACTATTTAAATGAAGATGGCACTAGGTGGCGTATGTTCAAAGGGCTTCAAAAGGTAGAAGATGATGATGATAATCCTTATTGGACTATTAATAAAAATAAGATGACGGATAAAACCAATCGCTTAACAGGTTCTATAAACCTGAACTACAATGTGGCTAGTTGGATGAATATTGTTTATAAAGCAGGGATCGACCGTTACACGACTACTTCGAGAACTCTTATTGCTCCCGGAGGAGGAGTTATATCCGACTGGCAGAACGGGATGTTATCGGAGAGTAATAGAACGTATGAATATCTTTCTTCTAATTTAATGCTTAATTTTAATAAGAAAATAGGCGATGTTGGTTTTGATTTGCTTTTGGGACATACGGCTGAAGATACTAAGATTAAGACTGATCGCGTAATGGGATACAACTTCAGTGTTGATGGTATTTACAGTTTTAATAATATTCTTAATAAAAATAAAAAGCAACAACAAATAAGTTCTCGTAAAAGGTTAGTTGGAGGATATGGCGAATTTAGAGTTTCTTATAAGAGTCTGCTATATTTATCTGTAACAGGGCGTAATGACTGGACGTCTACACTTCCGATTGACAATAGAAGCTATTTTTATCCTTCCTTTAATGGATCTTTCATTTTTACTGAATTGTTGCCTGAAAATAATGTCTTGTCTTTTGGTAAATTACGAGTTTCTCATGCTGGGGTAGGTAAGGATGCTGAACCTGGTAGTGTTATAACTACTACGTGGGCTCCTACTGCTCATCTGGCAGGATACGGAACTAGTAATTTCTGGACTAAGGGTAATCCTAATCTGGAACCTGAAAGAACGAAATCTACTGAGTTAGGTTTGGAAATGCGGTTCTTTAATGGTCGCTTGGGTTTTGATTATACTTATTATTCCAATAAGAGTATAAATCAGATTGTAAGCCCTCGCTTGAGCCAAACAACTGGATATATTTTGTTAAGTTCAAATATTGGCACGATCACCAATAAAGGAATGGAACTTTCTATTACTGGTCAACCTATCAAAACGAAAGATTTGACGTGGGATATGACATTGAATCTTTCGGGAAATCGTGGTAAGGTCAATGATCTTATAAATGGTGTGAACATATTATATGTAACAGATGTGCAAGTGGGCAATGCGAAAGCAGCATCGTTCAATGGTGGAAACTTTATGGCTATATCTGGCTCTAAATGGGCTAGAGATCCAGAAGGTAATGTTATTCTTGATCCTAAATCGGGTATGCCGACTTATGATGGATTGACAACTTATGAAATAGGTAATCGTGAACCTAAATTAATTGGTGGATTAAATAATAGTATCTCTTATAAAGGATGGAACCTGTCATTTCTATTTGACTTCAGGATTGGAGGTGATATTTATAACGGAACCGATTATTATCTCACGGATGCGGGTTTAAGTATGCGTAGTGTGAACCGCGAATCAATAACGATTGATGGTGTTGTGAAGAATGGTGATGCATATGACAAAAAGAGTTATAACTTTGACGCCAATAAGTTTTACCTCAAAGGAGTAGAAGTTCCTGAAGGAACCACTAATGCCCAAAGTGGAAAGTATATTATCCAACAATATTACAAGACATATTACGCTTATGAATCAAGTAACTATATGACCGATACTAACTGGCTGCGTTTGCGTTCTGTTTCTCTTTCTTATTCGTTCCCAAAGGTTTGGTTGGCTAAAACTAAATTTATTAAGGGGCTTACAGCCAATATTTCGGGGACAAACCTATTGTTATGGACTAACTATAAAGGGTTGGACCCTGAAAATAGTGCTGCCGGCTCAGGAGCCGTTGGCTCTAGTTCTGTTGGTATCGACTATTGCGGTGTTCCGTCTACTGCAGGAATGTCATTTGGGTTAAACTTTACATTCTGATAATTAACGTTCTATTAAAAAATATAGATATGAATAAAATAAAATATATCTGTTTAGCTTTGCTTTTGATAGTGAGCTTTGCTTCTTGTAGTGAGTGGCTGGATGTAAATGAAAGTACTGACTCGCCTGCGAGTTCTGCTATCGCCGTAAATAATAGGCTGACTTCCATGCAACACTATTTTCAATATGCGTATGAAACGGCCGGATTGCGTTCGGCTATGATAACCGGTGTTTTAACTCGTACTTGGTCGACTGGGAATGCTCATAATGAACTTTGTGCTTGGAATCCCATAATTGGATCTACTACAACTCCTTATCAAATGTGGTTTATCGGTTGTGCGGCAAATATTCCTGATATGCTTAAAAAAGCAACTGAGGAAGAAGCGTGGCACTACATTGGAGCTACTAAAATAATAGAAGCTTGGGGATATATGACAATGGTTGACTGGTATGGAGAAATGCCATTTACAGAAGCGGTAGGCGATGCTTTGACTCCTAAATATGATACAGGAGAAACTATTTTTAAAGCATGCGTTGCTAAGTTGGATACAGCCATTACTTATTTGCAAAAAGAGCAACCTGTAACAGCTACTGCACTTTCAAAAGGAGATGGATGGAATGGTGGTGATGTACAAAAATGGATAAAGCTTGCTTATGGATTGAAAGCCCGTTGGTTGAATAATCTTTCTAAAAAAAGCGATCTTTATGATCCTGATGCGATTCTGGATGCTTTATCTCATGCTGCTCAGTCGAACAGTGAAGCTACTGTCGTGAAACATTATAATGATGAGGGGGATACAGACAAGGATGTGCTTCTGGGTGATCCATTGAAGACATCAATTTTGTATGATGGCATAGGTATGAATACGTATTTCTTTTATACTAAGTGGTATGCTGACTTGTTAACTAACACGTTTACCGGTGGTAGTAATGTGGAAGATCCGCGTACGGATAAGATACTTCCTTCTTCACAGCAAAAGATAAATGGAGTTTTGAAATTGGTTCGTACAGTGCCAATTGATGTGATGAATAGCAATATTCGTACAAAGAATGGGCCTATCTTGGCTTCTTATGCAGCTTTGGGAACTGATGATACATCAACGGCGGTAAGAAAGATTCTTGGATTATCTTCTAGCGATAATGCGAAGAGATTTTTTGTTGCCAGTACTGATGCCGCTAGAGCAGGTGATACTATTTATGTCAATCTACGTTCTCAGGGAGCAATGTTTGCTGCTCAAAAGAGTTTAATGGATGGAAATGATGACACATACAAAGATGCTGATGGTCGCATCTTGTCTACCGGATCATTCTTCACTCGCCCGGATGCTCCCGGCATGTTGCTTACTTACTCAGAGCTTTGTTTCATTAAAGCCGAGGTATTGTTCCGTAAAGGAGAAAAAGGAACTGCGTTGACGGCATACAAAGATGGTATTCGGTCTCACATGGAATTGATGAATCAGAAGTTGAGTACTTATATTACCAATGTTAACCCGAATAAATATTCAATGGAGCAATCAAAAATAGATGCCTTTCTGGGAAGTTCGGCGGTTGCTCAGAATGTAGGCGACTTAACCATGGCTAAGATTATGCAACAGAAGTTTATAGCATGTTCTTTCTCACTCCAAAACTGGAATGACATGCGTCGCTTCGACTATAGTACTCCTGGTGAATTTGGTGTCGTTTATCCTGATTTTAAACGCCCTTATGAGTTTGACTATAATTCGGGTAACACCAAAATGACTGGCACGGTGAATACCGATACTCGTTATTGGTTTCGTCGTATGATTCAGTGCTCTCATGAGCGTAATTATAATTCGGATAATCTACTCGCCTCAAATCCGGAAGCGTTATTAACGACTAATTGGTCTCGTCCGGTTTGGTGGGATACAAAAGAATAATATTAATTTTGTTTGAAAGAGGTGGTCAGTTAGGCCACCTCTTTTAGATTTAATAGAGCTGAATTCCGTCATTTCAGTTCATCCATTTGTTAATTTTAAACTTTGAGAGAATCTTAAATTTGTTTTTTATAGAATGCAGCGGGATTAAAGGTAAAACAATCAACATCTTCTCCATTAAAACAACGTAGAAGTTTAAATTATAATTTGTTAATGACTTTTTCAATGAAATGCCGTCTTATGCTGATATGTCGCAAAACACTGTTTATTTTGTCTTCTCAAACCAAAATTATAAAGAATGAACAGTATTACCGATTTTGTAACTACACTAGCCGGAAAGCTGGTGCAATCTGAACGACATGGCACGGCGCGATCGTATATTAGCTCTATTCGTAGATTGAATCTCTTTATGCAACGTGATACGCTGACTTTCGATGAACTGACGCCTGCGTTGCTAAAACAGTATGAACTGCACCTTTATGCAGACGGATGCAAGCGAAATTCCGTATCGTTGTATATGCGCATGTTGCGCTCTATCTGTAATCAGGCTTGTCGACGAGGAGTAGCAACGCCTGTTATCGGGCTCTTTGATGAGGTTTTCACAGGCACTGATTCATCAGAGAAGCGTGCGGCATCGCCTAATGTGATTAAACGGCTGAATGAGGTTGAGTTGGGAGAATTTTCTGAATTGATTTTTGCCCGCGACATCTTTCTACTCTCTTTTTTCTTGCGTGGCATTCCGTTTGTCGACCTTGCACATTTGCGTAAAAGTGATATTCGGATGGGGGTACTGAGGTATCGACGAAGTAAAACGAATCGTCTGCTTACCGTTGCTTTGGAACCTTGTGCTCAAGCGCTCATTCGTAAATATGCAATCCTGACTAAAGATTCTCCTTACTTGTTGCCAATCATTAGCCATCCGGGATCTAATGAATATCGGCAGTATCAAAGTGCGTTACGTCTTTATAATAAAAGATTGGCACGTCTTTCTGAAATATTGAGATTAAAAACTCCCCTAACTTCTTACGTGGCACGCCATTCATGGGCTACGGCTGCTTATCGTCAGGGCATCCCTGTTGCTGTAATTAGTGAATCCCTTGGACATGCTTCTGAAAAAGTTACCTATACTTATCTTGCTTCATTTGAGAATCGTACGCTGCGCAATGCAAATAGAAAGGTGATTGCATTGCTTGATTTCAAAGAAGAGAAAGACTCTTCATTTTCTAAACCCCCATTTCTCAAGTCTAAGAATAATGTCTTTCAATAAAGATGTTCTGGGATAAGATATAGAATAAAATGAAAATGATAATTATTAAGCAAATAGCTTATAGAAAGGAGTTAGTTGTATATTCTATCCATTCTGTTACTTGACAGGTAACGGAATTTGTTTAATTCTTGCAAAGATTCAATTAATTTATAAAAGCACCAAATGAAAAATGTTTTATTTTTGAACTTTATTTTTCAAACAAAGTCTTATTTAAACGACGTGATAGAATATACAACTACTGATAGCAAAGGCTATTGTCAATATTGATGGTTGTATCTAGAGTGCGTTTATTAATTGACAATTAGTAGAAAAAGGATGGATTAATTTTGTTTTTTTTAAGTTGTATTATGAGATAGCGTTAACTAATCAAGGTCAAATAAACCCTAACATATAAATATTAGCTTATAAGGTCACTTTGATGAAGCTTGCTTTAGTTGTGCAATAAATAGATAAAGTCACCCCCTTTGGGAGCTCTATTTACCCTTTTGGTAGGTTCAAAGCAAGTTAACTTTTTTATTTTAGATATTGAGGCTTCCGTTACCTGTCAAGTAACAGAACTCCAAAAGATTGCAAAGGGATTATGTTAACTTCGAATACGAAAAAAGCTATAGCGTTGCTTCATGATATGTACTATCGACATGGATACATGAAAGACAATCTATGCGATTTTTCTGATTCTTCGACTCAAGAGATGCTGAGCCATTTAGAATCAGTGGGCCTCATCTGTTTGCGCACGGATGGAATAGCCAATGCTTTGTCGTCATACGAGTTATGTAAACCTTTGTCTGAAATTACTCTTCAAGACTTATTGATGGCTCTAGGAGAAGGGGTCTGTCCTGTTTTCGAGAATAAGGAAACAATCTATGAGCAGTACGGTATGGCTGCATCTCGACTAGGGGTGCTCAACGAGGTTACTTGTGAACTGTTGGCCAAAATTCGTATTACTGATTTGTGAGATAGTACTTATTTTTATTCTTTGTAATTTTAATATTTAAAGAAAATACTCGTACTTTGTAGTATGAAAATGCATGTGGCGTTTTTCGGTGGATTTTGTGCCGAAGAAAATGTTAGGCTATTGCTTTTTACGAATATAAATAATACGCAGTATGACGCAACAGGGCAATAAATTTATCTCTCCGGGAGCTTGGTTTTCAATGATATATCCTTCAAATTGGAATGAATTTGAAGATGGTGAGGGCAGCTTTCTTTTCTATAATCCCGATAAATGGACGGGCAATTTCCGTATATCTGCATACAAAGCGGAAGCTAAATCGGCTGATGCCATGACTTATGGACGACAATCTGTATTAGATGAATTGAAAGATAATCCCTCTGCTTCCTCTATTCAAATAGGCGAGTTGGAGTGTGCTTACAGCAAGGAAATGTTTCAGGAAGAAGGGGAATATTACACAACTCATCTCTGGATTACAGGCATTAACGATGTTGCTTTTGAATGTCGTTTTACCGTTCTTAAAGGTGGTGAAGTGAAGGAGGCGGAAGAGGTCATTGCTTCACTCGAAGTAAGACAGAATGGGGTGAAATATCCTGCAGAAACGATTCCTATCCGACTGTCGGAAATCTATCAGGTTAATGAAGGCTATGAGTGGGCGGTGTCTACAGTGAAGAAGCTCCTGAAAAAAGACTTCCAAGGGGTAGAAGAGGATCTGTTTAAACTCCAACAGGTGATGGATGGAGGCAAGATAGAGAAGTCGCAACGGGATGTATGGATGGCCTTTGGCATAACCCTTTGCACTATTCTTGGCAATGAAATAGATGGCTTTGAATGGAAGACGCTCATGGATGGCAACCGTGAGGTACCAGTACTGCAATATATACAGACGGGGAAGCTTATTGATCCGATGGAATTGGTGTGGAAAAAAGTGAAGGCTGGCGAGCGTTGCGATATTGTAGAGGAATATAAAAATGTAATTGAAGAAATCGGTAGATAAATCTATCTTGAATAATAGTTTATGGCAAGTTACTTACAGGTAGATGGTCTCACCAAATCGTTTGGGGACTTAGTTCTTTTTCAAAATATATCTTTTGGCATAGCCGAAGGGCAACGCATGGGGCTGATTGCCAAGAATGGTGCGGGAAAAACAACTTTGCTTAATATCCTTTCCGGTAAGGAAGGATATGACAGTGGAAATATTGTTTTTCGTAGAGATTTGCGTGTGGCTTATTTGGAGCAAGATCCTCAATATCCGGCTGAATTGACGGTGCTTGAAGCCTGTTTTCACAAAGGAAACAGCACGGTAGAGCTTATTAAGGAATATGAGCGTTGCATGGAGACGGAAGGGCATCCCGGATTGGAGGAGCTTCTGATTAAGATGGAACACGAAAAGGCATGGGACTATGAGCGCAAGGCCAAACAGATTCTGTCTCAACTAAAAATTAAAAACTTCGACCAATTAGTGAAGCATCTTTCCGGAGGGCAGCTAAAGCGTGTGGCATTGGCTAATACGCTCATTACGGAACCTGATTTATTGATACTTGATGAGCCCACCAATCACCTTGATTTGGATATGACCGAATGGTTGGAAGAGTATCTGCAACGCACCAATCTTTGCTTGCTAATGGTGACGCATGATCGATATTTTCTTGATCGTGTCTGCTCGGAAATTATTGAGATAGATAATAGGCAAGTGTACCAATACAAAGGAAACTATAGCTATTATCTTGAAAAACGCCAAGAACGGGTAGATGCTACTAATACTGAAGTGGACCGGGCGAATAACCTTTATCGCACGGAACTCGACTGGATGCGTCGGATGCCACAAGCGCGTGGTCATAAGGCGAAGTATCGTGAAGATGCTTTTTATGAACTGGAAAAGGTAGCTAAGCAAAGATTCAACAACGATAATGTGAAGCTTGAGGTGAAAGCCGCTTACATTGGCTCTAAGATATTCGAGGCCGACCATCTGCGAAAGAGTTTTGGAGATCTGAAGATCCTGGATGATTTCTCGTACGTCTTTGCTCGCTATGAGAAGATGGGAATTGTGGGAAACAATGGTACGGGAAAGTCTACTTTCATCAAAATCCTGATGGGAGAAGTGCAACCTGATGGTGGAACGCTGGATATTGGTGAAACGGTTCGTTTTGGTTATTACTCACAAGATGGCTTGCAGTTTGATGACCAGATGAAAGTGATTGATGTGATTCAGGATGTTGCGGAAGTGATAGAGTTGGGCAATGGAAAGAAGTTAACCGCTTCGCAGTTCTTGCAACATTTCTTGTTTACACCCGAAACGCAGCATAGTTATGTGTATAAGTTGAGTGGGGGAGAGCGTCGTCGACTGTATCTTTGTACGGTGCTGATGCGCAATCCAAACTTCCTGGTGTTGGATGAACCTACGAATGATTTGGATATTATCACGCTGAATGTGCTCGAAGAGTACTTGCAGAGCTTCAGAGGATGTGTCATTGTCGTATCACATGACCGTTACTTTATGGATAAGGTGGTAGATCATCTGATGGTATTCAACGGACAAGGAGATATTCGTGATTTCCCGGGTAATTATAGTGATTATCGTGATTGGAAGGAAGCGCGTGCCCAGAAAGAAAAAGAGGCTGAGAAACCTCAGGAGGAAAAGACAACTCGTGTTCGCTTGAATGATAAAAGAAAGATGAGCTTCAAAGAGAAGCGGGAATTTGAGCAACTGGAACAGGAGATTGCTGCACTCGAAGAAGAAAAGAAAAAGATAGAAGAAGATTTCTGTAGCGGCGTTTTGTCGGTAGAGGAACTTACTGATAAGTCGAAAAGGCTGCCTGAGGTAAATGATTTGATTGACGAAAAAACTATGCGTTGGCTCGAATTAAGCGAAATTGAACCATGAATAAAACGAATTATCATAGTCATTGCTCTTTCTGTGATGGTCGTGCCCCGTTGGAAGATTTTGTGAAGGCTGCCATTGTAGAGGGCTTTACAGCCTATGGCGTATCTTCGCATGCTCCGTTGCCATTTGCCACTCATTGGTCGATGGAGTGGGAGCAGATGGATGATTATTTGAGCGAATGCAATCGACTGAAAAAGAAATATGCCGAACAGATAGAGTTATATGTCGGTTTAGAGATTGATTACCTGAATGAGGAGAGCAATCCTTCCATTGCTCGCTTTCGAGAGCTACCCCTTGATTATCGTATTGGTTCTGTGCACATGCTTTATGATGACAACGGTGATGTGGTTGATATTGACTGCCCTTCGGATGTATTCCGAAAGTTGGTGGATGAACATTTTAGGGGTGATTTGGTGCGGGTTGTTCATTTGTACTACGACAAACTCCTCCGTATGATTGAGCTGGGAGGATTTGATATTCTAGGGCACGCCGATAAGATACACTATAATGCCGCCTGTTATCGTCCTGGTATGCTGGATGAAGCGTGGTATGATTCATTAATGCACACTTACTTTTCCGAGATAGCCCGAAGAGGTTATATGGTAGAGATAAATACGAAGGCTTATCATCAATTAGGTACTTTCTATCCCAATGAAAGGTATTGGATGTTGCTAAAAGAGCTGGGCATTCGGGTACTTGTAAATAGCGATGCGCACTATCCCGATCGAATTAGTAATGGACGATTGGAAGCACTCCAAGCACTACGCGCTGTCGGATATACAACTGTGATGGAGCTGCATGACGGACAGTGGGAGGGAGTGCTTATCGATTATTGATTGTTTCTTATTATTTACAAGTAAGCGTGTAAAAAGAGAAGATGTGACTTCAGCATGTTGAATGTCCGCTTTCAACACGCTGATCGCGGACGTTCAACACGTTGAAAGCGGACATTCAACAAACCCCTCTCAGAAGGCCTGTGGAGCATGCTCCAAAATAGATACAATTAGGGTCAAGTTTATACCGATGAGGTATTTGCCTTGCTCATTTATTCTGTTCTTTTGCAGCTGTTCACTTGCAAAAAGTCATTGATTGCTTCTTCGTGATTACCTTGCACCACAATGTGATGATTACCGAGTGGATTCCTAAGGAAATAGTCGGCGCTTGTATTCATTTTTACCCGTATCTGAGTACGGCAAAGATTGATGTAGTTGGTGTTTTCGGTTAGCCTACCCGATGATAGATAATATTCATCCAGACATTCACCTCCACATTTCACGATGGTTACATCTCCTGTTGGCATGATGCCCTGAATACCTATGCCGCTTTCTGTCTCAAAATGGTTTCTGATGATATATTGCTCTGTCAGCTTGGTGCCGATAGTGCAGTGTGCCAGTACAATTTCCTTGTTTCGGGTGTTCACCATAGAAGGATTGGCCATGAACCCGATTTTTCCTGTAAGCGCCTTTATGGCTAAGAGAGTAAAAATTGCTTGTAGATCTCCCTCGCATCCGGCCACAATACCTTCATCATTGAGCAAAGAAAGAGCCAGGCAGCCTGTGGTTCCGGTGTATTCTATCAGTTTAAAACAACTGAGCGTGAGTGCATCTAGTTTTTCTTCTTCACATATGTTCTTCACTGCTCGATAGAGACGCATCGCTTTGATTAAATCTTCAGGACTTGCTTCCCGACAGGCTAATGCTTTGGCCGCAAAATCGGCACAAGCTTGGCCTACTTCATCTTCAGTGATGCGATCAAACTGTTCGTAAACACGTTCCAATGGTATGTCAACGTACTCCACTTTCCAACGGCGCTTAGCCAACAAATAATCCACATTGCTTGCTATGAGCCATGAAGAAGGAGTTCCGAGAACTCCGATGCGCGTGTCGCTTAGTATGCGTTGTGCTTTGAAGTTGTTATATAGTCTGTTAATGCTCAGTACGATGGACGATGTCTCTCCGTGCAGGATTTCACATTTCAAGCCTCTACTTCGTATCCACGACGAAATTTCGAGGGCAGCTGCCAAAGAGTTTTGCATGCCATCAGCCAATAGTATAGTGGGGCGTGG
Organism: uncultured Bacteroides sp.; assembly: GCF_963666545.1. Lineage (NCBI taxonomy): Bacteria > Pseudomonadati > Bacteroidota > Bacteroidia > Bacteroidales > Bacteroidaceae > Bacteroides > uncultured Bacteroides sp. Next base: position 1,185,445 of record NZ_OY762899.1, on the reverse strand, counting down.
AAGTAGTTCAAATTCTTGAACGACAAGCTTCTCTACTCCTCCGGTAGCAATAAAGACAATGCTGAAATCATCGTTGGCCAGTTTATGAACTTCTGTGTAATCAATGATATTGATCGTGAAATATTTTTCTAATTCGCTCAAAATAACTTCGTGAGAGCTTCTTACCGATGCTTGTTTGTGTAAGATGGATGAGAACGTGATGAGGTTTAGGATCATTATGTTATTGTTTATGGGTCCAATCTGAAGCAAATGTATGTATTTCTTTTGAATATACATTTACTCGGCTACAAAACTTGCATTAGGTATAACATTCATTCATTTTGTTAAGTATTTGTTTGCTTAGTAACCCTCGATACTTTATCTTTGCGGCTTCAAATTAAAACAATTTGTTATTTATCATTTTGTAATTTATACATTAAAATCATGCCAACTATCTCCATTCGCGGTAATGAGATGCCTGCATCTCCTATCAGAAAACTAGCTCCCCTGGCTGATGCTGCCAAGCAACGTGGGGTGCAGGTTTTTCACCTGAACATTGGTCAACCCGATTTGCCAACTCCTCAGGCCGCGATTGATGCGATACGCAATATAGACCGTACTGTGCTGGAGTACAGTCCTAGTGCCGGATATAGAAGCTATCGCGAGAAACTTACCGTTTATTATAAGAAATTCAATATCAATCTGACGGCAGACGATATTATCGTCACTACCGGTGGTTCGGAAGCGGTGCTCTTTGCCTTCCTTTCGTGTCTGAATCCGGGTGATGAGATCATTGTGCCCGAGCCGGCTTATGCCAACTATATGGCTTTTGCCATATCAGCGGGAGCGAAAATACGCACCGTTGCCACTACCATCGAAGAGGGTTTTTCTCTTCCTAAAGTAGAGAAGTTTGAGGAGCTCATTAATGAGCGTACAAAGGGCATTCTTATTTGCAACCCCAACAATCCAACCGGATACCTCTATACTCGCCGCGAGATGAATCAGATTCGCGACTTGGTGAAGAAATATGATCTTTTCTTATTCTCTGATGAGGTCTACCGCGAGTTTATCTATACCGGTTCACCTTATATTTCAGCTTGCCATCTGGAGGGAATCGAGAATAATGTGGTATTGATTGATTCGGTATCTAAGCGTTATTCCGAATGCGGTATCCGTATTGGTGCTCTTATCACTAAAAACAAAGAGATACGCGATGCTGTGATGAAATTCTGCCAGGCCCGTCTGAGTCCTCCTTTGATAGGTCAGATTGCTGCTGAAGCTTCTCTTGATGCTCCCGAGGAGTACTCGAGAGAGGTGTATGATGAATATGTAGAGCGACGCAAATGCCTGATCGACGGCCTAAATCGTATTCCGGGAGTTTATTCTCCCATACCGATGGGTGCTTTTTACACTGTTGCTAAGCTTCCGGTAGATGATTCTGATAAATTCTGCTCTTGGTGTCTCTCTGATTTTGAGTATGAAGGGCAAACGGTATTCATGGCTCCGGCTTCGGGTTTTTATACTACGCCCGGTTCCGGTTACAATCAAGTACGTATTGCTTATGTATTGAAGAAGGAAGACTTGAATCGTGCGCTTTTTATCCTTCAAAAAGCATTGGAGGCATATCCGGGAAGGGTGGAATAATCGACTTATGTATCGTTACATTAGGGAGGAAAAGGAATGAATCTGGCTTTATTTATATCAAAACGAATTTATCGTGACACAGATGGAGGTAAGCAGGTCTCTCGTCCTGCTGTTCTCATCGCCATGTTTGGCATTGCCATTGGTTTGGCGGTGATGATTATCTCTGTTGCTGTGGTTATTGGTTTTAAAAATGAGGTACGCAACAAGGTGATAGGCTTTGGGTCGCACATTCAAATCAGTAATTTTGATGCTGTGCGTTCATATGAGACACGTCCTGTTTTGGTCAATGATAGCATGATGGCTGCCTTGTCCGATTATCCGGAGGTGAAGCATGTGCAACGTTACTCAACAAAACCGGGAATGATCAAGACGGACGAGGCCTTTCAGGGGATGGTCTTAAAAGGAGTGGGACCGGAATTCGATCCTACTTTCTTTCGTGAGCATCTGGTGGAAGGGGAGATGCCTGCCTTTAGTGATTCTGCTTCTACCAATCAGGTACTTATCTCCAAAACATTGGCCAATAAGTTGAAGTTGAAGCTTGGAGATAAGATATATACCTATTATATACAAGATGATGTGCGTGCCCGCAGATTGACAATTAAAGGTATTTATCAAACGAACTTCTCGGAATATGATAACTTGTTTTTATTGACGGACATTTGCATGGTGAACCGCTTGAATGGTTGGGAACCCGGTCAGGTAAGCGGAGTAGAGTTGCAGGTAAAGGATTATGATAAGCTTGAAGAAACAACATACAAAATAGCCGGTGACACAGATAACCAGTTCGATTATATGGGCGGGGTGTATTATGTGCGAAATATCGAACAGCTTAATCCGCAGATATTTGCATGGCTCGGTTTGCTCGATCTGAATGTGTGGGTTATCCTTCTGCTAATGGTTGGTGTGGCAGGCTTTACGATGATTTCGGGTTTGCTGATTATTATTCTCGAAAGAACCAACATGATCGGAGTGCTCAAAGCTTTGGGTGCTAATAATTTCACCATACGTAAGGTCTTTCTGTGGTTCTCTGTTTTCTTAATAGGCAAAGGGATGCTGTGGGGAAATCTTATTGGGTTGGCATTTTACTTTGTTCAGTCACAGTTCGGCCTCTTCAAACTTGATCCTGAAACGTACTATGTAGATACGGTACCTGTCTCTTTTAATATTTGGCTTTTCCTACTTATTAATATAGGTACGTTACTGGTTTCTGTTCTCATGCTACTTGGCCCTTCTTATCTTATCACCAAAATCAATCCGGCCACTTCCATGCGCTATGAATAGACTGAGAAGGCGGTGTTGATCACCTTCTCATAAAGTCGCTTTTTCCTCTGTATAAACGATACAGTTTGAAGCCCAACGATTGTAGTGGAAGCAGAAAGTCAAAGATAGGTAGGGTGAAGTAATAATGTCTTTTTTCTCCCATCTCTGTGGCTGTTTTGTTGATGATTATGGCTTGCATCGTGTAACGTAATGCCCATATCACAAATGCGATGCCCAGCACCAGCCAGTGAGAACTCAAAATACTCAATACCACGGTCGTTACAAATAGTATATGAAGTAGTAAGCGGCTTATAATCTCTAATCCTAGTAGGTTTAAATCATGCTGGATGCCTCTATAATACTTTGAAGTAGCCATGTAGCTTACTTTTTCTTCTTTCCACTCTCTATAGTACTCTATTGGTTGCATTCTCATGGTTGCATTCACATCTGTTTCCACACGCGTATTACTTCCTTTTGCCACTTGGTTAATAAACAAATCATCGTCTCCGCGTTGCAAGTTTAGGTGAGCAGAAAATCCTTTTTCTTTGAAAAAAAGCTCCTTACGGTAGGCCATATTGCGTCCGAGTCCCATATAAGGTTTTCCTGCCAAAGCCCATCCCAAATAGGAGAGTGAAGTAAATAGCGAATCAAAAGCCACCCGTTTGTGTAGCCATCCTTTGCCGCGTTCGTAACCGCTGTATCCCAATACAACTTCTGTTCGTGAGGTAAAGTTGCGAGCCATCAATCGCAGCCATTGGTTGCTGGCAGGTTGGCAATTAGCTTCTGTCAGTACGAGCCAGTTATGTTTGCTTGCTTTAATAGCCAATGTCAGGGCCAGTTTCTTACGGCTGATGTATTTCGAATCCTCGGGAGTGAAACTGTGATACAAGTGATGATATTTCTCTTCTAAAGAGTTTAAGAGAGTTTCGCTTTCATCCGTCGATCCGTCATTGATCACGATTACCTCAAAATCAGGATAATCCTGCTCTAATACGGCTGGTAGAAAGTTCCGCAGGTTCTCCGATTCATTTCGTGCACAAATAATCACCGATAGTGGTGGCAATTCTTGGGTGAAGTGCACGTCACCTCTCTTTACAGTACGATTATTGATATGTATCCGATTATATAGGCCAAGATAATAGAGAGCCTGAATGATCAGTAACGTGCCAGAAACTGACAAAAGGATCAAATCGGTGCTATTGAATGCTAATGCTTCCATATATTTCTTTGAAATATTTTAATGCTGCAAAAGTACATCTTTTTTTGATAGACTGTGCGTTTATGGAGAAACAATCAGAGGGATTTTCCTTTTCTCTCTTAGAAAAAAGTACTTGGCGTAAGCGATAACGAGGAGACTATTACCATCTTTAGGTGAAATAAATACCATACTTCGGGTATTTATAATTGGAACAGAATAACTAGCTTTGTGTTCTAATAATAAATAGATAGAGTGATGATAAAACATGCGATATTTCTGATAACTGTCCTAGCATTTGCTGTAAGTGGTCATAGTCAAAACCATCCTTCACTGAAGCAAGGCAAATGGTACGCTGAGTTTATAACCAAAGAAGGGAATATTCCTTTTGTATTTGAAGTAAGTAATGCGGGGAAAGAAACTGTGCTTACATTGATTAATGGGGCAGAACGTGTGCCTCTTCAAGGGGTAACTTATAAGGAAGATAGTGTTTTTATTCCTATTCAGGATTATGACACACAACTAAGTGGAGTGTTTCATGGCGACACTATTGATGGAACGTTTCGACGCTTGTTTGCTAACGGTGATCAGGGCGTTTCGTTTAGAGCGATACGAAGTATTACACCTCGTTTTATCTCCATAGGTAATGCTATTGCGAATCTGGATGGTAAATGGAATGTTGATTTTGTCGGCGAAAAAGGAGACAGTAAGAATGTGGGTATCTTTAGTCAGCAGGGATCAAAGCTCACCGGATCTATACTCACCAATTCCGGTGATCTTCGCTTTTTGGAAGGAGTTCTTGATGAGTCAGGTTTTCGTCTTTCTGCTTTTGCAGGGCTTAGTCCATATCTCATTCAAGGGCAGTTTATAGATAAGGATCATTTTGAAGGTGCATTTATCACTTCCAGAGGCAGGCAGTTGATTAAAGGGGTGCGTAATAAGGATGCTGCCCTTTCCGATCCATACAGTCTTACACAATTAAAGGATGGTTATACGAATTTGAAATTCAGTTTACCTGATCTGGAGAATAAGTTAGTATCTCTTTCTGATGCTAAATATAAGGATAAGGTGGTCGTGGTATCTATCTTAGGGAGCTGGTGTCCCAATTGTCTGGATGAGATGTCTTATCTGGCTCCTTGGTACAAAAAGAACAAAGAACGCGGAGTAGAAATCGTTGGTTTGGCCTTTGAACGTAAAAACGATCCTGAATATGCGCACAAAGTACTTTCAAATTTGGTAAAGAAGCATGGACCAACTTACGACATCCTTTTTGCCGGTAAGATTGGTGATGACAAAAAAGTATTGCCCGAAATTGATGGATTGAAGAGTTACCCAACTACTATTTTTATCGATAAGAAGGGGCATGTGCGTAAGATTCACACCGGTTTTAATGGTCCTGCCACAGGATTATTTTATGAAGAGTTCAAAACAGAATTCAATAAATTGATCGATGAGTTGCTGAAAGAAGAGTAATTACCTTTTTTGTGTGATGAATATACCATATATGCGGTATTTCGTAAGTGAGAATTACCGCATACATTTGCACTATATTTATTCGATAAACCACCATTTAAAAAAAAAGAACAATGAATACACTGATTTTTATTCGCAAAAAAAGGCCCTTGGAGAAGATTTTTTCGTTCTCTATCGCTTTTTTATACGGTATTAACCGACGTTTCCAACATATTTTTGTTACGGCATTAAGCCAACGTTCTCTTATCACTACTCCCATGTGTATGGACATCCGAATGTGCATCACCAATACTTGTTGTTGATTCCTTCCAACAGCTTCTACAACTCCTTATAAGTTTAAAGAGGAGACTCCATTTTCTCATAACCATTTTAATCTTTCTGTTATTGCTGTGCATTAGCTCGGCAAAGATAACTGTATACCTTTTATACAGAGGGCTTTCTGTATCGTTACTAACTAAATAGAAATCACAAATTAAAAATCACTAAGAATATGCAACGTACAAATATAAATTTGAAATATAAAATAAGAAGAATTTGCTTCACCATTTTTCTCTTGCTGCCGGGGTACTGTCTGTATGCGCAGACTGTCATTAACGGTGAAGTGCGGGATGCTCAGCAACAGGGTATTCCGGGTGTTAGCGTAGCTCTAAAAACATCTGCCACAACGGCTGTCGTAACAGTAAGTGACATCGATGGTAAGTTTTCGTTAAATGCTGTCCAGAACTTGCCTGCCACAGTGGTGTTTAGTCTGATTGGTTTCAATACCAAAGAGGTGCAGGTGACCCGCAGCGGGCAGCAACTTATAGTGACTTTGGAAGAAAATATCAGTCAATTGGATGAAGTTGTCGTGACAGCTTTGGGAATCTCTCGAGAGAAGAAATCTCTGGGTTATACTACGCAAGAACTCAAAAGCCGTGACTTGTCGAATAATAAAGAAAGTAATTTACTCAATGGTTTATCCGGCAAGGTGGCAGGAGTAAGGATCACTAATTCGCAGGGAGATATGGGCTCATCGCGCATCGTTATTCGGGGTGAAACTTCTATTGGGGGAAATAATCAGCCTCTCTTTATTGTAGATGGCATTCCGGTAGATAATTCTCAACTGAATGTAGGCGGTGCTACGCGTGATTTTAGAAATGCGATTGCTGACCTTAATCCCGAAGATATTGAATCTTTGAGTATCTTGAAAGGTCCCAATGCGGCGGCGTTGTATGGTTCACGAGCTGCTCATGGGGTAATTTTGATTACTACTAAAACAGGTAAGGGGCAAAGAGGTTTGGGCGTTTCTGTTAACTCCGGCGTTAGTTTTGCTACAGTGGCTACGCTACCGAAATTTCAGAATGTGTTTGGACAGGGTTCCAATGGAAAGTTTAGTTATGTAAACGGAAAAGGAGGAGGAGTGAATGACGGTGTGGACGAAAGTTGGGGTCCTAAGATGGATGGAAGGCTCATTCCTCAATTCTACTCTAATGGTGAGGCGGTTCCCTTTGTGGCTCATCCGGACAATGTGAAAGATTTTTTCAGAACGGGGGTGACTTACGATAATGGAATTTCTGTTGCCAGATCGGATGAAAAACATGATTTTCGTTTGGGCGTTAATAACCAAACACAAAAAGGTACGGTCCCCAATACGGAGATAAAAAAGAATAATTTCACGCTGAATATCAATTATCAACTGTCTAAAAATATTAAGATAGGAGCTACGGCCAACTATATTGTTACAGATGCGCCTAACTTACCGGGCGGTCCTTCCGGAGGACGCGCAGCAGGAGTGATGTTGCAGTTCTTGTGGTTTGGCCGACAAGTTGATATCAATGAATTGAAGAATAACAGAGGCGTAAATTGGAACAATAGTTACTATAGCAACCCTTATTGGAATACCTATTATAATACAACTAGCCAGAAGCGTAATCGATTGATTGGAGATATACACCTTGAAGCAAAACTAGCTCCGGGGCTCGATTTGCGACTTCGATCGGGTACTGATTACTATAATGATCGCAGGAAGTACAAGATAAAGCATGGTACCAGTGGAACGCCTTATGGATCGTATGCCGAAGATGGCTATACCATCAATGAAAATAATACGGAGGCTATATTACACTATAATCGTAATTTAAGTAATGATTTTACGCTGGACGCTTTAGCCGGATTCAATGTGCGCAACCGTACGTATGAGAATAACTATCAAAAAGCTCCCCGGTTAGCTATTCGTGACTTATATACGCTGGCTAATTCTCAAGATGATTTGATCTCATCAAACTCTTATTCTAAGTTAAGAGCCTATAGTGGGTTTGCTTCAGCACAGTTAGGTTATAGAGGTTATGCTTACTTGAACATAACTGCTCGAAACGACTGGTCGTCTACCTTGCCCCGTAGTAATAGATCTTATTTCTATCCATCAGTTAATGCCAGTCTTGTACTGTCCGAAGCATTTAATTGGAAAAATGAGGTACTCGATTTCTTGAAGATACGTGGTGGATGGTCGGAAGTGGGAAATGATGCTGAACCATACCAGGTATTTACAGTCTATGATTCTCAACCTACTTATGATGGCAATCCTATTCAGACATCTTCAAAGAAGAAGCTGAATACTGACCTGAAACCAGAAACAACTCGTTCTACTGAATTTGGTTTTGAGCTAAGTTTATGGAGAAATCGTGTACATCTTGATTTTGGTTACTATAACACGAATAGCATTAATCAGATATTGAATATTAAAACTTCAGCATCTAGTGAATACACTTCTCATTTACTTAATGCCGGCAGGATTAATAATAACGGCATTGAGGTGCAGTTCGGTTTGGTTCCTATACAGAGCGGTAAGTTTAAGTGGGACATCAATTTCAATTATGCAAAGAATAAGAGTGAAGTGAAGGTGCTTGATAGTGCCGGACAAATAAAAAACTACACCATTGACTCGTCGGGTGGGGTGGAAGTCCTTGCTTCTGCAGGTAAGGCTTATGGTGCACTATATGGTACGGCTTATCTGAGAGATGATAAGGGGAACATTGTTGTGGGTGCGAATGGTCTGCCTAAAGCTGATCCGCAGAAGCGGGTGCTGGGACATTATACTCCTAGTTGGTTAGGTGGAATATCAAATACGCTAACCTATAAGAATGTTGAGTTCTCTTTTCTTATTGATGCCAATGTGGGTGGAAAAATATTTTCAGGCACCAATCGTACGGGAGATTATACCGGCGTATTGGCACGAACCATTGAGGGCCGTGATGCCGAACACGGAGGCTTGCTTTACTACTATCCGGGCAATAACTCTACTGCTGGAAAGACGCTTACCAATGGAGGCTCTGCCCCCAACGGAGAAACGGTATACGAAGACGGGGTAATCTTCAACGGTGTATACGCTGATGGCACAGCTAATTCCACAGTGATTAGCGCTCAGGAGTATCATAAAGCTTCCTATAACATAAGTGAAGCTTATGTATACAGCGCTACTTATGTGAAGTTTCGTGAGATAAAGCTTTCATATACATTCAACAGTAACCTGATAAAGAAGATAGGACTGCAGGCAGCCAGTCTTTCAGCGGTAGGGCGCAACCTATTCTTTATCTATAAAGATGCGCCGAATATTGATCCCGAAACAGCTTTCAATACAGGCAATGCGCAAGGGCTTGAAAGCCTCTCGTTGCCTACAGTACGAACGATAGGTTTCAATCTGAATCTTAAATTCTAAAAATAAAGACTTATGCTTAAAAATATATTCGCACTATTTTTGCTTGCAACTCTATTAAGTGCTTGCAATGACCAACTGGATAAAATTAATGAGAATCCCAATGCAACGGAACATCCTTTGCCTGCTTACTTGCTTACGGGTAGTGAAAAGCAAGGTGCTGATTTGTATTGGGGCTCCGAAAGTAACTTCAACTCCTCCTTATTGTTTGTACAACAATGGGCCAAGATTCAATATACCGAACCGGATAGGTACGATATTTCTAATACAGGTTTCACTTCGCTCTGGAATACAGGCTATGCTACACTGATTGCTGACCTGAATACTATTTTGAACTTTACGGACGAAGAAGCTAATTCTAACTACAAAGGTGTTGCTCTCGCCCTTCGTTCATGGGTGTTTCAGTTGTTAACGGATGCTTATGGAGATATTCCTTACTCTGAAGTTGGTCAAAACACGACTCCGGCATACGGTGCGCAACGTGAAGTCTATTTGGGCTTGCTGAGCGATCTTGCTGAGGCGCAATCATTGCTGAACACTTCCGGTGGTACTATTGATGGAGATGTGGTTTATGATGGCAATATAGCGAAGTGGAAGAAATTTGTGAACTCCTTACGACTTCGAATCGCTCTTCGGATCGCTGATAGAGAGCCTGAGTTGGCTAAAGAAGCGATAGTCACTGCAACGACGGATGCTGCGGGATTAATAAGTAGCAATACGGAGATCTTTCAATTTATTTATACCAGTTCGCCACAACAAAATCCGGCTTCTGCCTGGTTCGAAACGCGTGACGATTATCGTATCTCAAAAACATTAGTGGATAAGTTGTATGAACTCTCTGATCCCCGTTTGCCCGTATATGCGCAATTACCTTCTGATACGATTGTGCACAAGTATGTGGGTGCCGCCAATGGTCTGTCCGCTAGTGCTGCCAATAGCCAGGGATTTGCCAAAACCTCTAAGCCGGGTACTTACTTCCTCACTTCAGAGTCGCCGGCTGTTATTTTTAGCTATTCGGAAGTGCTGTTTGCTCTTGCCGAAGCGACTGCTCGCGGTTACATCACAGGTAGTGCGGAGCAACGTTATAATGATGCGATAAGAGCATCATTCACACAGTTTGGCATTACAGATGCCACTGTCGTAGCTGCCTATTTGGCCCAACCTTTGGTGAAGTATGATGCATCCAATTATAAAAAATCCATAGGCACACAGAAATGGATTGCGTTCTATGGACAAGGCTTAGATGCATTTACTGAATGGCGACGTCTGGACTATCCTGTGCTAATAGCCGGTCCTTCAACTGTGCTGGATGGAAAAACACCTTCCCGTTTCTTCTATCCCGGTACTGAGCAGTCACTGAACGGAATAAGCTATCAGGCTGCCGTGGCCCGTCAGGGAACGGACTTATTAACAACGAAACTTTGGTTCGATATAGAGTAGAGAGAATCTTTTTTGGGGGTTGTTGAGAGCAGGTGAATTGAGTGTTAATGCCGATTCACCTGCTTTGTTTGTAGCTCATCGTTGAATCTCAAAACTATTTCAAAGTAAATTTGTTTTATATTATGTAAGTTACATCATTTTTAAAAATAAATTTATGAGTTTCATTTGGTTTATTGTAATTGGTATTCTTGCCGGATTTATTGCCGGTAAGATTATGAGAGGGAGTGGATTTGGTCTTATCGTGAATTTAATCGTTGGCATCGTCGGAGGTTTGTTGGGCGGTTGGGTTTTCGGTCTATTGGGCATTGTTACTCTGGGGATTTTAGGAAGTCTTCTTTCTGCTACAGTCGGAGCTATCTTGTTATTGTGGATTGTATCTATCTTTAATAAACCTACATCATTGTAGAGTCCATAAGGTATGCCTGGTGTTCTCTAAAGTGAAATAAAAATAAAAAGTTCTTTGTATATGTCAGTATTCAAAGAATCATTGTATTTTTGTGGCCAATATGAGTCAAGGTATAAAATCGATATTGACGTTTGTTTTCTTTCTATTAGTGTTTGCTAATATAAAGAGCACCTTGCTACAAGCTTCTCCTCAGACAAATCATGATTCTGAGATGCTTGTGAGTAACGGTGTTGATAGTCATGTCTCTCATATTTCTGTTGCGCTTGATCTGTCGACTGATGATTCTACTCAGCACTCATTTGACACAGAGTTTGCATCCGGATATTGGAAAATGTTTCGCGGTGTTCTTCCACAGAATACCTCTGTCGTAGAATCCGGCTTCTTTCAATCACCTAAAAGTATTTTTTTAACTCAGGCTATGTGCATGATTGGTTCTTTGCAGGCCCTTCAAATGAATAGGGTTTGTCATTCCATCAGCATTTCTACTAAGCCTACACTCCGATATTACATCTATACATTGCGTCATATCTTGGTTTAGAAATTTATTTTCTTCTTTGTTATGACTGTGGCATACTTCTTTCCGGAGTTCTGCCTTAGCCTAACGTGTATTGTATCATTTTCAATTAATCATTAATAAAGATATTATTTTTTCGCTGTGATAGCGCAAACCTAGTCTGTTATGAGAATAGGGGATATGTATTTTTAACGTGTGTCTAAACAATTTATTTTTGCCCCGTTCTCATAATAAGTATTTTTTAGTTTATATTATATGACGTACATTTAGCGTGATGTTAAGTGTACGTTTTTTTTTGGATACTTCAATGCAGCATGTCTAATTTGATTTTTAGCATCTTTTTTATGATATCTATTGCGGAATAATCATAAAAGACTTCTTTAAATATGGGATAATTCAAATAATCATTAGTATTTTTGTGCTGAATATGAGCCTGTACATAAAATACATATTGTCTTTTGCTTTCTTTGTATTAGTCTTTGCTAATATACAAAATGCATTGCAACAAAGCCGTCAGAATGAAAACGAAAACACTGATGATATGGCTGTTAATTTAGGCATGGATAGTCATCATTCTCATGTTTCCGTTGCTTTAGATTTATCTATTGAAGACTTTTCTTGCAATCCTATCTATGAAAAATCGGATACTTCTGGAGTTTGGGATGTATGTAGGGCAATATTTTATCAACCGACCTTCCTAATAGGAACAGACTTCTATAAGTTTTATAAAATTCATTTTATAGCGCAGGGTTCATGTGTGCTTGATCCTTTGTTAACTCAGACAAATGTTATCTCTTCCTCTGGTAATACTTTTATTAGATCGACTTCCCAATATTACATCTATACATTGCGGCATATTTTGATTTAGTAATCTCGTTTTCTTTGCTTTATACTCTGTGGTATGTTGTGTTTATAACATACTTCAGAAGCTGCATTATGTCTTGTTTATCACGATAATTTTTTTTATTGATATAATACATGAAGAATGAACTACGCCTTTCCGGCAAATTAATGGAAAGTACAGGAGTAAATGTATCTCATTGCTATCAATGTGGGAAATGCACTGCGGGATGTGCGTTGGCTACTGATATGGATTATTCTCCCAGTTATATTTTGAGATTGTTGCAAACTGACGATGAGAAGAACTATCATCGAGTCTTGTCTTCCGAAGCTATTTGGCTTTGCTTAAGTTGCGAAAATTGCTTTGCCAGATGTCCTAATGAGGTTGATATACCTAAATTGATGGATTATTTACGTCAAAAAGCTCGTGAAGAATCTTGTGTAAATCCACAGGCTCGTCCTGTCGTTGCTTTCCATAATGCCTTTTTGGATTCTGTGAAGTATACGGGTCGATTGTATGAGGTGGGTTTAATTCTTGGATTTAAAATTAGAACTTTTCGCCTTGTGCAAGATTTAAAAATGGTTCCCTCTATGCTCTTGAAAGGGAAATTGAATCTATTGCCTGAAAGCATAAAAAGCAGGAAGAAGATACAACGTATCTTTTCTAAGACTATTGATAACACAAAATAGGAATAACAAATGGAAATAGGTTTTTATCCGGGGTGCTCTCTGAAAGGCACTTCCTTGGAATATAACGAATCTGTTATAACTCTGGCAAAAGCTTTCGATATTGAACTGGTAGAATTGAATGATTGGAACTGCTGTGGAGCAACGGCTGCACATTCTATGGATAGAGAGCTTTCCCTTTCTCTTGTGGCCCGTGTTTTGGCTTTGGCAGAGCAACAAGGTTTTGAAGAGATAGTGGTACCTTGCGCGTCTTGTTACAATCGTTTGTCTACTGTGCAATATGAATTGGCACAAGACGCTAAACTACTTGACAAGATTGTTGATATTATCAAAATACCATACTTTGGGAATGTGAAGATTCTTAATGTGGTACAGTTTATAGAGAAATATGTGCAAGATAATCTTGCAGCGAAGGTCGTTCATCCGTTTCATCATGAAGTAGCATGCTATTATGGTTGCTTGTTGGTGCGACCTCATAAGATACTTCAATTCGACCAACTAGAAGACCCACAAAGTATGGATAAACTGATGACCATGATTGGAGCAACTTCTATCAACTGGGCATTTAAGACAGAATGTTGTGGAGCCGGTTTATCTGTTTCACGTACTGATCTTGTGGGGCGCTTATCCGGTAATATTCTAAAAGACGCTGATGATAGGGGTGCTAAAGCTCTTGTAGTGGCTTGCCCTATGTGCCATTCCAATTTAGACATGCGTCGTCCGGCAATTAATAGTTATCTCAATAAATCGATTGACATTCCTATTCTATATATAACACAAGCGATAGGTCTTGCGATAGGCCTTACACCTAAAGATTTGGGTCTCGATCGCCATTTTGTTCCTATTAATTTAAAAGATTAAGTCAAATGTCTAAGATTGGAGTTTTTATATGCCATTGCGGTGAAAACATCAGTGCCACCGTTGATTGTCAGAGGGTAGCTGAAGAGGCGTTGAAAATAGAAGAGGTAGAATATGCTATCGACTATAAATACATGTGTTCTGATCCGGGTCAGACTTTGATTAAGCAAGCAATTAAAGAAAAAGGACTTGATGGAGTGGTTGTGGCTGCTTGTTCGCCACGCATGCATGAACCGACTTTCCGACGCGCCTGTTCGGAGGCTGGGTTGAACCCTTATCTATGTGAGATTGCTAATATCCGAGAACATTGCTCATGGGTTCACGAAAAAGGAGATGCAACTACACAGAAAGCGGTTGATATAGTTAAGAGTTTAGTGGCCAAAGTAAAATACAACAAACCACTAACCCCTATTGAGGTACCGGTAACTAAAAAAGCATTGGTCATCGGTGGAGGTATTGCTGGTATTCAGGCTAGTTTGGATATCGCTAATTGTGGACACAAGGTTATTTTAGTAGAGAAAGAACCCTCCATTGGCGGACACATGTCGCAATTATCGGAAACGTTCCCTACTCTTGATTGTTCGCAATGCATACTTACTCCTCGTATGGTAGAGGTGGCGCAACATCCTAATATTACTTTGTATACGTATGCGGAAGTAGAGCATTTGGAAGGATTTATTGGAAACTTCAAGGCTAGTATTCGCCTCAAAGCGAAGAGCATTGATGAGAAATTGTGTACGGGTTGCGGACTCTGTACGACTAAATGCCCCAATAAAAAAATATCAAGTGAATTTAATGCAGGTTTGGGATTACGCACTGCTATTTATGTGCCTTTCCCTCAGGCTGTGCCCAATAAACCTGTAATTGACAAGGAGCATTGTACGTATTATCAGAAAGGTAAATGTCGCCTTTGCGAGAAGACTTGTCCAACGGGAGCTATCAGTTTTGATCAGGAAGATAGAATTATCACCGAAGAAGTAGGAGCAGTAGTTGTGACTACCGGTTTTGATGTTTTGAAACCGAACTATTTCCCTGAATATGGATTTGGAAAGTACAAGGATGTGATCACCGGACTGCAATTTGAACGCCTGGCTTCGGCTTCCGGACCTACACTTGGCGAAATTCGTCGTCCTTCGGATGGCGCAATTCCTAAGAAGATTGTATTTATCGCTTGTGCGGGTTCTCGTGATCCGGCTAAAGGCATTCACTACTGTTCCAAGATTTGTTGCATGTACACTGCCAAGCACGCTATGCTTTATCAACATAAAGTTCATGGTGGAGAATCTTATGTATTCTATATGGATATTCGTGCTGCAGGAAAAAACTACGATGAATTTGTAAGACGTGCCATTGAAGAGGACGGAGTAAACTATATTCGTGGCAGAGTGGCGCGTGTATATGAAAAAGAGGGTAAACTTATAGTAAAAGGCGTAGATACATTGCTTGGTGCTACTCCTGTAGAGATAGAAGCTGATATGGTAGTTCTTGCTACGGCAAGTGTGGCCAATAAGGGAGCGGAAGAGTTGGCACAAAAATTACACATTTCTTATGACCCGTATAAATTCTTTGCAGAAGCACATCCTAAACTGAAACCGGTAGAAACCAATACTGCCGGAATTTTTCTGGCCGGAGCTTGTCAGGCGCCGAAAGATATTCCTGAAACAGTGGGTATGGCATCGGGCGCTGCGGTAAAAGTGGCTGCGCTTTTCTCTCAGAAAGATTTAGTTCGTGAACCTTTGGTGGCAGTGGTCAATCGTAGTACCCCTCCTTTGTTCAGCACCTGTGTGGGCTGCTTTATGTGTCAGACGGCCTGTCCTTATCATGCCATTGAGGCGGAGGAAATAAAAGACAGAAGTGGGAATGTACTTAAGACTGTAGCGAAAGTCAATCCCGGGCTTTGTCAGGGGTGTGGAACTTGTGTGGCATTCTGCCGTTCAAAGTCTATCGATATACAAGGATACTCTAACGAACAGGTTTACGCAGAGGTTGCGGCATTGTTAAATGATTAAATTAGAAGTAATTATGGACGATAATAAGATAGAATTTGAACCTCGTATTGTAGCTTTTGTGTGTAACTGGTGTACTTATGCCGGTGCTGACCTTACGGGGACTAGCCGTTTAAAATATGCTTCTAATGTGAAGATAGTGCGCTTCCCGTGTACGGGACGTATTGATTTTATGCTCATACTTAAAGCCTTTGCCAATGGGGCTGATGGTATCATTGTTTCCGGATGCCATCCTAACGATTGCCATTATACTTCGGGTAATTTCCATGCTCGTCGTCGGTGGATTGTATTTCGGAATCTTTTAAATTTCTTAGGCATTGATATTGCTCGCATCCGCTATTCATGGGTGTCGGCAGCCGAAGGTGCCAAATGGGCTGATTTGGTGAATAACACAGTTGCGGATATTCGCGAGTTAGGACCATACACAGAATATCAGAAGGTGGCTAATTATATGGAGGAACATCATGACTAAATTAGTAGAAAAAGCAGCTTCTTTATTGCGTGAAGGAGCAGTAATCAAAGTGATTGGTTACGAAGAAGGTAGCAATAAGACGCGTCCGTTCTTTTGCGAAAAAGCAGAAGATGTTGAGAGGCTTATCTATAATGGGCGTTGTACAAATAATCTGGCTGTTTATCTTACCAAACCGGAGTTGCTTGGAAGTGGAAAAGTGGCGGTTGTGACAACAGTTCCTACAATGAGGAGCATAGCGCAGTTAGTGAAGGAGAATCAATTGAGGGAAGAGAAATTTCTTTTGTTAACGGTTACAAAGGAGGGTGAAGTTGTTGAGTTTTCCGGGTTTAAGGAGATGAACGATTATCTTGCGAATATACAGTTTGCTATCGATACTAAAGAACAAGAATTGATAAACAAGTTAGATGGTATGAGCAGAGAAGAACGATGGGCTTTCTGGCAGCAGGAACTTTCTTCTTGCTTCAAGTGCTATGCTTGTCGTGCGGCTTGTCCCTTATGTTACTGTTCTCGTTGTGTTGTAGAGGTGAATGCCCCCCAGTGGATTGAGCCTTGGGCTAGTCCGCTTGGAAATATGGAATGGCAGATAAATAGGGCGATGCACTTGGCCGGACGTTGTACCGGATGTGGTGCCTGTTCGGATGCTTGCCCGTTAGGTATTCCTATTCATTTGTTAACGCATAAAATGATGGAAGACATTGATCGGGATTTTGGAGCGACTTTTAATAATTCGGGTAATGTACTTTCTACATATAAGGTAGAAGATAAAGAAGACTTTATTCGTTAATTTGAAATTATGGAAAAGCTATATATCAATAAGAATGGCTTAGATCAATGGTTTAAGCAAATGATTAAAGGAGGAAGTCATGTATATGCTCCGGTTCAAGGTAGGGATAAAGTCGATTTTAAGCGGGTCACTGAACTCAGTGAGGTGGCTTCGGATTTTGTACAGACTACTCAATCCATAAAGAAAGCGGTTTTCCCGAAAGCAGAATCTTTGTTCTCTTATCAGAAAAGCGGTAAGAATGTTGAAGTGCAGGATTTTGATGCGCTTTCTCTGCCTGATAAGGTACTTTGGAAGATACGTCCGTGTGATGCAGCAGGGTTTGCTTCTCTTACCGGAATATTTAACTGGGACTACAAAGACAAACCTTACAATGCGCGCTTAGAAAAAACGACCCTTGTTAGTTTCAGTTGCTCTAAAAGTGATTCCTATTGTTTCTGTACATCAGTCAACGGAGGTCCCGGTAGTACGGTTGGAAGCGATATTCAGATTACGATGCTTCCTGACGAGGGAGCGTTGGTTGAAGTTTTAACTTCCAAGGGGAAGGCTTTGATGGAATTATCAGCCGACAGTTTTGAACAACTTTCTAAGGAGATTGATAAAGAACTCTACTTGGCTAAAGTACCGGTTCATTTTGCTCTTGAACAAGTAAAAGAGAAGTTATCTGCCGCTTTTGATAGCCCGGTGTGGCAACAACAATCAGAACGTTGTTTGGGCTGCGGTGCATGTGCTTTTGTTTGCCCTACTTGTGCTTGTTTTGATATACAAGAGGATGCAAAAGGTTCTGCTGGACGCCGAATCCGCTGTTGGGATTCATGTGGCTTTTCTCTTTTCACTTTGCACACCTCAGGGCATAATCCGCGTCCTACGCAAAGCACCCGTTGGAGACAACGCATATTGCACAAATTTTCTTATATGCCTGAACGTATTCAGAAGATGGGGTGCACAGGTTGTGGGCGTTGTTCCAGAGCTTGTCCGGTAGACATGAATATACTTGAACATTTAACTTCAATTGCAGAATAGAACAATGGATAATTCAAACATATATCTTCCTCATTTGATGGAGATTGAGAAGATCACAGATGAGGCTCCCGGAGTCAGAACCTTCCGGTTGAAATTTAAAAATGAAGAAGAAGCTGAAACTTTTGATTTCAAGGCCGGACAGTTTGGCGAATATTCTGCTTTCGGTGAAGGTGAATCGACTTTCTGTATTGCTTCTTCTCCTACTCGGAAAGGATATATAGAATGTACTTTTCGTCAAGCCGGTCGTGTTACTTCCGGACTTTCAAAATTGGAAGAAGGAGCTACAATGGGTTTCAGAGGCCCTTTTGGCAATACATTTCCTCTTGATGAATGGAAAGGGAAAAGCTTGCTTTTCGTAGCAGGAGGGATTGCGTTACCTCCTATGCGTTGCGTAATCTGGAACGCGCTGGATACTCGTGAGAATTTTAAAGATATAACGATTGTGTATGGTGCTAAGTCTGTTAACGATTTAGTATACAAAGAAGAATTGGAAGAATGGGAGGAACGCTCTGATGTAAATCTCATTACAACAGTCGATCCAGGTGGTGAGACTCCCGATTGGAAAGGTCAGGTTGGATTTGTCCCTTCTGTCCTCGAAAAGGTTGCGCAGAACAGTGACAATACGATTGCTATTGTTTGTGGTCCTCCGATTATGATAAAGTTCACATTCCCCGTTCTGGAGAAACTCGGTTTCATAGACGAGAATGTTTATACAACTCTAGAAAACAGGATGAAATGCGGTGTTGGGAAATGTGGACGTTGCAATGTAGGTAAACTCTATGTATGCAAGGATGGTCCGGTATTTACTAAAGCCCAACTCAAAGACATTCCACCCGAATATTAATAGTTTTTATTTAAGATCTTATTTTCCTGCTATGATAATGATAGCATGAGTTTAGTATATTTTAAAATTTAGTGTATGACGTACATTTAGCGTGATGTTAAGTGTACGTTTTTTTATATCCCGTAAAAAAACCTCCTCTGAAAAGGTTCCAGAGGAGGTATAATAAGCGTTTTGTGCATTTTTTATTTTAGGCTTACTTTATAACTGCATCTTAATCCTTGGTTTGGCGCAACCAGTAAGTTAGTAACTTCGAAGTTCACATCCCCTTTTTCTATTCCGTTTTGTAGCTTTATCACAATCTCGTGAGTGGCATTAGGGTCGATAGTATAATGACGGAAATAAACCAAGTTTGTGTCATGTTCCGTTTTTAATAGTTCAAAAGTCAAATCGGAGTTGTTTTTAAGGATGATTTTTATGCTTTTGCTTGACTTTTCTACATTGAGTATTTCTATTGAATTCTCGAAAAGTGGTTTTAGATATTTCTCTTCACCTATTACATCGTTGTTGACATATACGGCTGTACGTCTATTCAGTAAAGCTTCGCGAATGCCTTCAGCCGAACGCTCTTTGGCGAAGACAAGCGTCATAATGCGATGTCCTCCCTTGGAAAAATCTACCTCCGATTTAATCGGTTGATGTACGTCGGAGTTGCCCAGCATGGTCAACTTTTTTTCCATGCACCAGCGTTGAGCTTCGGGAAAATAAGTGCTACTGTTGGCTACTTCTATGCCTTGCATGCAACCAGCGTTCAATAGTTCGGTGTGCTCAGGCCACCATTTGGTGCTGTCCGGTTGTTGCACAGCCCATCCCGGATGATTCCAGAAGATAAAAGCATGCTGACTTTTGGCTGCCTTGAAAGCATCTCTCCATTCTTTCTGATCAAGGGAGTCATTGTTGGTCGTAAAGATGGCATTGAAATGTCCCGGTGGCATGGAACGGGTGATTTCGCTTCCTCTAATTAGGATAATGTTATTCTTCTTGGCTGCCGCTTCTGCCAGTTCAAAAGAGCGTCCGTGATGAGCTACAATGTCTGTCTTGTGGGGGCGATACTCTATGTGCTCTGTTAAAGCGATGGCGTCCAATCCCTCCCGATAGGCTTCGTCTACACGAACAGTAGGCCATACCAAACCATCAGAGAAGACAGTGTGCATGTGGAAATCACATTTGAGTGTTTGGTATCCATCAACGTCTGGAATTTTTAGTTCATTACGAACTTGTGCACTTAAACTTGGCGTGACTGTTTGCATTGCAATCATCAGGCCAACGATGAACGTTTTCTTTTTCATTGACTATTTATTAATGTGTTACAGTTATTCCCATCCTGGGTTTTGGGTTAATTGAGGATTGATTTTTCGATCTTCATTGGAGATCGGGTGATAGTACATTTTATCGCTAAAAATACGCTTTTCTTCATCACGCCATGTTACATTACCTTTAATTTTCTCTGTCAGATTGGCTGCTACATTATCTATGATGTAGTAGATTACGCCCGATGTCTTTTTACTTGGTGCCTTAATCACAAAGCAGACATCCGGTTTACCATTTCCATCTAAATCCATTTCCGTATCCATCGCAGGTACATAGATACCCTTCCATTGCATCTCCATTAATTTCCCCTTTTTCCATCTTAATAGATCGTTGTAGCGAAAGCCTTCATAACAAAGTTCTATACCCCGCTCACGACGAATCTCTAATAGAAATTTGTCACTAATTTCGGGGAAGTACATTGTCTCCAAATAGGTATCTGCTGCTAGAGGCACATCAGCGTTTACACCAGCTCGCTTGCGCAATAATGCAATGGTTTGTTGCCAGATGCTTTCATCAAACTTGTTCAGTTCCGCCATGGCTTCAGCATAGTTTAGCAATACTTCCGCATAGCGAATGACAGGTACCGAATTGAATGATTTACCTACGCCATCCAGCGTTTTGTCATCCAGACTATGCTTCAAAATATGGTATCCGGTATAGGTTACTCCAAAATCAGGTGGGGCTGGCGTTCCGTCACTTCTGGTATATCCCAATGAGCGTATTGTCTGTGACAACCGTTTGTCTCTGTCTTTCATCTCTTCCATAAAGGTTACTTTGTCATAGTCAACCTTATCTGTAAATCGAGACCCGTCTGTCATCAGGTAGGTATCTACAAATTGGCGGATCAACCCCCAACGTGAACCGTAAGTGGAGCTGTTAAACCTCCAGGTTACTTCGTGATAACGCTTCAGGTCATTGTTATAGACGGATGCCCATATCACTTCCTGGCTAACTGGATCTTCACTCGTGAAAAGGGTGCGATAGTCACTTTCCGGCTTTCCGGTGTTGTACAGAGAGTATTTTTTCAGATCAATCAGTTCTTTAGCAGCCGATGCTGCTGCTTCTAACCAGCTGTTTGCACTTTGTGTCAAGCCCAACTCCGTATGATATTTGCGGAATGTTCCTTCAAACAAACAGATTCTTGATTTCATCGCTAAGGCTGTCAAGCGGGTGATTTGGCTGGCTGTTGCATCTTTGGTTTCACGGATGTTACTGCAAGCAAAATTGATGTCTGCTAAAACCGAATCCATCACTAACTCTCTGGAATCTCTTTTCTTGTACAAATCAGGATCGGATGTTCCCAAAGGTTTGTTATACCACGGTACATCACCATACGTTTGTACTTTGTCGAGGTAGAAATAGGCACGAAAGAAGCGAGCTATACCGATGTAATGGTTACGTGCTTCGATTGAGATTTCCGGATTGTTGCATTGCTGCAAAAAGTAATTGATATTGCGCAACTTAGTCCAACTCCAAGCAGCTTCACTGACGGGACTATACGAGTCCAGCATGAATTCGTTCGATCTTTGTTTAGATGTGTAGTCGGCCATGCCATCGTCAGTCGTTATCGTTAAGGCAGAAGGCGTATTTTGATTATAAAAAGAATACGCATATAATTGCAAATCTTTTTCTGTCTTAAAAAAAGAACTGGGAGTCAGCTTGTCTATCGGATCTCGATCTAAGAAATCAGAGCAAGAGGATAATGCCGTTGTGGCAATAATCAGCGTTAGGAGAGAAGTCCTTGTTATATAATTCATATCGTTATTCATTTAATATTTTGCTACATTAGAAGGATAAGTTGAATCCGATGGTATAGGTCTTTAGCATTGGATAGGCATAGCCCTGACCACCTCCATTGGTAATATCTCCTACAGAATCTTCAATTACCTCAGGGTCAAAATTATCCGAATGTTTAAATAATGCGGACCAGGTAAAGAGATTCTGTCCGGTAAAGAAGATCTTGGCCTGCTGTATTTTCGTATGTTTAATCCACTGTTGAGGCAAGGTATAATCAATCGTTAGGCTCTTCAGACGCAAATAACTGGCATCTTGCAGGTAGCGTGTTTGAGGAGCCCCTAAGGCATTGGTCGTAACATTGGTATTATAGGTTCTCAAACGAGGAAAATAAGCATCTGTGTTCTCTTCGGTCCAGTGGTCGGCCATCATTTTCACTGGCTGAAAGCTGTAAGGTCGGTTGTATGGCCCCCAGAATAGAGCTGCTTCTTTATCAAAATACCAGTCACGCTTTCCTATCCCTTGAAAAAAGGCACTTACGCCAAAACCTTTCCAAGAAGCATTCAGATTGAAACTATATTGGTAACGAGGGCTACTGTTGCCTATGATGCGACGGTCTCCGGGATTATCCACCGTATTATCACCATCATTAATTTTATCATTATCATCCAGGTCGGCAAATTTTATATCCCCGGGCAATAGCAACTTTCCGGTAGATGACTTTACGTAATCTTGGTTAGCGTGTCCCTTTATCTCTTCTTCCGAGGTGAATAGTCCTTCGGTGACATATCCCCATATTTCTCCTACCTCGCATCCTTCGTAATAAATGGATGATAAATCTTTCCTTTCATTGTTGAAGCGTGTGATCGTTGATCGGTTATCCCACATAGAAGCTGATATCCCATATCTGAAAATACTATTGCCTAAATTGAAGGCATCGTTCCAAGAGAGAGAAAGCTCCCATCCTTTTGTTTCCATATCGGCGTAGTTTCCTTTGGGCATTGATGCTCCAAGTGTGCCAGGCAGGGTAGGGCCGTTAGTAAACATATCCGTGGTGCGGCGATCGTACCAATCGAACACCAAGTTTAGTCTGCTATTGAAAAGATTTGCGTCCAAGCCAAGATCGAAGGTTGTCGATTTTTCCCAAGTAAGTCCATCGGGTATTACGCCCGGCATGCTTGTGTACGATGGTTGTATGCCATTTATGATCACATCACTTTTGGCTACATTCATTGTTTCCATAAACCGATAGGGAGAAACATTCCCATTGCCCAATGAGCCGTATGAAGCGCGAACTTTCAAGTTGTCAAGCCATGAGCGTGTTCTCTTCATAAATGCTTCTTCTGAAATTCTCCATCCGGCAGAAAATGAGGGAAAAAAGCCAAACCGTTCATTCTCGGGGAATTTCGATGAACCGTCATAGCGTCCGTTTATTTCTGCCAGATACTTTGATTTATACGCATAGCTCAACCGGTAGAAAGCACCCAGAAAAGCCCATTCGTTGCCTCCTCCTGTGATGGTGTAGTTGATGCCATCCATCAAATTAAAATCAGGCTTATCCGGAACAAGTAGCCCGTCGCGCTGATTACTCACTGTTCGGATCGATGAGGTTTCGATGTTGCCTCCCAGCAATGCTTTGAAGTCATGATCTTGATTGAACGTCTTTTTAAATTCACCTGTAATGTTACTGCTATAGTAGGTGATGTTGGTGCTATTCTGTCTCAATTGACTGTTCCCAAATTGGTTACTTACGTCTTTAGCGCTACTGTAATAAGTATAATTGTTCTTTATGTTTTCTAGCGTGGACGTTTTGGCGTAAGTAAAATCTGCTTTAAAGGTTAACACATCTTTTATTGGTTCGGCGATAAGTCCTACAGTGTTACGCATGACCGTACGGTCCGTAACCGATTCATTGCTCTTTTCACTAAAGCTGGCATAGCCTACATAGTTAGCTATGTGTGTATAGCTACCATCCGGATTGCGAGGCACAGCCATTGGGAAACCTTCCAGTTCCAATAATCGCCAGATGGGAATGTCACGGTCTGCCAATAACGGGAACTTATAATTATACGTACTGTAGTCGAAGTTGTTCTCCATCGTCAGCCATTTATTGATTTTGATGTCTCCTTTTGCCCGGAGATTATACTTGTTGAATTTATCCGGATTCATCCGAAAGATACCATCCTGAAAATAATATCGTCCTGAAATGTAATAGTTCACGCGCTCTGAACCACCTGATACACTAATCGTTTGCTCGGTTGCCGGAATATTGTCTTTCATCATCAGGCTGTACCAGTCCGTATTACCGAAATATTCATAGTATTTCTTTTCTTCGTTATAGACTACATCTCCCAGAGACGGATCTTCATTGTGCTCTTTCAGACGATCGAGATAGTCCAGTGAGAAGTTGAATATGTTATTCACTTTCGTAGCGTGACTTTTATAATCATTCCATCCTGAAAAAGCTTCATCAAAGTTTTTTGCCCATTCATATCCGTTAGTGACAAGTTTGGGTGTAACGGTGCGCTGATTCATACTAAAACTACTACTCACATCCACTTTCACCCGATCTTTCTTTACCTTTTTGGTTGTGATGAGCACTACCCCAAAGGCAGCTCTCGATCCATATATGGCAGCAGACGAAGCATCTTTCAGCACCGATACGCTCTCTACGTCGTTGGGGTTTACCATCGCAGGATCACCTTCCACTCCGTCAATTAAGACCAATGCGCTTCCACCTGCACCGATGGAGGTGACGCCACGCACATTGTAGGTTGCACTACGAGTGGGGCTACCATCTACCATTTTGATGTTCAGGTTAGGAACCGTACCTTGCAGTGCACGAGTCAGATTTGCGGCAGGGCGATTCTCAAACACTTCACTTGATACCTGAGACACGGCTCCGGTCAGGTTTAGCTTCTTCTGAGTTCCATATCCCACCACTACTACCTCATTCAACGTTTGTGCCGCTTGCTTCAAGGTTACTTTGATAGGTTCATTCGTCACCTTTGTTGACTGTGAGATGTACCCTATGTACGATACGAGCAATTGTTGAACCGTTTGAGGTATATTCAATTCAAAGTGCCCTTGTAGATCGGTAACTGTTCCCAATGCTTCCACCTCTTTTGCCATAACGGTCGCTCCGATAATGGCACTTCCATCAGCGTCTACTACTTGTCCCATCACTTTTTTATACGCCATCTTTTTGTCTTTTTCAAAAATGGCGTAAGAGCCGTCTTGCATTTTCTTATAAGCAAACTTCGTGTTTAATAAGCTGCTCGCCAGTAATTCTTCTGTGCTTTTTGTTTCGGCAGATAGCGCTTCTACCCTAATACTCTCAAGTTGTTTTTCGTCAAAAACAATATTGCTTTTGCAGCTTTTAATGATACTATTCATGCGTGCAGTTAGTGTCTGTTGTGGAAATTGCACTGCGACCGATTGCGCTGACAATGTTCCAATGTTGACTAGGAGCAATCCTATCAGATAGACATACCAACGATTCTTCTTCCTCGTTTTTCTCTTCATGTTTTTTTAACTGGTTGTAATTAATAATTAAATATATATTGCAGTACGATCGTATTCTTTTTATTAATCGGCTATTTGTATAGAGTCACCTGGCCGTCTTTCACCTTATACTTTAACTTATAGACGGCACAAACGCCTTCCAATACATCTTTCGCTTTTGCATCACCGGGATACGATGATCGGAGCATCATCTCTTTCGGCACATGACTGGTCATCTTTAGTTCTAAACCGAAGTGCAGTTTAAGTTTTAGCTTTAATTCTTGCGCATTGGCCTTATTCAGTATTATCTTTCCTTTAATCCATCCGGCTGCCGATTCCCAGTTCGATTTTTCTGTTTCATATTCATCCTTCTGTTCATCATAAGTCAGCTGGTTGTTGCGAGTCAAAATAGCTAATTGTCTCCTTCCTTCACAAACCTCTACTTTTCCATCTCTCACAGAGACAATCTGTTTGCCTATTCCTTTGTATGCTTTGATATTGAATGACGTTCCGTGAACGATGGTTCTCATGCTCTCGTGATGAATGATGAAAGGCTTTTCTGCGTTTTTAGCTACTTCAAAGAAGGCTTCCCCCTCTAGCCATACCTCTCTTCGTTGGCGATTGAAGTCTTTGTTATCTAGTCTAAGTTTCGTTTCCCTGTTTAAAATAATAATCGTTCCATCCGGCAATTGTATTTGCTTGGTCGCTTCTTCTCCTGTCTGATACAGTTGTTTGGTAGATGCAATGAAAGTGTTTTTTTCTTTGGTGATAGAAGAAGGATCGATGATCATTACTTTACATAAAAACGCAATAAATAAGATAGCCGCCGCAGCTGTTGCGTAGTTCAATAGTGTGCGCCTGGTCGGAGTATTTAACTTTCGTAGCCTACTTTTACGTTCTTTTTCCACATAGCTTATATAGTCTTTTTCTGTTGCCGTCCCTATTTCGTCGGGACTAATCTCCTTATCAATATCCGGAAGTTCCAGTTGGGAAGCAAGGTTGCTCCATACCTTCTGACTCATTTCACGAGCCGCGTTTTCATTATAGATACTGTTCGGCATTTTCTTCATTCTGAAGAGAGTAAACTCCTCAACAACCGTTTGTTCTTCGTGAGTCGCACTGTCATTCAGGCTATGCAGGAAGGCTTCTGCCAGACCATTGTCCATTGCTTGCAATTCATCCGGACTATAGTTAAGTTTATCCTCTTGTTCATTCTTTTTCGTTTTATCTGTATCCATTGATCTGTTCTATGCGGTTGTTACTATTCTATTTTGAATTCTCTCTACACTCTATAATTGCTTCTGGTGACCGATAAGTTACCTGCAAAAGCATTAAGATTGTGTTTCATTTTCGTTTCAGAATATTTTATGGCTTATCTTTTTTTTGTTCTGCATAGATGTAATATTGATGTAATAAGATTAACTTATTTTTGCGCATCATAAAAATCCGATAAAATGAATAGTGATAGAGAATTATTAGACGCCATAGCACAGAAAGACAATAAATCGTTTCGAATATTCTATTGCCGTTATGAACTTTTAGTATCTAAAAAGATTCTTGATATCATGAAAGATAGGGAAGCGGCCGAAGATCTGTGTCAGGACTTTTGGCTTTTGGTGTGGGTGAGTCCAGCTATTATTAAAACCAATAAGGAAGGTTCAGCTATTGGTTTCATTATTCATTTTCTGACTCTTCGCTCTTATTATTCGTTTCGTTCACCCCATCGTAAGATGGTGATGGTCGATGATTTCGACGAAGTGGAGCAAAAGCACCGTTTGCAATATACGCATGTTTTCGAAGAGTTGGAGGAGAAAGAGATCGAGGTAAATATCGATCGCATTTTAGAAACATTACCTGAGATTTCCCGGCAGGTCTATGACCTCTGTCGCCGTAAGCATTACTCTGTGGCGGAAGTAGCCCAGCAGTTATCTACTACAGAGGGGCATGTACGCAGTAAACTTTCGTGGACACTACGTATACTCCGTGTTCACTTATCAGCTTCCTACTTAACCAAAGCCTCTAAATCATCTATCTGCCTGATGCTTATTGTACGCAATCTTTTGTAAAGGATTACAAGGCTATAAATAATAATATACCTAATGCCCCATTACATTATAAGTTATTGCGATAACAATATATGTAATGGGGCATTAGGTATATTTACAAAGAGGAGTCGGTTTTAATAAATATGATTTCCGATCGCTATTTTGAGCTTAAGTATAGATACTTGTTGGTCAAGTTGGGATTTAAGGAGTTGAAGTCTGCTTTCCGAAACGGCTGTCTCGGAGTCAAGCAAGTCCAAATTCGTAATAACTCCGCTTTTATAACTTGTTTTGGCTAGTTCGTAAGCTTGCAAGGCGTGTGTGAGCTGCATCTCAAATTGTGCCACTTTCTTTTTTGAAGACTCAATACTCGATTGTGCCTCTACTACTTCGTTCACAATATTGCGGCGAACAATTTCTGTTTCAAGTTGCGAACTAACCACGCTTGATTTGGATATCAGCAGATTGCTTTTGTTTTTCTTCGCATCATAAAGAGGAACTTTTACGCCTACACCTACCAAGAAATTTCCTTTCAAACTATTCTGTTCAGGAGAATATCCATTCTTAAATCCGGCAGAAGCGAAAGCATTTATGCTGGGGTTATTTGCCGTCTTTATCGCTGAATAATTTAAGCTTTCCAATACTGTTTGTTCCTTGGCTAGCTTTATCTCTTCGCGGTGTTCGATGGCATAAGCCACATTTGAGTTTTGGGTCTCAATGCTTGCCATGTTCAGCGTATTTATAACTCTGTGTGGGGTATCTTCCGGCTGACCGAGTAAGGTGTTTAGTATAGAAAGCTGGTTACTTATGGCTGCTTCCAAGTCATACTTTTGGCTTTCTATGGTTGAAATTTTCACCTGAGTTGAGAGGATCTCGTATTTTGTTGCAGAGCCTGTGCTGTTCTTCTTTACTATAGACTCCAAGTGGCTTTGTAAGTTACGTAGTTCCTCATTTTTTATATCAATGGCGCTTTGAAGGTAAACTAATGCATAATAGTTGTTAACCACGGTCATAGAAAGCGATTGCTTCACTTTATCGATCGAAATAGCCGTAAGCTCTTTCCTTTTATTTTCTACCTCAACAGCTTTAGCCGTCTTTTTAAAGTCGTAGATTGTTTGATTGATGTCCACTCCTGCCTTATAATTGTCATACGGGTTAAGCTGGAATGTTCCTAGTCCCGGGAAATCAACTTTTGACACAGGACCTAATCGAGTGTAAGAAGCATTAAAATCTACTGTAGGCAGATAAGCCGACCTGGCCAATTCGATTTTAGCTGCTGCTCCATTAAGAGCTTCTTGTGCTTCTTTTACCGATGGATGAGTTTGTATCACTTGTGCTATGACCTGCTGAAAAGACAATGAATCAACTGATTGCTGTGCACAGACAGGCATAAAAGAAGCTGCAACACATACCAGTAATAGTGTTATTTTGAATAATTGTTTAATCATAATCTATCTGTTTTATACGTTTTCTTTTCTTTTGCGTAAAGCAAATGCCGGAATCCCACCTATAATTGTCAGAACAGCTACTAATAGAAAGTCATCATCTACACCTTGTATGTAGGCTTGTTTGCCTATGTGTGAGATGAGTAATGCTTTTCCTTGCTGACTGGCTATGGATGGCGAACTGTCTATCTGCTTTTGAGCGAAGTGCTGTAATCCGCTTTGTACTTGTTGATAAGTCGGCGCATTGGGGTTAAGTGCTTCACTATATAACTCGTTGTGGTAAGTGACCCTGCTTGTAAGCACCGTTGTGAGTATGGCTACACCTAAACTTCCTCCTATCTGGCGTATTGTGTTGCTTACCCCGGAGGCTTGAGCCATTTTGTCTTTGGATATTTGCGATAATGAGATCGTGCTGAGTGGGGTGAATATAATCCCCATGGCAAAACCACGTATATAAAGCCCGAACATGATATATCCTCGTTCTGTTAGAAAGGAAAAAGACGAATTTATATAGAAACTGAAAGCCAGCATCGCAATTCCTGTAAGGAGTATCCATTTGGGGTTTACTTTAGTTGTCAGGAAGCCGGAGGTGGGAGACATGATTCCCTGTATGATTCCTACCGGAAGAAATACGGCTCCTGCTTGCAATGCTGTATATCCCAGTGAGTTCTGTAAGTAAAGCGGCAAGAGGAAAGTACTTCCGAACATACCGATACTAAACATGAGCATGATAAGGGAGCAGATTCCGAAGTTTCTGTTTGCCAATAGCCGCAAATCAAGCAGGGGTTCCTTTACAGTTAATTCTTGTGTGATAAACACAGTCATCCCAATTAGCGATATAGCAAAGCATAACAAGATGTATGGAGCACTCCAACCTTCCGAATTAGTTTCCGCATTACCTTGTGAAAGTGCATAAAGAAGTACCGGCAAGAAGATTGTAGCGGAGATGAATCCCACAATATCGAATTTGCGTGTTCGCTTATTCTTATATTCGGTCTGTATGATAATAGTTGCGACCATCCCTATGATTCCCACAGGAACATTTACATCGAAGATCAGTGCCCAGTTGAAGTTATCAACCAGATATCCTCCGATGAGAGGCCCAAAGGAAATAGAAGCTGCGGCAGCAATTGCCCAGAATCCAAGAGCGACTCCTCGTTGTTGAGGAGGAAACTCTCTTGAGATGATAGCCATACCCAAAGGCTGTATTGTACCGGCACCAAAACCCTGAATGACACGTGCAATAATCAGCATATCTTCATTACCGGACATGCCGCAGAGTAAAGAGCCAAAAGTAAAGAGCAGCATTCCTAAAAAATATAAACGTTTGTATCCGAACTTGTCAGCCATCCATCCTGCAGTTGGCAACATTACAGCCATTGCGAGCATGTAGGCTGTAGAAACCCATTCTATTTTGTCAATTCCTACCCCGAAAGAAGTCATGATCTTAGGTAACGCTACATTAACAATGGTTGAGTCGAGTACAGCCATGAATGTACCAACCATGATATTACCCAGTAGCCACCATTTATAATTGATATTTCGAGGATGAAAAGCTGAGTCGCGACTTCGTATCTTTCGGCGAAGTCGGTGCGAAAGAGTTGCTTTTTTCATTTTTAGTCTCTTATTACTTTCACAACAACCGACATGCCGGATAATAGATTATAGTGGCTCAATGGAGAGTTGTTCTCAGTATTGTCTATGGATATTTTTAATGGAACACGTTGGGTTACTTTGGTGAAGTTTCCCGACGCATTATTAGGTGGAATGAGTGAAAACTGAGAAGCCGTATTTGAACTAAGTTGCGTGATATGCCCCATAAAAGTAACGTCAGGATACGCATCTATTTTCAGTTTAGCTTTCTGGTTCAAATGCAATCCTCCCATCTTTGTCTCTTCCAAGTAGACTTCCACCCATAATTTCTGCGGGTTGGTTACAGTCAGTACTGTCTGTCCGGGTTGAGTCACATCACCATCTAAAAGCCACTTCTTGGCTACGATACCATCAATAGGTGCATATAAGCGGGTGTTGTTTAGTTGTGTGGAGATAACCTTGATTTGTGCTTTAGTTGTTTCAATGGTAGCATTTGCCGATCCTATCAACGCACTTGAGACAGTCAGTTGTTTCTTTGCGGCATTTAGTTGAGCTTTTGCTGATTCCCACGCTTTTTGGGTGTGATCATACTGTTCTTTCGTAATGACGTCACCTTTGTATTGCTCTTTAGCCCGTGTATAGTCTTCCTCTGCTTTGGCTAGCCCTACTTGAAGTACCTTGATACTCTCTTCGTCATAACTCAATTTAGCTTTGGCTTGTACCTGTTGTGCCTTTGACTGTTCCAGATTGGCTTCACTCTGCATCTTTTGCGCATGTAGCTCTGTGCTGTCTAGTTCCACGAGTAAGTCTCCTCTTTTTACAGAATCTCCTTCCTCAAAATAGATGTGATTGATGCGATCCAGCATCTTAGAACTAACGGCATAGTTGTCTGAGTCAATGTGTGCGTCATCGGTCGAAATGTATTTGGTATATTCCACATACCAATACCAACTACCGCCCAATACGATTGCAACAACAGCAATCAAAGGAATATACTTTTTTATTCCTTTTCCTTTCTTTTCTTTTTCCATATACCTGATACCTATTAAAAATTTGCACTATAAAGTCCTGAAGGATACCTGTTTATCCTTTTATGTACTCTTGAAAATAATCTTTTAATCGATGTTATGTAATGATTGTTACTTCTTTAATGCTTTTATAAACATCTCAACAAATCGATTGATTCTTTTTAAAGTTTTCTCATATTCTTTGTCGTCTAAATAGAATATGTCTTTATTTTTTATTGCAACTCCTGTCAGGCCTTTGATAATGTCTAACAGTAGCTCTGATGTTTCATCCATTTCCTCAAGAGTCTGATTCTCAAAACGTTGTTGCTCTATGCCACAAGTGAATATCTTGCTCAAAAGTTCTTTCTCCTGAGTTTTGAACAGGGTCGATTTGCCTTGCATCACGCTATGCATCACTTTGTGCATTTCTCCGATGTTATTGTGTCTAAAATGGCTTAGATTTAGTAAAGCCCGGTAATAAGAAAGCCTTATGTTCACGTATTCTCTAAGCATGTCGGCGGCATCAGTCAGTGATACCATTTTAGCCTCTACCAGGTGGAGAAACAAATCATGTTCTTTCTGTACTACGGCGGCATAGAGATGTTCTTTATCCGGAAAATAGTAGTATAAAGAACCTTTGGACATATTAAGGTCGGATGCTATTTCATGCATGGCAGTCTTTTCAAATCCATATAATCCGAATCTTCTTTGCGCTGCCTCTATAATTTGCAAGAGCTTATCGGGACAATCTTTTGTATAAGTTGTATTAACCATTTGTACTCATATTTAAAAGTCTGTAATAGGATGTGTCTTTTTGACCAAAATGTTTGAATGGTCAAAAGTACAGGTTTATTTTGGTCTGGAAATCATTATTAAAGAAAAAAGTTCTCTTTATAACTTATATTAGTATTGGAAACACTTTTTAATAAATATAAAACCATGTAATGTTTCATACTTGTAGTACTACATCCTTGTCTACTCCCAATAATATGGATAAGTGCTTCGTTTTTTCTTCCATGTCTTAAGATTGTAACATCTATTCTCTACATTTGCTGCATTAACCAAATTAGTAGTAAGAAATGAAAAAACCAGTTTTTGTCTCAATACCTCTATTGGCAATGTGTGTTGCTGCACTGATGGGTGGATGTAAATCTGCCGAAGAGAAGATTCCCGTAGTTCATGCGCATCGTGGTGGAGCAGCTCTCTATCCGGAGAATACCATTCCCGCTATGATTCATGCTGTTGATCTGGGTGTGCCGGTCCTGGAACTGGATTTGCATGTCACGCTCGATAGCCAGATTGTTGTCTCTCATGATGCTTTCTTTAACTCGATAAAGGCGTTTACTCCTCAGGGAGATACGATTCCGAAAGATCAGATGAAGAATTACAAACTCTATCATATGACGTATGATAGCATTTGTAAGTACGATGTGGGCAACCGTGTGAATCCGTCTTTCCCTTTGCGTAAGAATCTGAAATGTGTTGTTCCGCTGGTTTCAACGCTTATTGATAGCGTGGAAACATACGTGAAGCATAACGGGAAAGCGGCTGTTTCCTACAATATTGAAATAAAGTCTGATCCTGCTAAAGATGGAATCTTTTCGCCTGATTACCGGACTTTCGCCGACTTATGCATGAAGGTGTTGCTAAGTAAGGAATTGGGAGACCGATTGTTGGTGCAATGCTTTGATGTGCGTACGCTCAACTATCTGCATCAGAAATACCCATCCGTGCGATTGTCCTATCTGGTTGAAGATCATGTGGCTTCTTTTGACGAACAGTTGGCCAGACTTAACTTTACTCCACAGGTATATAGTCCCGAGCACGACATCTTAACTGAAGAGGTAGTGCGTAAAGCGCATGCCAAAGGAATAGAGGTTGCTCCCTGGACGGTAGATGATAAAAAGGAGATCCTTCGGTTGAAGAAGTTGGGTGTGGATGCCATTATCACCAACCAGCCGGATAGCGTGATGCTGTGGTTGGGCAGTAAAAACAGCAAACGATAATGAGTGCGCTTCATGTACCCATCGGCAAAAAAAGTATTCTTTTCTTTTGCTGTACACTCTTCTGTAGCCTCTTTCTCTTTACCGCTTGTTCTACCGATGAGGATGAGCCGGTAGTCCCGGTTTCTTATACCGTATTAATCTACATGGCAGCGGATAATTCTATGGATTCTGAAGTAGACTATACCCTGAAAGAGCTCAAAGAGGGAATGAAACGAAGCGGTGGTAACACAGTCGTTTATCTGGATCGGATTTCCGAAGCTCCCCGTCTTTTTCGGATTACTGCTGATGGCGAAGAGGTAGCTTTAAAAGATTATGCTGAAGAGAACTCCGCCAGTGCTGAAACATTGGCCCGGGTGATTACTGAAACGAAAGAGTTGGTACCATCGGAGACCTTCGGACTGGTTTACTGGTCGCACTCCATGGGATGGGTACCCTCCGGATATTCTAAAGATACGCGTGCCAGTGTTGCTGTTGAAGCCTCTTTTCCTCGTACCCGCTACCTGGGCATGGACGAGCATCAATCCACAAATGCGCAAGGACTGACACTGATGGAGATAGACGAGATGGCCGCTGCCTTGCCGGATCATGTGGCGGAGTTTATGCTCTTTGATGCCTGTATGATGGGTAGCGTGGAAGCCCTCTATCAACTGCGTAACAAGTGCCACTATTTCATAGCTTCTCCTGCCGAGGTACTGATGGAGGCCGATTATGATGCTTCCGGCATGCCCTATTCAAAATTACTGCCCCAGTTGTTTGGAGGCAAAGATGAACTAGCTGAGGCTTGCCAAAAATATTATAATCACTATAACGGTATGAGCGCCAAGATTCTACGTTCCGCTACTATTGCGTTGATTGATGCAGAACAATTGGATGGATTATACTCTACCGTAAGCAGCATACTTAAGAGCCGATTATCCGTCATGCAAAGTTTGAATACCGATGGCTTGCAAGTCTATCACAGAGCTAGTTTACCCAAGGTGTTCTTCGATCTCAACGATGTGATGAAAAAAGTAAGCACCGCCTCCCAGTATCAGGCGTTTGAGGCGCAACTGGCCAAAACAGTACTCTACAAGGCCGCTACCGAGAAGTTCGCCAGCGATTTAACCTTGGCAAGTTACAGTGGTTTAAGCGTCTATGTGCCTTTGAGCAAATGGTCGGGAACTACAGAATATACTTATTATTTTAATTCATTAGATTGGAGTAAAGTCTACGGAGCCGATTAACGAATGCCGATGACGGCAAGGAAATCGTTCGCCAGGCTCGATGCCGATAGATAGAAAAGATTAATGCGAATGAGCATCAGCAACATGATGGCGGATGACTTATTCGCCTTGTTGTCGTTCAGGTAATCTTCAAGCAAGTGCTTCTTCAGGCCCGAAAGCGTCTTCTTGTATCTTTCGCGCACAGCCTTTTCACAGATGCCCAGTGTCTCTGCTGTCTCCTTTGTAGAATAATGCTTATTCCAACGCAGGTGATAGATGTCCTGATGCAGTTGAGGCAATGTGCTTAGCACTTTTGTGATGATCTGATGAATTTCGCCCTCCTGTAGATCTTCGAATACGTGCGTGTAAGACATCCCGGCATTTATTTCAGAGATGATATCCGTCTCCGCACTCTCTTCTCTGCCTTCGGAAGATTTCAGATAATCGGTAATGCGAAACGAGAGAATCTTCAGCAAACTTTGTTTGGCTACTCCCTCTTCATTTACATTAAACACCGCAGGAGTAGTCCACAGATTTCCCCAGAAGATTTGCATGATATCTTCCGACGTTTGGCTGTTTCGGGTACGTTTATATGTCCATTTCATGAACAGACGGTTGTAGCGGGCGTACATGATGTTGAACGCATCGTAGTCCCGTTCTGCAATTCTTGCCAGTAATTCACTATCCGAAGTATTCATAGATGATTAGTTTTTCTCTGATAATTAGTTTTCTCTTCAACAAAGCTACAATCTTTATTTCATATTCATTGTTACAAAGCGGTGAATTTATTTCTCTGCAAAAATGTAACCGAATCTTAATAGCATTTCGTTCCCATTCGTCGCTTCTCATCTCGTATATCTATATAGAGGGTCGCTTTAGACAAAGCATGAATGCCCCGTGATGATGACA
Source organism: uncultured Bacteroides sp. (assembly GCF_963666545.1). Classification (NCBI taxonomy): domain Bacteria; kingdom Pseudomonadati; phylum Bacteroidota; class Bacteroidia; order Bacteroidales; family Bacteroidaceae; genus Bacteroides; species uncultured Bacteroides sp. The sequence goes on along the minus strand of NZ_OY762899.1, from coordinate 1,149,582 downwards.
GATGATAATGGAATATTTTAAAATTCAGAGAGTATGATAAACCGTAAGTTCGAAAAACAAGCCAAAGCGATGATAAAAGGAATCACTCCCGAAAGCAGGGTGAGCAGATTTCTTTTTGTGCACGAGTTGCTGCGTCGCTATGCCAGAGGTGAGGCTACGGATCGTGAGAGAGAGATGATAGAGACTTGGCGTGCGGACGAGGAGGGACCTCTTTTGTCTGAGCAAGGCGAAGATCTGCCTTCCATAGCGCTCGATCGGATGGGTGAATGCATTTACCGTAAAGTGGCCGTTAGCCAACAGTTTCCTCAAACCGATTGGAACCTTGTGTCGCAGCAACCGGAAGTGATGAGTGCTGTAGAAGAAGCGATGAACGATGCTATCCTTCCCAAGACTACCCCCAAAGCAAAAAGGCCGATGCGGGCAATCCGTGTCTATGGCGGTATCGCTGCCATGATTGCCATCGTCTTCGGTATAGGAATGTTTCAGTATTACACCAAAGATACGGTGCTGGAGTCCGAAGATCAGATATTGAGCCAACAGTTGCCCGATCATACGAAGGTACAAATGAATCGTGACAGTCGGTTACTGCTGAGTAGTAATTTCAACGATCATGTTCGTGAAGTAGAGATGAGAGGAGAGATTTTCTTTGATGTGGCCAAAAACCCTCAGAAACCATTCATCATCTCACATAGTGTGTTGCAAACACAAGTGAAGGGCACTTCCTTCACTATTAGTGATTATCCTGAACTCGATATAAGTACCATCACCGTGCGCACAGGGATGGTGGCAGTAAGCAAAGGCGGCAGGCGGCTAGCTACGCTCTTGCCCAACAAACAGCTTCTCTACAATAAAATAACCGGAAAATATACGGTTCGAGAGATGGATTGGCACGCTTCTTCCGGATGGATTGATGGAAGAATTGTACTGATAGATGCCAACGAGAAAGAGCTCGCTCTGCGCATCAGGCAGTCTTTCAATAAAGAACTGGTGATAGAAAACCACGCATTCGGAACCAACGTCTGTTTCAACTCGGAGTTTTCTCCCCATGCTACACTGGCTGAAGTGATGGAGCGGTTGATGCTGGTGTATGGTGCGCAATACAAAATGGAGGGTGACCGGATTATCGTGTACCGGTGAATGTAAGATAAAACCCTTTTAAAACATTTTTAGTAAGATGTAAATATTATTATTCCCTAATAACGGGGAACAGGAGATGCTTTGCTCTGATCGGAGCTTGATAATGAACATGAATACATCGAAAACACCGTGATTTCCGTGCCTGAATAGAACAACATGAGAGTATTAATAAATAAGATTAAATTAACGATTAAACGTGATGAAAAGTAGTAGTAGTAAACGAACGAATTTGCGCTTTGCAGTGTTTCTTTTGACACTGCTGTTGTGGAGCCCTTTATGCATCCACGCACAACTTATTAAACGAACATTTCCTCAAGAAAAGCTCTCTGCACGTATCAAGCAGCTGGCAGAGATAACCAAAAAGACAATTACATTCGATGCCGCACAAGTAGGAAACATTGTTGTTCCTGCTTTGGCAGCCAACAATTACAATTTAGAGCAGATACTTGCCGGCAGCCTGAACACCACCGGTTACACCTTTAAATACACCAACAATTCTTACATCATCTATCGCTCAGCCGAAGATGACAACAAGAAAAAAACAAAGTCTACCGGCACGGGTAACCTTTCGGGGTTTATCCTCGACCAGAAAGGCGAACCCCTTGTAGGCGCCACGGTACGCATCCCCAACACACAGTTGGGTACCGTGACCAACGTTGAAGGCAAATACTCCCTGAAAGCTGTCCCCGTGGGCACAGTGGTGGTGGAAGCCAGCTATGTATCTTTTGAGACCCTGAAGATAACCGAAGTGAAGATTAATCCTGCCCGAACCACGGAACTAGACCTTGTGATGAAGGAAGCCAGCGAAGAGCTGGGCGAAGTGGTGGTGACAGCTGAATATAATGATGCCTCTGCCAAAGGACTCTATGCCAAGCAGAGAACAATGACTGCCATGAGTGACGGTATCAGTGCCGATCTGATTAAAAAAACCAGTGATAGCAATGTGGCGCAAGTACTTAAACGAGTAAGTGGCGTGTCAATAGAAGACGGCAAGTTTGTAACCGTTCGCGGTATGGGCGAAAGATACAACAACGTGCAGCTCAACGGCACGGCACTACCAAGTACAGAGCCCAACCGTCGTAACTTCGCTTTCGATATCATTCCGAGCAACCTGATAGAAAACGTCACCATTGCCAAAACCTTTACCCCCGACATGCAGGGCGAGTTTACCGGCGGTATGGTGAATGTTACTACTCTTTCCATTCCTAAGGAACGCCTTCTTTCACTTAGTGTCGGTTCCGGTTTGAATACCAACAGCACCGGCAAAACCTTTATGGGTGGCAAGCGCTTTAAGAGTGATTACTTTTTGGGTAACAGCAGTGAACGTAATTGGTTTGGACGTGACTGGGTTAATGATACGTATGCCGGTTATTTTGATCCAAGTACCGGAAAATTAAGACAAGATGAGCATATAAAGGATGCCTATGCGATGGGCGCCAAAATACCCAACCATTGGGGCTTGAATAAGTTTACCGGTGCGCCCACGCAAAACTATGCTTTAAGTGTAGGCCTGCCTTTCGATTTGGGCAATAGCAATAAACTGGGTGTGGTGGTTGCAGGTACCTATCGCCACGAAGAGAATACAGAGACTGTTGTAGAAGCAAACTTTCGTACTTCGGGTAAGAAGACAGTTGATGGTCATAATTATAAATTTGTCACTGCTATAGGTGCGGTAGCCAATATGGGCTGGGAACGACCGGGACATAAGATTACGTGGAGCAATATGTTCAACAACCGCTTTACGCAAAGCAATATTGGTCGAGTTGTAGAATCGGATAGTTATGGACCTATAATAGAAGAATATAGCAGCCCTGTGCGCAACGCTCTTTGGCAAACAAGACTTGATGGTGAGCATAAACTTTTGGGAGAGAAGCTGCTTTTTTCATGGTTTGCAGATTATAACAAACTCGTTCGTGAATCTCACGATGATCGCTTGGCGACAGGTAGCGTATTAAATTATGTGAGTGGCACGAATCAGTCTCTTTCTGATTTAATGCTTTCTTGGCCGGTTTATTCTTATACTGATGGGCCAACGAATCTCGCAGGTGGCCATATCATGTATGCTGATTTATCTGAGAAGAAGAAAAATATAGGTGCTAATCTTACCTTTCCTTTTCTTGTTGCGGGCAATAAGCAGAATCTGAAAACCGGTTATTGGGGCACTTTTCGTACTGCCGATTATCAGCAACAATTTCTGCGCCCATTAGAGGGGCCAAATTACAATTACAATATGGATGCTTTATCAGGATTACCGCTTTCTGAACTTTATAACACCGATAATTTTGCCAATGGAAATATTAACTACTTTATGGCAGGAGAAAAAGGAGATAAGGTTGATTATTACAAAGGTGATCAGAAAATACATGCAGCTTATCTGATGGGTGAGTTTACTTTTTGGAAACAACTTCATCTCATCGGTGGTGTGCGTATGGAAAGTACTAAAACAACTGTTAATACTTACTATAAGGTAGATAAATCTTTGGTTGATTCTGCTGCTGTAAGCGATTATACCGACTATCTTCCTGCTATATCAGCAGTCTGGAACATTACCTCTTCTTTGAATTTGCGCGCCGCTTATGGCAAGACATTGGCTCGTCCCGATTTTCGCGAACTCACTCCTTTTCGTTATTACAATGTAGGAGATAGGGTTACAGTAAAAGGTCTGGGAGTTTTGAAGCCAACTTATACAGACAATGTAGATTTACGTTTAGAGTGGTATCCTTCAGCAGGTGAAGTTGTCTCTGTCAGTGCGTTTTATAAGAAATTTAAAGATCCGGTGGAGTTACTCTGTTACGATCCTAATACTAGTGGGAATTTTGCCTTATTTTCTTTTAATTTGGATAAATCTACGATGAAGGGGCTGGAGTTTAATTTGCGCAAATCTTTTGGCTTCATTGCTCCGGCGAGTTTCTTGAAAGATATCTACTTGAATGCCAATGCCACCCTGTTAAAAGGAGATGTTACTTACGATTTGCAACGTTTGCTTGATGTTGCTACAGGCCTTAGTGCTGATGATGTAGCCAATACTGCAACTAATCGTAATCGTCCCTTGCAAGGTATGGCTCCCTATATGATGAATGCCGGATTGAATTATTCGGGAAAACTACTGGGTGCTGCTGTAAATTACGCTACTACCGGACGCAAATTGGTGCAGGCGGCCCCGAAGGAAATGAATGATGAGTACGAAGCTCCCCGCCATGTACTCGATTTTCAATTATCCGTTCGTCCGTGGAAAGGATTGGAAGTTAAGGCCAATGCCAGTGATATTTTAAATCAGGCTAGCATTATTTATATCAATAGTGATGGTCGCGGAAAAGACTATACGGATGATATGGGCTATAACAAAGATAAAGATATGATTCGTAGCAAGATAAAACGTGGAACGAGTTACTCGTTCTCGGTGAGCTACAATTTTTGATACAGCGAATGAATAATGACAACTATATAGTTTATTCAGATTCAATTATTTAATTATTATCAATTATTAATTTAAAAAACTTACAGCAATGAAAAAGTTTTTGTTTTCAACAGCAGTAGCTTTGACTACTTGTTTAGTTTGTGGTTTAGGATTAACATCCTGTTCTGAAGATGCTGGTGATTCACCTGCTAGTGTTTCAACACGTACTACTGAAGAATTGCCAGATGTTATTCTTACGAACAAAACGTTGTTTGCTAATGTAACGTATGTGCTTACAGGTAAAACTTATGTTCCTAATGGTGTTACCTTGACTATCAACGCCGGAACTCGTATTGAAGGGGTGTACGATGCTAATCCTGATGATGCTTCTGCATTGGTTGTTACAAAAGGTGGTAAAATTATGGCCAACGGAACAGCTGCTGCTCCAATTATCATGACAGCTCAGAATGGTACCAAAGGTGGTTGGGGAGGTCTTGTACTTCTTGGTAAGGCTACTGTAAATCAAGGCAATAATGGTGTAATTGAAGGAATTGATCCTCTTAATACAACTATTCCTGCCGGAATTAGTGTTACTTATGGTGGCAACGATGATGCTGACAATTCAGGTGTACTTACTTATGTACGCGTAGAATATGCTGGAGCTGCTATTTCTGAAGCTAATGAGTTGAACTCCTTTACTTTTGGTGGCGTTGGTTCAGGTACTACAGTTGATCATTGCCAGGCATACCAAGGAGCAGACGATGCTTTTGAATTTTTTGGTGGCACAGTAAATGCAAAGTATCTTGTTGCAACTGCGAATGATGATGACTCATTCGATTTCGACTTCGGTTACAGAGGAACGATTCAGTTTGCTGTGTCAACAATAGATCCTTTATTGTCGTATTCTAAAGACCCTAATGGCATTGAATGTGATAATGATGGTTCTAGCAGTTCGTTAACTCCATTTACTCATCCTGTATTGAGTAATTTAACTATTGTAGGTACAAGTAATGGTAAAGTCTTTAAGACAGGAGCAACAGATGGTGTTTCTTTGAAATCTGCAGCAAACTTCCGTAGAAATTGCAAGTTTACTTTAGTGAACAGCGTTCTTTATGGATTTCCAAAAGGTATCTTGAAAGAAACAACTAACACTTATACATTAGAAAACAATGTAGTTTGTGCTGTTCCCGGTACTGGTGTTAATTTCAGTGTCTTTACTCCTTCTGCTACTAATTCAGGTTTGACAAGCTATAACAATATTGTTTTGAATAATCCGTGGGGAGGTTATAAAAGCACTACTGCTTTAGTTCCAATTGCAGCTCCTGCATTATCGGGTGCAAGTTTTGCTGGTTTAACCGGTTTTGACGTAGTTACCTATAAAGGAGCTTTCGCCGGTTCAGGAAATACTTGGACAAGTGCAACTTGGGTAAGATGATTTTTTAATTGAACGTAAAAGAAGAATAAAGGGATAGAAATATTATGAAATTTATTTCATAATATTTCTTCCCTTCATTAAAATTAATTTAAGATGAAGAATATACATTCATTTATACTATTTTTTTGTTTTTTGTTTTTATTGGTAGGGTGTGATGAAAATGGTGAGTCATTCGATAAAGGCTATTCGCTTTTTGAGGTAAATATGTTATGGCGAGCCGATGAAAGTATTAGCTATAAATATACTTTAGACAATGATACAGTTAAGGGATCTACATCAACCTACATACCCAGGGATAAGAGATCGGGTATATTGCGTGTGTTTAAAAATAATGAGACAACAGCAGAATTGGAACAAGAAGTAACACTGCAAGAAGGAAGCAACATTGTAGATCTTGTTCAATTACCGGAGTCTCCCGTTGTGATTTCTCCATCAGAGAGCGATCCATCAACAACTCATCATGTTAAAGTTCGCCTCTTTTACAAAGGGATTGAAGGATGGGGCAGCTCTGTGAAAGTCGATATTTACGCAACTGCTGATTATGGTATGACATATACATCTACCGGCGTCTCTGTTGTTCTGGAAGAAGGAAAACTTAGTCCATACTTTGAATTGAATTTGAATCAATTCTTCCCGGAGAATACTTCCGAAATTGCTTTTAATTCAGATATTACAGATGTTGCAACGGGAACATTGTTGATTGACCATTCTAACGGAACTAATTCTGGAGCTATTCAATTTGCTGATTTTCTTTCATTTGATGGAATTAATGGTTGGAAATCTTTTCCCAATAAATGTGCCACTAGCCAAATGACAAAGCAAGGGTCTTCTTTATTTAGATTTCTTCCAGTCTTTGGAATACCTTGGTAATAGCATAAAGGCATTAAAAGTTTTCCTCCAAGCCATCTGCCTTTAGGGATTGATTAGGAGGTGTTTTTACTAGTGCTTATAGAATAACAGAAAGGTAAATCGTTCTGCTATTTTACACTGGTTTTTTTAATATGAAAATTCTAAAACCAATCATTTTATTGTGATTCGTTTTACAACTATATTATTCGCTAATATTTTTTTGATATGTTTTCTTTTTCACTACTTAGTTTTAGGTAAATGTGCCCTCCGTGGTTTAGGCGTAAGCTGCGGAGAGGCTTTTTAAGAAAAGATATTAGCGAGTATTATCCGATACATGACGATAGATACTCATGTGAATTCAGACAACTGGTGAGGGTGGTGTATTGTGAAGTACGCTGCCTTCTTTTTCAATTTTAGAAGTGCCGATAAGCTTAAGAAAGGAATAATTTTCATATCAATAGAGTTAGATTATGAAACAAAGATGTATCATTAAATATCTGTCTGTATTATTGTTTTTTGTTTTTGCTAGTTGTAGTAGTAGCAATGACGAGAATTCGCCTGTTCCGGCAGTTAATGAGAACAGTGTATTTCGATTTATCAAGAAACACAATGCGACGAATGAGAACAGTTATGAAGTGGCGGAATTCTGTTTACGGGTTTATTATCCTAATGAGAATTACACCAGATTCATGAATGACTTTTCTTATCAAAAGGATGTATTGGATACTCTTGATTTTGTGGTGCCTCCGCTTTATGAAGGCTGCATCTATGAGTATCGCATTTATCTAAGTAATCGTTCGTGGGATGCTGAGAAGATACATAAAGACTATCTATTTAAGGGAACTAAAATAGTATCGGCATGTGATTCTATTAAATTCGTATTTCCAGACGATACCATTTATTCAATAAAAACAACTGAATAGCATTATAACATAGATACTCATGTGAATTCGAGCAACTGGTGAGGGTGGTGTATTGTGAAGTACGCTGCCTTCTTTTTATATAGAGCTATAAAGCAGTTTCAATTTTGACTCGATGTAGCGGGAAATGCCTGCAATGCGGTTTCGGGTGGTGTTCTTGTTCAGGGAGTACTGCTTGGCTATCTCGGGTATCTCTAGATGATGCTTATCATACAAGGTGTAGATTTGTCGATCACTTTCGGGTAACGCACGGATAATGGATTCACGCTTTTCTCTGAACTCATTCATGTTCACGTCGTTTTCTACCGAATTCACGTGATAGTCTCCGCTCTGTTGCAGATCGTTCAGCAGGGTGTCGTCCAAACATACGGTATCCAACTTCTTCTTTCGGAAATAATCGTAAAGGTCGTGCACCAGCATGGCGCTCAGATAACCGAGCACGGACTCTTCCTTCACAACATTGATGCGCTCGGGATAGGCGATTATCTTCAACCAGAAATCTTGCAAAAAGTCTTGCGCCTCATCCTTGTCTTTCAAGAAATGAAGTGCCTTTCTATACATACTTTTCTGGTGTCTGTTATAGAATTCCTCAAAAGCCTTTTCGTCGGAATGATGAAGAAAGTCTGTGAGCAGCTGATTATCTGTTCTCATAATAATCTTTTATCGGTGCGAATTTCCAACAATGATATTAAGAAGATGTTTCATTCGTGTTTTAATCTTGTAACAAATAAATTCTTTTCGCAAATAACATCTATTAACTAAGTTATTCGTGCAACGTGCCTCCTAAAATCGCCTTAGTATATAGAGGCCCTAATAAAGTGGCGCTTAAAAATGATTCGTAGCGTATGAAGACTGAGAATACAAAGAAGGATGAACGGGTGAGAACCCAGGAAGAACAAAGGGAACTGGATGTTTTTCACGACCTGCTGAACTGCTATCTGAGTGGTGAACCGCTTGCTGATCGTGAGAGGCAGATGGTGGAGGGCATCGTGGCGCATAAGGGCGAAGAGGCGACGGATGCGGATGCCACGGAGGCAGGGGAGAGGGTATGGAGCAGTCTTCAGAAGGAGCTGGATGATAAGCGAAGACGAAGAAACCCCAAGGTGATGCATTTTCCCCGCTATGCGGTTGCCGCCATGATCGTGGTACTGATAGGCATCGGTTCGCTACTTGTATATAACACTACGCAGGCGGGTACACCGCTCAATATGGAGATTGTGGCCGATGCTGCTATGGTTGCTGAAACGTTGCCGGACGGTAGTGTGGTGCATCTCAATGTGGGCAGCAGGCTTCATTACGATAAAAAGAAATTTAATGTGAGGAATCGTGAGGTGTGGCTTGTGGGCGAGGCTTTCTTTGAAGTGGCCAAGAATCCCGAAAAACCTTTCTTGGTGCATGGAGATGAGATCACCACCACGGTGAAGGGAACTTCGTTCAACGTGAAGGCTTACCCTGGCACGCAAACGAATGTGGTGTCTGTAAGGGATGGCAGGGTGGAGGTGTCTACTGTGAAAGACGGAACACTGGCCGTGCTCACCCGCAACCGACAGTTAACGCTGAACACCAAAACACATTCGTGCCGGACGGATAGTCTGGAGTGGCAGAATGCAGGCGGATGGATAGACGGAACTACGCTGGTGCTCAACATGGCGGGTTTGGAAGAGATTAAGCTGAAAATGAAGCAATACTACGGTGTGGAGCTTTCGGTGAGAGGAGATGCCCTGAATGAGATAAAGCTTTGCGGCAAGTATTCGCACAAGGAGGGGGCAAAGGCACTACTTCGCCAGATGTGCGACATTTATGGAATGGAATACAGCACGAAAGGGAACCGGATAGAACTCTATCGGTGATTCAATGATATAAGTAACCTGAAATTTTAGCAGTTCGCTCAATAGTAAAGGATTTTTCTCGCAACAGAGAAGAATAGGGGAACTGTTGCCTTTTGCAAAACAAGTAATTGAAAGATAAGTGATTAATAATTAAAGATTTAGATTAATTTTAAAGTCGTAAAAATGGAACAAAGACAAAAAACGCTAATGTGCAGATGTTGCATGTTATTGATGATGAGCTTCTTACTTTTATCATCAGTGAATGCAGCTCCCAAGATTGTGGGTAGTGTCACGAATTTCCCTAAAGAGACACTTATTAAACGGATACAGAAAATAGAGCAGCTCAAAAAGCTGAAGATTTCTTTTGATGAGGCCATGGTGAGGAATATCTCTGTGCCTCCTCTGGAAGCCGGTGACAAGACGGTGGAAGAGATGCTCGAATCAAGTCTTAAGTCTACGGAATTATCTTACATAAAGTATTCCGAGAGCTCTTATGCCATTGTTCGCAAGAAGGCAGAAGATGACAACAAGAAAAAAACAAAGTCTACCGGCACGGGTAACCTTTCGGGGTTTATCCTCGACCAGAAAGGCGAACCCCTTGTAGGTGCCACGGTACGCATCCCCAACACACAACTGGGCACTGTTACCAACGTTGAAGGCAAATACTCCCTGAAAGCTGTCCCTGTGGGCACAGTAACCGTGGAAGCCAGCTATGTATCTTTTGAGACCCTGAAGATAACCGAAGTGAAGATTAATCCTGCCCGCACCACGGAACTAGACCTTGTGATGAAGGAAGCCAGTGAAGAGCTGGGCGAAGTGGTGGTGACAGCCGAATATAGCGATGCTTCTGCCAAAGGACTCTATGCCAAGCAGAGAACAATGACTGCCATGAGCGACGGTATCAGTGCCGATCTGATTAAAAAAACCAGTGATAACAATGTGGCGCAAGTGCTTAAACGAGTAAGTGGTGTGTCAATAGAAGATGGCAAGTTCGTAACCGTTCGCGGTATGGGCGAAAGATACAACAACGTGCAGCTCAACGGCACAGCACTGCCCAGTACAGAGCCCAACCGTCGTAACTTCGCTTTCGATATTATTCCGAGCAACCTGATAGAAAATGTCACTATTGCCAAAACCTTTACCCCCGACATGCAGGGCGAGTTTACCGGCGGTATGGTGAATGTCACCACTCTTTCCATTCCTAAAGAACGCCTTCTTTCACTTAGTGTCGGTTCTGGTTTGAATACCAACAGCACCGGCAAAACCTTTATGGGTGGCAAGCGCTTTAAGAGTGATTACTTTTTGGGTAACAGCAGTGAACGTAATTGGTTTGGACGTGACTGGGTTAATGATACGTATGCCGGTTATTGGAGCAATGGTTCATTAAAAACGGAGGATGCACAAAAAGCCTATGCGATGAATGCCAAAATACCTAATCATTGGGGATTGAATAAGTTTACCGGTGCGCCCACTCAAAATTATGCTTTAAGTGTAGGCCTACCTTTTGATTTGGGAAATCGCAATACACTGGGTGTGGTGGTTGCAGCTACCTATCGCCACGAAGAAAATACGGAAACGGCTATTGAAGCAAATTATCGCGGAGGTGATAAAAAGTCGCAAGATGGTCATAACTATAAATTCGCCACTGCCATAGGTGCGGTAGCCAATATGGGCTGGGAACGGCCGGGACATAAGATTACGTGGAGCAATATGTTCAACAACCGTTTTACGCAAAGCAATATCTGTAGAATTGTGGAGGCGGATAGTTATGCCCCAAGATTAGAAGAGTATAGTAGCCCTGTGCGCAACGCTCTTTGGCAAACAAGACTTGATGGTGAACATAAACTGTTGGGAGACAAACTTATCTTTTCATGGTTTGCAGACTATAACAAACTCGTTCGTGAATCTCACGATGATCGATTACTGACTGGCACAATTAAGAACTATTCCTCCGAAAGCAAGCAAGCAATTTCTGATCTTGTTATTGAGAACTGGGGAATATTAAACGAGGGTACAGTTGCATTGTCTAATGGGCATATAATGTATGGTGATTTGTCGGAAACAAAAAAGAATGTAGGAACCAATCTTACTTTCCCTTTTCTTGTTGTGGGCAATAAGCAAAATTTGAAAGCCGGCTATTGGGGTACTTTTCGTACCGCTGATTATCATCAACAATTTCTGCGCCCACAATCAAGTCCGAATTACAATTACTACAGTGCTTTAGTACCACCCTCTGAATTCTATAGTACAGAGAATTTTGCAAACGGAAATCTTGTTTATAATCTGGCAGGCAAAAAAGCAAATAAGGTTGATTATTATAAAGGTGATCAGAAAATACATGCTGCTTATCTGATGGGCGAGTTCACCTTTTGGAAACAACTTCATCTTATCGGTGGTGTGCGTATGGAAAGCACTCGAATGAATGTTAATACTTATTTTAATAAAATTAATATTGCAGTAGATTCTGCCGTTGTTCGCAATTATACTGATTATCTTCCTGCTGTAACAGCTGTTTGGAACATTACCTCTTCTATAAATCTGCGTGCCGCTTATGGCAAGACATTGGCTCGTCCTGACTTTCGCGAACTCACTCCTTTTCGTTATTACAATGTAGGAGATAGGGTAACGGTAGCTGGTATGGGTGCTTTGAAGCCAACTTATACAGACAATGTAGATTTACGTTTAGAGTGGTATCCTTCAGCAGGCGAAGTTGTCTCTGTTAGTGCGTTTTATAAGAAATTTAAGGATCCGGTAGAATTACTCTGTTACGATCCTAATAGCAGTGGTAGTTATGATTCATTCTCTTTTAACTTGGACAAATCTACAATGAAGGGTTTGGAGTTTAATTTGCGCAAATCATTCGCTTTCATTGCTCCGGCGAGTTTCTTAAAAGATATCTATCTGAATGCCAATGCCACTCTATTAAAAGGAGATGTTACTTATGATTTACAACGTTTGATTGATATTGCTACAGGCCTTAATCCTGACGATGTAGCCAATGCTGCAGCTACTCGTAATCGTCCCTTGCAGGGTATGGCTCCCTATATGGTGAATGCCGGATTGAATTATTCGGGAAAACTGCTGGGTGCTGCTGTAAACTATGCCACTACCGGCCGTAAACTGGTGCAAGCTGCTCCGCAGGAATATCTGGACGAGTACGAAGCTCCCCGCCACATGGTCGATCTTCAATTATCCGTTCGTCCGTGGAAAGGATTGGAAGTCAAGGCCAATGCTAGCGACATCTTAAACCAAGCCAGCATTATCTATGTCAATTATAATAAAACGGACGGAGATTTGACAGACGATATGGGTTATAACAAAGATAAAGATGTGATTCGTAGCAAGATAAAGAGAGGAACGAGTTACTCGTTCTCGGTGAGCTACAATTTTTGATAATTATAAAAATAAAGAGTATGAAAAGTTATATATACGTATTGTTTTTTTGCCTGATCTCCTTATTGGCAAGTTGTGATACAGAAGGAGAAAATATTCATGCCGGATATACTTCCTTTACGGTAAAAATAGAGTGGCAGGCAGATGCCGACGTTGCCTATAAAATGACATTTAATAATGACACAATCAAACAAAATACAGGAATTATTGTGCCTCGAGAAGATACATCAGGAATACTGAGAGTTTATAGGAATAATGAGACATCACCGGAACTAGAAAAGGAGGTCGCAATTGAAAATGGAGTAGTACTTTCGTTAATCCAATTGCCAGGATCAGCTATTTCTTTTTCACCCACGGAGGATGAAAAAGATCCGTCTGAATCGAGTCGAATTAAAGTACGTTTTTTCTATAATGGTATTGAGGGAATAGGGAATTCAGCGAAAGTGGATATATTTACATCTACAGATTTGAGAACATGGGATTCTGTTGGTTCTATTACTTTAGAAGAAGGAAAACTGAGTTCGTATGTGGAGTTGAATTTAAATCACTTTTTTCCAGCTAGTACTAGATCTGCCTATTTTTGTTGTGATATTACAGATTTGGCTACAGGAGTCATGGTTGCTCAGCACACACGCAGAGCTGGTTTAATTACTTTTGGGAGTTCTTCTTTTGATTCAGTGACCGGTTTTAAGGCTATAAATAAATTTGCTACTTGTCAAATGGCTGCCCCTACTACATATAAGTTTAATTATGTTTTTGGTACTGCTTGGGAATAAAGAAATTAACTATTAAGCTTTCACTTTAAGATAAAGATTGATTAGGAGTATTTAATTCCTAAATAACTGAGGGCCTGTTCTCTCTATATCTTAGGAAAATGTCTCCTGTTAATATGAAAATTCTAAAACCAATCATTTTATTGTGATTCGTTTTACAAATATATTATTCGCTAATATTTTTTTGATATGTTTTCTTTTTCACTACTTAGTTTTAGGTAAATGTGCCCTCCGTGGTTTAGGCGTAAGCTGCGGAGAGGCTCTATTAAGAAAAGATATTAGCGAGTATATTTGGAATGACGACAGATATTCATGCGAATTTGAGCGACTGGTGAGGGTGGTGTATTGTGAAGTACGCTGCCTTCTTTGGTTTAACTTTGAGGCCTTTTTTGAGCAATTACATCATTATTGCTCAGATAGTGATTCAGTAGGAGGATATCGGGGCTTTTCTCTTCAATAGCTCTCTGAATTTGTTGATATTAATAACCGCCTCTACAGACCTTCTGAGAAGGGTTTGGTTAACTAACTAGTTCACCGCGGTTAATTAATCGAAAATTTGGAGCTATTACGAAGTTGTGGTAGAGCGTTTATCATTCACTCTTATTTGGCTTTTCCTTTAGAAGTAAGACGGTACTTCTGTTGCGGATGTTCCGGCTGGTCTGGATAAAGAGGCTCCACCATTCCATCTTGCATTGCCGGATTCAGATAATTATTTAAAAAGTTTCCTCTGTTTTTCAACTGAAGCATCCACCTGCCGTCCGGTATAGTTGGTGGCTCAGTGAGTTTATAACCCCTTCTCTTATCGCCTTATACGGAATAGTCAGATGTTCTTCCCGCTCCAGACTGTCTGTTGCCCCTGACAAAGACAGATGCTTGAACATAAATGCCATAGCCGCATCCAGTTGTTTGAACAGATTGCCTTGTATACGCTGGTTGTCAATAGCAAGATATTGAATTCAAATGAGATAATCGATTAAATAGCTTTTCAGCATCTAATTTACAGCCATTATTTGTTATTTCTGAAACAATCTGGAATTCGACGGTTGCTGACCGCCATAACTTGTGTTTTTTCTAAATCATAGTAAAAGAACGAATATTATTTTGATAGTGTTCATGTTATTACTATATTTGTATAGTAATTAAGTCCAAAACGTCATGAGTTACAAATAAAGACGTTGTAACTATGTTGCAAGAAAGCGGCTTTGTTCTAAAGAGCCAAAAAGGTAGCCATTTGAAATTCGTAAAGGATGGAAAGATTGTTATCGTACCGAATCATAACAGCAAAGGCGTTGAGAAAGGCACTTATTACAGCATTTTGAGGCAAGCGGGGCTGAAATAAGCCCCCGCCTCTTATGTTTAACATAATAGGAGGTAATAATGAAAACTGTAGAAGTAATTGTAGAACATGCGGGTAAGAACTTGAGTGCTTATATTGAGGGCGCTCCTGTGATTACTGTAGGCAACGACATGAAGGAAATAGAGGAGAATATGAAAGAGGCTATTGAACTTTATTTGGAAGATAATCCTAACCCTTGCGAAGTGTTGTCAGGTGAATTTGAGTTGAAGTATAGAATAGATGCTGCTACCTTTATTAACTATTATAGCAACATCTTTACCAAAGCCGCATTGAGCCGCATTACAGGAATCAATGAACGTCAATTGTGGCATTATGCAGCAGGTGTACACAAACCTCGTAGAAAGCAGTTGGAAAAGATTCAGGAAGGTATTCGGTCTTTGACTAAAGAATTATCGGCTATAAATCTGCTTTAAGCGGATCGAGAACAATTGTTATGTGCGCAAATGCCTTCCCTCATTCGTCGGTATTATATGTAATACACGACTATTGTGCAAATATAATGCTAATGTTCTTATAGAACAACTAATTAGCAGGTGAGTTGTTTCATATTCTTCTGCTTTTTACTTCTTATATTCCAACCGTGGTTCTTTAAATCTTCATATAACGTCTTCTTTCTTAGGCAGTAAAGGATGTGTAGCTCAAACGTTTTGTCAAAAGCCTTTTTTGCTTCTTCTTCAGAATCTCCGTAAGCAGATAAATCAAGAGCGGGGCAATACACAATAAATGAATCATCTTCCTGAAACAAATACATCTCAAGCTTTGCATGAAGTGTTGTTCCATTGCTTGATTCAAGCTGGCCTTCAAACAGTAGATTGCTCATAATTCTCTTTTAATTTTGTTGCGGTTTATATCCATCAATGAGGGCACAAAGAAACAAATAATTAAAAAGAAAGAGAAATAATAAAGTGTAATTTTTGAAAATCCACTTATAACTCCGTCCATATTATGGATGAATGCAGGTAAAGGCAAAATGATCGAACACCGCTCTAACGAAAAAAGTCCTAAGTGTTTTCAGAAAACACTTAGGACTTTTTTTTAAACCTCGAGGTGTTCTTGAGCAATTACATCGTTATTGCTCAAATAGTGGTTCAGTAGGAGGATATTGAGGCTTTTTTCTTTAATAGCTCTCTGGTTTTGTTCATATTAATAACCGCCTCTACAGGCCTTGTGAGAGGGGTTTGTTGAACGTCCGCGATCAGCGTGTTGAATGCCCGCTTTCAACACGCTGATCGCGGACGTTCAACACGTTGAAGTTATGTCTTCTTTTCGCTGTAAATTAATCGAAAAATTGGAGCTATTACGAAGTTGTGGTAGAGCGTTTATCATTCACTCTTATTTCGCTTTTCCTTTAGAAGTAAGTCGGTATTTCTGTTGCGGATGTTTCGACTGGTCTGGATAAAGAGGTTCTACCATTCCAGCTTGCATTGCCGGATTCAGATAATTATTCAAAAAGTTTCCTCTGTTTTTCAACTGAAGCATACTCATCATCTCTTTAACTGAATAGGTTCCTTCCTGTATTATCTGGATAAGGGACACTACTTGTCTGGTACTTGTCGGGTACTTGTCGGGTTTTCACTGCCATAACGGAAGGTAACCACTACAAAATTACCGTTAACCTTAAACTCTGGTTCGGGTAAGTTTGCCTTTTTGCATTCTTCTATCATCAGGCTAATTCCTCGTCCCCAATTCTCCAATAATTTCCTTTTGTAAAGCACACTTGAAATCATCGGATTCTGAGGTTCAGAGCGATGCTCGGACTTCATCTTCTCAATATTCCAATCAGCAGGAAGTGCTCCGGTATTTTCTATTTCTAAACGGTCGTCATAGATAGCGATTCCGACCGAACCACTAGCCGTCCGGTATAGTCGGTGGCTCAGTGAGTTTATAACCCCTTCTCTTATCGCCTTATACGGAATAGTCAGATGTTCTTCCCGCTCCAGACTGTCTGTTGCCCCTGACAAAGACAGATGCTTGAACATAAATGCCATAGCCGCATCCAGTTGTTTGAACAGATTGCCTTGTATACGCTGGTTGTCAATGAACTCTCGTTTATCTGTTCCTCTGAAACGAGCGAGCCTTAGCAAGCACTGTGGGTAGTCTATCAACTCC
This sequence comes from uncultured Bacteroides sp., assembly GCF_963666545.1. NCBI lineage: Bacteria > Pseudomonadati > Bacteroidota > Bacteroidia > Bacteroidales > Bacteroidaceae > Bacteroides > uncultured Bacteroides sp. Next base: position 1,132,383 of record NZ_OY762899.1, on the reverse strand, counting down.
TTGTTTGCAAATAATACGGCGGCGGCATTGTTCAGTTTGCTGTTCTTCATCAGACCGAACTTTTCAAGTATAGTTGGTATGTCACTTCCCGTAGATTCCGGCAAACGTCCGCATTCGATACCCAATCTAACAGTTTTTTGTATTTCGTCTTTATCCAAATCGTCCAAAGACAAGCTGTCGTTGGCAAATGATTCCCAACGATATTTGGCCTCGTCTCGATACAATAGTAATTGGTTATACATCGTTTGCGGCATGGTAGATGTCACACTCTCCACACGGTAATAGGGACGACCTTTGTAACAGAATGGACGTTCCAGCCTCATATTCTCGGCAGAAAGTGCAATAATAACTTTAAGACTTTCGGGGATTGGCACGTATGAAACTTGAATCATCGTCAGCGGTTCTATTCGACCTATGGCATCAGCCAAGACACGTTTGGTAGTGTCCGCTTTGTTTAATGAAGGATCAAAGAAAATGGATATTTGATTTTGTTGCGGTATATATCCATCTTTTAGAGAATGATTCTCATACATGAAAAGTTAAGGGTTACTTATCAGAATGAGTTTTCGTATATTGCTTTTTACTTCAGCAGTCCGGTGATGAGTATCAGAATGATGGATCATATTGGATGGCACCGGAAAGAAGATTTAGGTAAGGTTGCTTTGTGTTGATATATATAATACGACACATGGTGTCTCGTTATTAATTCTCTGAATCAATAAAGTTTGTCTTTTATATTTTCAGGAGTTGGAGTATAAACCAAATCATAATCGTTTGATAATAATTTTTCATCTTTTTTATCGTAATCCAACTGCTTTAGAAGATGACTAATAAGAGCAATATGAGTCTCTTTTTTATTGTTGGCGCTCACCACATACCATGGCGAATGTTCAAAATTAGTCTTCAGCAACATCTCATCCCGAGCTTCAGAATAATCTTTCCAAAGCTTGCTTGCCTCTTTGTCAATAGGACTTATTTTCCACTGTTTTAGCGGATCTACCTCGCGGTCCTTCAGCCTTCTCTCCTGTTCATCCCGGCTAATATCAAGATAGTATTTCAGAACGATGAAGCCCGCATGCACCAGCATCTTTTCAAATAATTCAACTTCCGTAAAAAAGGATTTATACTCCTTCTCGGTGCAGAAACCCATTACTTTTTCAACGCCAGCGCGGTTATACCAACTTCGGTTCAGTAGTACAAATTCGCCTGATGCAGGAAAATGACTGGTGTAACGCTGGAAATACCATTGAAGCTGCTGCCGGTCGGATGGTTTCTCCAATGCCACCACTCTTGTTTCGCGGGGACTGAGGTGTTTGACAATTCGTTTGATCGTTCCGTCTTTACCGGCTGCATCTCTTCCTTCAAGGATGACAAGCAATTTGAGGTTTGAACCTATAATTTCCTTTTGCAGCTTAACCAACTCAATGAAAAGCTCATGTAATATTTCTTTCTTATGTTTCATGTGGTTAATATTTGATTTTTTATCTTTTCAATTAGATCACTTCACCCAAATGCTTATAATTGGATTTGACTATTTTAAGTATTTCATTTGTACGACCACTTAGCATCATTTTTCCCATATAATAAGCAAACCCTTTCATTTGGTCAAATTCGAGTTTAGGAGGCATAGCAAGGGCGTTAGCATCCGTCCGAATGGTAATTAATGCTGGTCCATCCTGTTGTAATGCACTTTGCAAAGTCGTTTTCAAGTCAGCAGGATCAGTAATAGTAACGCCAAACATTCCCATTGCTTCGGCCAGTTTATCAAAGTCAGGATTTAGCATGTCCGTCTCCACATCAGGGATTCCGGCCACTTGCATTTCTAGTTTCACCATTCCCAACGATTGATTATTAAAAAGTACAATCTTCACGGGTAAATGATATTGAACAATGGTCATCAGATCGCCCATCATCATAGACAATCCTCCGTCACCACAGAATGCAATCACTTGTTTTTCCGGACAGGCTAGTGAGGCACCAATAGCTTGAGGCATCGCATTTGCCATCGTACCATGATTAAATGAACCTAACATTTTCCGTTGCCCGGTTCCATCAATGTAACGGGCCGCCCATACACAACACATCCCCGTATCTACGGTGAAAATGGCATCCTTGTCGGCTAACTCATTAATTACAGAAGCAACATATTCCGGATGAATGGCATTTGACTCCCCTTTATCATTGACATAGTACAATAAATTCTTTTTTACCTCTTTGTAAAACTTCAATTGCCTATTGAGGAAAGTAGTCTCTTCTTTGTTCTCTACCAAAGGAAGAAGAGCCTGCAAGCTATCTTTCACATCTCCACAAAGTCCGAGATCAAGTTTAGCCCTTCGTCCAAGATTTTCCGGTTTAATATCAATTTGTACGATCTTATTGTGAACCGGCATGAAAGGCGTATAGGGAAAATCCGTTCCCAATAATACCAGCAAGTCACATTCGTGCATACTCTGGTAAGCCGATGGAATGCCCAACAATCCTGTAAGGCCCACCTCATAGGGATTTTCATACTGAATATCCATTTTTGCCTTATATGAATAAGCCACAGGAGATTTTAATTTCTGGGCTAGCTCCACCACCTCATCATGCGCCTGAGCAGCACCCAATCCGCAGTAAATTGCGATCTTTTTGTTAGAATTTAATAGTTCGGCAAGTTGTGCTAATTCTCCATCAGAAGGTCTGATGATAGGCTTATTTAGAAAAAGTGTGGTGGTTGTTTCAGCTTCTACTGCAGGAAGATTGGTAATATCCCCCGGTAGTCCAAGAACAGCCACCCCTTTTTGATGTACGGCATGCTGAAGAGCAGTCTGTAACATCCGGGGAAATTGAGCAGGTGTTGTAGCTATTTGGTTATAGCAACTGCAATCATCAAAAAGTTTGATGGTGTTTGTTTCCTGAAAATAAGCAGTACCAAATTCTTTGGTGGGGATAGTCGAAGCAATAGCTAAGACAGAAGCCGATGAACGATGAGCGTCATACAAACCATTGATCAGATGAACATGTCCAGGGCCACTACTACCGGCACAACATGCCAAGCCCTTTAATTGCGCTTCGGCACCTGCTGCAAAGGCAGCGGTTTCTTCATTACGAACATGAATCCATTTAATTTTTTTATTACGATGGATTGCTTCATTTACATGATTAAGACTGTCACCTGTTACGGCATAAATTCGTTGAATGCCTGCTTCAACCAGTGTATCTACTAGTTGATCTGATATATTTTTACTCATAAGTTTAATTTTAAAAAATACCTATTTTTTTAATTCATTGTTTAGTCTTGCTTCAGGTATATCAGCCGGGAAAGTGGCATCAAACAATACGAGTAGTAGCGCATAAACTTCCATCAATGTTTTATATTCGCGGTTTTAACAAACTGTTTAGATTTCATTGGTGGAGTTATGGAATTAACAAAAGCATTCGTATAAAGTTGCGCATATACCTTATTTTATATTAAAAGTGATGATATGAATAAAGTGCCATAACACTTTCTTTATATCTTGTTGCTGTATTTATTTCCGCAAAATCAGTTTGATGCATTTCTAACAATAAAATATGATCCGGAAAACAGAAAATAGAATTGAAGCCATCATTTTCGATATGGATGGAGTAATCATTGATTCAGAACAGATATGGAAAAGGGCCGAGAAAGAAGTCTTCTCATCTGTAGGTGTGAAATTATCCGAGGAATTATGCAAAATTACAGAAACTTTGACTACCACTGAAGTCACTGAATTCTGGTTCAATCGGTATCCCTGGAAGGGTAAAACGCTGAAAGAAGTTGAGAATGGAGTAGTAGAGCGCGTTACATTTCTAATTGAAAAAGAGGGAACAGCAGTTAGCGGCATAGGAGAATTTATAAAGAACTTAAAACGTAAAGGTTATAAGATAGGATTAGCCACAAATTCACCATCAGCATTAATACCTGTTGTATTGAATAGATTAAATCTCCACCAATATTTTGATGCCACTTCGTCGGCAGAACATGAAATAGAAGGAAAACCGAGTCCATACGTTTACCTCACTGTTGCAGAAAAATTAAATGTAAAGCCGGAAAAATGTGTAGCGATTGAAGATTCCTCCTCTGGATTATTAGCAGCAAAAAAGGCGGGTATGAAAACAGTACTTATCCACAAGAACGACGTAGAAAATAAAAACGCAAATTATAGAATTAGTCATTACAATCAATTTGATTTTTCAATTCTTTCGTAAATGAAAAATAAATACGCGTGTTGTTTACCTTGGAATCCAAATGGCACGTGTATTGCTGACAACTCAAAGGCTGCCATGGTAGGAGATGAGAAAAGTGCAGTTCTCAATGAATAACATGTACTTGCATCTATTATTCCATTTAATGTCTTCTCTATCTATTAAATAGACTCGATGTAATGATCGTTTCTAGAGGAATAATGGGAAGTTGATTTTGGTGCTAAAAAAGATAAGATGCTTTATATTGATAAAATGTTTAGTTATTTGTTGATATTCATAACCGCCCCTACAGCCCTTCTGGGAGGGGTTTGTTGAATTCACTATTTCACCGCGCTGAATTCACTATTTCAGCGTGGTTAATTCACTATTTCACCACGCTGAAGTTATATGATTTTCTCTCTGTAACTAATTGTGAAATTAGTTGATTGAGATATATCGTTTTATTACCTACTGCATAAATGAGTTTAAATGTTACCTTATGTTAAATGAGTCAAGAAAATAAGGAACAGATAAGTTTACTTAAAAAGATTCTCTTTATATTAGAGCTTATTTATGCGATTTATGAAAGAAATGAACGATTTTGATGAAATATTAAATTATTCAATTATAAGATTGACTAAAACCTCTGATGTTAAGGTCTTGACTGTGATAGAGTTACTGGCTATTATCGCCGGAATGTTCCTTGTAATGTGCTTTATAAAAAAAACAATCTACAGATCAAAGCATTTGGACCTTGGTAAGAAATATTCTATCAATAATCTTATTCGCTACATCATTACAATCATTACATTCGGGTGGATACTGCAACTTTTCGGTTTCAACCTCAAGATTATATTAGCAGGTTCTGCAGCCCTTCTGGTAGGTGTGGGGCTTGGATTGCAAAACCTTTTCAGCGACTTTGTTTCGGGCATCATCATACTCATCGATTCATCTATAAAAGTAAATGATGTGATTGATATAAACGGCTTGGTGTGTGAGGTTAGAGAAATAAATCTTCGCACCACGCTTGTCCTGACTCGCGATGATAAGTTTATCCTTCTACCCAATACGCTTCTAACTAAAAATGAGCTAATAAACTGGACACATTCTATCTCTTCGTCACGTTTCGAGGTAAGTGTAGGAGTTGATTATTCATCAGATATAGACTTGCTGATGAAGGTGATGAAAGAGGTCTGCGAGCAACAAGAAGGTGTGCTCAATGTGCCTGTGCCATTTGTGCGATTTAATGACTTTGGCGACTCATCTTTGCTTTTTACCGTTTATTTTTGGTGTGAGAATGTATTTCGAGTTGAGAACATAAAGAGTCAGATCCGTCACGATTTGTTCTACAAATTCCGCCAACACAATATCAGTATTCCTTTCCCGCAACGGGTGGTGCATATGTCGCCTAATTCGTAATTGCAATATTCAATATATGACTATTATACACCTAGTCAAAAGAAGCGATGAAAATAAAAATCTATAATAGCTTATGTTTCAGTGTCCTGTTACCCTTTTTTTTATTTACAAGTTGTAATTTCAATTCTGTGAGTACCTTAGGTAGATGTTCAAGTACAAGTATTGAACAATCCAAGAAGAGAGGAACATTTATATCAGAATATTCTCATCTAAAAGTAAGAATTAATGATAGCATACAATTTGTTATTAAGCAGACGTTTCTTGAAAAGCAGTATGGACAATATTCCTATTCAAATCCTTCATATACTATTGAAGCTAATAAGAGTCAGTTGATTATGATATTAGAGAAAAAGATTTGTTTTTTGAAAGGTTATGATAAGACTTGGCATTTAGCTGTTAATCATGATAAACCTGATAGGTTATCACTCCTATTTGATACGCTAAATTTACCCGATAGTATATCGGTTGAGGCTCTAAAAATAGATATTGATCCTGTAACTTTTCGTGCAGGTAAAAATGATGATGAGAAAATAGGACAGTTTACTCTTGTGAGAATGAAATGATTTATAAGTTAAGTTCTCAACTGATCAAGGCGGATGATAAATTGATCAAAATTGATGATACGGGGGCAAATGCCACTTTGTCTGCATTAATAGACTTTCAGTACAATAGCATGTCTGCGAAAGAATATTATTACGACTTAAATGCCTATTTAACAAAAGGTTTGGATGAATAAATTACAGTAATTACCTGTAATTTATTAAATTTGTTGTGAGATATCACAATTACAAATATGTTAGAGTAGACAACGTTTACTGCAGGAATATCACTTGCTGCCGAAAATTGTTTTGCTTTACAAGTACTTAATGATAATAGCGGCCAAAGGATACCACTTGTAGCGCTCAATAGGATACCACCTGTAGCGCTCAAATGGGTACCGGTCAGAGCGGTCAAATAGGTACCGGTTGTAGCGGTCAAATGGGTACCGCTTCTTCGTCTGTAATTTTCTCATTAATAAATCTCGTAATATTGCATTAAAAAAACACTTAAAATGCAGTATTATGGCAAATGATAAAATTACGATGTTAAAACTAAAACGCATGCTTCAACTTCTCAGCTGTGGTCAATCGCTGAACTTCATTTGTTCAGAGCTGCATATGAGTAAGCGCACTGTTCACAACTACAAGCAACTAGTGTCTCAAACAAATCTTACTTACGATGCTCTTCTACGTCTGAGTGACTTCGACCTTGCCGCCATTCTGCAACCTGCATCATCCGTCCCCCAAGCAGACGGACGTAAAAGCACATTGGACTTTCAGTTGGAAGGTTATCTTTCAGAACTCAACCGCCCGTATGTGACGATCCAATTACTTTGGGAAGAATATATTGTCCAATATCCGGATGGATACCAATATACACAATTCAAAAAATATCTGACCGATTACCGTAAACATCACGAGTATGTCTATCACAATACTTATGCTCCGGGTCAAGAGTGGCAGATTGATTTTGCAGGCGATCATCTTTATCTGACCGATCGTAAGAGCGGCTCTTCCCAAGCCGTGGTACTTCTGTGCTGCATTCTCCCCTTTAGCGGCTACGCTTTTGCCATCGCCCTGATGAGTGCTGTTATGGAACATTTCTTCTACGGTTTAGGAAAAGGACTTGAGTATCTTGGCGCTGTTCCTCAAGTGGCTAAAAGCGATAACATGACCCAATGGGTAAAGAAGTCCTCCCGTTATGAGCCCAGGTTTACAGATGCCACAGACCAGTGGTGCCTTCATTACGGCATCATGCCGGATGTCTGTCGTGTACGCAAGCCCCGTGATAAGGGTCCGGTGGAAGGACTGGTAAATAAACTCTATCAGTTCATTTATGCCCGTATGCGGAATGAAGTCTTTTATACGCTAGACAGCCTAAACAGCCGTATTCTGGAACTTTTGGATGAGTTCAACTACAAGGATATCAAACGCAAAGGAATCAGTCGCAGAGACATTTATATACGTGAAGAGAAACCGCTGATGAACGTACTTCCTCTTACTCCATACCGTTTTCGTTACCAGAAAGAGTTTACCGTCTCCTCCAATTACCATGTACTTGTGGGTAGTGAACAGCACTCTTATAGCATTCCTTATCAATATGTGGGAAAACGGGCAAAAGTCCTGTGGGATATGGATACCGTTGAGGTTTACGTGGCAGCAGAACGTATCGTGATCCATAGAAGGAACTTTGCCGCTTATGGTTATACCACTCAAGAGAACCACATGCCTGCCAATCATATCGCTTATAAACGCACCAAAGAGTATAATGCGGCAGCCATACAAGCACGTGCTCTGCATATTGGACAAGCTACCAAATGGGCTGTGGACAGTCTACTGGCAAGCAGAAACTTTCCTCAACAGTCCTACAGAACTTGCCAGGGGATCTTCTCTCTGGCTTCAAGATATGGTGAGAGGCGCATAGAGAGTGCCTGCTCAATCATACGCTCCGGATCTTTAGGTTTTACGCTGACCATGCTAAGAAATATACTCCAAAAGAATCTGGATCTGGATCAGAATCAAACAGAAACAATCTCCACAACGCCTCTGAACACACAAGTAAGAGGCGCGCAGGAATATAATCAAATTAATAACAAAGAAAGATGAACAATCAAGAAACAGCGGACCAGTTAGAAGGTCTCAAACTTAAAGGGATGGCCGATGCTTATAAGGCTATCATCAGTCTGCCCATGCAAGACAGGCCGGGTATGGAGCTTACCATAGCCAAACTCGTTGAAGCGGAACGTATTTACCGCAATAACCAAAAGACCATGATGTATCTGAAAACCAGCAAGCTCAGATACGGTGCGTGCATAGAGGATATAGAATGTTCGGTGGCGCGCAATCTGACCAAAGACATGATGTCTCAAATTGGGGATTGCAGTTTTATACGCAGAGCGGAGAATATCCTAATAACAGGGCTTACAGGATGCGGCAAGTCTTATCTGGCATGTGCATTGGGAAGGCAAGCATGCCAACTGGGATTCCGAACGGAGTATCTGAATATGAACAAGTTTATTGAGAGAATAGCCTTGTCGAAAATCGATGGAACCTTCCTCAAAGTGATTACCCATCTGGAGAAGAATGAACTAATCATACTGGATGACTTTGGATTACAACCATTGGATGTAAACTCCAGATTGGCGCTCTTGCAAATCTTAGAGGAAAGATATGATAGAAAATCGGTTATTATCATATCGCAATTGCCTATTGCTAAATGGTATGATTACATAGCAGAACCGACCTTAGCGGATGCAATTATGGACAGGCTGATTAATAACGCAACCCACATAGAACTTAAAGGTGAATCCATGAGAAAAAGACAGAAAAAATAACTATGTTTGCAACTGGAAATTACAGACGTGATGCCGGTACCCATTACACCGCTACAACCGGTACCTATTTGACCGCTATAACCGGTATCCTTTACTCCGCTACAGTCGGTACCATTACACCGCTATCATCAACTTAATATACAGTAATTAAATAAAATAATGAGACGAATTGTCTTTTCAATATTCTTATTGCTACTAAGCTTAAATGGTTACGCACAATCAACTTGTGCTAAAATTGATACTGTTGAAGGTGTTATAGTTAATAGATATTCAAAAAACAGGCTTGGTTTTTATAGTGAAATGCCAACATTATTATTGAATGAAGGGGATACTATTGTCTTTTTTCAAAAGTCACAACTTAATGTTAGCCTTTTGAAGATGTATCCAAACTTAAAAAAGACGATAGGGGCTTGCGTTGACTATGATCATGATTACTTATCTGATTTTAGTAAAGGTATTTTTAAACATGACTTAACGATATCCAAGTATAACTATCATACAGAAGAATCTGGAAACAAAATAGTTAAAAGCACATCTTTCTTTGGTAAAGATGGAGACGAGGATCTATATAGTATTTATCAATTTATCGGTTTAGTTGTTGTTTATAAAAATGCTAGACCTTTTGCGACTGAACTTCAAGACGATTGCGTATGTCCAAGTTTACTTGATGTAACTAGTTTTGCTGTTTTAAAAGAAGCATCCAGCTTGAAACCATTAACTAATAAACAAATAGCAGAAATGCGCTTGGTGAAAAGTGGAATAAAAAGTATTGAGGTTTTTTATTGCGAATAGTAGAAGTAATAAGAATACATTGATGCATATCATGAAGGATGTTTGCAAGGGTGTGATCGTTTTAGTGCTGATGAAAGTTTTTGTATTGGATTTTTAGAACCTTAAAGATAAATAGAATGAATATCAATGAATACGAAGTACTGATAGTTAGCCCTATGGATAGAGAGTACTTAGTGGTTGAGATAAGTAGAGGAAATCATTTTTTTGCTGAAATTAATCAAGAGCATGAGTCTCTTGAAATTCAAGTCTATAATCCTATATCTGATCTAGATAAATTTCCATTTGAACCATTTTATGACGTTCTTAATAGAGCTAAACTACATTTATTAGAAGGAAATGTAAGGACTTTTAATCAGATGGAGATTTCACCGAAAGAGAGTTACTCTTTTAATATTTTTAAAAAGGAATGTAACTCTGTTATTACTCGAATATTTTATAAAGATGAAATGGTTGCGATGATTAGTTTTGAAAATTTTCATTTAGAATTATGCTTTATTTATGGATTAAAGAAATATCTAAGTTTTCCGTTTGAACCTTTTTATTCTATATTGGGAATGGCGCGAGAAGAGCTATTGAACAACGGTTAAACCGTCTTGTATCTTCTATCATCATTGATGATAATCATAGAAAATTGTCAAATCCAACAACCATTTAACATGCGATTTAGATAAAGTAATAATAGGTGTCATATATAATTTGTTAAATTTGCACAGAGAGTTCAATTGGTAGTGCGTTTGGGTAAACAACGAATACTTATACCTCAATAAATTGTAAATAAACATTCTTGTAGTATTCAACACTACAATATAGAGATTTGCATGAAAGATAGCATGAGTTTGACAAAAATGATAGAAAGAACAAGAAATATCCTAATTAAAATGATAATCTCAGAAAAAGAAATAATTGCTGTATGTAAATTAGGCGCTTTTGAACGATATCAATACTTTATAAAAAGAGTCGCAGATTCAAAAAAAATGTATTGTTTGATTGATGATATAGGCTATTGGGCAATGGTCAATGTTGAGGATAGAACTGTCATATCATTTTGGTCTGCACCTGAATATGCTTTAATGAATGCCATTAATGATTGGGATGGTTTCTTGGTAAAAGAAATTACTGTTGAAGAATTTGAATACGATTTTGCAGATCGTATTGAGAAGAATAATTGGCTAATTAATATTTTTCCACTTAAAGAAAAATCTGGATTTGTAGTTGATATTAACGAATTTGCCAGAGATTTAAGTGAGGAAATGAAAAAATATCAATAAGAACTTATTGTCGCATAAAAAAATATGTAATAACTAACTATTCTGATTATTTTTGATAGAATAATTGAACTAATAATTTTTAAAGGCGATATCAGAAGAGACATCTTCGGTAGTTATAGGGACTTTTTAAAATGTTCGCGTAGTAACTAACCTACAAGGCATACGTGTTATGTCTGTAATTAAAATGGGGAATTAATATGTTGTTTAACGAACACCAATTGAGGCTCTAAAAATAGATATTGATCCTGTAACTTTCCGTGCAGGTAAAAATGATGATGAGAAAATAGGACAGTTTACTCTTGTGAGAATGATCCAATTATAGATATATAGAGTAATTAGGCTATGGATATACTGAGATTGAACAATGAAAAGGAACTATTAAAGAATAAATTATGAATATTGAGGAACTTATAATGCTTGCTATTAACTCAAAAGTAATATCGAGCTCATCAGGAGGAGGTGCAGGCTCACTTTGGCTTATTGAATTTGAAAATAAGGAATCATTCTATATTTATTGTTCTTGGAGGATTGAACATAATAATCAAGTCTTGGCTTCAAGTAATGATGATATCATTCCAAGAACGGGAAGGATAGCAAGAAATGTAAGTAAATTGGAAGGACGAAAATTTCTTTCATTCAGTTTGACCGAACAATATGATCTAACTTTAAATTTTGAAGATAATTATTGCGTGAGAGCTTTTTGTGATATTTCGTATTCAGCGACCGAGAATGGCGAAAATTATGACACAAATTGGGACTATAGTGTTCCTGATCGGGATTTAACTGTTTCTGTTACTAATTATTTTAAAATAAAAAGCGGGAAATATTATTCATAACATTATTTGGGCACTGAAAAGAGTTCACTTATCGCCTTAGTAACATCTATAAAGGATTGAAAAGAGGAGGTGTCTATCACTGATCCTCTTAATACAGTAGTCAATAATGGTGAGATTATACTTCAATGATATAGATTAGATGAGAAAAATAAACCCTTGGCTTTTATCATTTGTTTTATTCATTCTTTATTTTATAGATTAGAAATGTATTCAAGTGGCGTTTTCCCGGTATAGGATTTGAATTCTTTTAGAAAATGGTTATAGTCATAGAAACCACTTGCAAGGGCTACTTCTGTTAAATCCTTCTCCTTATTGTCTGTGAAGTTGATGTATGCAAAGATAAAACGTTGAAGCAGTATGTATGCCTTCGGAGATATGCCCAAACAATTAAGAAAACTACGTTCCAGCCATTTGTAGTTTACCCCTATTTGATGAGCTACATGTGATACGGTTGTTTGTCCTTTCATTGTACTTATATATTCCACGGCTGAATCAAACAAAGCATTGCGTTTAGAAGCAAAGGCTATTTGCTCTATGTAAGATTCTATCTGCCTTATTCTGTTACTATTTTGCTTTTCAGAATAGATTTTGTTGAGCACAAAAGGGTCAAAATTAATATCGGCAAGTGAGGCCACGCATTTATTTCTAAAGAAGTGAGTAGGCAAATTAAAAATATCATAGAATGCATAGGGCTTGAACCGTACTACTAAAATATATTCAACCTTGTTGAGATCATTTATATAAATGTTTTTCATGATTCCGCCATTAATCCATGCTGTCTGAAATGTAATCAAAGAACCATTGGTATGGATATTAATGTGGTCAGTTGCCGATGGAAGGAAGATGATAGTCGGTAAGCCATCGTTAAAAACTAACTGGTTATCTTCTATATCATTACACGAGAAAACATAAAAGCCTTCAACGTAGCTTTTTATATTTTCAGACGGGATTATCCTTTCGCAATTCGGATTTCCTTCGACAGATTTCAATATTTTTTTCAGATGATTGATTGGCATGGCGCAAAAGTACGTAAAATTTTATATTCTGCATTCTTTCTGTCTAATTTATACTATGAGTGAAGCATTTAAAGATATAACTTTGGGGTATAATATTTATTGAGTATGATTATAAGTAATAATATGGAGCAAGAGGGAATCTATAAGGCGAGCCAAGCTGTAGCTATGACCCTCAAGAAAATGAAAGAGTTTACAAAAGTTGGAATGACAACTAAGGAATTGGATGATTACGGGAAACAGATTCTTGAAAGTTACGGGGCGCAATCTGCTCCATTTTCGACGTATGGATTCCCCGGCTGGACTTGCATTAGCGTTAATAACGAGATGGCACATGGAATACCTTCAAATAAAAAAGTACTCAAAGAAGGCGACTTAGTCAATATTGATGTTTCAGCTAGCCTAAATGGATTCTATTCAGATAATGGAGCCTCTTTTGTTTTGGGTCAGGATATTAACAACCAACAAAAGTTAGTGGACACCTCCATCCTTGCATTGAATGAGGCAATTTCGCACATAAAAGTAGGAGTGAGGATTTCGGAAGTCGGAGGAATCATTGATAAAGTAGCTAAGAGTAATGGATATAAAGTAATTAAAAACCTTGGAGGGCACGGGGTTGGAAGAAAGTTACATGAAGAACCTGACTGCATTCTGAACTACTATGACAAATACGATAGAAGGCGGTTTCAAATGAATATGGTGGTGGCTATCGAAACATTCTTAACAACCGACTCGACTTTGGTTAATACTGAACCTGACGGATGGACTTTGACTGGTAATAAAGGCGGGTACTGTGTGCAGCACGAGCATACTATTATCGTAACTTCCGACAAGCCAATTATCTTAACGGAAAGAAAGAATCCCGAAAAGATCACTTTATAAAATAAAAATCCGTCAATGATAACTGACGGATTTTTATTTTATAAAGTGAGTTCAATCCAAGCTTAATTTATAGTCGCAACCTTACGAGCACAGGGCAGTGATCGGAAGGGAAACGACCGTTACGAATATCTGTCAAGACTCCGTATTTTAAAATTTGTATGCCGGGTGTGACGAAGACGTAGTCTATACGGTTTTGCATGGGAGCGTCTGTCTTGAAGCCCTGAAAGGTTCCTTGAGGACCGTAAGGTGGGGTGGTAGTAAGTGAGCGACTGTCTTTGATGGAACCGTCGTTGAGAATATAGGCAATGGGTTCATCTGTGGGGGTGGCATTGAAGTCACCTGTACAAATAGCGGGTGATTTCCCGGCGATACTCTTGATGCGAGCAAGCAGGAGTTTGGACGATTCGAGGCGGGCAACGGGGGCTTGGTGATCGTAATGCACATTGAAGCAGTAAAAGGTTTTACCGGTTTGCTGATCACGAAATTGTGCCCAACTGCAGATGCGACGAATCTTAGCATCCCAACCATAGGAGGGTTGTTCCGGGGTTTGAGAGAGCCAGAAATTGCCTTTGCTGAGTACGGTAAAGCGGTCTTTCCGATAGAAGATGGCGGAGTGCTCACCTTCTTCCTTGCCATCGTCACGACCTACGCCAACGAACGCATAGGCTGCACTACCGGAGATGATATCTTGTAATTGGTGACGGAAACCTTCCTGGGTACCGATGATGTCGGCATCATGAAATTGAAGGAGTTCGCTAACCATCTCTTTGCGGTTGGGCCAGGCATTTTCTTTATCATCCGGAGTATCCATGCGCAGGTTGAAACTAAGGACGTTGATTGGAACGTTTTTTGATTGGCTCTGTGCCCTCAGGCCCGTGAGGGCCGTGAGGGTGAGCAATAAAAGGAAAATTTGTTTTTTCATTTTTATCTATTTTTTTGGTTGTTCCCAACCGGGGTTTTGGGTAATCTTTGGATTCTTCACGATAACGAGTGCCGGTATAGGATAATAATACTGTCTGTCGTCTTCGTACCAAGTACGGGGATCATTATCGGACCAGGTAAGGTAGCCTTTTGTACCCTCGGAAAGGGTTTGTTGCTTACCTGCATCTACAGCCACGGGGGTGCAGGTGCTGCTGATGTTGGTCGGTTTGGTTCCCTGATAGAATATAACATCATCCGTGCCATTTTGATCGAGGTCCATGGCAATATTTAATCCGGGTACGTAGATACCGGTCCACCGCATGGTCATGAGATTGCCACATTTCCATCTTTTAAGATCGGTGAAGCGGAAGCCTTCGAGTGAGAGTTCGATGGAGCGTTCGCGACGTATTTCCAGAATAACGGGATTGTTGATAGTGGGAAAGTACTTGCTCTGGAAATAGCTGTCGACCTGTGTAGGCAGGCTGCTTAATCCTCCGGTGATACCCGCACGTGAACGGAGTGCGCCGATGGTTTTACTCCAGTCGGTATCGCTGATGGTTTCCAACTCGGCTTTTGCTTCTGCATAGTTGAGCAACACTTCTGCATAACGGAAGAGGGGGATGGCATTGGTGTTAAGTTGGCCGTCGTCATAATAAGTATTGTCCAGACAGAACTTAATAGGTTGATAGCCGGTGTAGGAATAGCCATTGAAGTTGGGTGCTACTTGTTTATCATCTCGCTTATAGCCGGGGGTACGGATTATCTGTGATAAACGATTGTCACGGTTCTGGCATTCATCGTAGAAGGACATGTTTTCGTAACCCGAACGACTGGTAAAAGGGGTGCCATCGGTGTTCAGAAAGGTATTGATATAGGTGCGAATCATGCTGAAACGTGGCCCGTAGGTGCCGGAAGTCCAGTACCAGTTGGCATCGTTGAGTACGGAGAGGTTGAGGCTACTGCAATCGGCGAGCATGACTTCGGTAGTCACAGGGGCGTCACTAGTAAAAAGAGTCCGATAAGAAAGTTTGCTTCCTTTGGCTGTGTAAAGTGAGTGACCGGATTTTTCCATCACCGTTGTGGCGGCACTGGCAGCTTCTGTGAACCATTGGTTGGCTGTGGCAGTTAGCCCCAGTTCGGTGTGATACTTTCTAAAACTTCCCTCGAATAGACAGATGCGCGATTTAAGAGCATAGGCTACCCATTTGGTAACCAGTGAGCCGTCACTGGTCGTGGTCGTGATGTTTTCGCAGGCATAGTTCAAGTCTTCGAGTACGTGTTCCATGACTACTGTGCGGGAGTCACGTGCGGCATAGAGGGCATCATCATCTACACTTAATGGTTTGTCTATCCAAGGTACATCGCCGAAGCGGACAACTTTGTTGTAATAGAAATAGGCACGGAAGAAACGGGCCAGACCGAGATAGTTGTTGCGGATGGTTTCGGTAACGGGTGATTTTTCACAATTAGTAATAAAATAATTGATGTTGCGTAGGTCTTCCCAGTCCCATCCGGTACTCGTTTCGGCGCTGTAACCTCCATTGCGTAGGAAGTCGCTGATACTGCTCACTGCACCATAGTCGCACAGGGCGTCTTGTTTGTGGGCTTCATTCACATCGGGAAAGATGTCGTAAAAAGAATAGCTATAGAGCTTGAGTCCGCTTTCAGAACCGAAGACTACACTTTGGGATGCGGAGGACTGTGGCTCTTCTGTCAGCGAACAAGCGGTGACCAGAAAGATCGTTGCTATGAAATATATAATCTGTTTCATAAATAATACTTATTTAAAATGTGATGGATAAACCTAAACTGATGCTGCTCATAGTGGGGTAGTTATTGCCGTCGCCACTGGTACCGTCAGTCAAATCGGCATCAGAACCGTAAATGCTTGACACGTCCATGTCTCGAGTGTGCTTATACAGAGGCGACCAACTCCACAGGTTTTCTCCTGAAAGGTAAAGGCGGGCTTTCTGCATGCGTACCTTACTAATTAGTTGTTGCGGCAGGTTATATCCGATTTGAATGTTTTTTAGTCGGATATAAGCTACGTTTTGCAAGTAACGTGTTTGCACGGTAGTCTTAAGCGAACTGTTGTAACCAGCGTAGCGAGGAAGGTAGGCATTGGGGTTCTCTTTCGTCCAGTAGTTGTTGAGATGCCAGGTAGGCAGATTGTTGTACGGACGGTTGTATTGTCCCCAGAAGATGGATTCGTTGCTTGGATACCAATGTTGGCGACCGACGCCTTGGAAGAAAGCAGAGAAAAAGACATTCTTCCATTCACTACCCAGGGTGAAGCTGTAGATGTAACGGGGCAACTTATTACCGATTACTTTAAGGTCACCGTGGTTGGCGACAGTTTTGGTGCCATAATCGATGGTTTTGCTTCCATCAAGGTCTTTTAGCTTCACGTCTCCCGGATACCAGATACCTTTAGCGGATGATTTGACGAATGCCTGGGTGGCATGACTGTCAATGTCTGCTTGCGATTGGAAAAGTCCTTCGGAAACATATCCCCAGATTTCGCCCACGGTTTGTCCTTCGTAATAGTCATCCAAGCTTTTGGTGGAGTTATTGTAGCGATCTATCTTGGAGGTGTAGTCCGACAGAGTGGCACGCACTTCATAGATGAAAGGGGAGTTGCCTAGGATGAACTTGTCTTTGTAGCCTAGAGAAAGTTCCCATCCTTTCGTCGTCATGTCGGCATAGTTCCCTTTGGGAGAGTCGGCACCAAAAACATCGGGTAGGGTTACTCCTGCAGTGTACATGTCGGTCGTTTTGCGTATGTAGGCATCACCTGTGAAATGCAGTTTACCTTGCAGCATGCCGAGGTCGATACCGACGTTGGTGGTCGTTGCTGTTTCCCAAGTGAGTCCATCGGGTTTTACCGCCGGTGAGCTGGTGTATTTGTTCTTCAACCCGTTGAGCACACGTCCGGAAGTACCGATGGAGAAGAGCTCCAAGTAGCTGTAAGAAGATACGTTACCGTTGCCCAATGCACCGTAAGAACCGCGTATTTTGAAGTCGGAAATGATATCGGGATTGACTTTCCAGAATGGTTCTGCAGAGACACGCCAGCCTACTGAGGCAGACGGAAAGAAAGCCCATTGCTCGTCGGTCGGAAATTTGGAAGAGCCATCGTACCGGCCGTTGACTTCAAGCAGGTATCTGTTTTTGTATGCATAGTTGAGACGAAAGAAGCCACCGGCAATTCTCCATTTCTCGTATCCGCTGGAGGTGGTGATGGATTCTCCTAAAGCTAAGTTGATGTTTTCGCTGTTTTCGGTGAGCAGACCGTTTCGTTGTACATTGAGGCCTTCGTATTTGGACTGTTCGTAGTTGTAGCCCATCATCCCTTTGAAGTAATGGTCTTTGCCAAAGGTTTTCTCGTATTCAGCATAAAGGTTGGTTGCCAGATAGTCTGTTTTCTGTATTCCTTTCTTTAGGTCATTATACGAGGTTCCGAGCCAGATGGTTGTTCCTTGTACCTTGCTATAAGGCACCGGTACCCGAATCTGGGTGCTATTCTTATCGGTAGCGCTGAAGGTGAAGTCACCGTTCACACGTAGTGCTTTATTGAAAAACGTAGCGGAGAAGCTTGTGGTGTTTTTCAATACCTTGTTATTGGTGTCGATACCGTTCTTGCCGTAGATAAAATCGCCTATGGTGTAGGCGGCCGACATGGTAAGAGAGCCATCGGGATTACGGATCGGCGCACTGGGGTGACCTTCATCTGATATGTTACGCCAGATGGAACCGCCTTCGCCCACATTCATGGGATTGTGATAGTCGAGATGTGAGAAATCGGTATTATTGTCTATGCGGAGCCAATCGAAGACTTGTATGGATCCCTTGGCGCGGAGATTGAGGGTGTTGTATGTATCAGAATTATAGCGGAAGAGTCCGTCATAATCGTAATAGCGCCCGCTGATGTAGTAGTTTACCTTACCCGAATTGCCGGCTACGGACATATTATGGTCTTGTGCAAAGACATTCTTTTTATAGAGTTCTTTGTAGTAATCGGTATTGCCGTAATAGGTATAGGTACCATCGGTCGCAGTCTCTACCTCGTCAGTAATGCCCTGCTCTTTGCGACTTTTGAATGTGTCGAGCCAAGAACTACTAAATGCTTGCGATTTATTGATGTTTTTGGGAGTGGCGGAATAGTTATTCCAAGCATTGTAGGCTGTGTAAAACATGTTGGAATAAGTATAGCCGTCAGTCACAAAGTCGGGTGTGGTGACCGGACGTTTCACCGCAAAGTCTCCGCTGTAGGTGATCGTAAACTTATCTTTATCGGGTGTCTTTGTGGTAATAAGAACCACACCGAAGCTTCCTCTGGCACCGTAAACAGCCGCCGAAGAGGCATCTTTAAGTACTGATACGCTGGCAATATCATTGGGGTTGAGCATGGAAGGATCTCCTTCCGCACCGTCGATAAGGACCAGTGCTTCTCCACCTTGTCCGATAGAAGTGGTGCCTCGCACGTTGAAGCTGGCCGTACGGGTAGGTTTGCCATCGTTTAGTGTGATATTGAGGTTGGGAATGGCACCTTGTAGTGCTTGGGTAATGTTGGACACTGAACGGTTTTCGAACACTTCGCCGGTAACTTGCTCTATGGCGCCGGTGAGGTTGACCTTCTTTTGTGTTCCGTAACCTACCACTACTACTTCTTCGAGCTGTTTGGAATCTTCTTTGAGGATGATGGAGAGGGGAGTTTTGCTCCCGATTGTTACTTCCTGTGCAAGATATCCGATGTAAGTCACGAGTAGTACATCGCCTTTAGCCAATGGCAAGGAGAAATTTCCATCAATGTCCGATACAGTACCATTGGCACTGCCTTTTAGTTTGATGTTGGCTCCGATGATAGGCGATCCTTTCTCGTCGGTGACAAGACCTGCTACGGTTTTCTTGTCCTTTTGTTGCTGATCCGTTTTATCTGCATGGTTAAGGATGATGTCTTTATCGATTACTTTATAGCGTATTCCGTTGCCTTTGAAAACTTCGTCGAGTATGGAGAAAAGATCCTTTTGCACGGCGTTAATAGAAACCAGGCGATTTACATCGATGAGCCTGTTGTTATAATAAAACCGGAAGCCGCTTTCTTTCTCGATAAGTTCGAGTACCCGGGCAACGGTTTGTCCGTTGGCTTTGATGGTGAGCGTTTGCTCCGGACGGTATCCTGTCAGATTACCGGCATTAGCTTGTTGGCAGAAAATGGTTATCAGGAAGATGAACAGGAGTGTCTGTCCCCAGCCCAGATAAGGGCTTTTGATCCTGAAAAAATCATAAAAAGAATGATTCGTTTGGATTAGATTATTTTTTGTCATATTTTTGAATTCATTTCTGTAAGTTTAAAACGACGTATTTTTATTAATGTAGTTGTTTTTAGGCAGAAGGGTGTTGGTAGCACCTTTCTGTTTTTTTATACTTTCTCTTTTTCAATTTTTCTACTTCTTCATAGGCTTCTATCTTTTTTATGGTTTTTTACTCAATTGATTTAGTATTACTTCTGTATAATGCTGCACTTCGCTGTCGTCGCTGGTTTGCCTGTGTATCTCGTATCCGATGTCTGAAGACAGGCAGAGATAATCAAGCACTTGTGATAGTTGCCGGCCAATGAAAGTGCCGGTAAATGAGTAACTGTTGATAACGGGTGAAGTGACAGTGAAACGTACATTATAATAATGGCTGAGCTTGGTGAGTACATCGCTCATGGAAGTATTCCGGAAAACGAGCATGTTATCTTTCCAGGCCGTTTCGCAAATGGTTTGTACCGTGCGAATGTGAACTGTATGCTGATCTACTTCGTAAGAGGCTTTATCCCCCGGTTTGAGGGTACAGTAACTCCACGTATTTTTTGAGTTGATAAACTCGACCTCCACCTTGCCTGAAACAAGTGTGGTCTGGATACTCGGTTCATCATTGTAGGATTGGATGTTGAAGCTGGTGCCCAACACGCGTATTCGCATGTTATCGTTGCGTAGTGCCACAACAAACGGGTGTTCGGGATGATGGGTCACATTGAAGTAAGCCTCTCCGTTGAGTTTCACCTGTCGTTCTTTACCCCGAAAAGTCTGTGGATAAGTAAGGCTACTGCCTGAATTGAGGTGTACCACTGTGCTATCCGGTAGGGTGAAATTAATTTGCATGCCCGGTCTGGAAGAGATAGTAATGAGTGGAGCTTCTCCCTGATTCGGGGAGAGATATTGAATAAGGAACCATGTCAGAAAGACTGCCCCGATGAAGGATGCTGCCATGGGAGATGCTGCCACCACGATGCGTCGAATGCTCCGTCGCCGGATGTGTTGCTGCACTTTCCGGTAAGCTGCTTCTGTATCTCTTGCTGCAATGCGCCGCTGTGTGCGCTCTGCGTAGCAAGCACGCTCTTGCCGGAGGAGCTCCTCTTCATTTTCCTGATTCATATCCATTTCTATCCTATCGTTATTATTAACTTCACACCTATACGACAGCTACGGGGAGATCTACCCTAAAGAAAAGATGTGAAGAAAATGTTTCATTTAGGGCAAAGAAAAGATTCATAAGAATGTAATTTCTTCTTTCTGTGGAAACAATATCTTTGCAGGTACGCAAAAATATTATTCTCCGATGGACGAATTATTATGGCTACCTGAATTGCAAGCAGGCAATGAAAAAGTATATAAACGGATATTCACGAAGTATTACTCTCCGTTATGCGAGTATGCTTCTCACTACGTGTGCGACGAGGACGCAGAGGAACTTGTGCAGGAACTGATGCTGTATCTATGGGAGTCGAGGAAAGAGTTGTTTATTGAAAGTTCGCTGAAATCTTATTTGTTTAGCGCTACCCGTAATCGTTGTCTGAACCTGATAAAGAAGAACCGGTATCGTGAACAGGTACGGACCGATATTTATGAAAAGCTTAAGGATGAGTTGGAAGATCCGAATTACTACTTGATGGACGAGCTTACCGAGCAGATAGAAAAAGCGATAGATGAATTACCCGTCAGCTACCGGGAAACGTTTAACCTAAGTCGCCTGCGCGATAAGACAAATGCGGAAATTGCTGCATTGCAAAATGTCTCCGTGAAAACGGTGGAGTATCGCATCACGCAATCGATCAAACTGCTACGTGTGAGGCTAAAAAATTATAATGAGGACCCAAAAGCATTGATATGAAATAAAATATTAGTTAACGAATTGTAATGGTTGAGTAGCGCGCTTGTAATAATTGCCCGATACTTTTGCACCAGAATAATAATAACTAATATGAGGAAATACAACTTTTTGTGGTTTAAGAGTCTATGGCTAGTCATAGGAGTGTTAGGTATGAATACTCTTCAGGCCCACGCTTTCAACTCTTCGTTTTCGATGGTTACTACCGAGCAGTCGGATAGCAAGATCATGATATCGGGAGTGGTTGTTGATAAAGCCGGTGATCCATTGGTCGGTGCAACCATTCGGGAAAAAGGAACGAGTAACGGTGCCGTGACAGATATGGATGGCAAATTCACTTTATCGGTTTCCGCTAGCGGAACAATTGTTATTAGCTATATTGGTTATCGGGACAAATCAGTTCCGGTCAACGGAAAATCATCCTTCAGAATTGAATTGGAGGAAGATGCTGCAAAACTAAACGAGGTGGTGGTGGTTGGATATGGTGTTCAGAAGAAAGTGAACCTTTCAGGATCTGTAGACCAAATCAGTGCTGCGCAATTGGAACAACGGCCCATTGTTGATCTTGCTAAAGGATTACAAGGAATGGTACCGAATCTTAATATTGATTTCACCAGTGGTGAACCGGGGAAAGCTCCCAAGATCAATATTCGTGGGGAGGCTTCCATTAACGGTGGTTCTCCGTTAATTTTGATTGATGGTGTTGCTTCGGACGCAGATGAAATGAATCGTCTTTTACCGGAAGATGTAGAAAGCCTTTCAGTCTTGAAAGATGCTTCTTCGGCTGCAATCTATGGAGCACGTGCAGCTTTCGGAGTTATTCTAATCACTACCAAACAAGGAAAAGGAGATCGCATTCAAGTGAGCTATAATAATAATTTCTCGTGGAAACGCCCTTCTTCACTAACGGACAAGACTTCTGATCCTTATATCTATCTGAAGTTGAAGAATATCGCCGTGTTAAATACTCCATGGAGTTCGGGGCACGTCACGAATGATGAACGCCTTGAATGGGCACGGCAGCGTTCGGACAATCCGAGTGGAACAGAAGCTATTCGCCTCAATCCGTTGGATAAAACCCAATGGGAATATATGGGGAATCGCGACTGGACCGATTATTTTCTGGACAGGAATACATTCAGCCAAACCCATCAGGTATCTATTTCGGGAGCGACGGAGAAAACAAACTTCTACTTGTCGACAGGTATGGATAACGAAGACGGCATTTTTTCAGGAGTCGTAAATAATGATAAATATCTACGATATAGCATGCGTGGTAAAGTCAGTTACAAGGTGTTGGACTGGCTAACCATTTCGAATAATACTTCTTTTGTTTCTACTACCCGTAAGAACCCCAGCTACTATAACCTGAGCGCGTTTTATGACGCAGAGCCTCACAATGTGGATAAAAACAGCGATGGTACATGGGCCAATACCGAACTAGGAGAAGCATTGGCACAACTAGTAGATGGAGGAGAAGAAAAAACGATATATGATCGTTTACAGAGTACTTTTTCAGCAGAAGCAGATTTCTGGGGAAAGCTCTTGAAGTTGAACGCCAACTTCACTTTTGCCAAAGGAAATGAGGAGTCTGATTTCTACAGAAACAAATACCGCATCGGCTACGGGCCGGATGATGTTCGTGAAAAAGGAGACAGCAAAGTTTCTAAAGCCAATGCTTCTGATTTTTATAGTGTTTTGGATTTGTATGCCACTCTTAGCAAAACAATGGGTAAACACACTGCTACTGCGATCTTAGGCTTTAATCAGGAATACAGTCGTTGGGATCAGTTTTCGGCAGAACGCAATAACATTATATCCACCTCACTTCCATCCATCAATTTGGCTTCCGGAGACCAATATGTGAAAGAGGCTTATAAAGATTGGGCGATTCGAGGTTTATTCTTTCGCGCCAATTACATTTATAACAATCGCTATATCTTCGAAATAAACGGCCGTTATGATGGTACTTCACGTTTTCCGGAAAACAAACGTTTCGGATTCTTTCCTTCAGGCTCCGCAGCATGGCGTATTGACTCAGAACCGTTTTTTGAACCGCTCAAGGGTGTTGTTTCTCAACTAAAATTCCGTGTTTCGTACGGTGCGTTGGGTAACCAATTGGTCAGTGAATATGGATATATTCCTTCTATGGGTTCAAAATTAGGAGGGTATTTGGTCGATGGAAAGTTGCAACAAACTGTTACGGCGCCCGGATTGGTTTCTCCCGATTATACTTGGGAAAAAGTGAAAACCTTGAACGGAGGTATCGATTTGGGGCTTTTAGATAATAAACTGATGGCTTCTTTTGATATTTATCGCCGCGACACGGAAGGGATGCTCACACTAGGTAAGGAGTTACCGGGTGTTTTGGGTAAAACCGAGCCCAAAGAGAATGCTGCCAATCTGAAAACTACGGGATGGGAATTATCTCTTTCTTATAAGGATCAGTTTCAACTTGCGGGCAAGCCTTTTAATTGGGGAGCACGCTTCATCCTCTCCGACAACCGTTCATGGATCACTAAGTTCGATAATCCGAGCAAGAGTCTAAGTCAATATTATGAAGGACAAGAACTCGGAGAGATATGGGGATTGCAGAGTGACGGTCTTTTCACCAGTAAAGAACAAATTGCGGCATTAAATGAAACGGAGATCATCCCTTGGGGGGCTCTTGATATCGTTGAAGGATGGCCTAAGTACAAGGATTTGGATAAAGATAATCGCATTACCAAAGGGACCACAGTTGACAAACCCGGAGATTTGAGCATCATTGGTAACTCGTCTCCCCGCTACCGCTTCGGATTTAATCTAAATATGGAATGGAACGGATTTGATGCCTCTGCCTTTTTGCAAGGAGTGGGTAAGCGCGATTATTATCCGATTAGTTATTTGTACTGGAGTTTCTACCAACAACCTTATACCGGTGGACAAACACATGCTTTCGATTTTTATCGTGCGACAACGGATAATGAAGTTGAGATGGCCAAACATTCCCAAGCTTATATAGATGCAGGATTGGCAAATCAAAACCTGAATGCGAAATATCCCGTATTTCAGGCATGGCTGGCTGACAAGAATCTGGGAACCGGTATCAATGCCATGGGGTTGGCTATTCCTCAAACTGCCCACATGTTGAATGGCTCTTATTTGAGGGTCAAGAATATAACATTCGGCTACACCTTGCCTGCTGCCTGGATTAAGAAGGTACATCTCAATCGGATGCGTATCTATGTCAGTGGTGATAATTTGTTTGAGTGGAGTGAATTGAAAAAATTCTTTGACCCCGAAGCTGTTACCCAAGAAGACTCTTATGGATATGTTTATCCTTTCAACCGACAGTATTCGTTCGGTATAAATGTTACGTTCTAATTTTACTATAAATAGAGAAGACTTATGAAAAATAGACTTTATATATGGTTGCATATAGCTGTTGGCTTACTGGTAACTTCTTGTAATGACTCCTTTATGGACCGTCAGCCTCATACGGAAATAGGTGCCGAAAGTTATTTCAATACTGAAGAAGATTTGAAGATGTATTGCTACGGGTTAATGGATACACCTGCTTATGATTATGTCTCTGATGCCGGAACTGACAATCAGGCTACGACCGATAATGTAGAAATTAAAAATATAATGACCTCTGCCAAGCCGACTTCCACCACCATTACCGGAGGTTGGTCATGGGGGAGGCTGTATGATATTAATTTCTTCTTGAAGCATTGTGAAAAGGCTTCTGTTTCACCAGATGTACTTGCTCACTACCAAGGTATTGCTCGCTACTATCGGGCTGCCTTTTATATGGATAAAGTAAAACGTTATTCGGATGTTCCTTGGTATGATAAAGTGTTATCAACCAATGACGAAGACCTGTACAAAGCCCGTGACAGCCGCGATTATGTAATCTCGAAGATCTTTGAAGATTATCAGTTTGCTGCCAAAAATGTGAAGGCCGATAAGGTGAAAGGTGCAATTGATAAATGGATTGTACTAGCTACAATGGCAAGACATGCTCTCTATGAAGGAACTTATCGCAAATATCATGGAGAACTAAATCTGCAAAGTAGTGCTGAAAAGTATCTGCAAATAGCAGTGGATGCCGCTTCAGAGATTATGAAAAACGGTGGTTTCAGCTTGTACAATACCGGTCATCCTGAAAATGATTATTTCACTCTGTTCAACAGTTTGGACTTAACAACTAATCCAGAGATGATTCAGGCGCATTATTATGATAAATCAACTGCCAGTAATGGATTCTGGGCATATATGTTTGGAAATTATATTCCCTGTCCTACAAAAGATTTGGTGCAGACCTATCTGATGAAAGATGGTTCATACTATTCTGCACAGTCGGACTACCAAACGAAAATGTTTGTTGAAGAGTTCAATAATCGTGATCCACGTATGTACCAAACGCTGGCTTATCCGGGATGGGAGTTGGTTAATACCATGACTTATGCACCGGGAGCGGGTATTTATGTACAGGGCTTAAATAAAAACTTTTCAGGATATCATCAGATCAAAGGCTTTATTAATAATAAAGATGATAATTATTATTTGAGTATCGATTTCCCGGTTATTCGCTATGCTGAAGTCTTGTTGACTTATGCCGAAGCTCGCGCTGAATTGGGAACTCTCACAATGACCGATTTGAATAATAGCATCAATTTGATTCGTGATAGGGCCGGGATACCTCATCTTTCTTTAAACCCTCCGGTTGATCCGGCCTTACAGAATTCTTTTCCGGGTGTCTCTTCCATTTTATTGGAAATTCGTCGTGAACGCCGTGTAGAACTTGCTTTGGAGGGCTTCCGATTTGATGATCTGATGCGCTGGAAAGCCGGTAAGTTGCTGGAGAAGGTTCCGGAAGGACTTTACTTCCCTAATCTGGGAAAATATGATCTAACAGGTGATGGAGTGGTGGATATTTACTTGATACCTTCTTCTCAAAGTATTCCTGCTGAAGGCGATAAGGAGAAGAATTCATTGGGCAAGAATCTAATCTATTATAAAACAGGGAGTATTGATGATCCGAGTGCCACTGTTTACTTGAAAGAGACGACTAAAGGGAATATTGTGACGGCTAAAAATCTAGGTACTTTTCAAGAGCCTAAATTCTATTATCGTCCGGTTCCAAAACGTCAAGTGGAGTTGAATCCGAAGCTTGCACCTCAATTGTTTGGTTGGGAGTAATATTCTTTATTTATAAAACTGTAGCTAGAGTAATAACGTCTCTTTTAATCGGGACATAAAAATCATTGATGTATGAAAAATATCTTTCTTAATTTTATATCCTTATTCATTCTGTCTTTATTGAGTAGTTGTGCACAGGCTCCTAAAGAAACAAAAAAGGAGCAATCAATAGAGAGCTTTACCTTCGCTTATTTTACAGATGTTCATCTAAATAAAGATAATCGGGGAGATGGCAATGAAGGGCTTCGTATGGCATTAGCGGATGCTAAGAAAAAGAAGGTGGATTTGATCCTTTTCGGAGGTGACAATGTGGATGCAGATGCATTGGGCGATGCTGAGCAAACGGCGGATTCTTTGCATAAGCGCTTTAAGAATATTGTAGATGAATGTGGATTGCCTACTCACTTCACGATAGGTAATCATGATCGCTACTATCGGAACAATGGAAAGGTGGATTCGCTCGGATTTGAGTTATTTGAGAAACACTTTGGCCCTTCACATCAGTCATTCACTCATAAAGGAGTGCATTTTATTACACTGAATAGTCTTTATCCAACTGCAAAAGGCTCTTATTCTGTTAATCGCGAGCAGTTGGAGTGGTTGAAGAAAGACTTAGCAGAGGCGGGTAAAGAAATGCCTGTTGTTGTTTCTATACATGTGCCGATGCTTTCTTTATACTATCCGGTGGTAGAAGGTAACTTCAAAGGAGAAGATATGATTTCTAACACGAAAGAGGTCTTCGAAGTTCTGAATGCTTATAATGTGAAACTGATTCTTCAAGGTCATCAGCATATCTATGAACAAATACAGGAACGTAACCGCTGGTTCGTAACCGCCGGAGCAGTTTCTGCTTATTGGTGGGGTGGACCTTTCCTTGAAACGAAAGAAGGATATTTATTGGTTCATGTAGACGACAAGGCAAACTTTAGCTGGGAATATGTGGACTACGGATGGAAAGCTAAAAAGACGGCTAAACGCTAAAAATTCGGTAGTATTAAAATCAAATAGGAACTAACAAAGGTGTCCTTGGATGATGTGTTGTCTCCAACTACACCTTTCCCTGATTATTCAGCTTTTCAAAAGAAAGAGAGGTATTTCTCTTTTATCTCTTTACGCAAGGTCTTGGTTATTCGGGTGAAAAGATTGCGCACCCTGTCTTCGGAAAGAGTAACTTTTCGGGCTATTTCATCGAAGGGTTGGTTTTGCTGATACATGTCGTAGATAACATGATCCGTGGGTGAGAGATCGTCTACGAGACTATCTATAAACCTCTCAAGTTCAGCCAGTTCTACTTCTTCTAATACGTGCGAGTATTGATAGTTATCCGGAAGAGTGCTTAATTCTTCCAGACTGACCGTTTTATCTTCGTGTTTTGCATGAATGCGCTGCATGAGCAACACGAATGTGAAGAGGAAGCTATAGAGAAAATTGAAGGCCATTCCTTTGTCGTTGGTCTTTAGCATGGTGGGTTTCTCCCAAAAACGCAACCAAAATTCTTGTATGATGTCGTTGGCATTCTCTTCGTCTCTCGCTAATATCCTGATTCGTTTGGCAATGAAGGTGGAATGGCGTTTATAGAAAAGACTAAATGCCTGTTCGTCCTTCTTTTCAATTTTATCTAAAAGGTCTTGATCTGTCTTCATTGTAGCTTTCTCTAATTTCATCGAGCAAATTTAGAGTGAATATGCTTGATACACTATTCCATCTTTGTGACGTTTGTGTGAATAAACAGAGTTATTCTCGTCTTTCACTTCCCTTTGAAAACGTAACAAGAATGTCATTGCTTTTTAAGGGATTTTAACGAGCCTAAATGCACTTATTGAGTGAACGAGGATTGGAAGGAGTACTGCTTGCCGAAATACTGCGAGTGATTCATGAGCTTCGGGGTTGAATGATTGACAGAATGTAATTTGGAACATAGAACTATTAATAAGGAAATGATGAGAATGAACTTCACTCAGAAAGAGAAGAAAAAGTATTTAAAAGAGCTTTCAACTATTTATTATCGATCTCTGGTCGGGAAGGCTACGGAGCGTGAAATGAAAATTGCAGAGAAATTCAGTCCTTACCTTATTAAGAAGTTGAAAATGGATTTTCCCCTAGAAACTTTGGATGTGGACGGGGAAGAGAAAGAAGCGCAGGAGATGTGGAATAGGATAGCAGGCCGATTGCATCTGGATTGTGCGCTCCCCGAGACTGAAGCTGCTTACTCGGAGGAAGATTATCGGAGAGCATATGAAGAGGAATTGAAAAAGACGGAGCCGAAAGAGAGGAAGCTAGCTGTTCATCGCCCAGTTTGGATCGGATATGCGGCGGCTGTTGCGTTGATAACAGTGTTGCTTGGAGGCTCTCTCTTCTTCTATCAAAATGATCATAAGATGATGGATGGGGTGGCTGCAGAGGTAAAAGCAAGATATACTGCTACTAACAGCATCAATAGTTATACACTTGAGGATGGTACTGTGGCTGACATGAATAGGGATAGCGAGTTGAAGATTGCAAAGAGTTTTGGCGGAGAAACACGTTCGGTGACAATGGAAGGGCAAGTCTTTTTTCATGTGGCTAAAAACCCTAAGAAACCTTTTATTATCACCACACAGGGCGTGAATGTGACTGTACGGGGAACTTCCTTTGAGGTAATGTCTTATGAAGAGATTGAAGATAAACAGGTGACGGTGAGCACAGGACGTGTGGAGGTAACCAATTCTCAAAGTGGAGAATTACTTGCAGTGCTCACGCCGGGCATGCAATTGATCTACAACACTCGCACCGGCGAACATGAATTGAAAAACGTGAATGCTGCAGACGTAACAGCATGGCGTACAGGTAAACTGGTGCTTCACAATGCATCTGTTGCCGAGTTGAGGCTGCGTTTAAGGCAGTATTTCGGAAAGGTGTTGGTGATAGAACAGGATGCATTGCACGAGGATGCGAGAATCACCTCTACATTCAACTATGAAGATGTAACGATAGACAATGTGATGAACAGAATTTGTGCCTTGTTTGGTGCGAAGTGTAAAATAGAAAGCAACCGGGTTGTATTATCGGTGAACAAGATATAATAGAGGTAAGAAACTGTGTACTAGATGCGCATCGTACATGGGAGTATAGAAAAACAAGTCAGTTATAAACTAGTAAAAAGAACAGGAATGAAAAAGAAAAATAAGCAAATAGGCTTAAGGACGATTCTGCTCTTGGCAGGAGTACTATTGTTGATGCCTTGCCATGCGGAGGGATTAACGGACGGGAGAAAAGAGGCATTTAACACATGCATCAATAAAATCGCAAAGAAATATCGGGTCGATATTACGTATGATGAAAGTAAGACAAAGTCGGTTCAGGTGACGCCTGTAAACGAAAAGAACAGCACTACGGTGGAGACTGCTCTGGCTAGTACTCTTTCAACTACGGGTTTCTCTTATCGCAAGCTTTCGAATAATTCTTATGTCATTGTAGAAAGTAGAAAAAGTGGCAATGCGGTGACTTCTAAGCCTGTAGCTAGAAAGGTGAACGGAACGGTGACTACTGTTACGGGCGAACCGATGATAGGGGTTACTGTGATAGAGAAAGGTACCAATAATGGAACGGTAACGGATGTAGACGGACATTTCTCTCTGGTGTTGAAAGGTGCAGACGGAGTGGTGGACGTTTCCTTTGTGGGTTACTTCTCCAAAAGTATCCGCCTGACAGGCAATGATAAAATAACGCTTCAGGAGAACACAAAGATGCTGAATGAAGTGGTGGTAACAGCACTTGGCATCAGTCGTGAAACGAAGTCATTGGGATATTCCGTTCAAAAACTTGATGGCAGCGCCATTCAGGAATCGCACGAAAGCAACTTTGTGAATGCCCTGAGTAATAAGATTGCAGGTGTGCAGGTTACCAGCTCTTCGGGTGGCATCGGCGCCTCATCGTCCATCCAGATAAGGGGACAAAACTTTGTGGGTGGATACAACTATAACAACTCTCCACTGTTTGTGGTAGACGGAGTGCCTATCAGTAACAACAACGAACAGTCTACCCGCAACTTTAGTGGCAGACAGGATTATAACAATCCGAACTTTACTTCCGGAGAGAATGAAGTGGACTATAGCAATGCAGCTTCCGAAGTGAATCAGGAAGATATCGAAAGTGTGACTGTTTTGAAAGGCCCTAACGCATCGGCGCTTTATGGTGCGCGTGCTGCCAATGGGGTGATCTTGATAACGACTAAATCGGGTAAAGGACAAAAAGGATTAGGTATCTCTGTCAACTCGGGTATCTCTTTTGAAACGCCTTTGCGTTTACCGGAATTTCAGAATTCATTTGGACAAGGTATTGAAGGGAAATATGCGTATGTAGATGGTGCCGGTGGAGGCGTAAACGATAAGGAATTGGCTAACTGGGGTCCTGCTCTCAATGGACAACTGATAACACAGTTTGACTCTCCTTTGGATAAGTTGGGTGTGCGTACTGCTACGCCTTTTGTATCGCAAGGTAGTCAGTTGAAAGACTTCTTGCAGGTGGGACATACGATCAATAACAATGTTACGTTGAGTAATGTGAGCGATAAATTGAATTATCGTTTCTCTTACACCAATAGCCAGCAAAAGGGTATTGTGCCCAATACAGACTTGACGAAGAATACGATTGGGTTGAATTCTGGCTATCAGATTCTGCCTGGTATACGCGTGGATGCAACAGTGAACTATGTGCATACCAATAGTGATAACCGTGCCAGTACAGGAGCGAAGAATGAAGATAACATCATGAAGATCTTTTTATATATGCCACGAAATGTGAGTCTTAACTCGCTGAAACAGCAATGGAGATCTGGCTATGAGGGAATTGCTCAAAACACACCTGTTGGAAATAATACGTTTACAGGACTGAACAATCCGTATTTTGTAGCATATAACAACCTGAATGGCAACACGCGTGATCGTGTGTATGGTAGTGCAAAGGTTACTTTGGAACTGCTCAAAGGATTGTCTCTGCAACTGCGCTCGGGGCTCGATTTCTACTCTGATAAGCGTACCATGAGACATGCCAACACATCGGCGTCGTACTTTAACGGCTATTATCAGGAAGATGATATAAACTTTTTGGAGACCAATAATGACTTTTTGCTGACTTACAAATTGCCGGCAGAGTTCATTCCTGAGTTTGGCATGAACGTTTCGTTTGGTGGTAACCTGATGAGTCAAACAGCACGCAGACTGGGTGTTATTGCTCCTGAACTGACCATTCCGAATGTCTATAACCTCAGCAACAATGCCAAACCACTGATTGGTGGTAATACGCTTACCCGTAAAAAGGTAAATAGCTGGTATGGCACTACGCAGTTCAGCTACAAGAATGGTTTGTTTCTCGACCTGACCGGACGATACGATTACTCCAGTGCTTTGCCTAAAGAGAACAATTCTTATTTTTATCCTTCGGCTTCGCTAAGTGCTGTGCTTACAGATTTGTTTCCTGCTATGAAGAGCAAGGCTGTTCCGTTCGTCAAACTAAGAACCAGTACTTCGATGGTGAGACGTGACCTGGAACCTTACCAGACGAGTGCCAACTATGTCATCTCTCAGGGATGGGGCGGTAGCTCTGTGGCTACGGCGAATAATAATTATCCTAACTCTAACATCAAACCGGAGAAGGTGGTGTCTTATGAGTTTGGTGGCGACTTCCGCTTTTTGGATAACAGGCTGTCGGTGGACGTAACTTACTATAATAGTACCACAACCGATTTGATTATCCCCATCACACTCAATCCTTCGGGCGGGTATGACACGAAATTGATGAACGTGGGCAAGATGACCAATAAAGGTCTTGAATTGATGGTGAATGTGACTCCTGTTCGTACAGAAGATTTCCGCTGGGATGTAACGTTCAACTTCTCAAAGAACAAAAATAAAGTGGTGAGTCTGGCCGAAGATCAAGGTATCACGCGCATTCGCCAGATAGAACGTTGGGCTTCGTTGGAACTCCGTACTTCGAACACAAAGGGAGATGGTTCGTATGGCTCTCTTTATGGTGACTACCTGATCTATAAGGATGGGCAACTGCAACTCAAAAACGGTTTGCCGATGGAAGAGAATGGTGACTGGGGTTTGTTGGGTAACGTGAATCCTGATTGGACAGGAGGTCTGGGCACAGAGCTAAAGTATAAAAACTGGTCGTTTAGTGCACTGTTGGGTATTCAGGAGGGTGGATCGGTTTACTCCAGAACATACATTGAAGGAATGCGTGCCGGTACGCTGAAAGAGTCACTTGCATTGCGTGACGAAAATGGAACAGGTACAATAGTGGCCGACGGTATTGATGTGAACACCGGACTAAAGAACACGATTGCTGTACCAGTGCGTCAGTACGTAAAAGCTTATTATGATAATGACATGATTGCTACATTTGATGCTTCATACATTAAACTTCGCGAATTGAAGTTGGGTTACAAGCTTCCTCGTAAGTGGTTAAGTGCCACACCGTTTCAGAATGTGTCACTTTCGGCTTATGGACGTAACCTGTTCTTGTGGACGGATGTGCCTAACATAGATCCTGAAGTGGCTTCGTACGATGGTCAGCTGAAAGGCATCGAAACGATGGCAACTCCATCTACCAAGAGTTTTGGTTTCAATATTAATATTACTCTATAAACATACTAGCATGATGAAGAAATATATACTGCCACTGTTGGTAGGTGCTGCTTTTTCAATAGTTGGATGCAGCGACTTTGAAGAACTGAATGTGAATCCCAATAATCCGTCTACTGTTCCGGCTAATCTGTTATTACCCGGAGTAATTAGTACGGCTGTCTCTTCAATGACGGGAAGCGAGAGCGGCGCTGCAGGTCAATTTGTGCAACACCTCAACTATCTGGGTGGAAACAATGAAGGTTTTGGACGTTATAACATCACAGGTGCTTCGTTCCGAGAAGAATGGAATGGGCCTATGAGAAGTGTCAAAGATATTAATAAAATAATTAGTTTGGCTGAGAAGAGCAGTCAACCTCATTACAAGGCAATGGGACTCATCTGCAAGGTGTATGTACTTTCGCTTATGGCCGATGCTTATGGCGATATACCTTATGCAGAGGTTGGAAGAGCGAATGAAAACGGATTGGAATTTCCTCATTTTCAATCGCAAGATGAAGTGTACGGATTGATGTTGGAAGATCTCGAAACAGCCAATGTACTGATTAAGAATATGGCTGCCGGAATCGTGGTGAGCAATGACATCTTGTATAACGGAGACTTGACCAAATGGCGTAAGTTTGCCAACTCACTCAAACTTCGCATACTGATGCGTGAGTCGGCTAAGAAAGATGTTGCTGCTCAGGTGGCTACCATCTTTAATAATTCAAGCGATTATCCTGTTTTCACCTCTTTGGCCGATCAAGCAACATTGGTGTACAATAACACAGTGGATTTTTACACTTGGTACATTCAATCAAAGAATCTTCCCTCGGATGGTTCAGGTGTGATCTTTGGTGATAACTTCAGGGTTGGCGAGGCGTTGGCCGATTCGCTAAAGTCGAAACAGGATCCTCGTCTGAAGGTCTTTCTGGCTCCTACTAAGAATTCATTTACAGCACACAAACTCTCTGAAGCCAGTCCGCTTGTTTATCGCGGTCAGCCTGTAGGTTTGAGCACTACGGAGCAGGCTTTGCTCAACAAAGACGACTACTCTGTAGTAGGAAGTGCCATCAGAAGTGAAAGTAGGGCTTTTGTGATGAGTTATGCCGAGTTATTGTTGCTCAAGTCCGAAGCCATTGTGCGCAACATGATACAAGGCGATGCTGCTGCTGAATATAAAAAAGCATTGGATGCTTCACTGAGCAAATGGTCGCAAATATCGGCAACGGATAAGACTGCTTTCCTTGCCGGAAACGCTGCTTCGCTGAGTGCTTCCAAATCTGTGGCATTGATGCAAATCGGTACGCAAGCGTGGATAGATAGTTTCCTGAATGGTTTTGAGGCATTCGCCAACTGGCGTCGTACGGGGTATCCGCAATTATATGTAGCCCCAAGTGTTGCGAGCAAAATACCTGTACGCTACATCTATTCGGACAATGAACAGAATAATCCGAACTTGATAGAATGGACTACTCAGAAGTATGGACGCATGGTGAATGAGTCAGACTTGGTTTGGTTTCAACCGCAAGTATGGTCCACTCCTTCAAAGAAAACTTTAAATTGATAGAGCAATGATGAGACTAAAATTAATAGCAGTCCTGTGTGTTGCACTGTTTACTACAACGTCTGTTTGGGCACAAGCCGGACAGAGTGTAAAGCCGCTGATGCACTCGCACAATGATTATTTGCAAAACGTGCCTTTCTATACGGCTTACGGAGCAGGATGTGCTTCAATAGAAGCTGATGTATTTGTGAAGAACGGCAAGCTTTGTGTGGTACATGAAGCAAAAGACATTGATGAGAGGCGGACGTTGAAGGCTCTTTATCTTGATCCGTTGAAAAAACAGATGGAGATGAATGGAGGCAAGGCTTACGTTGATGGCAAACCGTTGCAACTACTTATTGATCTGAAAATGGGTTACAAGGAATCGCTGCGCATGTTGATTGACGAGTTGAAAGACTATGCAACCTGTTTTGATGTTGTCAATAATCCTTTGGCCGTGCGTGTTGTGATTACCGGCAACCAACCTGCTCCTTCGGAATTTGAAGAATATCCTCAATGGATGTTCTTTGATGGCAGTCTGGTAAAATATACCTCTTCACAAAGCAAACGTATCGCAATGATCAGTTTACCTTTCATGCAGTTTACCAAATGGAATGGATTGGGCAGAATGGTGAAAGAGGATTATGATAAGGTGAAGGAGGTTATCGACAAGATACATGCCGACGGCAAACAAGTGCGTTTCTGGGGTTGTCCGGATACCAAGACGGCGTGGAATACGTTTATCAAGATGGGTGTGGACTATCTGAATACGGATCGCCCGAATGAACTGTCTCTCTTCTTACGTACGTTCGAGAAGAATACGTATATGTCTGATGGAAAGTTCTATCAACCATATCAGCCTACTTATGCGACTGACGGAACGATGAAGTCTCCTAAGAACGTCATTGTACTCATCTCTGACGGAGGAGCAGGTGTGCCCGAAATGTGGGCTGCCGCAACGGCCAATGGTGGTTTGCTCAATGTGTTGCAGATGCGCAACATGGGTTTGCTTCGCAATGATCCGCTGGACGATTATACCACAGACTCTGCCGGGGCAGGCACTGCATTGGCTACGGGTGTGAGAACACGCAACCGACGAATAGGGACTGATGGAGAGGGAAAGACAATCAAAAATATCACTGAAACTCTTTCTGCTAAAGGGAAAATGACGGGCATCATGAGTAATGATAATATTGCCGGTGCTACTCCATCAGCTTATTATGCTCATCAGCCGGAAAGGGATATGTCCGAAGAGATCACAGCAGATTTGCTTACCACTCCTGCCAGTCTGGTGGTTGCTGCTCCCGATGCAGCCATTCTGAAGAATGACAGCGCATTGGTACATAAGCTTCGCAATGTGGGCTATAAAATACTTACGGATGCAGGCCAGTTGAATGATCTGAAAGCGGGAGATAGGGCAATCTGTTTGCAAGGGGATGATTATAAGCACAACAAACGTCTGATAGAGGAGTCGTTTGATGGTGCGATGCAATTTTTATCTACCGGAAAAAAAGGTTTCTTTGTAATGATTGAAGGTGCCAAGATAGATAAAGGTGGACACGCCAACGATATGCATACGGTGGTAGATGAGTATCTTTCGTTCGACCGCACTGTAGGCAAAGCACTAGAGTTTGCCGATAAAGATAAGGAAACATTGGTACTAGTGCTTTCTGACCACGAAACGGGCGGACTTAGTATCATTGATGGTAATTATGAGAAAGGTTCCGTATTAGGTAATTTTTCTACAAATGACCATACAGGGATTCCTATCCTTCTTTTAGCCTATGGCCCCGGTGCATCTCATTTTAGAGGATACGCACTGCACAGTTCGCTCATCCAAAAAATAACAGAGTTGATGAAATAGCTCTGTCATAATTTGCCATGGCCTGACTATCACTTTTTTGAGTGCTGTTTCTTTTTCACACAGTTTAGTCAGGTGCATGCCCTCCTTCTATTCAAACAGGCTAGTAAGTTTGAATAGATAGGAGGGTATTTGTATCTGTTAGATAACGATCTTTACAAATTGGTTTGATTTTATAGAAGATGTAACTTCGGCGTGTTGAACGTCCGCGATCAGCGTGTTGAATGCCCGCTTTCAACACGCTGATCGCGGACATTCAACAAACCCCTCTCAGAAGGCTTGTAAAGGCATGCTTTAAATTTTTACATTCTGCTGCTGCAAAATCATTAAAATAAAAAATAGTTATGTAGAAAAACAATCGTTCATGTTATGGTAAGATGTATTTTTGTCTATTTTTGGAAGAATCTTGCTTATTATACCATTCTTTGTGACAATACCATGACTGAATTTATAATGAAACGAATAATCATCTTTCTTTTATGGGTGCTTTTTATGCCCTCTGTTTTTGCTTTTGCAAAGCCTGATTCGGTAATTGTTTGTGATTATTTTAGTGGGATAAAAAACAACGAATCTTTGCTGAATCAATTCTTTATGTATATGCCCAAAGGTGGGGACATTCACAATCATCTCACCGGTTCTGCCTATGCTGAAACCTATTTTAAGCTGGCGGTAGAAGATCAACTTTGGTTAGATATGGATACAGGAAAGCTTTATCCGACACAGGTTGCTGCCCAAAAAGCGGGCGTAGCGTCTCCTGTGCAACTAAATTCCTCAATGAGTAATTTAAATAATCTGCGGAGGAGGTTACTGGATCTTTGGTCTATTAGCAAATTCAAGGCCTTCCATTCTGTTTTGAAGGCGGGAAGTGATTTTTTTAACGCCTTCGATTTATTTTTAGCGGCGGCAGGTGGACACTTGGTGGAATTGTTACAAGAACTCAAGTATAGGGCAGCTGTTGAGAACGTGCAATATTTAGAGATTATGGCCATGTCTCCTCGTATTGGGGTGGATGAGATTGATCGCTTTTTTGGGGAAGGAACGTACGAAAAGGATAACAAGGCTTTAGAAAAAAGTATAGTAGGAAAGAAAACCTCGTTGACTCATTCCCTAGAGCTTATTTACAATCGATGGGAGAAAAGTAAGGAAATGGCTAAGATGGTAAAGGATTATGTTCATTTGATGGATAGCATTGATGTGAATAGTAACCTAGCGGATGTTCCTAATGCTCCGGTTTGTTTATATCAGACGTATGCTGTGAGAAATGCTGATCCATTGCGAGTTTTTGCTCAGCTTTACCTTTCGTTCAAAGCTTGTGCGGATGAATCGAATACTCGCTTTGTGGGAGTTAACATCATCTCTCCTGAAGATGGTGATTTATCCATGAAATATTATCGCGAGCACATGGAAATGTTCGGATTCTTAAAAAAAAAAGCACTAAAGCCGGTGAAGCTTTCTATCCATGCAGGAGAACTAACGATGGGCTTGGTGAAGCCCGAGGAGCTGGGATCTCATATTCGTGATGCCGTTTATATTGCTAAGGCCGACAGGATAGGACATGGAACTGATATCGTTTTTGAAAAAGAGAGCGTATCGTTGATTAACGATTTGAGGTTACGAAACATTCCGGTTGAAATACACTTGAGTAGTAATGAGGCTGTTTTAGGTTTGCGAGAAAACAATCATCCATTTCCTATTTACTTTAAGGCAGGTGTTCCTTTGGTTATAGCAACGGATGATGCCGGTGTTTTGCGTACAAGTCTTTTCGAACAATATACCTTGCTGACTTTACGTTATGGGCTCAGCTATTATGAAATCAAGAAACTAGTGAGAAATAGCATTACGTATAGTTTCGCTTCGGATGAAATGAAAAAAAAACTTCTCAATAAATTGGAAGTGGAGTTCCACCGGTTTGAAGCCCGGTGGGTGGATAATATCGCCATCATGAAGCAATGGGATGGTTAAAAGTAATGGATATTAAAGCGGCTCTCGAGTAGCCATGCAAAGTCTTGCCATCAGATAACATACTGACGATTCAGCACCCTGATTCAGGTTGATGTTGTGTTCTTCTAATCCATCATAACACCCTCCGGTAGCCGGGTTATAGACGATTTGATGTAAATGGTTGTTTCCCAGAAACCAGTTAAAGGCATCTTTTTGTTTTGTGAGATATTCTTCCACTTTGAATACATCATAGAAGGTAGAAAGGGCGATGACAGTACCTGCCACATCAATGGGTTGTTCGCCAAATCTTCGTTCTTTTTTCTCTTTCAGAAGCCACCCTTGGTTGGAAACCACTTTAATTTGATGTTCCGCAAAGGTTTTACTTAATAAGAAGTCGAACGATTCTTTTGCTATCTCTTTGTAGCGGTTATTTCCCGTAGCCAGATAAGCATACAATAAACTCTCAGGCAGCACGCTATTGTCGTAGGTGAGATAAGCCTCGAACCATCGCCAGTCTCCGTCTGCGCTGAGGCTGTAAAGGCCGACGAGTTTATCGGCCAATAAACGGATGAGCGATAAAACTTCAGTTGATGGATCTTTGCTGTAATAATTGCATAGCCCTTTTATCACAAAAGCCATGCTTCGGGGAGATTGTAGAGAAGGGATAATAACAAACGTTTGTTTGAGGGTTTGAGTCGCTTCCATTACCCACGCATCAGGGAAGTTATCTCCTAGAGAAAGGAAATAGCCCAATGCGCAGATGGCCCTGCCATTGCTGTCTTCTAATCCTACTTCCTGATTTTGAGGAGTAAACACCAAGTCTTTGTCCACATAGTTCAGTAAAGAGCCATCGGGTTGCAAGCAATAAGTCATGAAATTCAGATATCTTTTGATATACTTTTCGCAAGACTCGTCTTTTGTTTCTGCATAAAATTGGCACAGAGCCATCAGTGCCCGGGCATTGTCATCCAAGGTATATCCCGTTGAGAGGTCAGGTCGGTTTCCTTCTGCAAATTGAACCATAGCAAAGTTGCGGCTCATATTTTTGATATGTTTTGCATTGATGGGTGGCAAGGAA
The DNA here is from genome assembly GCF_963666545.1 of uncultured Bacteroides sp. NCBI lineage: Bacteria > Pseudomonadati > Bacteroidota > Bacteroidia > Bacteroidales > Bacteroidaceae > Bacteroides > uncultured Bacteroides sp. The sequence continues at coordinate 1,092,321 of NZ_OY762899.1, read as the reverse complement.
TAGATTAGTGGTTCCGGGTGCTCCAATGTTTTGTTGAACAGCCGTGCGTGTGCAATGGCTGAATTTTCCCATGCGGTAGCTGCTGTCTTTTGCAATCCTGTAATTCTCATTTCACCTCTTAAGCGATCGTTCAAGAGTAATTTGTTTGTTGCTTTTGCTAGTTGAGCAGCATCTTTAAAATCGAAAAGTATGCCCGATTCATCTTTTAGCAGCTCTAAGGCATGTGGTATCGGAGTTGCTATGATGGGACATCCACAACTTAATGCGTACACAAAGGTTCCGCTAACTGCCTGGTTCGGATCACATGATGTAAATAAATAAATATCAGTGAGTTGCAAATATTCAAGTAAGACAGTTGTTTCTAAGTAGGAGTTGACAAATCTTACCGACTCACTCAATCCTAGCTTTAACACTTTTGCTTTCAGCTTTTCGCGATAGATCTCACCTTCCGTTTTAATGATGGTGGGATGCGTCTTTCCTATAATTAAGAAGAGTACGGAGGGGTTCTTTTTCACTATCTCCGGCAAGGCTTCGAGCGTTGTTTCTATACTTTTTCCGGGGCTGAGCAATCCGAAAGTAGAAAGAACAATTCGTCCTGCAACGTCGTATTTTTCTTTTAAGCTTCTTTTGTCTCTATGCGATACCAAGTGTGTGCCATGAGGTATTACCTCTATTTTATCTCCGTCGACATGATATTCTTCCTTTAGTATGAGTGAGGAAGTTTGTGTCATCACAATAATGGCAGAACAAGCATCGGTGAGTTGCCCGATATAGTCTTTTAATAAATGTTTGGGCTTAGAAAGAACTGTATGAAAGACAATAATAACCGGTTTGGATACCGACTTTACGAATTGCACGAATTCCTCTTTTTGTTCAATAAATAGCCCGAACTCATGTTGTATCAGCACAAGTGATATTTCTGCATCTTGGTTTATCTTATCGGCCATGGCAACATATGCTGCTGCTTCCGAAGTATTCAAAATGTATTTTACAATATCGGGGTAGGTGTGTTTCTCTAAAGTTGATTCTAACGCACAAACTCTAATGGAATAGGAGTTTCCGAATTTATATTGAATAGCCCTAATCAAATCGTGAGAGAATGTGGCAATGCCACATTCTCTTGGAGGATAAGTTGAGATGCATACTATTTCTTTCATTTCTTATGGGCTATTAATTCGTTTACTAACTCTTTAAGCGAAACAGACATGCAGGCTATGCACTTATCTGCTGCGCCATAATAAATATAGAGAGTATCTCCAAAGGTGGCGGTACCCGTGGGGAAACAAACTCTGTTTACCACTCCCGTTAATTCATATTCTGACTCAGGGCTGAACAATGGATAGGGCAACCGGGCTATCTCAATGGCCGGGTTGTGAATATCTAATAATGCAGCACTTGCCGTATACATATATCCGGAGGGAGTGTCGTGCACGCTATGATAAATCATTAACCATCCTTCAGATGTTTCTATCGGAGGACAACCAGCACCTATATAGCTCGATTCGTGATCGTATTTTGCTTCAAAAAAGATGTGAGAGGTGAAATCAAGGAAATAATCTTTCCAAAATTCATCGGTGAGATCTTCTAATTCATTAACTGCCACTAATTGTATATCAGGTTTTATGCGGTGCATAAAATAAAACTTCCCATCTATTTTACGAGGGAAAAAGACAACATTTTTATCTGTTAGATAGTTTGGTTTCCCATCGTTTGTTTTTGATTCACTCTTATTATACGTGCGGAAATATTTTTCCGTATGAGGGCCATCTCCCGTGATTAATGCCGTAAATTGATCATAAGTGAACAGAGGGGTTATGATACCTTTCTTGTCGAAATGTTTTAAATCTTTAGACACGGCCAATGCACCTGCTGCATTTGTACCGTCGTAGGCCGTATAGGTCATGTAGTATAGATCATCAATTTTCACAATTCGAGGATCTTCCACTCCCTGACTCTCATAATCAAAATCCGGATATAGGAGAGGTTTTTCATCTCGTTCAACTATTTTCAGCGGCCCTTCCAGGCGGCAATAGCCAATAGTCGAGTGATTCCCTTCTCTTACAGCCCTATAAAACATGTGTACGTAGCCTCCTTCGGCTATCACTGCGGGATTCATTACCCCTTCATTCTCAAAGTTTAAAGTCGTGTTTCTAAGTATAATTCCTTCTCTTTTGATGCTTATCATTCTTATTTGGGTTTGATGGTTAAAACAGTTTCCTGTTTTCTCGATTTCTCTCTTTGATATTCTGTTAGCTCTTTTGGTTTCTGCGTAACAGCCTTTTCTTTTTTATTCTCTTTCTTTGATTCTTTACCTTTCATGATTTCCAGTTTTTAATTGATTATTATTAAAATGAATTATTTGGTTTTATCTAACCATTTATTCTATTTTTTCTGAATGATTATCTAAGTTGATAGTGGGGGATGTAGTAGTAGTAAAATGTCTTTCCTTGAGACAGATTAGTCGATCGCTTTATTTGTATTCCTGCAAGTTACGATAAAAAATGGATATGACTATCAATTGTCTTCTTTTTTTTGGGTCACTTTATCTTCTTGGGGATTTAACATTTGATTAAAAAGCTTATCTTTGTCACATGAAATCAAATACCCTGCCTAACTCACTCGAGGTTTTATCCTTATTTCTTCCATCAGGCTGCCTTGATTATTTTGATGTCACGGACTACAGCAACATGGATACTTGTTATATCATTAGTTTAGAAGAGAAGAACCTAATACCTTCGGAATATGTTGGCCTTAGTCTGGTCTCTAAAGGCTTCCATGCCGAAATAGAGATCCAAGATTTCCCCGCCCGTGGCAAAGCTGTTTATCTCCATATTAAGCGTCGTCGTTGGGAGGATAAAACAACCGGGAGATGCTATAGTCGCGATTGGAATTTAGTAGCCACCGGCACTCGCATTACCGCAGAGTTCGGTGCTTTTTTAAAAGAATTACTTGGAAACTCATGAAGTAAGTATCAAAAGTGTGGCCGATTTCAGTTATTTAAAGCCTTCGGTTTTGACCGACTATTACAAGAACCATTTAAGTGACTTCCTTTCTTGGGATCAACTCTCCCACGCAGAAGATTATATCCTTTTTCCTGAAAATATGGGAGCTAACCTTTGTATTGACGAGACTGCATTGAGTAATGGGGAATTGGTCACGAATGTGATTAACAAGTCCGGGCATGGCAAAAGGGGTACTCTTGTAGCCATAATAAAAGGTACCAAATCAGAAAATATCGTGAAGTGTCTGAAGAAAATCCCGCAAGAGCTACGGGATATGGTTGAAAACATTACCTTGGATATGGCTAACAGTATGTACTCCATAGCGCGTCAAAGCTTCCCCAAAGCATTGCAGATAATAGACCGATTTCATGTCCAGAAACTAATGCATGAGGCTTTACAAGATCTCAGAATACAATATCGTTGGCAAGCTATGGACGAAGAAAATAAGGCCATGAAGAAAGCTAAGGAAAATAAAGAAGAACACGTTCCTGAAAGATTTGACAATGGGGATACGTTAAGACAATTATTGGTAAGAAGTAGGTACTTGTTATTCAAATCTCCTGATAAATGGAGCCAATCACAAGAGATTAGAGCCGATATACTCTTCAAACAGTATGATGACCTCAAACAGTTCTATTACCTAGCTTTGCATTTAGGCAAAATCTATTCTACAAGCTATGACAAGGATGTGGCACGTCCTAAATTGGCATTGTGGTTCAACAAGGTGGAAGAATGGGAATATCCACAGTTTAATACAGTCATAAGAACTTTTCAACAGCACTATGAAAGAATTCTAAACTTCTTCGTAGGCAGACAAACCAACGCAGCAGCAGAATCATTCAATGCTAAGCTAAAAGCATTCAGAGCAGACTTCAGAGGGGTAACAGATATGAAGTTTTTCTTGTTTAGAATAGCTAAACTATATGCCTAATCAAATGTTAAATCCCCAAGAAGATAAACTGAGCCGTTTTTTTTATTAAATAACATATAAAGGCATATATTGCACATGCTACATCAAAGTTGAGAACAAATAGACGGCAGAGCGGCTGAAAGAACTGAAGGCTAAACAGAAAAGGTAATCTGCGAGAGTGAAATTTTCATTTATAGCTGAAAAAATGAAAGGCTAAGTCTTCTGGCATAGATAAAACAAAAACGTCCTGAAAGTTTTGACTTTCAAGACGTTTTGCGGTCCGGACGGGACTCGAACCCGCGACCCCATGCGTGACAGGCATGTATTCTAACCAACTGAACTACCGAACCAAGGTAGTGCTATCATTCCTGATTGCGGATGCAAAGGTAGATGTTTTTTTTAAATCTGCAATAGTTGGATGAGGTTTTTTTTAATGAAAAAACTCTGCAAAGGGCTTTACGCCTCATAATGAGGAGGTTCACTGAAAAAGAAAAATGAAATGCAAAATAATTATTTGAAAGGAGACGAAATGAAGATTTTAAATATAAACGCCATCTTATCTTTCTATCTGTTAGTTTTCTCTCTTTTTCCATAAACTTATTGCGTTTATTGCTGATACTTTGGCAATAATTCGTTATTTTTGCCCCCTCAAAATGAAGATTAATGACAGACTATAAAACAAAGTAAATATGACTACAGCAAAACTGTTATTGCACTGCCCGGACAAACCGGGTATCTTGGCAGAGGTAACAGACTTTATTACGGTTAACAAGGGAAATATTATCTATTTGGATCAATACGTTGATCATGTGGAGAATATCTTTTTTATGCGTATCGAATGGGAATTGAACGGTTTTCTTGTGCCTCAAGAGAAAATAGAGGATTACTTTGAGACGTTGTATGCACAGAAATACGAGATGGTCTTTCGCCTTTATTTCTCGGATGTGAAGCCTCGCATGGCTATCTTCGTTTCTAAGATGTCTCATTGCTTGTTTGATATGCTGGCTCGCTACACTGCCGGAGAGTGGAACGTAGAGATTCCTCTGATTATCAGTAATCATCCCGATTTGCAACATGTGGCTGAGCGTTTCGGAATTCCTTTTCATCTGTTTCCCATTTCCAAAGAAAATAAGGAGGAGCAAGAGCTGAAAGAGATGGAATTGCTCAACAAACATGACGTGAGTTTCATTGTGCTAGCTCGCTACATGCAGGTGATTTCCGAAAAGATGATCAATACATATCCGAATAAAATCATCAATATTCACCATTCTTTTCTTCCTGCATTTGTGGGTGCCAAGCCCTATCATGCGGCTTTCGAACGGGGAGTGAAGATTATTGGCGCTACAAGCCATTATGTTACTACGGAACTTGATGCGGGCCCTATCATCGAACAAGATGTGGTGCGCATTACTCATAAAGATTCCATTGATGATTTGGTGAATAAGGGAAAGGATCTGGAGAAAATAGTGCTTTCTCGTGCTGTGCAGAAGCATATAGAGCGCAAGGTTTTGGCTTACAAGAATAAGACGGTGATTTTTAATTAAGCATCGCATTCTTACTGTAACACTCTTTTGTGGAGAACACTTTGCTGAGAATCGTTGTTTATCAGCAGTTCGGTTATAACTGCTTGTTTTTCGTACTATAAGGAAAAAAAAGAAATGAATGTAGCAATTGTGAAATATAATGCGGGTAATATCCGTTCTGTAGACTATGCGATGAAGCGTTTGGGCGTGGAAGCTGTGATTACGGCTGACAAGGACACGTTACTTGCTGCCGATAAAGTTATTTTTCCGGGAGTGGGTGAAGCTGAAACAACGATGAATCATCTTCATGCTACGGGTATGGACCAACTGATTAAAGATTTGAAGCAACCAGTACTGGGCGTTTGTCTGGGTATGCAGTTGATGTGCCGCTATTCCGAGGAGGGAGATACGGATTGCTTGAATATATTTGATACGGAGGTGAAGCGATTTATTCCGCAAAAGCATGAAGATAAAGTGCCTCACATGGGATGGAACACCATTGGTCGGACAAGTAGTTCGTTGTTCAAGGGATTCACAGAAGAGGAGTTCGTCTATTTTGTGCACAGTTTCTATGTACCGCTCAATGACTTTACGATTGCTGAAACGGATTATATTCAACCTTTCAGTGCGGCGCTTCACAAAGATAATTTCTATGCCACTCAGTTTCACCCCGAAAAGAGTGGAGCGACAGGGGAGAGAATATTACGAAATTTTTTAGACTTATGATAGAGCTTATTCCTGCAATTGACATCATTGATGGAAAATGCGTCCGTCTCTCTCAGGGAGACTATGGAAGCAAGAAGATATATAATGAAAACCCGGTAGAGGTGGCCAAAGAGTTTGAAGCCAATGGCATTCGCCGCCTTCATGTGGTCGATCTGGATGGTGCTGCTTCGCATCATGTGGTCAACTATCGCACATTGGAGCAGATTGCTATACGCACGTCGCTCATCATCGACTTTGGTGGCGGCATAAAGAGTGATGAAGATTTAGTGCTTGCTTTCGAGAATGGAGCACAGATGATAACCGGTGGAAGCATAGCCGTGAAGAATCCTGAATTGTTTTGTAAATGGCTCGATCAGTACGGAAGCGAAAAGATTATTTTGGGTGCCGATGTGAAAGATCGGATGATTGCCGTGAATGGCTGGAAGGACGAATCGACGAAAGAGCTTTTTCCATTTCTCAAGGAATACATCCATAAAGGGATACAGAAAGTAATTTGTACCGATATCGCTTGTGATGGAATGCTTCAGGGACCCGCCATCGATTTGTATAAGGAAATGTTGGCTGTGCATCCCGACCTCTACTTGATGGCGAGCGGAGGTGTTAGTTGCATTGACGATATAAAAGCACTTCATGAAGCGGGCGTACCTGCTGTTATTTTTGGTAAGGCACTTTATGAAGGACGCATCACGATGAAAGAGCTTTATGACCTGATGTAAATAGGCTGTAGGCGAAGTAATGTAATTTAGAACCTGCTGCCGATTTTCTCGCTTTAGAGATTGTGCGGCAAGATAAAATAGAAGAAAGGTGTTAGCAAAAAGAATTATTCCTTGTTTGGATATTAAAGACGGGCAGACGGTGAAAGGCACTAATTTTGTCAATCTGCGTCAAGCGGGAGATCCCGTGGAACTGGGACGTGCTTATAGTGAACAAGGAGCCGATGAGCTAGTGTTTCTGGACATCACAGCGAGTCACGAAGGACGCAAAACCTTTGCCGAACTGGTGAAACGGGTAGCGGCGAATATCAGCATTCCTTTTACCGTAGGTGGGGGGATTAACGAGCTGAGTGACGTGGACCGTTTGTTGAGTGCAGGTGCTGATAAGGTATCTATTAATTCATCGGCTTTGCGTCGTCCTGAGTTGATAGACGAGATAGCCAAGCATTTCGGTTCGCAAGTATGCGTGCTCGCAGTGGATGCCAAGTTGACGGATACTGTTTGGAAGTGTTACCTGAACGGTGGACGCATAGAGACTGAGATGGAACTGCTTGCGTGGACGCGTGAAGCTCAGGAGAGAGGTGCGGGAGAAGTGCTGTTTACCAGCATGAACCATGATGGAGTGAAGACAGGATATGCCAACCAGGCTTTGGCTGCACTTTCCGATCAACTTTCCATTCCTGTGATAGCTTCCGGAGGTGCCGGAGAACCCGAACATTTTCGTGATGCTTTTACTCTGGGAAAAGCAGATGCCGCACTGGCTGCCAGTGTTTTTCACTTTGGTGAGATTAAAATTTCCGAATTAAAATCGTATCTTTGCGCGCAAGGCATTACGGTGAGAATTTAAATATAGAAAATGATCATGGATATAGATTTCGATAAGATGAGCGGTTTGGTGCCGGCTATCGTGCAAGATTACTACACCCGCAAGGTGCTTATGCTGGGTTTTATGAATAAAGAGGCTTATGAAAAGACTGTAGAAACAGGTAAGGTCACTTTCTTTAGCCGTACGAAAAATCGTTTGTGGACGAAAGGTGAGGAGAGTGGCAACTTTCTGCATGTGGTTTCCATCAAAGAAGATTGTGACAAAGATACCTTACTGATTCAGGTACATCCTGTAGGCCCTGTATGTCACACCGGTACGGACACTTGCTGGGGTGAGAAGAACGAAGAAGGAGTGATGTTCATCAAAGAACTTCAAGACTTCATTGAGAAACGTCACGAAGAGATGCCCGAAAAATCATATACTACCAGCCTTTTTGAGTCAGGCGTGAACCGCATGGCGCAGAAAGTGGGAGAGGAAGCCGTAGAAACAGTTATTGAAGCAACCAACGGAACAGACGAACGAATGATTTACGAAAGTTCCGATTTACTATATCATCTCATTGTGCTACTTACTTCGAAAGGCTATCGCATCGAAGATTTGGCGCGTGAGTTAAAATCAAGACACACAAGCTCATGGACGAAGCATTAATTCAACAGCCCGAAAGTGCAGAGGTGCTCATTCAATACACAGATGTTGAAGTGCATCAGCAAGAGCTTTGCGTACTGAGCGAAGTAAACCTGCAATTGCATAAGGGTGACTTCGTGTATCTTGTGGGTAAGGTTGGTTCGGGCAAGACGAGTTTGCTGAAGACTTTTTATGGCGAGCTGACTATCCCTCAGGGAGAGGCCCATGTCTTGGGTTATGACATGAAAACGATCAAGCGTAAGAACATTCCGCAACTAAGGCGTAAGCTTGGCATTGTATTCCAGGACTTTCAATTGCTCATCGATCGTTCGGTGTACGATAACCTCGAGTTTGTGTTGCGAGCTACCGGTTGGAAGAATAAAGAAGAGATAAAAGAACGCATCGAAGAGGTGCTACAACAAGTCGGAATGAGTAATAAGGGGTATAAATTGCCTAATGAACTTTCAGGTGGAGAACAACAACGCATTGTGATAGCACGTGCGGTGCTCAATTCTCCAGCGATCATTCTGGCTGATGAACCCACCGGAAATCTGGATGCAGAAACAGGAAGGGCCATTGTGGAACTGTTACATAGCATTTGCCGCCAAGGCTCCTCTGTGATAATGACCACACACAACTTGCAATTGCTTAAAGAATTTCCCGGATTGGTCTATCGTTGCAAAGAACACCGCATATCCGATGTAACCGATGAGTATGCGAGTAAAGAAAGAGATAATTAATACATATAACATTTTAATACAGTTACGAAAATGAAAGTTTTAAAGTTTGGAGGAACTTCTGTAGGCTCTGCTCAAAGAATGAAAGAAGTGGCCAAATTGATTACCGATGGTGAAAAGAAAATTGTTGTTCTCTCGGCTATGTCGGGCACAACAAATACATTGGTAGAGATTTCCGACTATCTGTACAAGAAGAATCCGGAAGGTGCTAACGAGATAATCAATAAGCTGGAAGTTAAGTACAAAAAGCATATTGATGAACTTTTTGCCACTGCGGAGTATAAACAGAAAGGCCTGGAGGTTGTAAAATCTCATTTTGACTACATCCGTTCATACACCAAGGATCTTTTCACACTGTTCGAAGAGAAGGTGGTGCTGGCACAAGGAGAACTTATCTCTACTGCGCTGGTAAACTTCTACTTGCAAGAGAGCGGAGTGAAGTCTGTGATGCTTCCGGCTTTGGAATACATGCGTACTGATAAAAATGCGGAACCCGACCCTGTGTATATCAAAGATAAACTGTTGGCACAGCTCGATCTGTATCCTGAAGCGGAGATATACATCACTCAAGGTTTCATCTGCCGCAATGCTTATGGTGAAATAGACAACTTGCAACGCGGTGGTAGCGATTACACAGCTTCGCTTATCGGTGCAGCTGTAGATGCTTCGGAGATTCAGATCTGGACAGATATAGATGGCATGCACAATAACGATCCTCGTGTGGTTGATAAAACATCACCTGTTCGTCAGTTGCATTTTGAAGAAGCTGCTGAACTAGCTTATTTCGGTGCCAAGATTTTGCATCCTACCTGCATTCAGCCGGCTAAGTATGCCAACATACCTGTTCGCCTGCTCAATACTTTGGATCCCACAGCTCCGGGTACCCTTATCTGTAACGAAACGGAGAAAGAGAAAATAAAAGCGGTAGCTGCTAAAGACAATATCACAGCGATCAAAATAAAGTCGAGCCGCATGTTGCTGGCTCACGGCTTCTTGCGCAAAGTGTTTGAGATATTCGAGAGCTATCAGACTCCTATCGACATGATTTGTACCTCAGAAGTCGGAGTGTCTGTCTCTGTAGACAACACAAAGCATCTGAATGAGATTCTGGACGACCTGAAGAAGTATGGTACGGTAACCGTCGATAAGGATATGTGCATCATTTGCGTGGTGGGCGACCTGGATTGGGAAAACGTAGGTTTTGAAGCCAAAGCACTCGATGCCATGCGTAACATCCCTGTGCGTATGATCTCTTTTGGTGGTAGCAACTACAACATCTCCTTCCTCATTCGTGAATGTGATAAGAAGATAGCCTTGCAATCGCTGAGCGACATGCTGTTCAACGGTAAATAAAAAATATTCTGAGCGCTTTTATAACTTGATAAAAGCGCTCTTTTCAACTTTAAAAGCTTTGTATATGAAAGGTATATTTCCTGTTAATAAATTCCGTGAACTCCGTACACCTTTTTATTATTACGATACCAAGGTGTTGCGAGATACATTGGCATGCATAAAGACGGCTGCAGCACAGTATGCCAACTACCATGTGCACTATGCTGTCAAGGCCAATGCTAACCCCAAAGTCCTGAGCATCATCCGCGAAAGTGGGCTGGGTGCCGACTGTGTGAGTGGTGGCGAGATTCGCGCAGCCATTAAAGCCGGATTTCCTGCTGAAAGAATTGTTTTTGCCGGAGTAGGCAAATCCGATTGGGAGATTAATCTGGGGCTCGATTATAATATTTTTTGCTTTAACGTAGAGTCTATTCCCGAACTGGAGGTGATCAACGAATTGGCCGCTGCCAAAGGTAAAGTCGCCAATGTGGCCTTCCGTATTAACCCGAATGTAGGTGCGCATACACATGCCAACATAACGACCGGACTGGCCGAAAACAAGTTTGGCATCAATATGCAAGATATGGATCGTGTGGTCGACATCGCATTGGAGATGAAGAACATCAAATTTCTTGGCCTTCATTTTCATATTGGTTCGCAAATACTCGATATGGGCGACTTTGTAGCACTTTGCAACCGGATTAACGAATTGCAAGAGAAACTTTTTGCCCGTCGCATCATTGTAGAACTTATTAACGTAGGTGGAGGCTTAGGCATCAACTATGATCATCCCGACCGTCAACCTATTCCCGAATTCCAAAACTATTTTGTGACCTATGCCGAGCATTTGAAACTTCGTCCCGGACAAGCATTGCATTTCGAGTTGGGACGTGCCGTTGTGGGGCAGTGTGGCAGTCTTATCACCAAAGCACTTTACATGAAGCAAGGCACCAATAAGAAGTTCGCTATTCTTGATGCCGGCATGACCGATCTTATTCGTCCTGCCCTCTATCAAGCCTATCATAAAATAGAAAATATCACCTCTGATGAAACCGTTGAGGCGTATGATGTGGTAGGACCTATCTGCGAATCATCTGACGTCTTTGGCAAGTCCATCGATCTGAATAAAGTGAAGCGTGGCGATCTCATAGCTCTTCGCTCTGCCGGAGCCTATGGCGAAATTATGGCTTCCGGTTATAACTGCCGCGAATTGCCTGTAGGCTATACATCGGACGAATTGGTGTAATCTTATAAACTTATTATTCCTCTTTTCTGAGTGGATAAAAAAGACGCTTTTTTCTGTAAAAAGGAAAAAAGCGTTTTTTTTTGTCGAACAATGAGCCTCTGCCCTTGTTCTTTTTTAAAGTATTATTCACTAAATCTCATAAATTATGATCACGAAAAAATTACAAGAAGCGATTAATGGACAGATCGCTGTTGAACTTTGGTCTGCCAATCTTTACTTATCTATGTCTTTCTATTTCGAGAAAGAAGGTTATAGCGGCTTTTCAGCATGGATGAAGAGACAGTCTCAAGAAGAGACAGAGCATGCTTGTGCCATGGCCAATTACGTGATTAAGCGTGGTGGTGAAGCAAAAGTGGATAAAATTGATGTTGTTCCTTCCGGATGGGGCACTCCGCTAGAAGTCTTTGAGCATTCTTACAAGCACGAATGTCACATATCAAAACTGATTGATGATTTAGTGAGCGTGGCTTCTGCCGAGAAGGATAATGCCACTCAAGATTTCTTGTGGAGTTTTGTTCGCGAACAAGTGGAAGAAGAAGCGACTGCACAAAGTATTATAGATAAGATCAAGAAAGCCGGTGACGCAGGTATCTTCTTCATCGACTCTCAGTTGGGACAAAGAAAATAGATTTAGAAACAATATCGTTAGAGCAGTGAGCTTTTTGAGAATACTCACTGCTTTTATTATTTTATATGCTCAAAGTATCTGATCGTCAGGCTGTCTGGAACAGGTGATTGATGAGTACTTAATTGTTGTGAGAAGCATGTTTACTTCTACCCAGAGGGAGGGTGATGCCCAAGTATGCATTTGCATTTCTGGTTTCTGAACCGTTCCCCAAAAACAGATAATCTGTGCCTACGAAGACAGGACCGACTTTGAGTCCCAATCCGAATGTTTTTCTATCATTTTGCATGGTAGAATAGCTAAGCGCAATGTTAAACCAGCTTTTAGGTCGATAATTGGCAGAGAAGGTTAATTCTGAAATTGTTTCAGGCTCGCAGAAATGTGTGGTGGATAATACTCCGATTCCCAGCATCTTTTCGAAGAAGGAATATTCTCCTCCAAAAACCAACGTTGATGCCAGAGAGGTGGTTTTTGATTCTGGGGCATCAACGGCATATCCCATATAACCCAAGTCTAATAGATCTCCATCAGAAGCAGTCGCATATCCTTTGTACTCAATCGTACGTTTCTGATTGGCTGTGGCTGTTGTAGTGGAGTTCTTTGACCAAGAAATGAATCCCAAGTCAATGAGAGAAGCTGATAAACTGAGATAGTCCATCAACTGATAAGTAGCACCAAAGTCAATCCCCATACCATAGCCGGCCACACCTGCCTTGTCAAAATCAACTTTTTCTACATATTCTTTTCTGTCATCGCCGGTCTCTGTTTTAACAGCCACACCCTTCATCGATGTATTTAATGTGCCACGGCTTGTAACTTCTGCAAATGTGAGGTTTTCTTTTATGCTCAACTCTTGCATGTCCATGTTTACATTGGCAATCCCTAGTAACATTTTTACTTTGGCACCTAAAGTAAGTTTTTTGATGATTTTTCGAGAATAGCCAACTCCTATTTCAGTGTAGGCAGTGGCATTCATCTTTTCATTGTATATGGTATAATTTTCTGTAAAATCGATGCTTTTGTTGTTAACGTCATGAAGATAATCCATCATCGTTTTGGGTATAGAGGCGTTGATGTCGCTGCGAATTCCGATATTGGCCGACCAAAATCCTTTTCCTTTATAGAAGCCGAATGAAATGATATTGGTGTTGATGTTGACATTGGCTTTATTGTCTGTTTTTAGTTGATTGAAAAACTTGTCGTTATCCCAAAAATCTTCCTTGGAATTGAAAATGTCAACTACATCATTTACTCCCATTGTATTGGAAGAAGCACTTGCTTGAAACGAACCGATAACAGGAAGGTTCACATATCCGCGCGTAGGTTGAAAAGCCGGATTTAGTTGTAAACGGCTGTTCGCATTATCCATAAAATAGGAGGTACGTAGATATTGAGCGAAGCTGCTGGAAGTAGCAACGATCAGAAATAGGAAGAGTAAACTTCTCTTTGGCGTTTTTTTTAGACTAAATTTATTCATAGGATTTTATCTTTGTAATAATGGTATTGAAATCATCGAAGATAAGAATAAGTTAAAAATGATTCATTTGCAACTTTAACCTATAAATAGTTGTGTATAGCTGGTATGAAATGCAGTATATATTGCATTAAAAAAGAGGTGTTATGCAGTCAATTTATATAAATTATCTTTCACTATACTGAAAGATAATTCATGTAAATTGATCACTATACTGAATATATAATTGATTTTGGACGTTCTAAGCAATATCGGTAACGAGAAAATAAATCGTCAAGATTCTTTTTTCCCTTCCATTGTGCCTAAATGAAGTTCTAATGCGTGGGTGGAAATCTGTATTTCGCGTAAGGAAACCCCTAGCGAACCAATAAGAAGAAGTAGTGCCAAGCCAAAGACGTAGGCCGATAGGGTGAGTAGGCCGACATAGATAAGAAACATGCTTACTACGCAGAGAAACAAACTGCCTATGCCTAGCTCTTGCATGGTGCGCGTGAGATAAAGACGTTTGCGCAGATTGGCTATTTGTGCTGCAGCTACGGCAGACGGATTCTCCTCATACCGGTCTTTGAGAAGGCGCACTAACTGTGCGTAAGACAGGAAACGATTTGTATACGCGAGCAGAATCAGTGAAACGGCAGAAAAAAGCAGGGCAGGAGTGGTTAGAGTCAATTCTTCCATTTGTACAAAGTTTATTGCAATAACAGCTATGCAAACAGAATTGTTTCAGAGCTGTTTCAGTTTGTATGATTTTTTTTTAATTGTGGAAGGTCGGTAAAACAAAAACTTCCTCTGAATGAACAAAGGAAGTTTTGTTGACTTTTTATCGATCTGTGCCGAATAAGGCTTTGTTATTTTACAATTCCCAGTTCGCAACCTATTTTAATGAAAGCCTCAATACATTTGTCCAGATGGGCTTTGTTGTGTCCGGCAGACAACTGAACACGAATGCGTGCCTGTTCTTTGGGAACCACAGGATAGTAGAATCCGGTAACGTAAATACCTTCTTCGAGCATGCGGGCGGCGTATGTTTGCGAGAGTTTGGCGTCATAGAGCATTACTGCGCAAATGGCGCTTTGTGTCGGTTTGATGTCAAATCCGGCAGCTAACATCTTGGTGCGGAAGTAGGTGACGTTTTCTACCAACTTGTCGTGTAGTTCATGGCTTTCTTTTAACATCTTGAACACTTCTATACCAGCCCCAACCACTGCCGGAGCTACAGAATTAGAGAATAAGTAGGGGCGACTGCGTTGGCGCAACAAGTCGATGATCTCTTTGCGCCCGGTAGTGAAGCCGCCCATGGCACCACCAAAAGCTTTGCCCAGTGTTCCGGTATAAATGTCAACGCGGCCATAAGTTTGATACAGTTCGCTCACTCCGTGACCCGTAGCACCTACCACTCCGGCTGAGTGAGATTCATCTACCATGACCAAGGCATCGTATTTTTCGGCTAAATCACAGATTTTGTCTAATGGAGCAACATTGCCATCCATAGAGAATACACCGTCCGTCACAATGACCCGAAAACGTTGTGCTTGCGATAGTTGCAGGCACTTTTCCAATTCATTCATGTCGGCGTTGGCATAACGATAACGCTGTGCTTTGCACAAACGTACTCCGTCGATGATAGAAGCATGGTTCAATGAATCGGAGATAATTGCATCTTCTTCAGTAAAAAGAGGTTCGAACACACCGCCGTTGGCATCGAAACAGGCTGCGTAAAGAATAGTATCTTCGGTTTGAAAGTAATCGGAAATGGCAGCTTCCAATTCTTTATGAATATCTTGGGTGCCACAAATAAAGCGAACGGACGATACTCCGTACCCACGGCGCTCCATCATTTTTTGTGCGGCAGCAACCAAGCGGGGATGATTTGAGAGGCCCAGATAGTTGTTGGCACAAAAATTGAGTACTTCTTTTCCTTTTACTGTGATGGCAGCTTGTTGTGCACTTTCAATGAGCCGTTCTTCCTTATAAAGGCCGGCTTCCTTTATTTCGGCCAATGTATTGCCGAGGTATTCTTTCATTTTACCGTACATAGTATCTTGTTTTTGAATTATATGCAAAGGACACTTTTTTTATTGGAATAAACAACTTCTTTTTGCTCTTAAAATGAAAAAAAAGTGCTTACTTTGTGCGCCGTTTTACTGAAAATAGGTTATAGTAAAGAATAATGAAGAATATTTTGGTCATTGGAGCTACCGGGCAGATTGGCTCAGAGCTTACAATAGAATTAAGAAAACGCTACGGAGGCGATCATGTAGTGGCCGGATACATTCCGGGAGCCGCGCCCTGCGGCAAGTTAAAAGAATCCGGCCCATCGGCTATAGTGGATGTTACCGATGCAGCATCGATAGAAACTGTAGTAAAAGAATGTGGCATAGATACGATCTACAACATGGCAGCCCTGCTGTCTGTTGTGGCTGAATCAAAACCTGTATTGGCTTGGAAAATCGGAATTGATGGGTTATGGAACGTGTTGGAGATTGCCCGTGCTTATGGTTGTTCCGTATTTACTCCCAGTTCAATCGGTTCTTTTGGGCCTGAAACACCCCACATGATGACTCCTCAGGATACGACTCAACGTCCGCGAACCATGTATGGCGTTACGAAAGTCACCACAGAGTTGTTAAGCGATTATTATTATCATAAGTATGGTGTCGATACGCGCTCAGTACGTTTTCCGGGCATTATATCAAACGTAACGCCTCCGGGAGGTGGTACGACTGATTATGCGGTGGACATATACTATGCTGCTGTGCGTGGTGAGAAGTTTGTGTGTCCGATAAAAGAAGGCACACTAATGGATATGATGTACATGCCCGATGCGCTCAATGCTGCTATCTCTTTGATGGAGGCTGATCCGACACGCTTGGTGCATCGTAACTCGTTTAACATTGCTGCCATGAGCTTTGCCCCCGAAACTATTTATGCTTCTATTAGCAAACAGATGCCCCAATTTGAAATGGTGTATGATGTGGATTCCCTCAAACAGAGCATAGCCGACAGTTGGCCGGACTCTATGGATGACACTTGTGCCCGCCAAGAGTGGGATTGGCAACCGTCTTACAACTTGGAAAGCATGACTACCGACATGCTCGAAAAACTAAAAAAGAAACTATCCAATAAAGCGACCTTAGTGTCCGAATAAAGATGAAAAAGATAATTGCAGGAGTTTTTGTAATTGTGAATCTTTTAGCTTCTTGTAATAATAAGAAGTCAAACATCGACCCTTTTGCGCCAATTACCAGTTTGGTAGATTCGGCCATGCAACGAGCCGACTCTACGAACAAAGATCTACCTAAAGGGCCAACACCTACCGAGGCAGATGAGTCTTTTAACGATTTTATTTATACTTTTGCTTCCGATGATAAATTTCAGCATCAGAGGGTTGTTTTTCCGTTGCCTTACTATAACGGAGCAGTGGCCTCTAAGATTGAAGAACGATATTGGAAGCATGATGTGTTGTTTACCAAGCAAGCATACTATACCTTACTTTTTGATAAAGAAAAGGATATGGATATAGTCGGTGATACGGGGCTGAACTCGGTGCAGGTGGAATGGATATACATGAAGACCCGCATGGTGAAGAAATATTATTTTCAACGGATGAAAGGCTGCTGGATGCTTGAAGCCATTAACTTGCGCCCTATAGCGGAGAGTGATGACGAACGTTTCGTGGAATTCTTTTTGCATTTTGCATCTGATAGTGTGTTTCAATGTGAACGCATCCGTCAGCCACTTGCTTTTGTAACCAATGATCCGGATGATGATTTTTCTATTCTGGAAACAACTTTGGAACTTAATCAATGGTTTGCTTTTAAACCTCCTTTGCCTACCGATCGATTATCAAATATTAATTATGGGCAGAGCAACAGCGATCATTCGCAAACCAAAATCTTGGCACTAAAAGGTGTGGGAAACGGATTCTCCAACTTACTCTATTTTCAACGCAAAAGTGGTAAGTGGGAACTGTATAAGTTTGAGGACACGGGCATTTAGATCAATTATAACAAGAAATTAATGATACGCGAATACAACAATTATTCACTTTTGCCACACAATACTTTTGGCATTGACGTAAAAGCTGCTCGCTTCGTAGAATATGACACGGTAAACGATCTTCGGGAGTTACTAACTTCGGGGCAAATAACCGAGCCATGGCTTCACATCGGCAGTGGGAGTAATTTGTTGTTTTTGGGTGACTTCCATGGTGTTGTTTTGCATTCGAATATCCATCTCATCGAGTTACTCGAAGAAACAGTTGATGCGGTGTGCGTTCGCGTAGGATCGGGAGTGGTGTGGGATGATTTTGTAGCTTATTGTGTAGAGCGTGGTTGGTATGGAACGGAAAATCTTTCATTGATTCCCGGCGAAGTAGGTGCTTCTGCTGTGCAGAATATCGGAGCGTACGGAGTAGAGGTGAAAGATATCATTCGGAGTGTTGCAACCATGGATATGGATGGCAATGAACAAGTGTATTCGCTACAAGAATGTGGGTATGGCTATCGACAGAGCATCTTTAAAGAACCTGAGATGCGAACTAAAATTGTAACTTCTGTCTGCTTTGAACTGAGTAAGAAGGGGTATTTGAATCTGAATTATGGGAGCATTGCCGAGGAACTCCGGAAATATCCGGGTGAGCCGACTCTGGCAACGATCCGTCAGGTCATTATAGATATACGTAGAAGTAAATTGCCCGATCCTGAACTGGTAGGCAATGCTGGAAGTTTTTTTATGAACCCTGTAGTGAAGCGTGCACAGTATGAGGCGTTGAAAGAAGAGTATCCCGAGATGCCTCATTATGATGTAAACGAAGAATGGGTGAAGATTCCGGCTGCCTGGATGATAGATCGCTGTGGCTGGAAAGGTCGGGTGATAGGGGCTGCAGGTGTGCATGACAAGCAAGCATTGGTGCTCATCAATAAAGGTGGGGTAAAAGGTTGCGAGGTGCTTGCATTGGCCCAGGAAATAAAAAAATCTGTATTCGAAAAATTTGGTATTGACATTTTTCCGGAAGTAAAATTTGTGTGATATGGGAAAGCTCAAAATACTTGGAAGCGGAACATCTACGGGAGTGCCTGAAGTAGGGTGCACTTGTCCTGTGTGTGTGTCTACCGATCCAAGAGATAACCGTTTACGTGCTTCGTCTCTTATAGATACGGGTGATGCTTTGATTTTGATTGATTGCGGACCCGATTTCAGAGAACAAATGATTGATCTGCCTTTTCGTCAGATAGATGGTGTGTTGATTACTCATGAGCACTATGACCATGTGGGTGGATTGGATGATCTGCGTCCGTTCTGTCGTTTTGGTGAAGTAACTGTTTTTGCTGAAAACACGACTGCCTACGGTCTTCGCACGCGCATGCCTTACTGTTTTTCAGAACATAAATATCCCGGTGTACCTGCTATTGAACTGAATGAAGTTGAGGTGGGTCAGCCATTCCTTATTAATCATACGGAGATCTTACCATTGCGTGTGATGCACGGACGTTTACCTATCTTGGGGTATCGCATTGGTCGGATGGCCTATATCACGGATATGCTCACTATGCCCGATGAATCATTTGACCAACTTCACGGGCTCGATTTATTGGTTGTGAATGCTTTACGCATTGAATCTCACATGACCCACCAAACGCTTGATCAGGCAATAGAGACTGCCCGTCGGGTTGGTGCATGCGAAACTTACTTTATTCACATGAGTCACCACATGGGGTTACACGCTACAGTAGAGAAGCTATTGCCGGCGCATGTACACTTTGCCTATGACGGAGAAGAAATAACTTTTTAATCTGATTTTTATTTAATAATAATAAAAAAATGTGTATATTTGTAGTGTTGGTTTAATACCCGAACACTATGAAACCTCGTGCTTTAATCAAAATAGCTGTTTTTTCCTCTATATTACTGCTTTGCGTAGCCTTTGGCATGTACTTTTACTTCAAACTTAGCGCGGTGCAGGAAAAAGAAGACTTTGATCTTTATACGCTTGTTCCGCAAGATGCCCATACTGTGTTTGAAACGAATGATATGGCTTCTTTCATGGATAATATAAGTAAAATGAGCAGCAGCGAAAAGGGAAACTATCTTCATGTCTCTCGCCTGTTTTCTATTATTCAATCGCACTTTCACTCGCTACTTGGAGAGACTTCTCATGGTTTTAGCGAGCAAATGAACAAGATGCTGATTAGCTTTCATGCTCCTGATGGCGATCGTGATCAGGTACTTTACTTCTGTTTAGGCCCGGATGACGATAAATTGATCGAAAGTTTCATTCGTAAATATTGTTCGGATAGATGTCCCTCTAAATATTTCGATTACAAAGGAGAGGAAATACGTATTTACTCTATGACAGATGGCAACTTTCTTTCCTGTTATTTTACTCCTAAATTTCTAGCTGTCAGCTATCAAAAAAAACTTATTGAAGAGGTTATAGATGCTCACATTTCAGGCAGATCGCTCTTGGATGATGTCGCTTTCAGGCGGGTTCACAAAAACAATCATGTCAATTTTTATGCGAATATATATGTTCGTTTGCTTCATGTTCCCATGGGGAAGCCAACGGACGCTACTCCCTCGTTCTCTACGTTAGGTGGATGGACGGAGTTTGATTTGAAAATGAATGGTGATGCTGTTTATTTGTCAGGAGTGAGTCACGATGCTGATTCCTGTTTGACGTTTATGAATGCTCTTCGTTGTCAAACGCCCGTTGAGGGACTTTCGGGGGAGATGCTTCCTGCCTCTACGTTTATGTTTAGCAGGCGCTCTGTATCCGACTTGCAAACGATGTTTGCTTATGCTTCTTTGCATAAGTATGCTACAACTACCTATTCAGACTACATTCGTCTGCGCGATGATGAACTGAGTCGTTTTCTGAAAGATAATGTGGGTGGTAGTATTACTTCATGCCTCTTTCATGCTCCGGATACGGTTGCGAATCCGTGTGCAGTGATGAACATTCCCGTGACTGATTCGTCGCAGGCAGAGCGTATGTTGCGCAATCTACTTGCCTCTGTGTCATTGGAATCGACTGTGCCTTTCATACCTCAACAAACCCTTCTGCGTACAAAAAAAAGGAATTATACACTCTTTTCTATGCCTCAGAATACGCTGTTTGCACGCTTCACCGGAATTACCATCCCGTCTCTATTATCATACGCTTGTTTTTATCATAATTCACTACTTGTAGGGGCCGATTTGCGAAGCTTATCGGCCTATATTCGTTTATTGGATGAAAAACAAATACTGGATGGAATTCCTGTTTATGAAGAGAGAATAGCCAATCTTTCCACTTCCTATAACTTCCTGTTGATGGCCGACTTGGAGGATGTGTTTGCTCAGCCTGAAAGCTACGTCCGTTTGATTCCTGCTTTCTTTTTTCGGTATCAGGATTTCTTCAGTCATTTTATTCTTTCAATCCAGTTTACGTGCACCGACGGAGAGGTATATCCTAATGTAATTTTACTTTATAAAAACTCTTAAGTAATCAAATGAAAAAGCACCGTACTGTTGTTGTCAACAAGACGGTGCTTTTCGTTATTTTTTTGCTTTTTGCTCAACGCATTCGTTAAAATCCTTTCGCTACCTGATTTATTTAGAATGGCAGGTCATCTTTGGCATCACCGGAAATGAAATCGGGCATGGCTGTAGGAGGGGGAGGGGGAACGGGAGAACCGGTGGCGGTAGGTGCACCTGAGTTTATGCGTTCTACTTTCCAGGCTCGCATACTATTGAACCAACGATCTTGCCACTGACGGGCATCAATGTCGAATGATACAGTCAACTCTTCACCCATCTGAATGGCAAATTGCTCTATCTTTTCTGTTCCAAAAACCTCAAAGCACATTTTTCTAGGATACTGATCGTGGTTTTCGATCACATATTCTTGAGATTTCCACTCGTTTCCAGCCTTTGATAATCCGCCTTTAGGCTGAAGTATGGCGATTATTTTTCCACTAAAATCCATTTGTAGTATTTTTAATTTCGGCGGCGAAGTTACAATTTTCTGTGAAACAAAACGATAATGAAACGTTTTTTCTCGTTGTTTTTTTGTACTGACACAATCTTTTGCTAACTTTGTACAATGCTAAAATGAAGTGTCTTAAGCCTCTGGTAAAGCATGAAAATGTATTCGGGAATTTATAAAAACTTAAAAATAAAATATATGAAATTTATCGTTTCAAGTACTGCGTTATCCAGCCATTTACAGGCTGTCAGCCGCGTTATTAATTCCAAAAATTCGTTGCCTATTTTGGAATGTTTCCTTTTTCGACTTGAAGACGGAACACTGTCTGTAACTGTGTCGGACAGCGAAACAACGATGGATACTACGATTGAAGTAAAAGACAGTGATTCCAATGGTCTATTTGCCGTACCGGCAAAAACCATGCTTGACGCTTTGAAGGAACTTCCCGAACAGCCGCTGGCATTTGAAGTAAACGCTGAAACGTATGAAATCGGAATTCAGTACATGAATGGTAAGTATAGTCTCATGGGGCAGAATGCTGATGAATATCCTCGTTCGGCCGCACTTGGCGAAAATAATGCCGTGCGAGTGGAAATGGATGCACAGGTATTGTTGGCCGGCATTAATCGTGCCATCTTTGCTACGGCAGATGATGAGTTGCGACCTGTAATGAATGGTATTTATTTTGATATTACTACTGACGATATTACGATGGTGGCATCGGACGGACATAAGCTGGTGCGTTGCAAGACTCTTGCGGCTAAAGGAACGGAACGTGCTGCTTTCATCTTGCCAAAAAAACCGGCTAATATGCTGAAGAATCTACTTCCCAAAGAATCAGGAAGTGTGACTGTGGAGTTTGATGAACGAAATGCTGTCTTTACGCTTGAAAACTACCGCATGGTGTGTCGCCTTATTGAAGGACGCTATCCAAACTATAACTCTGTGATTCCACAGAATAATCCGTATAAGGTTACGGTAGATCGGGCGCAACTGATGGGTGCATTACGTCGTGTGTCTATTTTCTCCTCACAATCAAGCAGCCTCATAAAGCTTCGGGTACAGGAAAACCAAATAGTGGTATCTGCACAAGATATTGATTTCTCTACCTCGGCTGAAGAAATGTTGATTTGCCAATATTCCGGTGAAGCAATGAGCATTGGTTTTAAATCTACTTTCTTGATTGATATTCTGAATAATATATCGGCTACTGAGGTGATTATTGAACTGGCTGATCCATCGCGTGCAGGAGTTGTTGTTCCGGTGGAACAGACTCAAAATGAAGATTTGCTGATGTTGCTGATGCCGATGATGCTGAATGATTGATTTTACTTTCTTTTGCCTTAACGCAAAAGAAAGTAACAAAGAAAAAGTCAAGGCTTCCCGTGATGTGCTACTACGGCGATACTCGTAGCTACAAGCGATTCAACTCGCTTCGCTCAAACAAAATCGCTTGCTTCACGCCACGGGCATCACCTCCGCTTTACGCACATCACAAGAGGCCGGTCTTGGGTTACATCGATCATCATCTTTTACAATTGATTTAGTACTGGTGAGGCACCAGCGAGATGAATCTTTCTTTGATTGGGTGTAGGTACTTGATTGGATGCTCTTTTTGGAAATACTAACGCTTCTTTCTTATTTGATGAAGTGTTGCAATATAAAATTAACGAATGAAATTAAACCTGAAAAACCCGATTGTCTTTTTTGATTTGGAGACTACGGGCATTAATATTAACACAGACCGCATTGTCGAAATCTGTTATCTCAAAGTCCATCCTAACGGGAATGAAGAGTCTAAAACACTGCGTATTAATCCCGAAATGCATATCCCTGCAGAATCTTCCGCCATTCATGGTATTTACGATGCTGACGTAGCGAACTGTCCTACTTTCAAAGCGGTGGCGAAGAACATTGCCAACGACATTGAGGGGGCTGATTTGGCAGGCTTTAATTCCAATCGTTTTGATATTCCCGTGCTTGCTGAAGAGTTTCTTCGTGCCGGGGTGGATATTGATATGAGCCGTCGTAAGTTTGTTGATGTACAGGTGATATACCACAAGTTGGAACAACGCACGCTCTCCGCTGCTTATAAGTTTTATTGCGGAAAGAATCTGGAAGATGCGCATACGGCCGAAGCCGACACTCGCGCTACGTATGAGGTGCTAATGTCTCAACTAGACCGTTATTCGGAATTGCAGAATGATATGGCTTTTCTGGCTGACTTCTCCACACACAACAAAAACGTAGACTTTGCCGGAAGAATGGTGTACGATGAAAAGGGTACAGAGATCTTTAATTTCGGAAAATATAAAGGCATGTCAGTTTCTGAAGTATTAAAGAAGGATCCCGGATACTATAGCTGGATAGTGAATAGCGACTTTACACTCAACACAAAAGCAGTGCTTACGAAAATTCGCTTAAGAGAACTGACCGGGACTAAATAGAATGTAGCGAAGCCGACTACATCAAACAGAGAAGAACCACGAGCGAGCGAAGCAAAGCCAGTCTCACGAGCGAAGCAAAGTGGAGTAGTAAGAAGGACCGGCCTCTTTTGCGTAGCGTTAAACGAAGAAGATGTACGGAGCGTTAAGCAAGCGATTTTGTTTGAGCGAAGCGAGTTGAATCGCTTGTAGCGGAGTGCATCTTTGCAGTAGCGTAGCAAAAGAAGCCTTGACTTTTTCTTTGCTTCTTTCTTTTGCGTTAAGGCAAAAGAAAGAATGAACACAAAATCAAAAAGAAACTTAAATACAAAAAGAATGAACTCTTTTTTGCAAGGGAAAAAAATAATACTCGGAATAACGGGTAGCATCGCTGCCTACAAAGCATGCTACATCATCCGTGGCCTCATAAAGCGGGGAGCCGAGGTGCAGGTGGTTATAACCCCTGCCGGAAAAGAATTTATAACACCTATTACCTTGTCGGCGCTGACGAGCAAGCCCGTCATCAGTGAGTTCTTCGCTCAGCGAGATGGTACGTGGAACAGCCACGTTGACCTTGGCCTTTGGGCGGATGCCATGCTTATTGCTCCCGCCTCTGCCTCTACCATTGGCAAGATGGCAAACGGTATTGCCGACAATATGCTTATCACCACTTATCTTTCTGTTAAAGCTCCTGTCTTTGTGGCTCCTGCCATGGATCTGGATATGTTTGCTCACCCATCTACACAAAAGAATATTGATACACTTCGTTCGTACGGTAATCGCATTATAGAGCCGGTCACAGGCGAATTAGCCAGTCACCTGGTGGGAAAAGGAAGGATGGAGGAACCCGAGAATATCATTCAGGTACTGGAAGATTTCTTCGCTTCTGCAGCAGATTTAGATAAAAAAAAAGTACTGATCACAGCCGGACCTACCTACGAAAAGATTGATCCTGTGCGCTTCATAGGCAACTACTCTTCAGGCAAAATGGGCTTTGCTCTGGCTGAAGAGTGTGCGCATCGTGGAGCCGAAGTGATATTGGTAACCGGACCAGTGCAGCAAACGGCTCATCATCCTAACATACAACGGATTGATGTGGAGACTGCTGCTCAGATGCACGCTGTGGCTGTGGAACATTTTCCCGCAATGAATGCCGCTATACTTTGCGCTGCCGTGGCCGACTTTACACCCGAGGTGGTTTCTGATCAAAAGATGAAACGGCAAGGCGACGGGTTGACTCTTCAACTGAAACCGACACAAGATATTGCTGCATGCTTGGGACAGATGAAGCAGGCAGACCAGTGTTTGGTGGGTTTTGCTCTCGAAACAAACGATGAGCAGCAACATGCTCAAGGAAAATTAGAAAGAAAGAATTTTGATTTTATCGTGCTCAACTCGCTTAATGATAAGGGAGCGGGCTTTCGTTGCGATACGAACAAGGTTAGCATCATCGACCGACAGGGATGCACGAATTACGACCTCAAACCTAAAGTAGAGGTGGCACGTGATATTATTGATCGGTTATCTCAATTGTTAGCCGAGAGAAAGAAGTAGTAAATAGTTAAATAAAAAACCATGTTACGTTCATTATTCATACAGAACTATGCATTGATAGAGAAGCTTGATATCAATTTCGGAACAGGTTTCTCGGTGATTACCGGTGAAACGGGTGCCGGTAAATCAATCATTCTGGGAGCCATAGGGCTTTTGCTCGGACAGCGTGCTGATGTGAAATCTATTCGTCGGGGAGCACCCAAATGTGTCATTGAAGCCCGGTTTGATATTGCAGCTTACAACATGCAGTCTTTCTTTGCAGATAATGAGTTAGAATATGAGCCAGAGTGTATTCTCCGTCGGGAATTATACGCTTCCGGCAAGAGCCGCGCATTTATTAATGACACACCTGCGTCGTTAGTGCAAGTAAAAGAACTGGGCGAGCAACTGATTGATGTGCATTCCCAACATCAAAACTTGTTGCTCAACCAAGAGGGTTTTCAGCTGAATGTACTCGATATCCTGGCACATAACGATAAGGAACTTGATGAATACCGAAGCTTGTATGCAGAATGGAAACGCTTGGAGCGTTCATTGGCAGAGCTTATTGTTCGTTCCGACCAAAGCAAAGCAGATGAAGACTTTGTCCGTTTTCAATTAGAACAACTCGAAGAGGCCAATCTGAATGATGAGGAACAGGAAGCGTTGGAACAAGAAGCGGAAACATTGACGCACGCTGAAGAAATCAAAGCGGGGTTATATAAGGTGGAGCAACTGTTTGCCGGCGAGGAAGTCGGAATACTCTCTGCGATGAAGGACGGATTGGCTGCTTTGTTGGCCATAGAAAAGGTTTATCTTCCGGCCGGCGAGTTGGCCAAACGAATGGAGAGTAGTTACATCGAGCTAAAAGATATTGTTCAGGAAGTAAGTCTGCAGAACGAAACGATAGAATTCAATCCTGTTCGCTTGGATGAAGTAAACGATAGACTCAACCTGATCTACTCTTTACAGCAGAAGCATCGTGTGCAAACGGTGAAGGAACTTCTGGTGCTTATGGAAGAGTATCGTGCTAAGCTGGATGAGATCACTTCTTTCGATGAACAGATTGTCGAACTTACTTCTCAACGGGATGCCATCTATAATAAGGTGAAGAAACAAGCTGCCGTCTTAACAAAAAAACGAACGATTGCCGCTCGTGAGGTAGAGCAACAGATGGCTACCCGTTTGGTACCGTTAGGCATGCCCAATATTCGTTTCCAAGTAGAAATGGGAATGAAGAAGGAACCCGGAACGATGGGAGAGGACACTGTTTCTTTTCTCTTCTCGGCCAACAAGAACGGAACGTTGCAGAACATTTCGTCTGTAGCATCCGGCGGAGAGATCGCGCGTGTTATGCTTTCCGTTAAAGCGATGATAGCCGGAGCCGTGAAACTTCCTACGATTGTCTTCGACGAAATAGACACTGGTGTGTCAGGAGAAATTGCCGATCGCATGGCCGACATCATGCAAGAGATGGGCCAGCGAGACCGTCAGGTGATTAGCATTACCCATCTGCCACAAATAGCAGCCCGTGGCATCGCTCATTATAAGGTTTACAAACAAGATAACGACACGGAGACGAATAGCCATATTCGGTACCTCACTAGCGAAGAACGCATAGAAGAGATCGCTCACATGCTGAGTGGAGCCACGCTTACCGAAGCAGCACTCAACAATGCCAAAGCTTTGCTAAAGAGCTAACAGAAAAAACTCAATTCGAAATAAAAACAGCCTTTCCCACTGAATTAAAATTCCCATCTATATATTATAATAGTACATGATAGAGCAAAGGTATAAAACGTAAATGGACGCACAACCGATGGGGCTGAATAAATAGAGAGCAAATAATCTATTA
Source organism: uncultured Bacteroides sp. (assembly GCF_963666545.1). NCBI lineage: Bacteria > Pseudomonadati > Bacteroidota > Bacteroidia > Bacteroidales > Bacteroidaceae > Bacteroides > uncultured Bacteroides sp. Next base: position 1,064,803 of record NZ_OY762899.1, on the reverse strand, counting down.
GAAGAGAAACAGTGATGAAGAAGAAGAGAAAGGGCAGAGGAATGAAGAATGAAGACAGAAAAATCAGGCAAAAAGGATCCAAAGCGAGCGAAGCAAAGCACCCCCACGAGCGAAGCAAAGTGGAGTAAGCAGGAAGGATCGGCCTCTTTTGCGTAGCGTTAAACGGAGAAGATGCACGGAGCGTTAAGCAAGCGATTTTGTTTGAGCGAAGCGAGTTGAATCGCTTGTAGCGCAGTACATCTTTGCAGTAGCGTAGCAAAAGAAGCCTTGACTTTTTCTTTGTTTCTTTCTTTTGCGGCAAGGCAAAAGAAAGAAATTTACGATGAAAAAAGAACAAAAGAAAGAAAAATGCTTCAACATAACCATAGTATCAGCATAGTTTTGTAATATTGTACCCCAATTAAGAAAAAAAGTAAATAACGTAAGATGACAGACAATAGTGAAATGATTTTTGGCGTTCGCGCCGTGATAGAAGCCATACAAGCAGGGAAAGAAATCGATAAGATCTTGGTAAAAACAGATATTCAGAGTGATCTTTCCAAAGAACTCTTTGCTGCTCTGAAGGGAACCCTTATCCCTGTGCAGCGCGTGCCTGTTGAACGTATCAATCGCGTTACCCGTAAGAACCATCAGGGAGTAATCGCCTTTGTTTCTTCTGTCACTTACCAAAAAACCGAGCAATTGGTACCTTTCCTCTTTGAGGAAGGAAAGAACCCTTTCTTCGTGATGCTTGATGGTATTACGGATGTGCGCAACTTTGGAGCCATAGCCCGTACTTGCGAGTGTGCCGGTGTTGATGCGGTTATTATTCCCGCCAAGGGGAGCGTTTCTGTGAATGCCGACGCTGTGAAGACTTCAGCCGGAGCATTGCATACACTGCCTGTTTGCCGTGAGCAAAACCTGAAAACAACCCTTCAATACCTGAAAGATAGTGGCTTCAAAATAGTTGCAGCTACCGAAAAAGGAGATTATGATTATAGCAAAGCCGACTATAAAGGTCCGCTATGCATCATCATGGGTGCGGAAGATACAGGAGTTTCTTATGATAATCTTGCTTTGTGCGATGAATGGGTCAAGATTCCAATGCTTGGAAGCATAGGATCTCTCAATGTTTCCGTTGCTGCAGGTATTTTGATCTACGAAGCAGTGAAACAACGCATTCAAGGAGAATAAACATGAATCTAAAATAAGCTATCAGATAAAAAACATGAAAAAGAACATTCTACTATTTGTTGCATTCAGCCTGCTGACACATTGGAGCATGGCACAGGCCCCTAAGTGGGTGGAGAAAGCAAAAAAAGCCGTCTTTTCGGTTGTTACGTATGATAAACAAGACAAGATTCTCAATACAGGCAATGGATTTTTTGTTACTGAAAATGGTGTAGCACTGTCCGATTGCTCTTTGTTCAAAGGTGCCTACCGTGCAGTAGTGGTGGATGCTGATGGTAAACAAATGTCCGTAGAATCTATTCTGGGTGCCAATGACATCTATGATGTGGTTAAGTTTCGTGTTCGTTCCGAAAAGAAAGTGACAGCGCTGAAGATTGCGACTGCTGCTCAGGCTGTGGGGGCTGACGCCTATTTGTTACCTTATTCTACACAGAAAGATCGCTCTTGCACGGCGGGTAAGGTAAAGGCGGTGACCACAATTGGTGGTTCGCACCACTACTATACGCTCAACATGGCACTGAAAGATAAAATGGTGAGCTGTCCTGTTACCGATGCCGAAGGGCAGGTGTTCGGCCTGGCTCAGAAATCATCAGGCAAGGATACTACTACCGTATGTTATGCTGTGGGCGCCTCTTTTGCGATGTCTCAAAGTATCGGCGCTCTTTCGTTGGGCGATAACGCTTTGCAGAGTATCCACATAAAGAAGGGACTACCGGAGACTGAAGATCAGGCGCTTGTCTATCTCTATATGGCTTCAACGCAAACGACTCCTGAAGTCTATACCGAATTGCTGAATGATTTTGTTGCTCAATATCCTACGAATGTTGATGGATATATCCGCCGTGCCGGTAACTCTGTTTACCTCGGTGTGAAGGATAAGGATGTTGCACAAATGGACAAAGCGGCAGCCGACTTGGATCAAGCCCTTAAAGTGGGACAGAAAAAGGACGATGTACATTACAACATTGCGAAACTTATTTATGGCTACCAACTGAGCAAACCCGAAAAGGTGTACAAAGATTGGACGTATGAGAAGGCTCTCATTGAAATACGTGCAGCTCAGGCGATAGACTCTTTACCTATTTATATTCAGTTGGAAGGTGATATCTTCTTTGCAATGCAGAATTATGCGGATGCTTTTACCGCTTATCAGAAGGTAAACCGTACGAATCTGGTCTCACCGGCAACGTTCTATAGTGCGGCAAAGACACGCGAGTTGATGAAAGGGGATATCAAGGAAATCATTGCTCTGATGGATAGTTGCGTGGCGCATTGCACAAAGCCTTATACGGAAGATGCTTCTCCTTATCTTCTTGAGCGTGCGCGGTTCAATATGGATGCCGAACTGTATCGTGCAGCGATGCTCGATTATGATGCATACTATGATGCTGTTAGTGGCAAGGTGAATGATGTGTTCTACTACTATCGTGAACAGGCATCTTTAAAGGCAAAGCAGTTTCAACGGGCACTCGATGATATAGCCAAAGCCATCGAACTCAGTCCCAAAGACCTCTCTTATCGTGCCGAACTTGCTGTGGTTAATCTGCGTGTGGGACGTTTTGAACAAGCCATAAAGGTGCTCGATGAAGCATTAGTCATCGACCCTAAATATGCAGAAGCTTACCGTTTGAAAGGTATCTGTCAGGTACAGTTGAAGCAATCGAAAGAGGCTTGTGCGAGTTTCGCTAAAGCCAAGGAGTTGGGCGACACAGCCGTAGATGCATTAATAGAGAAACATTGTAAGTGATCTTGAATAGATAGAATTGGAAGGCGCAATCTCTTGCAGGTAGAATGGAAATCTGCTAGGAGTTTTGCGCCTTCTCTTGTTATAGTTAGGTCCAGTATTTATATCTTATTATATAGTAAATGTACGAAAGATCAAAATACTGCATCATCTTTCAATATTTTTCTATTTTAGACTCTTTTGAACATATAATCTTAATTAAAAATAAAATAAAGTTCAACTTGTCACCCTAAAGCCGTTCTTTCTCGCTTTTAGATAGAATGATTAGAGTAATTACATAATAAATGAATGAAATGATAAGAATGAAAAAGAGTTTTAGCTTGATTTTAGTGCTTCTGTTGCCGTGGGTGTTGCAGGCGCAATCTTCTGCTCCTCTCCCCATTGATCCGGGAGTAAGAACCGGTAAATTAGATAATGGGCTGACGTACTATATCCGCCACAATGCTTACCCGGAGAAACGCGCGGAGTTTTACATCGCACAGAATGTAGGTTCTATACTCGAAGAAGATTCACAGTCGGGCTTGGCCCATTTCTTGGAGCACATGGCTTTCAACGGTACCAAACACTACCCGGGCCGTAAAAATATGCTCGATTATCTGGAAAAGAATGGAGCCAAATTTGGTGAGAACGTAAATGCCTATACTTCTTTTGATCAAACAGTATATAACCTTTCTGATATTCCCGTTCATCGTGAAAGTCTGGTAGACTCTTGTTTGCTGATCTTACACGACTGGTCTGGTTTCATCACGCTCGATAATGCTGAGATAGATAAAGAACGTGCCATTATTAAAGAAGAATGGCGCACTCGCAACAATGCGAACTTACGTAATATGGAGCGCTTGTTTGCTATCTTGTTTAAAGATACCCGGTATGCCAACCGGATGCCTATCGGTAGCATGGACGTGGTCGAACATTTCCCTTATCAGCAGATCAAAGATTACTATCACAAATGGTATCGTCCCGATTTGCAAGCCATTGTTGTAGTGGGTGATATAGATGTGGATCGTGTGGAGGCTCGCATCAAAGAGATGTTTGCCGACATCAAGAAGCCGGTCAATCCTGCTATTAGAGAATACTTTACTGTACCCGAATATACCAGTCCTATTGCGACGGTACTTACCGATCCTGAAACAACCAGTACAAATATTACTGTTTATTACCCGCACGATGGTATTGCAAAGGCAGTGAAGCACACGGAGCAAGGATACTACGAAATGGTTCTAGAAGGGTTTGTCTCAAACATGCTCTCTACTCGTTTGGCTGAGATCACACAGAAAGCCGGAGCACCCTTCATGCGTGCGTCTGCCGGAAACGGGAATTACATTATCGCTAAGACCAAAGAGGCTTGGACACTTTCTGCCACTTGCAAAGAAGGCGAGGTACTCTCTGCGCTTCGTGCCGTAGTTGGTGAGAACGAACGGGCGAAACAGTTCGGCTTCACACAGGCGGAACTCGATCGCATCAAGACCTCTTACCTTGAAATGTATGCTAACTCTTACAATAACCGTAACAAGCAGAACAATGAGGCTTATGTGAAAGAGTACGTGAATAATTTCACTGACGATGAACCGATTCCGGGCATCGAATATGAATACGAATTAGTGAAGAAGTTCATTCCGCAGATTGATCTTAATGCGGTGAACGAATGTCTGCGTCGTCTTTCGGCAACGCCCAACATGGTTGTTTCCGTAACCGGACCTCAGAAAGAAGGAGTCACTTATCCTTCAGAGAAGGAGTTGATTGATGTGGTGCAAAATGTGGTTACTCAGAAACTTACTGCTTACGAAGAAAAAGTGATTTCTACTAATCTGATCAGTTCTTTGCCTGCTGCCGGAAAAATAGTGAAGGTGAAGAAAAATGAGAAGATGGGGGCTACGGAGTGGACTTTGTCTAACGGTATGCGCATTGTGTTGAAGAAGACCGATTACAAAGATGATCAGGTATTGATGTCGTCAGTAGCTTACGGAGGTAATTCTTTGTTTGCCGATCCTGAAATATTCAATGCCGGCTTCATCCGTACAGTTCCATCGATCGGTGGAGTAGGTGCTTTCAGTGCTATCGACCTGGGCAAAGCGCTTGCCGGCAAATCTGCTAGTGTGAATGTTTCTGTTAGTTCGGCTACAGAAGGTATTTCCGGTTCCTCTTCTATCAAGGATGTAGAAACGTTATTGCAACTTACACATCTCTATTTCACTGCTCCCCGCAAGGATGAGCAAGCGTATGCTGCTTTCATTGAGCGTCTACACAACCAATTGAAGAATGCGGCTGCATCACCTTCATCGATCATGAGTGACAGTATCTCTCGTGCTGTCTATGGAGACAATCCACGCATGCAACGTCTTCATTTGGAAGACCTCAGTAAACTTAATTACGATCGTATGATCGAGATGTACAAAGAGGTTTTTGCGAACCCATCTGCTTTCACTTTCGTGTTTGTAGGTTCTATTGATGAAGCAACTCTTCGTCCGTTGCTTGAAAAGTATCTGGCTTCTCTGCCTGCCGGTAATAAGAATATTAAAAATAAGAAAGTGAATGATGACATCCGCAAGGGTGACTATACCAAGATCTTTACTCAGAAGATGGAAGCCCCTAAAGCTACCAGTTTAAAAGTCTATTGGGGTATGTTGAAGAGAACCCGCAAGACTGAGATTACACTGGACATCCTCAATCAGGTGCTTGATGTTGTTTATACCCGTACGGTTCGTGAAGCTGAAGGAGGTACTTACGGCGTCTCTACCGGAGCTAACATTAGCCGCTTGCCTGATGGACGTACGATGCTGCAGATTATGTTCGATACGAATCCTGAGAAAGAACGTCATTTAAGTGAGGTGATCCGTCGCGAACTTGGACGCATTGCTACGGATGGTCCTGAAGCAGTTGATTTCAACAAAACAAAGGAATATATGGTGAAGAGCTATCAGCAAGGACTCAAAACCAACGGCTATTGGTCGGGCATTCTCAGTACGCTTTACTTCTATAATGAAGACTATCACACCGATTACCTCAAAACGCTTGAGTCTGTCTCACCGGATGATGTGAAGAAGCTGACCAATGAGTTACTTTTGCAGAAGAACCTCATCGAAGTGGTAATGATGCCTAAGGAATAAGAACAATATAAAGTAGATGAATATGAAAAAAGTTATTTGTAGTGAAAAGGCACCCGGTGCTATCGGGCCTTATAGTCAGGCTATCGAAGCCGCAGGTATGGTGTTTGTTTCCGGACAGTTGCCCATTGATGCGGCTACCGGAGTAATGGCCGAAGGCATCGAAGCACAGGCTCGTCAGTCGTTGGAAAACATCAAGCACATTCTGGCTGAGGCCGGACTGACGATGGCGGATATTGTCAAGACCACCGTCTTCTTGCAAGACATGAGTCTCTTTGCCGGCATGAACGGCGTTTACTCCACCTATTTTGATGGAGCTTTTCCCGCACGTTCTGCTGTTGCCGTAAAGGCGTTGCCCAAAGATGCGCTAGTAGAGATCGAGTGTATCGCGGTTCGCTAACAAATCTGCAACAATAAAGCTACTGCCTCCCACGAAGATAAAATCTTCCGGGAGGCTTTTTTCTTTTGCCGCCCTTACTGCCGTGGGTACGTCCGGGTAACAACTTCCTTTGAGCCCCATCGCACCAGCCAGCTCACTTAGTTCCTGTTCCGCTAAAGCCCGCTTCACGCTCGCTTTCGTAAAGTAATACTCCGCTTCTTTGGGTAGCAATGCCACTACTCCCCTGATGTCTTTGTCGTTCACCATGCCTATCACAATGTGTAGTGTGTGATACGTTTGCCGTCTCAATTGCTCGCAGATGTACGTCATACCTCCTACGTTGTGTCCCGTGTCACAGATCAACGTTGGGTGTTCTTGCAGTTTTTGCCAACGTCCCATCAACCCTGTCCGTTCGCAGACTTGTGCGAAGCCTTTGCGTACGGACGCTTCCGTGATGCGATACCCCGCTTCTTTAAGTAAGGGTAGCACACTCAGCAGCGTGTTCGTATTTTTCAGTTGGCAGAGGCCGCCCAACTCTCCTTGCAAGTTGGGATAGTCTGCACATTGATAGTTCCAGAATCCCCTTGCACCCATCTCCGCACCCGAAAGCCGTTGTTCGTCCTCGGCAAAAATGATCGAAGCGTTTACCTCTTTGGCTCTAGCCTCAAATACCGGCCGTGTTTCTTCCGTTGTTTCGCCTACCACTACGGGGATAGCGGGTTTCATGATGCCCGCCTTCTCTCCGGCAATCTTAGCAAGCGTATCCCCCAGGAACTGAGTATGGTCAAAGCTGATATTCGTGATCACGCTTACATCGGGAGTGATAATGTTGGTGCAGTCCAGTCTTCCGCCTAATCCCACTTCAATCACCGCCACATCCACTTTAGCATCCGCAAAGTAACGAAAAGCCATGGCCGTAGTCAATTCAAAGAAAGAGGAAAATAAAGGTTCAAAGAACGCTCGTTGCTCTTCCACGAAATTGACCACATATTCTTCCGGCATCGGTACACCATTTACTCTAATTCGTTCCCGAAAATCTACCAGATGTGGCGAAGTATAGAGTCCCACCCTGTAACCCGCCTCTTGCAGGATGGCAGCCAGCGTGTGTGAGCAGGAACCTTTGCCGTTCGTTCCCGCCACATGAATGGTGTGATAAGATTGATGTGGATGTCCAAAATGCGCATCCAGCGTTCGTGTATTTTCCAATCCTTCTTTGTAAGCCTTGCTGCCTACTTGCTGAAAAAGTGGCGCTACGCTGTATAAATACATCAATGTTTCCTGATAATTCATTGTTTGTCATCTTTTAACAGGATATTTATCCCGTTTGTCCTTCTTAATTGTTACTTTAGTGAGCGGGTTAGTATCAATATACAGCCCGTTTAGGTTACAGATTGCAAATATCAACATTTAAAATCTAACATGTATGGGAACTAAAAAGAATTTTGTGCTCGACACAAACGTAATTCTTCACGATTACAACTGTCTCAGAAACTTTCAGGAAAACGACATCTACTTACCCATTGTGGTCCTTGAGGAGTTAGATAAGTTCAAGAAAGGGAACGAACAGATAAATTTCAATGCCCGTGAGTTTGTACGAGAGCTGGATGCCATCACAGATGACAGCCTTTTCACAAAAGGAGCGCCGCTGGGCGAGGGGTTAGGTCGGTTGTTTGTCATGACCGGCAGCACTCAGTCCGAACGTGTCAAAGCTTCCTTTTCCGAACATATTCCCGATCACCAAATTCTTGCCGTAGCCGATTATCTCGAACAGAAATATCCTCGTACCAAAACCATCCTTGTAACCAAAGATGTCAATCTGCGTATGAAGGCGCGTTCCATTGGGGTACTTTGCGAAGATTACATCAACGATAAGGTTGTCAATGTCGATATTTTCGAGAAATCGAACGAAGTGTTTGATGCGATTGATCCGGCACTGATCGATCGTATTTACTCCTCTAAGGAGGGGTTGGATGTGGCGGAGTTCGATTTCAAAGATATTCTTCGTCCCAATGAATGTTTTGTGCTCAAGAGTGATCGTAACAGCGTGTTGGCGCGCTACAATCCGTTCACTCATACGGTCAACCGTGTAGGCAAATCAAAGAACTATGGCATCGAACCTCGCAATGCCGAGCAAAGTTTTGCTTTCGAAGTGCTCGATGATCCTGAGATAAAGCTGGTGGCACTCACTGGAAAGGCAGGTACCGGCAAGACTCTTCTTGCGCTTGCGGCCGCATTGTCTAAACTCACCGATTATAAGCAGATACTTCTGGCTCGTCCTATCGTGTCGCTGTCCAACAAAGACATCGGTTTCCTGCCCGGTGATGCGCAAGAGAAAGTAGCGCCCTATATGCAGCCCTTGTTTGATAATCTCAACGTGATCAAGCACCAGTTTCCCGGCAACTCTCCCGAGGTGAAGCGCCTTGAGGATATGCAGAAGAGCGATCAACTGGTCATCGAAGCCCTCGCCTTTATCCGTGGTCGCAGTCTGAGCGATACGTATTGCATCATCGATGAGGCGCAGAACCTCACTCCGCATGAAATCAAAACCATCATTACCCGTGCGGGCGAAGGAACGAAAATGGTGTTTACGGGTGATATTCAGCAGATAGATCAACCTTATCTGGATAGCCAGTCCAATGGCTTGGTTTACATGATCGATCGCATGAAGGACCAGAACATCTTTGCTCACATCAATCTGGTGAAAGGAGAGCGTAGTCATCTGAGTGAACTAGCTAGTAACTTGATGTAGACTACGGTAAGCTAACAACAAAGAACGGAGAGGCTAAGCACTCTTTATTCTTTTAATATTTCGTCCCGCAATTGTGTGACCATGGTCACTCAATTGCGGGACTTTAGTCACACAGCCGCGGGACGAAGGTCACACAATTGAGTGACGAACTAGTTTTAGTATCGAAAATGCTTAGAAAAAGGATAGAAAGCCTTTAATACTCGGCTCTTTCTTCTTTAATAATTGTATGTTAGCCTCACATGTCTTGAATAGTTATCATTCTTCTTCTTGTTTTTCATCTCGCTCCTGTTTCTTCTGTCTAAAATTCTTTGGTGTATCATTATACACTTCCCGAAAGCATTTGATGAAGTAGTGCGATTGATTAAACCCCGTCAGATAAGCAATCTCTGCAATAGTCAGTTCGCTGTTGTTGAGCAGGTTGACCGCTTTTCGCAGGCGGATGGTGCGGATAAACTGGTTGGGCGTTTGTCCTACTAATGCTCTGAACTTACGATGCAGCACCGTTTTGCTGATATTCATTTCCGCTGCAAACTCATCAATCTTAAAGTCGGCATCCATCAGATGCTCTTCAATTACTTTCATCGATTGTTGCAGGAACTGGTCTTTCGGGTCAAACTCTATATCCTTGCTATCCGGAGAAACAAGTCTTCCTAAGAGTTGGGCTTTTCTCTTCTGACGCGTCTGGTTGATATTGATCATCTGATTGATGAGCGCATCGGAATCGAATGGTTTTTTGATGTAGATATCCGCACCGGCTTTGTAACCTTGTAGTTCATCATCTGTCGACGATTTTGCCGTGAGCAGTATCACGAATATATCGGCATACAGGCTGTTTTCTTTTATCCTACGGCACAAAGTGAATCCGTCACTCTCGGGCATCATCACATCCGACACCACAATTTCGGGCAAGTATTCCGCTATGAGTTCCATTGCTTCGACACCGTTTCGGGCAGTGATCACAGTAAAATGTGACGAGAATTTTGTTTTCAGATACTCTCTTAATTCTTCATTATCTTCCACCAGCAGGATGGTGATTGCATCATCTTGCTTGCTGCTACTCTTTGCTGCGTCAAGCTCTTTATCCATTTCATTGGGGCAAACGGCGGCAGGCAGGGTAATGTTGACTTTCGTTCCCTTTCCCGGTTCGGATTCAATGGAGAGCTTTCCGTTTAGCATGGCTACAAAACGTTTCACCACGTAGAGGCCGATGCCGAAACCTTGTGAAGTGTGACTATGGGCATACTTCGGTTCACGATAGAATTTGTCGAATACCTTTAGTTGGTTGATTTTCTCGATGCCTGCTCCGTTATCCTTTATCTGGTAACAGAGTTCCGACCTGGAATCATCATAATCCAGTGAGACGGTAATCATCCCTTCTTCCGAAGTATATTTTAGTGAATTACTGATCAGATTGTATAGTATCCTTTCTATCTTTACATGGTCTATCAGGAGGTGGAGCTCGGGCATTGATGGCTGATAATCCAATCCGATGTTTTTGGATTTTGCCAGGTAGGCAAACGACTGAACGACTAAACGGGTAAACGATACTATCTCGGTTTTTCTTTCCTTTATCTCGGAGTCGGAAAACTCGGCTCTTTTGAAATCGAGTATCGTACTGAATATCTCGGATAAGAAGGAGGCGTTTTTGGCTATTATTTCAAGTTTCTCATAATGCGGATCTTCTTTAGTGCTTTCTCGTAGCAGGTCGTTTGCCGGAGCCACAATTAACGAGAAAGGGGTCAACAGATCATGAGACAGTCCGGCAAAGAAGCTCTCTTTTTCACGCAACAGTTCTTCTTGTTTCACTCTCTCTATCTTGTGTAGTCTTCTTAACTGCTGTTTTTTGTAACGTCGTAAGATGAGGTATACAATTAACCCCAGAGTGATTGCAATACAAATAATGAGCAACGTGTAAAACCATCCTGTGTTCCACCAGGGTGGAGTGACGGTTATATCCATGGACCAGCAGACGGGTTTGTCGGCAAATCCATCGTATTTTCGTATTTCGAGCACGTAACTTCCAGGCACGAGTTGTGAAAAGGAAATGGGATAGGAGAGGTTTAGGTATTGCCAGTTATCGCTAAATCCACGGATGCGATACTGGTACTTATTGTTATAAAAATCCGTTCCTGTCTCCGTAAAAGAGAGGGTTACCCATTTCGATTTATAGGATAGTTCGATGGACGATACGTACTCCGCCTCTTTGGTCAAGACTATTTTATCGTGTATCTTTTCTCCTGCTTTTACCCTTTGATGGTCTACCTGTAGTTCAGTCAGTAGTATCTTTGTTTTCTCGGATTGATTCAATGCCAAGTGTGGATCGATGATGATCAAATAGTCTGTGCTGCCGAATACGATATGCTCTCGGTTGTCAATAATGGCTCGTGATGCCGATAAGATGGTATGCTTTCCAAAAACGGTGGAGTTTATTTCCTTGATCATCTTTCGGGTGGTCATGTAGCAAAAGATGCGTCCTCCGATAGAGAACCACAAGTTGTTTTCCGAGTCGAGCGTCAAATCTTTGATCGCACCTTTGGGCAGAATATCTGACGGAAAAACGGAATGTGCCTGCGTAGATCCTTTATCTATTTGCAACAGATCGGTTGATGTACCTATCCACAAACAATGATTCTGTTTGTTCATCGCTAAACTGTACACTATCTCGTCGGATATGATGTGTCCATTCTTCTCTATTTTATTGCTTTGTGTGTTGAACAGGTATAATCCGCTGTGCGATGAAATCCATAAATGATGTGTGTCGTAGGGTGCAAAACCGGTTATCTCATCACGCCCGAAGGAATCGTAATGCATATATCGGGTGAAACTTTCTTTCTTCTTATCAGGTTTGACGGACATCAGGCCGTTCTGTTTGGAACCGATCCATACACGTCCGTCGTCGCTGTAGAAGAAGGAGGTTATTTTTTCCAATTGTTTGTCGCCCGAAAATGATTTTAAACTCAACTCCTCGTGTGTGTTGCCCTCTTTGAAGTGGTATAGAAATCCGTATCCGTCATGTCCTGCCATGATGAATTGATGGTCCGAGTACATGGACAAGATATAGTTATTGAGTGATCCGTTTTTTATGTTTCCGGATTTAGCTACAATACTATTATCCGCTAACCGGCATAGATACACTCCATTGCCTTGTGTACCTACCAGAATAGAATTGTTTTCTACGGAAGTGAGCGACATGGCCGATACGGGTAGTTCGTGTGAAACGGGGAAACGTTTGATCCCGTTTTCATCCGGGTTAAACCGATAGATTCCCTTCCCGAAAGTGCCTATCCAGATGTCGTTGTATTTGTCCCTGTAAAGGCAATTTATGAGTGAGGCATCAAAGTTTTTGTTGGCCAGTAACCGCATGTTGCTGTCATCTGCATTGATCATCTTTACTCCTTCACCCCATGTTCCGAGATATAAATTATTTCCGGCACCTTGCAACATTCTGAAGATAGACAGAAACTCTTTGCCGGTGTGTTTTGCTTCAGTCTTCACTTGCATAGGCTTTGTGCCGTTCCATTGCATTTTCAGTAGTCCTGAATTCCAGGTTGAACACCAGAGGGCATCTTTCTCTCCGCTATCCAAAAATTGGGTGACGGCCATGTTGCCTTTTCCTTTTTCAATCCATTGTTTGCTTTTGAGATCGTAAACGAAAAAACCAAAATAGCTTCCGAACCAAACGTATCCCCGGGGCTTCTCCAAGATGCTTGAAATGATGTATCCGTCGTAATACGCCGATATGTCATAACCGTGATTTTTGTTTGGGGTCAACCTGTATAAACCTTCTTCCCAGCTTCCCAACCAGATGTTTTTTTGTGAGTCTTCAAAGATGGAGATCACGCGGTGCGGACATTTCCCTTTGATGATGTTTCGCAAATGGGTAAACTGATCTTTTTGTGGATCGTAGATATCAACACCTCCTGTTTTTAATCCTATCCAAAGCAGCCCGCGGGAGTCAAACAGAAGTGTCTCAATGTTATTGGCCGTCAGACTGTTTGGATTCCCGTTTTCTCTTTTGTACACCTTGAAGTTCCGGCCGTCAAACCGATTCAATCCGTCGGTAGTGGCCATCCACATAAAATTCTCGTTTTCGCAGATCGAAGTGACCTCTATGCTCGAGAGTCCGTCCATCGTATCATAATGTCGGAACTCCTGAGAGAACAAAAAGAACGTTTGTTGCAATAAGAATAAGGTGATGATGATTCGTTTCATAGTACGCCGGTTAATGGGAAAACAAATCTAGAGGATATTTTTATTATATCCTATTTTATGTTCCCCATTTTCGTATCTTCATGCCCTTGAGATAGCTCTTAAGAGTACTATCGGCACGATTCTATTATAAAACGCCTCTTTCTTGTTATCGGTAATATGAAGGAATACGATTGTGCTATAATCTAATTTTAATGTGTTATCCGAATAAGAACAGAACATCTATCTTCGCCTTAGTTAATTCTAAAATTATAATCATTATGAAAAAACAAACTCAAATTCAGATCAGGAGGTTATTCTTCATTTTGTTGCTGTTGGTGGGCGGGTCTTTGATGACTTTCGCTCGTGCATGGAACAAAACGGAATCTACTTCTTCCCTTTCTGTTCAGCAACAAAAAGAACTTAAGATTACGGGTAGCGTGACGGACAAAGATGGTGGTCCCATCATCGGAGCAACCGTTCGTGTTGAAAATTCTTCTGTTGGAGTAATTACCGATATAGAAGGTCACTATTCAATGATGGTTCCCGGAGGAAGCAAAATAGTCTATTCTTATATAGGATATAAAACGGTGACGCGTGTAGCTTCTGCTTCCGGGGATATCAATATCACGCTTCTGGAAGACTCTAAAGTGATTGATGAAGTGGTGGTAGTGGGCTATGGAGTACAAAAGAAAACAACGTTATCGGGTTCGGTCAGTTCTATTAGCGGTAAGGAGATCATCAAATCTCCGGCAATGAATGTAACCAACTCTATGGCGGGCACTGTACCCGGACTGGTTGTGGTTGCTCAGAGTGGTGAACCGGGTTCGGATTATGCGACCATGTATATCCGTGGAAAAAGTTCCTTGAACGATAACTCTCCGTTGGTGGTGATTGACGGAGTGCCTAATCGTTCTTTGGAGCGTATCGATCCTTCTACTATTGAGAACATTACTGTATTGAAAGATGCATCGGCGGCTATTTACGGTTCGCAGGCTGCCAATGGGGTGATACTTGTGACGACTAAACGTGGCAAGATAGAGAAACTGGGGATTACCGCTTCTTATTCTGCAGGATGGTCGCAACCGACAAAAACGCCTAAGCTTACCAATGCGGCAGAATATGCTACACTGGTGAACGAGCTTACTCCGAATACGTATACGTCTGCGGAAATACAGAAATATGCCGATGGGAGTGACCCCTGGCGTTATCCGAATACCGATTGGTTTAAGGAAGTTTTGAAGACCTGGTCGTTGCAACAAAATGCCAACGTGACGATGTCGGGCGGTACGGAGAAACTACAAGCGTATGTTTCTTTGTCTACCCGTTCACAAGATGGATTCTTCAAAAATAGTGCGAGCAAGTATTCACAGCACGATCTCCGTGCGAATATTGATGGCAAGATAAACAACTATATCAGCCTGTCGGTGGATGCCAATATGCGTATGGAACAGAGTAATTTCCTCTCTGTCGGTTCTGCCAGATTGTTTCGCGATTTGATGACGGCCAGTCCCATCTTGCCGGCTGTATGGCCTAATGGCCTACCTGGTCCCCCTTTGGATTTGCAGAATCAGAACAACCCCGTTGTTCAGTCTACTTCCAAGGCCGGTTATAACAAAGGAGAAAAATATGTGTTCAACATCAATGCAAAGGTGAATGTGAAAATACCTTGGGTGGAAGGTTTATCGCTCACAGGTATTGCTGCCATTGACCGCGGACTCAATTACACCAAAAAGTTTAATAAGAAATATGATTTATATACATGGGACGGGACAACGACAGGTGCCGAAGGGCTTCCCACATTGGTGAAAGGACAATATGGCTCTTCCAGCAATCTGACTCAACAACTGGATATCAGTAAGGAATATTTGCTGAACTTGCTGGTAAACTATCAGCGCACCTTTGCCAAAGTACACGATGTGTCTTTATTAGCAGGTATAGAGAACATAGAAAATAACTCAAACTGGTTTAGTGCCGAGCGGAGGAACTATACGACGACTTTTCCCGACGAACTGAACTTTGGCGATCCGAACAGCCAATATGCCAATGGTTCCAATCCGGGCAAGAATCGCTGGATGAACTATTTCGGTCGTGTCAACTACGCTTATAAAAGCAAATACATTGCCGAATTTGTATGGAGATATCAGGGATCAAGTAAATTTGCTTCCGACACACGCTGGGGCTTTTTCCCCGGGCTCTCTCTGGCTTATCGCTTATCCGAAGAGGACTTTTGGAAGAATAGTAAGATCGGTGGTCTGATAAACAATTTTAAGCTGAGGGCATCGTATGGAAAAACAGGGAACGATCTCATCGATCCGTATCAATTCTACTCGCTCTATGCTAAATATTGGCAGGATTTTGTCAATGGTAGTCAGACGAACAATTCTACTTATTACGAGAGTCTTGCTGCCAACGTTAAAGTACAGTGGGAAGAGGCGGATCAGATGAACGTTGGTTTTGACTTGACCATGCTTGATAATCGCTTCTCTCTTACAGCCGATTATTTCAATAATTTGCGTTCAAAGATATTAATCCCTCAAACGGCTTCGGTACCCGATGCTACCGGGATGACAGATATTTTGCCTGATATCAATCTGGGGAAGGTGCGTAACCAGGGATTTGACTTTGAGATGGCATGGACAGACAAAATCCGTGATTTCAGCTACCGTGTTGCTCTGAACGGTGGTTATGCCAAGAACAAGATCATCTTCTTTGATGAGGCGCCAGGGGCACCGGTGTGGCAACAGCAAACGGGTCACCCCATGAATTCGAGTCTTTACTATCAGGCTATCGGCATTTTCCATAATCAGACTGAGATAGACAATTATCCACACATGGATGGAGCGGTTCCGGGAGATATCATTTTCAAAGATGTGAACGGAGATAAACAGATCACCGGTGAGGATAAGACTCGTATTTATAAAAGTAACATACCCCGGTGGACGGGTGGACTAAATTTATCTGCCACATACAAAGGCTTTGACGCTTCGTTCCTCTTTCAGGGACAAGCCGGAGGGGTGCGTTACGTGCAGGCTTTGGGAAGCAAAGATGGCATTAATTATTTCAAATCATTCTATGATAAACGTTGGACGGTAGATAACCCTAATGCAAACTATCCACGTACATTCAATCGCAATGAACAGTATTGGGTAAGTTCCGAAAATCCAAATACTTTCTGGCTCCACCGCACGGATTTTATCCGACTGAAAACAATAGAACTGGGATATACCATTCCTACATCTCTTGTGCATAAATGGGGATTTGAAAAACTGCGGATAAATCTTAGCGGAATGAATCTGTTTACTTATGCACCCGATATGAAGGACTTTGATCCTGAATTGGAATATAAAGGTGACGGATATGCAGGTGAAGGTTATCCGATACAAAGAATTATAACCGCAGGTGTTTCTATTAACTTTTAAATCAACAGACTATGAAACAATTATTTTCAACCATAACACTACTCCTGGTCTTTTTATTCTCTTCGTGTAGTGACTATCTTGACACGGTGCCGGGAGATCAATATGATGACAATGCCGTGTGGTCCAACCCAAGCTTGATAGAGAGTTTTGTCTACAAGATTTATCTGGGCATTCCTTATCCGTATCAATGGTACATGAGTGCTTCATTGGTAGATGAAGCTGTGCCTATTCAGAATGACGGGGTAACGACAAGGGTACTTACCAGTACCATGACACCCGATGATCAGGGGGCATTTGTGGCCAATTGGGCTACTTGCATGGAAAATTGGTGGTGGAAATCAGTCTACACCAATATCAGAGCATGTAATCTTTTTCTCTCCAAAATAGATGCTGTGGAGTTCACGGACAATACCAAGAAGCTACAACTGATCGGTGAAGTGCATTTCCTGAGAGGGTATTTTTACTCTCTGTTGATGGCACAGTATGGAGGGGTTCCACTGATTGATAAGGTGATCAACATTGGTGATAATTATAATACTCCCCGTAATACGTTCGAGGAAACGGTGAATTTTATTGTGAGCGATCTTGATGCTGCCGTAGCGGATGACAAACTGAAAGATCAGTCTGATAAGACCCGGGCAACGGTAGGAGCTGCTTACGCGCTGAAATCCAGAGTGTTGCTTTATGCCGCAAGTGATCTGTATCACTCCAATGCATCGTGGGCCGGCAGTTACGCTCATCCTGAATTAATCGGGTATGTGAGCGATAACAGGGAAACACTATATAAGGCCGCCAAGGCTGCTGCCGAAAAGGTGATGACGCTCGGATATGATCTTTATAAGGGTAATAGTGATCCTGTGGCCAACTTCCAGCAATTGTTTCTGCAGATGAGTTCTCCGGAACAGATTTTTATTACTCAATATGATAAGCAGAATTTTCCTTATTATGCTACCGATTGGGTGGCATGGGTATGCGGTACTCCTTCTTACGGCGGTTTTGCTTTGAATCAGGTTACAGCCAATCTGGCTGACGCTTTTGAGAATGCGGACGGAACAAGCTTCAATTTTAATACGCAGAAAAGCAACCCTTACACAGGAAGGGATCCGCGTTTTTATGCCTCTATACTTTACAATGGTGCTTCGTGGTTTCTCAATTCCTGGGGTGCTACCACTCCTTCTATCATTGATATAACAGGTGCGGATAGTAATAAAGGGAACACCACTGGATATTACATTCGCAAGTTTATTTCACCTTCTGAAAACAATTACTACTATGGTTCCAGACAACCGGAACCGTACATTCAGATTCGTTATGCGGAAGTATTGCTCAATTATGCGGAGGCTTGCCTCGGACTCGGAGATGAACCGTCTGCTCGGTCGGCCATGAATAAGATCCGTGAAAGAGCCGGCATGCCGGATGTCTCTGATTCGGAAACCGGTACGGCATTGCTCGCTCGCTATCGCAACGAACGCAGGGTGGAACTTGCATGGGAAGGTCATCGTTTCTTCGATGTACGCAGATGGATGATTGCTTCTCAGGCTTATGTTGTGGCTCGTGGAGTGAAGGTGGACGGCGGAAGCTACAAGGAGTTTGATTTTGAAAACAGGGCATGGAATAACAGTCATTACCTGATCCCGATCTCTCGTAGCGAGATGCAAAAGAATACGGCGCTCATCCAAAATCCTATTTATCAATAATTGAAACGGAAGCATTGCAGCATGAGAAGTAAAAGCTTATTGTATGTATCCTTGGTGTGTGTCCTTCTTTTTTCAGGATGCAGGCAGAAGGAGGTTTTCTCTACCGGAAAAAGCTGTATGGATAGTGGGTGGTATTTTCGTCTCGATGGGACAGAGAATACTACCGGCTCTCCTGCCGGTATTTCGGAATGGAGAAGGGTGGACTTACCTCACGACTGGAGCATTGAGCCGCTTTCCAATCAACAGCAAGGTGTCACATGCGGACCGTTTACCCGTCACAGTGCCGGAGGCAAATCTACAGGTAATACAGTGGGCGGGGTAGGATGGTATGCCCGTACTTTTGTGATCCCTGCGGCAGAGGAAGAGAAGTTGCATGCTCTCTATTTTGAAGGGGCGTACATGGAGACGGATGTGTGGGTCAACGGTAAAAAGGTCTGTTTTCATCCCAATGGATATACTTCTTTCTCTTGCGATATATCTGCGTATTGTTTCTCACCGGGCAAGGTGAACACGCTTGTGGTCAGAGTGGCCAACCAAGGTAAGAATACGCGTTGGTATTCCGGATCGGGCATTTACAGGCACGTCTGGATGCTGACTACCGATAAGCTTCATCTGAAGGATTGGAGCAATGCTATCGTGACCACTGCTCTGACGGCGGATTCAGCTCGTTTACAGTTATCATCGACCATCTATAATAAATATTTTACTTATCAGAAGGCTTCGCTTATCGTTCGTCTCCTTTCTCCGCAAGGGGAGGTGGTGAGTACGGCGAGTCGTGATTTTGCTCTTCACCCCGGAGAGGAACGGGAGGCATCTATTCCATTAGTTGTTGCCAAACCGCAACTCTGGTCAACGGATACTCCTTTCATGTATAAAGCAACACTCTCTTTGGTCAACAAACAAGGTGAGGTGGTTTGCCGTAATGAAATTCCTTTTGGCATTCGAATGCTTGAATTTAGTGCTTCAAAAGGATTGCTGCTTAATGGGCATTCACTGAAGTTAAAGGGCGGTTGTATTCATCACGATAATGGTTTTCTGGGTGCGGCTGCGATCGACAGAGCGGAAGTGCGGAAGGTTGAATTGCTTAAAGCCAATGGTTATAATGCTGTGAGGTGTGCGCATAATCCCCCCAGTGAGGCATTCCTCACTGCATGCGATACACTTGGGCTGTTGGTGATTGATGAGGCTTTCGATCAATGGAGAAAGCCTAAAAACCCGAATGACTATCATCGTTTCTTCGATCGGTATGCGGAGCAGGATGTGGCTTCCATGGTGCAGCGTGACAGGAATCATCCTTCGGTGATTATGTGGAGCATTGGTAATGAAATTCAGGAACGCTCCGATTCTTCGGGTGTTAACATTGCCCGTTATCTGAAGAATGTGGTTCTTCGTTACGATAGCACCCGACCGGTAACGGCTGCCGTGAATGATTATTGGGATAATCCCCGTCTTTCGTGGAAAACGGATTCGCATATCGCTTTTTTTACTCTCGACGTGGGTGGATACAACTATATGTGGTTTGAGTACGAGAATGATCATCGGAAGTTTCCGCAGCGCATCCTGTTTGGCAGTGAATCTACTGCCGGCGAAGCGGCAATCAACTGGGACTTAGTGGAGAAACATCCATATATCATTGGAGATTTTGTATGGACGGCTCTTGATTATCTGGGTGAAGCGGGTATCGGTCATGCCCTCAAATTGAAGAGTGAAGAAGTAAATCCTCAATTTCTTGAATGGCCGTGGTTTAATGCCTGGTGCGGGGATATTGATTTGTGCGGGGATAAGAAGTCTCAGTCTTATTATCGGGATGTAGTTTGGCGGAGAGCTCCCCTTACTGTTTGTGTGCATCCCCCTGTTAGAGAAGGAGTTGTTGAGAAAGTTAGTTATTGGGGGTGGACCGATGAATATCCTTCGTGGAGCTGGTCTGGTTTTGAGAAGAAGGAGATGAATGTCAATGTTTACAGTCGCGCACACTCTGTACGTCTTTATCTGAACGGAAAGTTACTGGGAGAAAAGGTGGTTGGCCTTGACAAGAAGTACACGGTTTCCTTTCGTGTAGAATACCAACCGGGAGAGTTGAAGGCGGTGAATGTGACAAACGGTCGGGAGACTGATTCGATGGTGCTTAAAACGCCGGGTAAACCGTTTGCTATCAAATTATTGGCAGATCGTACCCAATTGCTGGCGTCGCCCAATGATCTTTCTTATGTGCACATTATTGTAATAGACAGGGAAGGAAACACGATTACGGATAGTCATGCAAAGGTGTTGTTGAGTGTAAGTGGAAAAGGGGGCATTGCCGGTTCAGGAAATGCTTCTCCTACGGATATGGAGAGCTTCCGTTCACTCACTCCGAAGGTGTACAAAGGCAGGGCTTTGGCCATCTTACGTCCGGAAGGTATTCCGGGTGAAATAACGCTGACGGTTACCTCTCCCGGTCTGCAACAAGCATCCGTCCGGATCACAGTTAAGTAAAAACTAAATTAAAAAAGAATGGAAAGAAAAAATAGATTGCTTTTTTACCTCATGCTGGCACTCGTGGTCTGTTGTACTGTCTCTTGTACCAACAAATCGGGTAAAGCACCGAATGACATTATTCCCGGAGAGCTTTGGCATGATGTTGATGGCAATCCGATCAATGCGCACGGAGGAGGCATTTTGTACCACGAAGGGCGTTATTATTGGTACGGAGAGTGCAAGGGTGATTCTACTTACCGACTGGAGAGGGTCAAATCATGGGAGTGTTGGCGAGCGGATGCTCAAGGGGTATCGTGCTACTCGTCTGCCGATTTGGTTCATTGGAAGTTTGAAGGAATGGTTTTGTCTTCTCTTCCGCAGGACTCCTTGTCGGATTTGCATCCGTCGCAGATCATCGAGCGCCCCAAAGTACTCTATAACGAGAAAACACGGAAATTCGTTCTCTGGATGCACATCGATAGTCCCGATTATGGAAAAGGGGCCGCCGGAGTAGCGGTGTCCGATTCACCTACCGGACCGTTTACCTATCTGGGATCCTTCAAACCGAATGGTTTGGATAGCCGTGATCAGACGCTGTTCAAAGATACCGACGGACGGGCTTATCACATCTGTTCCACCGATTGGAACGAGAGCCTCATGGTTAGTTTGCTGACCGATGATTATACCAGGCCGTCGGGGGAATACAGGCGTATCCTTCTTCATGAAAAGCGGGAAGCTCCTGCCGTTTTCAAGAGAAACAAGAAGTATTATCTTCTCTCTTCGGGTTGTACCGGATGGGATCCGAATAAGGCTTCTTATGCCGTGGCCGATTCCATGTTGGGTGTGTGGACTACCCAGGAAGATCCGTGTACGGGCAAGGATGCGGATAAAACATTCTATGCGCAAAGCACTTTTGTGCTCCGGATAGCGGGAGAAGATAAATACATGGCAATGTTTGATCGCTGGAAAAAGACGGATCTTATTCATTCTTCGTATATTTGGTTGCCGGTAGAGTTTGATGGCTCCCGGATGACCATACCGTGGAAAGATAGCTGGTCCTTAAATTTGAAAAATACGAAATAATAACCTTGATATGAAATCTGAAATGACGAAACACGTTGCGTGGCATTTGTTCCTGGGGATGCTTTTCCTACTTCCCGCAAAGGGCATGGCGCAACAAAAACATGAATTTGATGCTTCCAATGTGTACGAGAAACCGTTAACCGGACAGTTTAAAATGGGCAGTTCCGGTTCGGGAGATGCTAAAATAGCCATCAATAGTCGTTACCTTACGTTGGGAGAGAAACCTTTTCTGCCTGTCATGGGGGAGTTTCATTTTTCACGTGTCAAGCGTGATCATTGGTTGGATGGCATCCTGAAAATGAAAGCGTGTGGCATCCGGATTATCTCGACTTATCTTTTCTGGAACCGTCACGAAGAGGTGGAAGGGGAATTCGATTGGGAAGGGGAAAAGGATCTTCGTGCATTTGTGGAACTCTGCAAGGAACAGGATATGCTGGTGTTTCTTCGAATTGGTCCCTGGGCGCATGGGGAGGCTCGCAATGGCGGAACACCCGACTGGATTTTACGCAAGAAGTTTATTAAAGATCGTTCCAACGATGTGGTTTATCAAAACTACGTTCAACGCTACTTTGCTCAGATAGCCGCACAGGTCAACGGGTTGTACTACAAAGATGGTGGCAACATTGTCGGCATTCAGTTAGAGAATGAATATTGGTATGCCAAAGCGGGAGAGGAACATATTCAGTGGCTCAAAGATACGGCCTTGAAGTTAGGCATGGAGGTGCCTATTTATACGGTTACCGGTTGGGGCAACGGCTCTGTACCTCCCTATCAGGTCATTCCGTTGTGGGGTGGCTATCCGGATGCACCGTGGGTGGAGCATGTCAATAAAGAGCTCCAGCCGGGCAATTTCAAGTTTGATTCTTTTCGTGACAACAAGCATATAGGTAATGATCAGATAGCCTACAAGGATGTGTATATGACGTATGAGGATTATCCTTTCTTCACTTGTGAGATGGGAGTAGGGGTGCAGAACACCTATCACCGTCGGCTGGTGATCAATCCCATCGATGGTTTGGGCATGATTACGGCTAAGCTGGGTTCGGGTAGTAATCTGCTAGGTTATTACACTTTTAGTGGTGGCACACAGTTCCGTGGCTTACTTCATACCACGAATGAAGATCAGGACGAAACGGGTTATTGGAGTCGTGTCCCGGCTAAGTCGTATGATTTTCAGGCGGCGGTGAGAGAGTCGGGAGAGATTTCGGAGGCATACAAGCAGGTGAAGAAGTTACACTATTTTGTCGATGAATTTGGCTGCCTGCTTGCTCCGATGGCAACGGTCATCGCTCCTTCCGCTGAAGGGGAACTGCAAACGGCTGTCCGCTCGGACAATCATTCAGGATTTCTTTTCGGCATTCATTATGCACGCTATCAATCCCGTCAACCGAGCAAGAATAATCGTTTTTCCGTTCGTTTTCAGGATGAAACGGTAGAATTCCCACGTAAGGGAGTCGATATACCGGATAGTACGGTTTTCATCTGGCCGCTCAATCTTCAGATAGGCACAGCTCGCATGAAGTATGCCACAGCCCAACTGATCGGTACGGTAGGCCGTACGAATCTGTTCTTTCAAAACAAGAATATTCCCGTAGAGATGGCTTTCGATGCCGAAGGACTAGAGGGCGTAACCGTTCCGGACCAGTCTCGTGCAGTCGTTCGTAAGGATGCCGGTAGATGGATGGTCTCGGGATTGCAACCCGGTAAGAACTGTCGGGTTACTCTTCAAATGAAGAACGGAACAACGGAAGATGTACTGATCCTTACTCAGCAAGAGGCGGATAATTGCTGGCTCTTTACCCTCAACGGGCAGAAAAAGTGCTTCATTACCGCTGCGAATATGTATGCTGATAAAGAGAATGTGTATATCTATTCCCCACAAAACCAAATGAAGTATAGTTCGCTGAATGCCAATGGGCGGTTTGTTGACTCAACGGTAAACACACCCGTACAGACTCCTCAGGTAATTCTTACTCCTCATGGTTTGCTTTCCGACGCTCAATGGCTGGAAACGGGTAATTTTAAAGGGATTGATGCTACGCTACAACGTTATCATCGCATCTTCTTCAAAGAGTTTAGTCTCGATAATCCTTCGGCATTCAGAAGAGTTACGCTTTATCTTTATCCTGAAACGAGCGGACGCATCAACCTGAATAATCAATGGGTGTCTCAGTCGGTCATCCCGGGTAAACTGAATGTGATCGACCTCACGGGGTATGCTGCGAAAGCAGAGAATACGCTCTATCTGGCTTTTCCCTACACGGAAGGGGAACATAAATTCGCAGCTCGTATTCTCGTGGAATATATGAATGATGACCGGATAGAGATGTCGACCGATTCGTCCTGGCTGGCAGCGGATATGTATACCTTCCCTTCACCTTTGAGAGCTTTTGATCGGCCGCTACTTCCTAAAGTCGTACCTGCCCCTGCTTTTGCCGCGAGTCTTTCGACTGCGGAATTTCAGGAATGGGATGTGCGGATACCTTCTAATCTTTATCAAGGTGTCAATGAAGTCTACCTGCATCTTAATTATACGGGCGACAGGGCTGAACTGTATAACGACCATACGCTTTCGGCGGATGATTTCAATGCCAATGTTACCTGGAGTATGGGATTGCAAAGGCAGGAGCGTAGTGTAACGGGCAAAACGCTGAGGCTGGTGGTCTACCCGTTGAACAAGGAGGAGAAGATCTTTTTCGATGTGCCTCCCGCACTCAAAGATTATAATCAGTGTAGAGTCAATCAATGGACTGTCATTCCCGAATATAAAATAAAAATAGCGCAATGATGAAAAAAGTGTTAGCCTGTATCTGCCTGTTCGTAGGCGTTACCATCTCCTCTTGGGCACAGGAATTAAGAGTTGCCGATATTTTTAGCGACAACATGGTGTTGCAACAACAAACAAAGACTCCCGTATGGGGGTGGGGGCAACCGGGACGGGAGATTTCCGTATACACTTCATGGGATAACCGGACGTCTTCCGTTACGACAGATAAACAAGGGAAGTGGAAGATTCTCATCTCCACTCCTTCTGCCGGAGGCCCTTACCGGCTAACGGTGAAGGGAGGCGA
This sequence comes from uncultured Bacteroides sp., assembly GCF_963666545.1. Lineage (NCBI taxonomy): Bacteria > Pseudomonadati > Bacteroidota > Bacteroidia > Bacteroidales > Bacteroidaceae > Bacteroides > uncultured Bacteroides sp. The sequence continues at coordinate 1,039,739 of NZ_OY762899.1, read as the reverse complement.
CGAATATACGTTCAATAATGTATGGATAGGGGAGGTCTGGCTGGCTAGCGGACAGTCCAACATGAGCATGCCGTTGAAGGGATACTACTGTCAACCGGTATGCGGCTCTACCGAAGCCATCCTGAACTCCGCAGGTAGTAACATTCATTTTGTGAACATTCCTGTTATGGCGGCTTACAAACCACAGGATGGTTTCAAGGCGAAATGGATGGATGCTTCTCCGCAAACGGTAGCCGAATGTACGGCGGTGGGTTGGTTCTTTGCCGATTTCCTTCGTAAGCATATCGGTGTGCCTATCGGCATCATCAACGCCAGTTACGGAGGTTCCAATGTGGAAGCCTGGATGACACCCGAAGCCTGTAAACTCTTCAAAGACATTGACGTTCCTGCCCGTAGTGATCGCACGGACCCTTCCATCAACAATGTACCCACCGTACTCTTCAACGGCATGATTCATCCCTTTGTTGGCTATGCGGTGAAAGGCATGATCTGGTATCAGGGAGAATCGAATATTTTCAATGTGCCCCGATATACTTCCTCTGTTACTGCGATGGTTGCCGAATGGAGAAAACAGTGGGGATGCGGCGAATTTCCTTTCTACTTTGTACAGATTGCGCCCTACGATTATAAACTCTGGAATTTCTTTACTCCTCAGTGGCCTGAGATCTCCGCTTATCAGCGTGAAGCGCAGATGAAATGCCTCACTACGATTCCAAACAGTGGCATGGCTGTGCTGATGGATGTGGGAGAGTCTCAGGTAATTCATCCCGCTCATAAGAAGGAGGTGGGCGAAAGGCTGGGCATGCTTGCGCTGAGCAAGACTTATGGGATGAGCGGCTTCGAAGCCGAAAGTCCCCGTTACGAGCGCATGGAGGTGAAAGACAACAAAGCCATCCTTTACTTCTCCAATCAGTTTGGCGGAATCACAGCCTTTGGTAAGCCCCTGCAACTGTTTGAAGTGGCAGGTGAGAATCATGTTTTTCAGAAAGCCGATGCCTACATTGACGAATCAAACGGTACGGTGGTAGTGTCGTGCAAAGTGGTGGATATTCCGAAAGCTGTCCGCTATGCTTTCAAAGATGATGTGAAAGGGGAACTATTCGGTACGGGAGGCCTTCCGGTTTCTTCTTTCCGAACGGATAATTGGGAATAATAAATAGAAATAGAGATGAAACAGAATACGAACAGACTTCAGTCGATTGATGCTTTGCGTGGATTCGACATGTGTTGGATCATGGGAGTGCCCGGCATCATTTATGCACTCTCCGGTATTTTTGGTGGTAATGCGTGGACCTGGTGCTCCGAACAGATGGAACATGTGCCGTGGGACGGTTTTCACCTGATGGATTTGGTTTTTCCGCTATTCCTGTTTATCGCAGGTGTGTCTTTTCCTTTCTCACTGGCCAAAAGACGGGAGCGAAACGGTACGAACGGTTCCATCTATCGCCACATCATCAAGCGAACGTGCATCCTTGTCTTGCTCGGATTCGTGTACAACGGTTGGCTGAACATGGATATAGCAACCTTCCGATTTGCGAGCGTATTGGCACATATCGGGTTGGCATGGTGCTTTGCTTCATTGCTCTACATGCATATCCGTAAGGAAAGTCTGATTTGGACTACTATCTTTGTCATCCTGCTCGGTTATGGTTTGCTCAATTTGTATGTACTTGCTCCCGATGCTGTCGGTACCAATACTTTGGTGCCCGAGAACAATATCGTCGCCTGGTTCGATCGGAACTTCCTGCCCGGTGTGCTTTACAATGGTAATTATGATCCTGAGGGGCTCCTCAGTCTCGTTCCTGCCATCGCTACCGCACTGTTGGGAATGCTTTCCGGCAATTATCTGATGCGCAGTCAGGCTCGTCCGTCCCGCAAAGCATTGAACCTTTTTCTTTCCGGTGTGGTTTTGTTGCTTTTGGCTTTATTGGCAGAAACAGTGATACCGTTCAACAAAGCCTTGTGGTCAAGCTCCTTTGTCCTGCTTACGGGAGGTCTGAGCATTCTGCTGCTAGCCCTCTTCTATTGGACGATTGATGTGCTTGGCTTCACCCGCTGGTCGTTCTTCTTTCGGGTAATCGGGCTAAATTCCATCGCTATTTATATGGCGCAGGTTATCGTTAATTTTTCAGGCATCAATTCTTTCTTTTTCACCGGCATTGCTACCCGACTTTTCCCTGCCTTCCAATCGCTGATACTGAGCATGGGGTATGTCGCCGTCTGTTGGTTGTTTTTGTGGTTTTTGTATCAAAAGAAAGTTTTCATTAAAGTGTAATTCGTTATGGTAAAGTATATCTATGCGTTTTTTTTCTGTCTCTCTGTATTCAGTTTGAAGATGCAGGCCATTCCTCCCGGAGATGAAGGAGGTGGTACCTGTTATTATGTGGATGCAAAGAGAGGAAAGGCTACAGGAGATGGTAGTTTCGACCGCCCGTTTCATGCTCTGGAAACTGTCAATCGTCTTCGTCTCTGGCCGGGAGATAGCATTCTTCTGGCGGGGGGAGAAACGTTTACAGGGACTCTCTCTATCCGTCACTTTGCAGGAATGGCCGGGCATCCTCTCTTCATCAGTTCTTATGGACGAGGTAGAGCAGTAATTGATGGCAAAGCAAATACGGCTTTGGCGGTAGATTCTTCTTGCTATGTTTGCATTAGTAACCTTATCGTGCGTGGAGAGGGGCGACTGACGGGAAGTGAAAGTTCGGGCATTGATGTCAAGTATTCAAGCAATGTGCGTATAGATAGTATCGAGGCTTACGGCTTTTTGTGGGATGGTGTCAGCACTTACGGTGGAAGTGATATCCGCTTGACTCACATCTATGCCCACGACAATGGGTTTAATGGCATCGAAGTGAGTGGCCCGTGGTCACACAAAGAGGTGAAGAATGTCTATATCGGGCATTGCATCGCCGAAAACAATCCCGGCAATCCCCGTATCAAAGATAATCATAGCGGTAGTGGTATCCTGGTGGCCCATTCCACCGGAGTCATGGTGGAGTATTGTGAAGCCATGAATAATGGGTGGGACATGCCTCGCATTGGCAACGGCCCCGTAGGTATCTGGGCGTATGAATCAGATAGCCTCACCATACAGTACTGTTTCTCGCACGATAACAAGACTGCTGCCGGAGCAAAAGACGGTGGAGGGTTCGACTTCGACGGTGGAGTGACCAATTCCGTGATGCAATACAACCTTTCCATGAACAACGAGGGAGCCGGCTATGGCCTTTTTCAGTTTGGCGGAGCATCCGTCTGGACAAATAACGAGATCCATCACAATGTGAGCATCGATGACGGAAGAAAAAATTCTCAGGCAGGTTTCTTTGTCTGGTGCGATCCGTACAATAAGCTCGTTCCCATGTGTAATACTTCCATTCACCACAACATTGTCGTCAGTTCCCACGGACATTCTGTTTCGTTTGAGACAGGATATGCCGATGGTCTTCTTTTTACTGACAATACATTTGTCCTTACCGGCAAAGGAATCCGGCACATTGGGGGAGATTATGGTAATTATCCCACAGGAGTTACTTTCCGTGGAAATACCTATTGGTCAGAGCAGGCCGAATGGGAAAAACTTCCTCAGCCACAGGTGAAAGAAGATTCTTCAGCCATCTATCGTAAACCAAATGTAGAGATTCCGTTTTTTCACTCGCTTGCTAAGTAATCGTTGACGTGCACGTTTCATTCAAAAAAACGTGCACGTTTCAATTTAATCTTCAACAAACTGTTTCTCTTTGTAGTCATTGAAGTACTTCAAGAATTGCGTACGCTCAAAGGTGTTTACCCCTTTCACATCTTTCACCCTCAATCTTCCTTTAAATTGTGCAATGCTTTCAAAACCCTTGCGTGCCATCCATGTATCCAGAAAGCGGAGCATCACGCCAATGTAGGCGTTGGTGTTCATATAGATCGTACTACAAATTTCAACAGCCGAAGCGCCGGATAGAATTGCTTTTACCACATCTGCCGGTGCATGTACGCCTCCGGAAGCCGCATAGTCTATTTTGTCTACTACTGATGAAGAGATACCGATCCAACGGAGCGATTTTGATAATTCTTTCGGGTGACTGAAAACATTTTCGGTGCAATGTTCCATCTTCTCAATGTCGATGTCCGGTTGGTAGAAACGGTTGAACAGCACCACTGCCGCTGCACCGTTGGCATAGAGTTGATTGATCAGCGTCACCGGATTCGTGAATCGATATCCCAGTTTCATGATCACCGGAATCGTCACATGCTTCTTTACGCTACGCAAGATGTCTATGTGCCGTTGCTCGAAGTCGCCGTATTCATATTCCAAGTCTGTTTGCAAGGCTAAGATGTTGATCTCAATCGCATCTGCTCCCGCATGTTCTATCTCTTGGGCAAAGTGCACCCACTCCGCGTCGTTGAAGCAGTTGATACTGGCAATAATAGGGATGGGACAAGCTTTCTTACTCTCTTCTATCAGCGTAAGGTATTCCGATAACTTATGGTTTTTAAGAGATTCTCTCAGATAATCAGCACCTTCCGGATAGTACACCGAATCTTGCATCGTGTCCACTTCCATCATGATTTGTTCTTCGAAGAGCGATTTCAGCACGATGGCACCTGCACCGTCCTCACACAGTTTGCGGTTCTTCTCCACACTATTGGTTAACCCCGAACTGCTCACGATAATCGGATTCTTTAGTTGTAATCCGGCAAAGCTTGTTTTTAAATTAGTCATAATCTCTGTGTTTTTATGGGTTCTTAATAAGTCCTTTCTCCGAATATTTTGCTACCCACCCTTACGAGGGTACTTCCTTCAGCTATAGCCATACGATAATCGTGAGACATCCCCATGGAGAGTTCGCAGAACTCCGCTTTATTAGCGTAATGTGTCCTCTTTATCTCATCAAAGAAGCTCTTTAATGAACGGAATTCCCCTTTTATTTGTTCTTCATTCTCCGTATTACTTGCCATTCCCATCAATCCGCAGATTCGGATGTGGGTCAACTTCTTCCAATCTCCGTCAGTCAGCATCTTTCTGCATTCTTCAAAGCTGAAACCGAATTTCGTTTCCTCTTGTGCAACATGCAGTTGCAGCAAGCAGTCTATCACCCTCTCGTTCTGTTCCGCCTGCTTGTTCACCTCGCTAAGCAGCTTGTACGAGTCGATGCCATGAATCAGGGTCACGTAGGGAGCGATATACTTTATCTTGTTTGTTTGCAGGTGTCCGATGAAGTGCCATTCGATGTCTTTGGGCAACACTTCCTGTTTGGCACTCATCTCCTGCACCTTGTTTTCACCGAATATCCGTTGCCCCGCCGCGTAGGCTTCCTCTAAGGCTTCCACGGGGTGAAACTTCGACACTGCCACCAGGCGTACCCCCTGGGGCAGGTCGGTTAGTACTTCTTTTAAATTCTCCCGAATACTCATTTTATACTTCCGGTTTATCGTTGGGTCCGGCACCATACGGATACACATCCATAATCGCTGTTTCCGCTACCGATGCAATCTGATAGTCCGCCATTGTTCCTTTCATTCCCTCATCCAGTTTTTTCACCGCATCGCGCAGATCAGCAGCCTGCACCAGTATCTGGGTAGCTGTTTTTCTTTCCGCACCGCTTTTCTCATCCAGCGTGATAAAGAGTAGTTTGCATTTAAACCATCTGTCCGCTGCATCTTCTTCGCTGGCAAAAAGTTCGCTGTAGTTTGCCCGTTTGATATCCGACACTGTAAATTCACCCGTGATGAAAGGCGTTATTTCCTCAATGATACGTGCCTCTGCTTCCGTAAAGCTCAGTGCATCTACCAAATAGGGTTCTGTTACCTTCTTGTTCATTCCGTTCTCCATCATCTTCTCGTAGCGAATTTTGCATTCAAACCAAGTATGCGTCATAATGTTGTTTTTTAAGTTCTTATTAACTGTTTACTAAGGCAAAAGTACTCAATAAATTCTAAAAATGGTGCTATAGCGAGGTTAAGTTATTAACTTTTCAAGTTTAATGTGTTAAACTATCGGCCTTCGTTTTAAGTCTGAATTTCACGCTACGTATTTCGTTCAATCACTGAAGATTTCGAGGTTATTGCTTAATTAATGTTTTTTTACATCTTTCATGTTTCAACAAAATGTCATTTCTGTACACTTACTTTAAACTTGTCTGTTAGTTTGATTTTTTTTCTTGATTGGTCTCTCTTATTCGTAATTAAATATTTACATGTTATACATTTGAGCTATTTATGTTCTTTAGCATAAAATGACCAATATTTTTGAACTTTACTGCCTGTGGAGTTTTTTGTGACTCGTCATTCTACTCCTTATTAATATGCGTATATTATCCTTGTATCTCCTTTGTGGAAGTCGATTAGCGTGTAATTTCTATTTTAGTGTTGCTCATCATTTTTTTTTCGTTCTTTCACCCTTTTTTTACTTCTATAACGATGATATGGACGTTTCATTTCTATTAAAACTTCTTATTTGTATCTTCCTTATTTACAATGATATAGCAATAAAAGAACGATTTGTGAGAAAAATAATATTCATTTTCTTTGTTTATTCAAATATCATAGTTACTTTTGCAAAAGTCTATATGTTATCTGGATTTTATATCATGGAAGATCGAGTGTACAAAAAGACAATTGTTTATTATGTCTATTTAGAACATATTTTTGATTTATCCGAACAAATGATGTGACGGATAATTGGCGTAGCCTTGACTCATTTTTAAAATTACCAATCAACCATTTATAATATAATTGCTTGTTAATCAGCCAAAATGATCTTAGCAAATTCACAAAACAACCAACTTCAAAGAAAGGCAGAAATCAACTGCCACCATCACCAACCTTATTTTTTAATGGAAAAACCGGGCAATACTTTGCTTTGGTCAAGTTTAATGTTTATACTTAGCATTTTTTGCGATTTAATTAAATGTTTGATAGTCAGATGTATTGGTATGCAGCCCGTACCCGCTCTAATCAGGAGATTAGTGTGAGGGAATCACTTCGAAAGCTTGAAGTGATTCATTTCCTTCCTACTCATTTTGTGACTCGTATCTATAGTGATCGTCGCAAGCGGGTAGAAGTTCCGGTCATTAACAGTCTTATTTTCGTGAAGTGCACCAAGCAGGAAGCCTTTGCGTTGGTCAAGGACTACTGTCTGAAGATCTCGTACATAAAAGATATTGTTACGGGCTCTTTATTGGTGGTTCCTGAGCAGCAAATGGAAAATTTCATGCTGGCCATGCAGGTTTCTCCCGATTTAGTTCAGCAGTGTGACGAGACCTTGATCAAGGGTGATAGGGTGCGTGTCATCAAGGGCGATTTCACCGGATTTGAAGGTGAATTGGTCCGTTTGGACGGCAAAACGCATGTCATATTGCGCATTCCTCAGATACTAACGATCAGTATCAAAATCCCCAAAAACCATCTGCAGAAAATTACTTCTATCAAAACAGAAAATACTTATAAAACGAAAAATTTATGAGTATGAAACAAGTTACACGGCGTCATTATACTAAACTTTGTTTTCATAAGGCTTCAATACATCCTGATGCAATTTGCGGAGACAAAGAAGCTTATTAACTCATCTGATTTTTCTGATTCAGTACGCGATGACAACGAAGCGAGTGCTAGTGACCTTATCGAAAAATTAATGGAATATGCTGCTTATTGGCCATGGTTTCTTGTTTCTTTTTTCTGCTGTCTTTGTGTGGCTTATCTCTATCTGAACACTGTTACGCCGATGTATAAGATCACTGCTAAAATTCTGATCAAAGATGGGAATAAAGGTGGCTCGTTTGCCTCGGAGGTAAGCTCGCTGGAACAGATGGGCTTTATGGATGTCACTTCCAGCTTTGACAATGAGTTGGAGGTGCTTCGCTCAGAATCGCTGATCAAACAAGCGGTGTTCGATATGAAAGGATATTGTCGCTATAGCGTCAAAGGTCTTTTTACCGATGATAATCTCCATGGGTTTAGTCCCGTGCTGGTTGATATGTATGCCAAAGAGAACGAGAACCTGCAGTGGCCCATTGTGATGGAGATCAGGCAATATCCCGACTCTGCCATCTCCGTTTCAGGCATTTGTTATGGCAACCCGGAGCTAACCTTTCATGGCCGGTTGTTGAAGCTTCCGGGTGTGATCAATACACCAAGCGGTCGTCTTCGTTTCTCTTTCAATCCGGGCATTGCTCCTATTTATGGCAAAAGCATCCACGTCACCGTGTTTCCCGCCATAGATATGGCCGATGAGTATGCTTCACGCTTGGAGGTGACTCCCACATCGAAGACTACTTCCGTAGCGGAACTTTCATTCACGGATAGCAATAAGAAGCGGGGGGAGAAATTTCTCAATGCTCTTTTTGCGGCTTATAACCGTGATGCCAATAGTGATAAGAATATTGTAGGTTTGAAGACCGATCAGTTCATTACCGAACGTCTCGATATCATTTTTGGTGAGTTGGGACTTACCGAGCACGAACTTGAAAATTACAAGCGTGATGCCGGACTTACTGACCTTACGCACGATTTCCAACTCTACTTTCAGGAGAATTCGGAGTACGAGCAGAAGCGCATTGAGATTGGCACACAGATCAATCTGATCAATTACCTGAACGGCTACATCCGCAATCCTGATAATGCAGAAAGTGTGATTCCTGCCAATGTGGGGTTGAGAGATCTTTCGCTGACTACGCTCATCAATGCCTATAATGAGAAACTGATTGAGCGCAATCGGCTGTTGCGCACCTCTTTGTCCGGCAATCCTGTCATTCAAAATTTGAATACGGATATTGTTGCCTTGCACGCAGGCATTCTCTCTTCGCTGGCTTCTGTGCGCAAAGGGTTGCTCATCACCCTCGAAGATCTCGAAAAGCAGGGCAATGTGTATGCCGGTCGCATTTCCAACGCTCCCGAGCAGGAACGTACGCTGACCAATATGGCCCGGCAACAAGAAATTAAATCCGGTCTTTACCTCACTCTTTTGCAGAAGCGGGAGGAAAATTCCATTCGCATGGCTGCCAATGTGGACAACGCGAAAGTCATTGATGCAGCGAGAGCCCGCAAAGGCCCTATTTCTCCTAAAACCAATCTGGTTTACCTCATTGCTTGTGTACTGGGATTGGCCATACCAGTAGGAGCACTTTATGTCATTGATCTGTTTCGATATAAGATCGCTGATCTTTCGGATGTCAAAGCGCTGACGCATATTCCTGTTTTGGGTGAGATTCCGCTCTATAAGCATAATGGCGAAAGAAAAGACTTCTTGGTGGTTAAAGAGAACGAGAATGATTTTATGTCTGAAGCTTTCCGTCGGTTGCGCACAGATTTAGGTTTTTTGCTTTCTCCACACGAGAAGGTACTGCTCTTTGCCTCTACTACCATGGGCGAGGGGAAGACTTTTATCTCCACCAACCTCGCTATGAGCCTGGCGCTGCTGAATAAGAAAGTCGTTCTGGTGGGGCTCGACATTCGTCGCCCCCGTTTGGCCGAACATTTTGGCTTCTCGACGCAAGTAGCAGGCATCACGAGTTATCTCTCTTATGGCACGGACGATCTGTTTTCGCTCTTGCAGTCCACGCCCCACAGTGCCAACCTAAAGATATTGCCTGCCGGCAAGGTGCCCCCCAATCCGGGTGAGTTGCTGGCCGGTGCCCGACTTCAGCAGGCCATCGATATTCTCCGTAAGGAGTTCGATTACGTGCTCATCGACACCTCTCCGGTCAGTGTCATCTCAGATACCCTGATTGCAGGCCGGATAGCCGACCTCACGGTCTATGTTTGCCGGGTAGGGGTTACACATAAAAAAGCGTTTCGTTTCATCAATTCGCTACATAGCGCGCAGAAGCTGCCTCACATAGCTATGGCGGTCAATGCGGTTCATTTGAAAAAGTACAATCATGGATATTACGGATATGGCTATGGTCCTTACAATACAATAAATTAGATATGAAAAAATTAAACTTCGCTTTGCTGCTGTTGCTACCTTTAGCATTCGCAGCCTGCACATCTTATAAGACTGTGCCCTATTTACAAAACGATTCTATCGTCAATCAAACAAAACAAATGCCAACTCTTTACGATGCTCGTATACAACCCAAAGACTTGCTTACCATTGCGGTTAGCACGTCGCAGGCTGAATTGGCTGTTCCGTTTAATTTAACGGTACCATCTATTATTATTACTGGACAGCAGAATCTAACTAGCCAACCTTCCATGCAAAGTTATTTGGTAGATAACAAAGGGAATGTTGATTTTCCTATTGTCGGCACTATTCGCTTGGGCGGGCTTACCAAGGGAGAGGCAGAGACATTGATCAAAGGCAAACTAAAGACGTATCTCAAAGAAGAGCCCATTGTGAATGTGCGTCTCATCAATTATAAAATCTCCGTAATCGGTGAAGTCACTCATCCTAATACCTTTACTGTTGCCAATGAAAAAGTGAATGTGTTCGAAGCACTTGCTTTGGCCGGCGATCTCACCATCTATGGTCTTCGTAATAACGTCAAGTTGATTCGTGAAGACGAAAACGGTGCGAAAAAGATTGTAACTCTCAATCTGAATGACGCAGCCCTGGTGCTGTCCCCTTACTATTACCTGCAGCAAAACGACATCCTTTATGTCACTCCAAACAAAGCAAAAGCGAAGACATCCGATATCACCGCTAGCACTTCCCTCTGGGTTTCTGCCACAAGTATCCTTGTCTCTGTAGCCAGCTTGTTGGTTACCATATTCAAATAAACAAAACGATCCTATTCATTAACGTACACACTTATGAAAGAAGAAGTAAACGCCGATAAAGGCTACGCAGAAACAGAAGACAGTTTCAACCTGCAAGCGCTGTTATTCAAATTCCTCAATTATTGGCCATGGTTTGTCGGGTCGGTAGTCGCTTGCTTACTGGTAGCATTTCTCTATCTCAAAGTCACCACCCCCATCTACAACGTCTCCGCTGCCATCATGATCAAAGATGATAAGAAGGGGGGGAGCATGGGCTCCGAAATGGCAGCGTTTGAGGATCTCGGTCTTTTCTCTAAAAATACTAACTTCGACAATGAAATAGAGGTACTCAAATCCAAATCACTCATCAAACAGGTAGTGTTGGAGATGAATACTTATTGTAATTACTCCGTCAAAGAAAGCTTCCGAAAGGTCGATTTGTATGACCAAAGCCCTCTGTTGGTAGAGATGTCTCCTCAAGACAACGATGCGCTTCGTGGAACCATTGAACTGGAGATATTCCTCCATCCTGATTCCAGCCTCTCTATCAATGGGGTATATCGCACTGGAGACAATGATCGGGAGTTTGCTCAAACAGTGAAGAGACTTCCCGGCTTCATCACCACTCCTGCGGGTAGATTAGCCTTGGCTTATCGTCCGGGTGCTCCTGCTTTTGATCGTTCGGCTCCTCTGTTGGTTACGGTTAGTCCAGCCATTTCTGTAGCCAAAGAAGCTTTGGCGAGTCTTGTAATTACTCCAACTTCTAAGACAACCTCGGTAGCTAACCTTTCCATGAAGGTAACTAACAAACGTCGAGGCGAAGACTTCCTGAACAAATTGGTCGAGATGTACAATCGCGATACCAACAATGATAAAAACGTAGTGGGCGTCAAAACCGAGCAATTCATCAACGACCGTATCGCTATTATTTCCGGAGAGTTGGGCAGCACCGAGCAAGAACTCGAAGTCTATAAACGGGGCGCTGGCCTCACAGACATCAAGCAGGATGCCGAACTTTATCTCAAAGAGAATTCCGAATACGAACAGAAACGTATTGAGAACGGTACCCAGATCAACCTGATTAATTATCTGAGTGAATATATCCAGAGCCCTACCAATGCAGATGCAGTTATCCCTGCTAACGTGGGTCTGCAAGATGTTTCTCTGGCCGCCCTGATCAATACCTATAACCAGCAAGTGTTGGAACGAGATCGCCTTTTGCGTACTTCTTCCTCCACCAACCCTGTGATTCAAAACCTCAACACCGGCATCCGTGCCCTGCATGGCAACATCATCACCTCCATCGCTTCTGTGCGCAGAGGGTTGCAGATCACCAAGCAAGATATCGATCGTCAGGCAGGCAAATTTACCACCCGCATCACCAATGCGCCGGGACAAGAACGCATCCTTACCAGCATCTCCCGTCAGCAAGAGATCAAATCCGGTCTCTACCTCATGCTGCTTCAGAAACGGGAAGAAAACTCCATCACGATGGCTGCTACCGCAGACAATGCCAAGATCATCGATGCCCCATTGGCAGATAGTGCTCCGGTCTCACCCAAAAGAAACATGATTCTGATGATAGCTCTTGTACTAGGCATCGCACTGCCGGTAGGTATTCTTTACCTGCTCGACCTTTTGCAATACAAAATTGGTACCCGTCACGATGTAGAGAAACTCACCACCCTGCCTATTTTAGGGGATGTACCTCTGAATACCAGTACCGAAGGCAGCCGCACCATTGTGGTGGAAGAGAATAAGAACAACCTGATGTCCGAAGCCTTCCGCAGCTTGCGTACTAACTTGCAGTTCATGCTCGGCAGTTCCGAACGGAAAGTCATTCTCTGTACTTCCACCTCTCCCGGAGAAGGCAAAACCTTTATCTCCACCAATATGGCGGTTAGTTTGGCTTTATTGGGCAAGAAGGTACTCATTATTGGGCTTGATATTCGTAAACCCCGCTTGGCCGAACATTTTGATTTGGATAAAAAAGCAGACGGTATAACGAAATACCTTTCCGGCGGTACGAATGATATTTTCTCTCTCTTACTCCCTTCAGGAGTAACTGAAAACTTAAAAGTTCTTGCAGCAGGCAAGGTACCTCCCAATCCCGCTGAATTGTTAGCGAGCTCACGCTTGGAAGAAGCCATTACGGAACTTCGTAAAACATTTGATTACATCATACTCGATACGGCTCCCGTAGGCCTCGTGACAGATTCTCTGATTGCAGGTCGCATAGCAGATTTATCCATCTATGTCTGCCGTTCCGAGGTGACCCATAAGAGTGATCTTGAATTAGTGAATACCCTGCGTCAGGAACATAAATTGCCCCATATTGCGATTGTGGTCAATGCCGTTAATTTAGAAAGTAAACGCTATGGGTATGGTTACGGTTACGGAAAGTATGGCTATGGACATTATGGTAAGAAATATGGATACGGATATGGATATGCAGATGCTAAGAAGAAATAAAATATAACTAAATAGTATGAAAAGAATTTTTTCTTTTCTTTTAGGAATTATGCTGTGTCTGATGATTCATGCACAGTTTCCCTACGGTACGACTGGTCTGCTTCACATGCCTACGGCAGATATGCAGCGAGACAAAACTGTTATGTTGGGTGGTTCTTTTCTACATGAGAAAGCAACTCCGGATGCATGGAGTTATAATACCTATAATTATTACATCAACATCACTATCTTTCCTTTTCTGGAAATAGGCTACAACTGTACCTTATTTAAAATCGCCATACCAGGTATGGGCTTATCAGAAAAATTCCGTAACCAGGACCGACAGTTCAGCGGTCGTCTGCGCCTGCTCAAGGAAGGACAATTCTGGAAATACATGCCGGCAGTAGTGGTAGGTGGCAACGATGTACTAACTAGTTTTTCTGATAAAGGGTATTCAAATCCTACTGAATCGGGCAATGGCTATTGGAATCGCTGGTACTTCGCGGCTACCAAACATGCCAACCTCTATGGGGAGTTAGGCATTCATGCCGCTTATGTCTACAACCGCCGAAAAGATTACAGGTTGAACGGTCTTGCTATGGGCGCCAATTGGAAACCCCAATTTCATCCCAACCTGAACTTAATGGCAGAATATGACTCCCGCACGATGAATTGCGGGTTGGGTTATACTTTTTGGAAAGACCATATCAACCTGGTCACAGAACTCAATGATTTTAAATACCTTTCAGCCGGGGTATATTTCAAAATTCATCTTAAATAGTCTATTATGAATAAGCGTTCTCTATTAAAAGTCTTACTAAATTTTAAATACATTAATCGCTGGATTATTTTTCTTTCCGATTTACTCTTTTCCGGAATTTCAACTGTGATGGGTGTATTGTTAGTCGTTTATGTCAGTAATTGCCGTTTTGCCCTTTCTGTTTTTATAGCCATATTAGTAGGCTCAATAGCAGCCAGTGCCATTAGTTTTTATCTTTTTTCCACTTACAAAGGCATTATTCGTCATTCCACTCTATTGGAGACAGGACGCTTGGCTTTAAGTTCCTTATTGAAAACCTTTTTGCTGATACCCGTTGTCTGCCTATTAGTACACAATTTAGATTGTCGTTTTTGTGTCATGGGGCTGTTGGCAGATTGTTTCATCACTTTCTTTTTGTTGGTTGTTAGTCGTGTAGCCGTCACTACGATCTATCATTATATGATTCAATCTTTTTCCACTTATCGTGATAAGGTGCTTATTTATATGAACGCGGAAGAGAATAACGTGCTCACCAATTCGCTCATCTGTAAGTTGGAGCATTACGATGTGGACGGTTACATCAGTTTAGACCGTACCCGTTCCATCCGCATTGCCGCCTACAGAGTGTTTCCGGCCAAAACTTACGATGAATTTGTTGATTTAGTCCATACCCGTTGCGTCAAGTATGTTCTCTTTACCAAACACCGTGATGTGGAGAATGAACAAGACCGCCTCGTTCGCTATTGCACCAAAGCCAAGGTGCGTATGCTTATGCTCCCTTCTATGGACGAATTGAAGAACGGTAAGGTATGCAATCGCCGCATTCCGGAACTTCGCATTGAAGACCTTTTGGGTCGTGAAGAAATTCATATCAACATGAAAGAGGTAATGAGCGAGTTTACCGGAAAAGTAGTGTTGGTAACCGGGGCAGCCGGTAGCATTGGTAGCGAGCTCTGTCGCCAGCTGGCCCAGATGAATGTAAAACAGCTCATTCTTTTCGATTCCGCTGAAACACCCCTCCATAACCTTCGCTTGGAACTGGAGAAAAAATTTCCCACTCTACCGTTTGTGCCGGTGATTGGAGATGTGCGTATTGAAATTCGTCTTCGCATGCTGTTTGAAACTTACCATCCGCAGGTGGTGTTTCATGCCGCCGCCTACAAACATGTACCTTTGATGGAGGAGAACCCTTGCGAGGCTGTGTTGGTTAATGTGGTGGGTTCCCGTCAGGTGGCGGATATGGCACTTGAATATGGAGCCGAAAAGATGGTGATGATCTCTACGGACAAAGCCGTGAACCCCACGAATGTGATGGGTGCTTCAAAGCGTCTGGCGGAAATTTATGTGCAAAGCTTGGGCAGCGCCATTCGAGATGGCAAGGTAAAAGGGCATACAAAGTTTATCACTACCCGTTTTGGCAATGTATTGGGTAGTAACGGTTCTGTGATTCCCCGCTTCAAGGAACAGATTGAGAATGGAGGGCCGGTTACGGTTACCCATCCGGATATTATCCGTTTCTTTATGACCATCCCCGAAGCTTGCCGCTTGGTGATGGAAGCTGCAACCATGGGGCAAGGCAATGAGATCTTTGTCTTTGAGATGGGTAAACCCGTGAAGATTGTTGATTTAGCTACTCGCATGATAGAGTTGGCAGGCTTTACCCCTGATGAAGACATCAAGATAGAGTTTACCGGCCTTCGTCCAGGTGAAAAGCTCTACGAAGAGGTGTTGAGCAATGAAGAGAATACAATGCCTACCACTCATAAAAAAATCATGATTGCGATGGTGCGCCGTTACGAATATAAGGATATTTTGACTGACTATAAAGAATTTGAGAAACTTTCTCGTGCGGTAGAGATAATACCTATGGTTTCTTTAATGAAACGAGTGGTACCTGAGTTTATATCAAAGAACTCGCCTAAATTTGAAGTGTTAGATAAAAAATAACAGTATAAATATTGAACAATAATGAAAGTACTAGTAACTGGTGCGAAGGGTTTTGTTGGCAAGAACCTTTGTGCACAGCTTAATAACATAAAGGAAGGTAAAGCCAAATGCTATGGCGACCTTCAGATTGATAAAGTATTTGAATATGATCTTGATTCTACTCCGGAAGAGCTGGAGAAGTTCTGCAAAGAGAGCGATTTCGTCTTCAATCTTGCAGGCGTCAACCGTCCACAGAATAAGGAAGACTTTATGAAGGGCAACTTCGGCTTTGCAAGCACATTGCTGGATACCCTGAAGAAATACAAGAATAACTCTCCTGTGATGATCAGTTCCAGCATTCAAGCCACCCTCGCAGGCCGTTTCGGAACTTCTGAGTACGGCAAGAGCAAGAAGGAAGGCGAAGAACTCATGTTCGAGTACGGAAAGGAGACCGGTGCACCCGTGTTCGTTTACCGTTTCCCCAACCTCTTCGGCAAGTGGTGTCGTCCCAACTACAACTCTGCTGTAGCTACCTTCTGCAATAACATTGCCAACGATCTCCCCATTCAAGTCAATGATCGCAGCGTAGAAATGGAACTCCTCTATGTCGATGACCTTATTGACGAAATGATTGGAGCACTCAAGGGCGAGAGCCACAAGTGCGAGTTTGATGGTGTAGAACCCGTACTCACTGAAGGGGGGCGTTACTGCTATGTACCTGCCACTCACAAGACAACCCTCGGTGAAATCGTCGACCTCATCTACTCTTTTGCAGAACAGCCAAAGACTTTAATGATCCCCGAGATACCTGCCAATAGTTTTGCCAAAAAACTCTATAGTACCTACCTCAGCTATTTACCCAAGGACAAAGTAGCTTACGATCTCAAGATGAATGTCGACCAAAGAGGCAGTTTCACAGAGCTCATTCACACCCTCAACTGCGGACAGGTGAGCATCAACATCTCCAAACCGGGAATCACCAAGGGACAGCATTGGCACCACACCAAGTGGGAACTCTTCATCGTCGTTGCCGGTCACGGACTCATCCAGCTCCGCAAGGAAGGAGATCCAGAGGCAGAGGTACTTAACTATGAAGTAAGTGGCGACCGCATTCAGGCTGTTCACATGCTCCCCGGCTACACCCACAACATCATCAACCTCTCCGATACACAGGATTTGGTAACGGTGATGTACTGCAACGAAATTTTCGATCCCAATAGGCCAGATACCTATTTCGATCCGGTAGAGAAATAATTTTAGAATATTAGCAAAAAACAATATATAATTATGAGCATTTTCGCAGATAAAACCTTAATGATTACCGGTGGTACCGGTTCGTTTGGAAACGCCGTTCTCAATCGTTTCCTCCGTACTGACATTGCAGAAATTCGTATTTTCTCTCGTGATGAGAAGAAGCAGGACGATATGCGTCACGAGTATCAGGCAAAATATCCAGATGTAGCACATAAGATCAAGTTCTTCATCGGTGACGTTCGTGATCTCCAGTCTTGCAAGAACGCAATGTCAGGTGTTGATTACATCTTCCATGCAGCAGCATTGAAGCAGGTACCTTCTTGCGAGTTTTTTCCCATGGAAGCCGTGAAGACCAACGTTATCGGAACCGATAATGTTCTTACCGCTGCTATCGAAGCTGGCGTTGGCGTCGTTATCTGCCTGTCAACCGATAAGGCCGCATACCCCATAAATGCGATGGGTATTACAAAGGCCATTGAAGAGAAAATTGCAGTCGCCAAATCCCGCTATTCCGGCAACACCAAGATATGCTGCACCCGCTACGGTAATGTAATGTGCTCTCGTGGTTCAGTCATTCCTTTGTGGATCGAACAGATCCGTAATGGCCACCCCATCACCCTGACCGAACCCGGCATGACCCGTTTTATTATGTCTCTTGAGGAGGCAGTGGACCTCGTACTCTTTGCCTTCGAGCACGGAGATAACGGCGATATCCTCGTTCAGAAGGCACCAGCTTGTACCATCCAGACTCAGGCAGAGGCCGTTTGCGAGCTCTTTGGTGGTAAGAAAGAAGAAATCAAGGTTATCGGTATCCGTCACGGTGAAAAGATGTACGAAACCCTGCTAACCAATGAGGAATGCGCCAATGCAGAGGATATGGGCGACTTCTATCGTGTTCCTGCCGACAACCGTGGATTGAACTACGATAAGTTCTTCTCAGAGGGCGAAGCGGAACGTAACAAGCTCACCGAATTCAATTCCGACAACACCCGTCGTCTCAACCTTGAAGAGACCAAGGAGAAGATTGCATCTCTGGAGTACATCCGGAAAGAGATTGTCGGTATTGCAAATTTTGTACACTGAAGGAATGTATTTTAATAAATAAGATTAAAAAACAACTGTGCTTTCAAACTCAAACAAAGTGTTGATCTAAATAGCTTTTCTTCAAAATATATTGAAATGAAAATAATTTATCAATGTTAAATATAGTAATAACAATTAATAATAAAATTTTTAATACAGATGCACGTTCGTCAAAAATGCGCAAGAATACTATAGTGATGATTGGCATAAGAGGCGTTTCAATTTTAGTATCTTTATTATCTGCACCGATTATGCTACATCATGTTAACAGAGCTGATTATGGAGTTCTCCTAACACTCACTTCGGTGGTGAGTTGGGTAAGCATGATGGATATAGGTCTTGGAAATGGTTTAAGAAACAAACTTTCAGGTTATATTGCAGAAGGTGATATTAATAGTGCCAAAAAAGCAGTAAGTAGTTGTTATGCTGCATTGCTAATCTATGTAGGAGTATTAATTTTGATATTTTTAGCCTCAAGTTCATTTATTAATTGGAAAGGTGTACTCAATTCACCTAGCAGTGACGCTGGTGAAATTATGAGGCTTGCAAATATTGTATTTATTGCTTTTAGCATTCAATTTCTTTTCGGTTTACTTAATTCAATATTGTATGCTTATCAATTACCTGCACTTCAGTCTTTTTTTTTATTAATTGGACAGATATTAGCTTTTATTATGCTATTTCTCCAAGTGTATATTTTTGATGTTACATCTGTTTTTCAAATCGGTGCAGTAAATTGTTTAGTACCGCCTTTAGTCTTGTTTATTGGTTCAATTGTTTTATTTGCAGGCCGACTTAAAGAAATAGCGCCGACTTTTAAAATGATTGAACTTAAATCAGTTAATAGTATTCTCTCTCTAGGGGTTAAATTTTTCATTTTACAAATAATCTCAATAGTTTTATTTCAGGCAAATAGTATAATTATTGCCAGATCTGTAGGACCAGAAGCTGTTGTAGAGTATAATTTAGCATTTAAATATATTAGTGTGTTAACAATGATTTTTAATATTGTTATAACGCCTATATGGTCAGCAACAACTGATGCATATGTAAGAAAGGATTATGAATGGATTAAAAAAACTATCAGCTATACAAGAAAAGTTAGTCTAGCTTCAATTGCTTTCGGTTGTTTTATGGTTTTCTTTTCTAAACCAATTTACAATTTCTGGCTTGGTGAAAATACGATAGATATAAGTTATTCAACTTCATCTCTTGTTTTATTATATCTATCTTTTGATATGCTTTACAAAGTATATGGGACAATCATAAATGGAGTTGGAAAAGTGTATGCACAAATGATTATTACTGGTTGTATTGCAATTTGCTATATCCCTTTTGCTTTTTTACTTGGAAAGTCAATGGGTTTGACTGGTGTATTAATAGCCAATTCTGTGGTCTTTTTTTTCAATTATGTTTGGTCCAAAATCCAATGTAAAAAAATTGTAAATAAAACAGCGACTGGTATATGGGACAAATAATACAGAATTTTTATGTTCAGAGGCTTTTTCTATTTTTGTTGTTGGCTTTTACAACTTTTGAGTATTTTTTTAGAAGTGATACTCCTATCATAATACTGTCTATATTTATAGTGATAGTATGTTTTAAAAAAATATTTATCTTGGCTCGTCAGTTTAATGTTGTAATATTTTTATTTTTTATTTTGTTCTTATTTCAGGCTTTATTTTTGCCAGGTTATTCCATTTATGGAGTATTTAATCGTTTGTTATATTTTATTACATATATATATATAGGCTTTTTGTTAAAAGACAATTTTAAGAACTCCTTTTTATTTATAATGACATTTATTGCTATATCTAGTACAGTTATTTTCTTTCTTTCTCAAATTCCACAAATAAATGATTACCTTGTCAATGTTGTATGTCCAAATTTCCCATCTCTTAACAATAAAACAGCTATACAAGAAGGTGGAGGTGTTAATTTTGTCATCTATAATTTCCAAAGAAACGCAACATCTTTAAGCTCAATTGGTTTTCTTTTTAGAAACTCAGGTCCCTTTTGGGAACCTGGATTGTTTGCTGTCTTTTTAAATTTAGCTCTTTTTATAAATATTATTTTTAATAGAAATAATATTTATCTAACTGTTCTGTTTATAGTTGCTATCTTTACCACATTCTCTGCTGGTGGTCTTTTGAGCCTTTTATTTGTCTTATTTAGTTATGTAAATTTAAAAGGGAAAAATAATATAATTCAATACATTTTATTTATTGCATTAATTTGTTATTTTGGTGCTTTAATGAGTGGTTTAGACTTTGTTGGAATTAAATTAATGGATCAATTGAATAATGCTTCCATTGGTTCTGATGAAAGTCGTTTTGGAGCTATATTGACTCAATTGAGAATGATAGAAGATAGCCCGATTATTGGCGGTATGCAAGTCTCTAATTATACTAACAGTGGAACATTAGCAAGTGGTTTATTCTTTCCATTGGTAAGTTTTGGACTCCCCATAGGAATAATGTATTATATTATGTTGCATAGAGCATGTGTTAATTTTTCCAATAAAAATGGGGCTTCAAAAATAGCTGGTTCTCTCTTATTTGCTTTACTCTTAATTATGTCAATATCTCAAACAATTTTGTTAATGGCTATATTTATGGTCTTTATATTTAGTAATCTTTTAAATGGAAAAATAAAAATATGAGTCATTTTGATGTTCCTGTATGTTTAATTATCTTCAAGAGAAGCGATAAAGCTGCAGCAATTGTAGATCAAATTTCAAGAATTAAACCAGCAAAACTTTATTTGATAGGTGATGGACCAAGAAATAAGGAAGAAAAAGCCGATGTTTTAATGTGTCGAAAAACTGTTGAATCGCATATTACTTGGGACTGCGAAGTTGTAAAATACTATTCTGAAAAGAATAGAGGGGTTTACGAAAATATCGCAGGAGGTGCAAAATGGGTTTTCCAACGTGAATCTTTTGCGATATTCCTAGAAGATGACAATTATCCAGCAATTTCTTTTTTTCAATTTTGTCGTGAAATGCTCTTAAAATACAAAGAAGATAATAGAATAATGTGGGTTTGTGGTACAAACTACCTTAAAGAGTATAAACCTATTGATGGTAGTGATTATGTTTTTACACAATTAATGCTTCCCTGTGGTTGGGCTTCATGGTCTCATAAATTTACAAAATTTTACGATGGTAATTTGGATTTATTTCGTGTTCCATATTTATTAGATTATGTTAAGGGAAAATATAATAACAAAACCCTGTTACGGCAAAATATTAGATCATGGAATCTTGAAAATTCACGAATTATGGCTGGATTAAAGCCAATTTCGTGGGATTTTCAAATGGCTTACTCTTTAAGGGTGCATAATCTTTTGGGAATTGCTCCAAAATATAACTTGATTCGCAATATAGGGGCTGATAATTTTTCTATGCATGGACATGATTCTATGAATAATGAAATGACTAAAAGATTTTGTGAGCTTGAAACAAGAGATCTTATTTTCCCTTTAAATCATCCTAAGCTTTGTTTTGTTGACTTGAATTTTGAAAAATTAACTGAATTAATAATTATTCAACCTTTTATGGTAAGGTTGAAATCTGCAATTGGACCGTCTATTAAGAAATTCTTAAATATACCAAGTAATATTAGTGTTACTAAAAAAAAGTCTTCGGTAAATAATCGGAAAACGACTATAAAATGAAGGATGTATTATTTATTGGATGTTTGTACTCAGATTTGCAAAAGGATTACTTCATAGCAAAGTCTAAACGTGGGTATCAGTTTGCAGCTCAGAACTTACAAGAGTCTCTAATAGAGGGTTTTATTGCAAATAAAGTTGATTTGACTGTTATTACAATTCCTTCTTTAAGTAGATATCCCTTTGGTTACAAGGATCCTTTAGTTAAATCATGTAGCTATGTATACAAAAATCAATTATTGGGTAAAAGCATTGGGTACAACAATATCGCATTTCTTAGACGGCTCCCACTATCATTGATTAAATATAACGTTGATCAATGGTTGAAGAAGACATCAAATACGAAATGCGTTGTTGTTTATGGCCTTCATAAATGGTTGATGGAAGCTGCTTTAATGATAAAAGAAATGGATCAGAGTATTAAACTTTGTGTTATTGTTCCAGATTTACCAAAATTTATGGGGTGCAATCGTTTTTTTAAAATTTTAGGCATTCAAAAACGTAATATCCGAAAAATATACTCAATGATACCAAAGTTTGATTCGTATGTTGTTCTTGCCGAATCGATGCTTGATGATTTGAATGTTAGGGAAAAACCTTTTGTAGTAATTGAAGGTATTTTTTCAGATAATGTTAAAGAAAAAAATGTTAAAGATTTACATAAGGTGATTTTATATACTGGAAATATTGGTGAACGTTATGGCATATTAAACCTTATTAAAGCATTTGAATTTATTAATTCTAATGACTATCAATTATGGATTAGAGGGAACGGATCAACTAAGGATTTTATTTTGAAAAAAAGCAAAGAGGATCAAAGAATTAAATATTTTGCTCAAATGAGTAAAAATGAGTTGAATAAGCTACAAAAAACAGCCACGATACTCGTAAATCCTGTACCTGCTAGTTCTGAATTTACACAATATTTTTTTCCGTCAAAAACAATGGACTATCTTGCAAGTGGTACTCCTGTATTGATGTATGAGTTATCATGCTTGCCAGTTGAATACAAAGAATATTTGTATTTTTTTGATAGTGAGGAACCCCAAAGTATGGCTAAAACAATTGTGAATATTTGCAGTTTATCTCCAGACGAATTAAGAAATAAAGGTGAAGTTGCATCAAAATTCATATTGAATCAAAAAAATCCAAGAGTTCAAGTTAAAAAAATTATCAACCTAATTGAATCTTTATAAAATGAATTTGCTTTAGTTAACATTCCTTCTGTACCTTGCCACTTATTGAGCGTGATGAGGTTTCTTATTACTTTGATAAGAAAATGACAGATATTCTGTCTTTGTTAGAGAGCCTTAAAAGCTTTAATTTTATCGCTTTACACTTAATTTGAGATTAATGAATGGTATAATCCGGAAGATGGGGATACCTTTTTTGAAACAGTATAAAACATGAAGAAACTAAAAGTATTAACGGTGGTGGGTACCCGCCCCGAAATTATACGCCTTGCATGCGTGCTGCAAAAACTGGACGCTTCGGAGGCCATTGACCATATATTGGTGCATACCGGACAAAACTACGATTACGAACTGAATGAGGTTTTCTTTGAGGATCTGGGTTTAAGAAAACCGGATCATTTCCTGAATGCTGCCGGTGCTAACGCAACGACTACAGCCGGACAAATCCTGATTAATATAGATCCTGTTCTGGAACAGGAAAAACCGGATGCTTTCCTGGTACTGGGTGATACAAATTCTTGTTTGTGTGCCATTGCAGCTAAGAAACGTCATATCCCTATCTTTCACATGGAAGCGGGTAACCGTTGTTTTGATCAACGTGTGCCTGAAGAGAGCAACCGTAAGATTGTAGACCACACATCGGATATCAATATGACTTACAGTGATATTGCCCGTGAATATCTTTTGGCTGAAGGGTTGAGACCTGACAGGGTGATTAAGACGGGAAGTCCGATGTATGAGGTACTTCACCAATATCTGCCTAAAGTGCAGAAATCTACGGTTTTGGAAAAACTAGGTTTGGTGAAAGGGGAATATTTTGTGGTTTCGGCTCACCGCGAAGAAAATATCGCTTCTGAAAAGAATTTCTTTAATCTGGTTACGGTACTGAATTCCGTGGCTGAGAAGTTTAACTGTCCGATTATTGTGTCCTGTCACCCACGTACCCGTAAGATGATTGAGAAGCACAATGTGCAGTTCCACGAACAGGTGAAACTGATGAAACCGATGGGGTTGAGTGATTACCTGGCATTGCAGGTCAATTCAAAGACTGTATTTTCTGACAGTGGAACGATCTCAGAAGAATCATCTATACTTAATTTTCGTGCACTCAACATTCGTGAAGCCCACGAACGTCCAGAAGCAATGGAAGAGGCTTCTGTAATGATGGTTGGCCTGAATCCTGAACGGGTGATGCAAGGACTGGTTCAGTTGCAGTATCAGAAAACAGGAGAAGAGAGAAACTTCCGTCCAGTAGCTGATTACAGTATGTCTAATGTTTCTGATAAGGTTGTCAGGATTATTCTTTCTTATACAGACTATATTAAACGCGTTGTTTGGAACGAAAAATAAAATATGGATCAAGAATATTGTAAAACTATTTTGTATATTGGCGGTTTTGAACTGCCAGATAAAAATGCTGCAGCACAACGTGTTGTGACAAATGCAAAAATACTCAAAATGTTAGGGTATAATGTTGTTTTTGTCGGAATAGATAAATCTAGAAAAGACAAATATGATATTAAAGATACAGAATCTATTGTTTATGGATTCACATCATATAGTATTAAATATCCAAAGTCGCTCAAAGACTGGCGTTATTACTTATCAGATATTTCATATTTAATAGAACTAATGAAAGATGTTCCGTCAGTTGTAATTGCTTACAATTACCCAGCGTTAGCATTATTTCGTTTAAATAGTTATTGTAAGAAATGCAATATACCCGTCATTGCAGACTGCACAGAATGGTATGAACCGCAAGGAAGCATTATATTTAAGACGATTAAAGGACTTGATACTTTTTTTAGGATGAGAGTTTTACATCCGAAATTAGATGGTATGATAGCAATAAGTGAATACTTATATAATTTTTATTCTTTAAAAATGAAAAATGTTATACTTCTTCCACCTTTGGTCGATAAAAAACAAGAAAAATGGTGTGAATTAAAATCTGAAAGTAATGAAAGAAATACGGTCGATTTAGTTTATGCTGGTTCTGTAGGAACTGGAAATAAAGATAGATTAGACTTAATAATTGATGCTCTTGCTCTAGTATATAAAAGGACTGCTGTTTATTTTAAATTTACGATACTTGGTCTAACATTAGATCAATATTGTAATGTGTATTCGGTAGATGGCTTACCTGATAATATATGCGATAAAATTTCTTTTAAAGGTCGTGTATCACATATAGATGCATTAAATACAGTATGTAATTCCGATTTTGAGATATTTTTAAGAGATAATAACATTGCTAATACGGCCGGTTTCCCTACAAAGTTTGTTGAATCTATTTCATGCGGTACTCCAGTATTAACAAACTTATCAACTAATTTAGGAGTATATTTGAAAAATGATTTTAATGGCTATATTTTAGATAATTCATCATTAGAATGTTTGGCAGATTCATTATTAGTGCCCTTATCGATGAATAAAAAGTCAATTAACAAGCTAAAAGATAATTGTAAAGAAAGTGATTTGTTTGACTTTAGAAACTAT
Organism: uncultured Bacteroides sp.; assembly: GCF_963666545.1. Classification (NCBI taxonomy): domain Bacteria; kingdom Pseudomonadati; phylum Bacteroidota; class Bacteroidia; order Bacteroidales; family Bacteroidaceae; genus Bacteroides; species uncultured Bacteroides sp. The sequence continues at coordinate 1,014,212 of NZ_OY762899.1, read as the reverse complement.
GTAGAAAAATTTGGTTCTTTTATGTCGCTTGTTGACAGATGAAATCTTAATTTTATTGTCTTTTGAGATAAAATAAAACCTAATATAATGGAAAAACTTTTTATTGTTGTAAATGTAGATTCTTTTTTCTTATCCCATCGTAAAGATATTGCTGTTGCAGCTCTTGATAAAGGTTATGATGTTACTATTGTTGCTAAAGATACAGGCTTTAAAGAAAAAATCATTGATTTAGGTTTAGACTTTATTAATCTACCGATTAATAAAACGGGGATGAATCTTTATCAGGAACTAAAGACTTTTTCTTTTTTATATAAACTCTATAAAAAAGAAAAACCTGATATTGTTCATCATGTAGGTATGAAAATAATGCTTTGGGGTGGGTTAGCAGCTAAACTAACTAATGTTAAAGGAGTTTTAAATGCAGTAAGCGGATGCGGTGTTTTTTTCTCTGATGAACATATAAATTCACCAATAACAAAAATGCTGCTTAAGGTTTTTCGTTTTATACACAATAGAAATAACTTAAAAGTAATCTTCCAAAATTCTGAAGATAAAGCTTTATTTATTAAGAATAAAGTAATTAATGATTTTCAATGTAGTATGATTAAGGGGTCGGGTGTTGATTTGGATATATTTAATTATACCCCTGAAACCAGTGATGGAAGGATAAAAGTTATTTTGACGGCACGAATGGTTTTAGATAAAGGTGTACTTGTTCTTGTTGATGCCGCAAATCAATTAAAAGAAAAGTATCATGATAAAGTCCAATTTATATTATGTGGTGGACTTGATACAAATCCTAATGCTATAAAAAAAGAAACACTGGAATCTGTTTGTGATGGAGAATATATTTTATGGTTAGGACATAGAACAGATGTGAAAGATCTATTAAAATCCTCACATATTGTTGCTTTTCCATCCTATTATAAAGAGGGATTACCTAAATCTCTTATTGAAGCTACTGCAATTGGACGTCCAATAATAACAACAAATTCTGTGGGTTGTAAAGAGGCTGTGATTGACGGTTACAATGGCTTCCTTATTCCAATAAAAGATAGTGTTTCTTTGGCTGATAAACTTGAGATTTTAATAAGCGATGCTAAATTAAGAGTTAATATGGGAAATAACTCAAGAAAATTGGCAGAAAAAGAATTTTCAGTTTTAAATGTAGTGGATAAACATTTAAAACTATATAATACATTATTATTACATGAAAAATACTAGTTACTGGTATAGCAGGATTTATAGGTTCGTACGTAGTCAGAAGTCTAATAGAGCATAATATGTAAGCGTCCAAGTGTGCCACGAAGTACAAATTAGCTACTGTGCTGTAACTATATAGAAGATGAAGGTCGGCCCTTCGCATTCGGTTTAAAGTATGCGTTTAATATTCGGCTCTTGACATGTATTTCCTAAATTTCTATTTTTGTGGCATACTAATAAATCAATTATTATGCCTAAGCGAGAAGACTATGATTTGCTGTGGAGCCGTTACCAAAAGGAAGGCGTGCCCAATAAAATTTCGATTGAAAGGTTTTGTGTTAGCAATGGCTTTTCCTACCGTGAGTTTGAGAAATGGTACAAACAAATACGCTGCAATTCTTTCGCTCCCATCCAAGTGAGGAGTGTTCCTGTGGATGTTTCTGTGGGGAAAGAATCTTCAAACGATGCCGTTACTATTGATGAGCCTGTTTTGTCGAATGAAAAGCTCACCATTAAATGCGTCCGCATTGAATTTACGGATGGTACTGAGATCAGAAAACGTGGTACTAACTTGTCGGTGGCTATTGAGTTGCTGCGTAAACTTGCCCTGTGATATGTTTGGTCTGACCGGTAATTATACTTATTATATCAATCAAGGCTCCACCGATATGCGTTGTGGCATTGATAAATTATCCTATATGAACGAGCGCAGACGACGTGAAGCACTTGAATCCGAAAATCTTCAGATGAAGAAACTACTGAAGTTGTACCAATCAAACGGCTCGGCTTCAGAACAAGTCAAAATTATTAAGGCAAACACTTTGGTCGTAGCAGCGAGAAGGGCAAGGCTCCTTCTGCGGATGTTGACCGTGGGCAAGAGGAGCATGACTTTGACGGCACCAACCCGCCCGGTAACATGGATTCGGTTGTTGAGCCCGTCGCCACAAAGAATGAGCCCGCTTCAAAACCGGGCAAACAGCGCATTAATCATTCGAAGAACACCTATGGTGCTGATGAGGTAGTGGAGCATTTTAGTGATGTGACTGTACTCCCGGCGGACTATCGCATCATCTAGACCCGTTTGGTTCGTGAGTTTGAGCATATCGAAAAAGTAGTGGAACACCGCTATCATATTCTTCGTTGTGTGGATGCGTCGGGTAAGATTGTGGATGTCTACGTGCCGTGCGACAAGCAAGACCTTCGTATGCCGGGTGTTGAAACCATCAAAGGCTGTCCGGCTAGTGCGGGACTGCTCGCCAAGTTGATCACCGACAAATATCAGTTCCATCTTCCTGTTGAGCGGTAAGCATCCAATTTCCACGTCTTGTTATTAGTCACTAGTCTAGTTACCTTTGCATAGTCATCAAAAAAAATGAGATTATGTATAGTAGTGAAGATTTAGAAAAGCTCTGGTTCCTGTATAAATTGGAGGGCCAACCTAAGAATTTATCGATAGAATCGTTTTGCATGCTGCAGGGTGTCTCTTATGAAGCCTTTTACAACTGGTTCTCTAAACGCAAGAAATCCATCGTTCCGGTGGAGATTGTAGGTATGCCGGTAGAGCAGTCATCTGAAGAGGCAGCGCAAAAAGAAGATTCACCGTCTCAGGCAATCATAAGCAAGTCTGCCATAGAAAACGTTGTCATTTCTTTGGAGAATGGCGTTGAAGTATCCAAGAAAAATCTAAGCTATCAGGAGTTGCTCCGCTTGGTAGAGAAATTGGAGGCTTTATGCTGACAGTTTCCGGTTTGAAGAATTTCTACTACTTACCTCATTTTCACGATATGCGTTGTGGTTATGCCCGTATTATGGAAGTTATTCGAATGAGTTATCATCGAAACCCTTATAGAGGTGATGTTTTTTTCTTTATGTCCAAGAACGAACGTAGTGTTCGCATGGTAATGTACGAGAAGCACTCATTCAATGTTCATACCTGTACATTTGCAAAGGGATATCGCTTTATGAAGATAAGGTTTGAAGAAGAGAAAAGCATTTATCAGGTGGATTGGAAAGATATTATTTCTATCCTTGAAAGTCCCGTTGTAAAGGAGATTCGAGTTAAAGAGAGAACAAGTTAATATAGGTTTAATTCTTTGATAATCAGATAAATAGATGTTTTAATCTTTGGCTGTTTTGTGTATTTTTAGTATCTTTGAGGCAAAGAGAAGGACATGGATTTAGAGGAAGTACTACATAGGAAATTCTATAGAGAACAGCTGGAACAGTCTGATGAGGAAACCCCTGCCTGTCTTCCAATTTCATGTAATGATATGAGCGATATCGAGAAAAATTCATTTATCCAGTTTTTAGTAGCCGAGTCCCATAAGAAGGACCAGCAGAACAATCGTCTTCAAAAAACGATCGATGATTTAGCTGATCGCTTGAGTGGTATGCAACTCACTTTGGATAATATTCAAAGTAGTCAGGAGATGACTCGTGATGAAAATACCAAATTGGATGCTCAATTGTCAGTTCAAGGCCGCTGTCTGAAGTCTATGCAAATTGAATTGAAAAAAGCTCTTCGTGAGGCGGATAAATACAAGGGGCTCTATGAAGTGCTTAGGGATGAGAAGTTTGTAGGTACCAGTCAGAGAATAAAAAAGTCACCCCGCGCATCAGGACGCGATGACGACAAAGATGAATGGGATGGTACAGAAAATAACGGGAATGATGAATTTGATTCTGACATAGTATCTGCCAGGGAATCCGAAGTAGGCAAAGAGAACTCGGAACACTCCTGTTCAGATGCCGCAAAAACTGATTCATTCCAAGAGGATAAAAGGCAAGAACGTCCTTATCGTCAAGGGCTGAAATATAATACAATGAGGGCTGGAGCCGCTATTCAACATAAATGTGACCGTTCGCGTATTCCTGAGGATGCTACGATTGTCAAAACAGAAATCAGAAGCTCTTTCCATTTTATAAGCCGGATTGAAGAGCATCAGATGGAGTATGTGACCTATCGTACAAAAGACGGTCGACTCGTAACGGCCTTTTACCCTATGAAGAGACCTGTTCAATGTTCAGTGCCGGAGGCACTGTCGGAAGAGGTTATCTCTGAGAATATTGCAGCCGACGATGGAGAAGAGGCAGTTCTTAAGAATTTTCCCGGAACCCATGCCACAGTAGATATGCTCGTAGAGTTGGTATTCAATTCTTATATGCTTGAGACCCCTGTTTATCGTGATATGATCCGTTTATTTGAATTAAAGTTCCAAGTTTCACGGCAGACCATCTTGAATTGGTTGTCCAAAGGTTCCAATGCTTTAAAAAAGCTGCTTCCTGTATTGAAAGCTCAGGCTTTGGAGAAAAACTCGATTATCAATTGCGATGAAACTTGGTGCCGTGTGAAAATGCAGGATAAGTATAAGAAGGCTTATATCTGGTGCATGGTAAATAAGGCAGCCGGTATTGTTATTTTCTTTTATGATGAAGGCAGCCGCGGTCGTAAAGTGTTAACTGATTTTCTGGGAGAGGCTGAACTGGCAGCGTTACAATCTGATGCTTATAACGTTTATAAATATTTAGATGGCGAGTTAAGCCAGGTTGAGCATATCTGTTGTATGGCACACGTCAGGGCTCGATTCCAAAAGGCCTTATTGCAAGGTAAGGATGAGCTGGCAAGACCCTTTATGGAGTGGATTGGTAAGTTATATGATTTTGAACGTGACTACAGTAATGAGCACCTGTTACCCGATGAAATCAAGAGGCGAAGGAACGAAATAGAAACTACCGAAATAGTCGGTTCCATTTGGATGGAATTAACCCGTCTGCTTGACGATCCTTTACCCAAAGGTGACCTGCTAACTAAGGCACTCAATTATTTAAAGAACGCATGGGCTCCCGTTATGGCTTATCGCAATGACGGCCGGTATTGCATTGACAATTCTATTGCGGAACGCTCGATTCGTACGTTGACGATTGAACGTAAAAACAAAATGGCTTTTGGTAGTCACAAGGGCGCTGAAACCTCGACGGTTTATCATACCTTTATATCAACTTGCAAAATGGGCGCACTGTCATTTTATCAATTCTTGAAGCAGTATTTAACTGCTTTTATGGAAGGGCGTACGGATTTTGAGAATCTTACTCCTGCCATATTGGGTAAAACCAATTAAATAAATCTAAAATTTAATGTCTTTATTTGTCTCGAGCGTGAAAACGCCCGGAGAATAAGGACTTTCAAATAACTAACGTATAAATTGGACGCTTACTGTTGAGCGTCAGGTGGCCCGTCTTAAAATGATGGGCATGGACATCAGCAAATGTATGCTAAACTTCTGGCTGCAGAAAGCAGTGGGCAAGTTGACTAAATTAATGCCTTTTCTTAAGGCCTCGTTGCTGGCCCAAGGCAGTCATTTGTTTTGTGATGAAACCTCCGAAATGGTTTGCGTGGAAGATAGTCAAACCAAAGAATTCCACTATAGAAAGAAATATGTATGGGGTTACTTATGCACTCACTTTCTGGAAACAAATCACTCTGTATATCGATCATGGCGATTGGGATATCGACAACAACACCGCAGAACGCAGCATGCGTCCCCTGGCTGTTGGTCGAAGCAACTTTGTCGGTTTTGGCTCCCATCAAGGAGCCGGCCTTGGCGCGTGCGCCTATACGTTTGTAGAAACTTGTAAACTCAATACGATCTCGGCTTACGAATATATCAAGAAGGTGTTAACTCTGATTGGAGATGAAAAGGAAGATACCAATGACTATTCCGCTCTACTTCCGAGTGTTCTGGCAGTTAAATAACAACAATAAATTAAGAGCTATTAACTTCAAAAGCCGTTTGCGGCTTTTGAATGGGGATATGCCGGATATTAAACGTTTACGTAAATACAAGAATAAAATAAATGAAAGTGCTTATTACTGGTGCTGGCAGCTATGTTGGCGAAAGCGTAAAAGCTTATATCCTGAAAACATCTACCGATTTTGAGATTGATGCGGTAGATACCTTTGAATATAATTGGAAGAAGGCTGACTTACCGAAGTACGATGTAGTGTATCATGTGGCAGGAATTGCGCATGTGAATGCTGATCCGAAGATGGAACCTCTTTATTATAAGGTTAACCGTGACCTGACTATCGAGGTGGCGAAAGCAGCCAAAGAGGCGGGTGTGAAGCAGTTCATCTTTATGAGCTCGATGATTGTGTTTCATGAGAGTCAGAGTCTTACCAAGGAGGTGATTACTCCGGAGACTAAACCTAATCCTAACGGTTTCTATGGCGACAGCAAGCTGCAGGCTGAGAATGGTCTTCACGAACTGGAGTGTCCTACGTTCAAGGTATGCATTCTGCGTCCTCCTATGATTTATGGTCCTAATTCGAAGGGTAACTTCCCTCGTCTTGCGAAGCTGGGGGTGAATACACCTATATTTCCTGCTTATCACAATCAGAGAAGTATGTTGTACATTGACAACCTTGCAGAGTTTGTGAAGCAAGCTATTAAGCGTGAACTTTCAGGTACGTTCTATCCTCAGAATAAGGAGTTGAGCGATACTGTGGAGATTATCCGCTTTTTCGCTAAGGCAGGTGGTCATAAGATTGGCATCTGGAGTGTGCTAAATCCTTTTGTAACTCTCGGCAGCAAGTTCCTGCAGCCACTGAACAAGGTGTTTGCGTCTTACTATTATGACCCTCAGATGAGCAAAATGGATTTTGAGTATCAGGTGGTTGGTTTTGAGGAGAGTTTGAAACGAGTCGCAGATAGTTTAAAATAAGATGGTTACTTACGCTATAATTTTCGTTCTGCTGCTTGTGGCGGAACTAGTGTACTTCAAAATTGCGGATAAGTGCAATATCATCGATAAGCCGAACCAAAGGTCAAGTCACTCTAATATTGTTTTGAGAGGTGGTGGAATCATATTCGCTTTTTCAACTCTTGCTTGGGTTGGACTTCAGGGTGCTTATGGCGATTGGGGTTTGGTGATTGAATATCTGCCATTCCTGATTGGATCGTTCCTGATTGCGGGTGTGAGTTTTGTTGATGACATCGTGTCGCTTCGGGATAGTGTCAGGTTGGTAGCTCAGTTCACAGCAATGGCTTTGATGTTCTGGAGCCTTGGTATCCTACATTGGAACATGTGGTGGATCGTGATCATTGCAATGATTGTATGCGTGGGTGCAACCAATGTAATCAATTTCATGGATGGTATTAATGGCATCACTGCGGGTTACAGCCTTGCAGTATTGGTGCCTTTGTTTATCCTGAACAACACCCTTGGAACTCCTTTCATTGACAACCATTTTCTGGGTGTAGTAATCTTGGGGGTACTTGTGTTTTGCCTGTTCAACTTCCGTCCTAAGGGTAAAGCAAAGTGCTTTGCGGGTGATGTGGGTAGCATTGGTATCGCTTTCATCCTGCTGTTTGCCATCGGTAAGTTGGTGATGCAGACAGGGGATGTAACTTACTTGCTGTTCCTGCTGGTGTATGGTGTGGATGGGTGTTTAACAATCTGCCACCGCATCCTGCTGCACGAGAAACTGGGTGAAGCTCACCGTAAGCACGCATATCAACTGATGGCGAACGAACTGGAAATTGGTCATGTGAAGGTGACGAGCTTGTATATGACTATGCAGTTAGCTGTTTCGCTGGCGTTCGTTTTCCTTGTGCCTAATACTATGTTGGCGCACTGGATTTACATGATTGTAATGTTTGTGATTCTTGCAGTAGCTTATGTACTGTTCAAAAAGAAGTACTATCATCTGCACGAAGAATATTTAGCTTCACTTGAAAAGTAACGACTATGATACAATTTGACAAAGAACTACTTGACTCTCTTTTTGAGAAGGCCGTTGAGAATCCTCGTAAGAGAATAAATATGGATATGCGCACTTCGGATGCAGATACGTCACAGAGAATGTTGAACGTATTACTCCCGGGAACAGAAGTGCCTATCCACCGTCACGAAGAGACGAGTGAATCTGTTATCTGTCTTTGTGGTAAACTGTATGAGATAATATACGAAGAATCTGCAGAGTATGTAACAGACAGTAATTCCTTGACTCAGGATATAGCAAAGAAGACTACATTCAAGGAAGTAGAACGCATCCTCTTATGCCCTGCAGAAGGCAAGTATGGCTGTCAGATACCTAAGGGTGCATGGCACACAATTGAAGTACTGGAACCTTCCGTTATCTTTGAGGCGAAGGATGGTGCTTACAAATAAGTGTAAACATAAAAAGGTCTGTGGATATTGAAATTAACTATTTAAGTCTATAAATAATGATTCCCAAAATCACCAATTGGTATTTCTCTAAGAAAGCACTTCCTTATTGGGGGGTACTTACTTTAGATTGCCTTATCGTAATGTTCTCCGGATACATTGCAAAGTATCTTGAAGTTGGAGGTTTAGAATTTGCTCAGTTATTCTGGCCAATGACATACGGTATACTAATAAGCATCGTACTTTATGCTGTGTCATTCCGACTATTTCATACCTACGCCGGCATTATCCGTTATTCATCGTTTATTGACCTGCAGCATGTAGCTGCCGCCACACTTGCAGGATCAGTACTTACATACATAGCCTTTTTTGCACTGGCATCTGTAAGGGAAATCAATATGCCGGATCTTTTGGGTATTTGTGTAATATTCTCCATTTCTACACTCCTGATGTGGCTGGAACGTGTAGCTGTGAAGTGTATGTTCGATGGTTTCTGTGCAAAGGATGCAACACCTGTTGCGATCTACGGAACCAAGGCTGGCGGCATTAGCCTAGCTTCTAGCATCATAAATGTGAAGGTAAAGGAATTCCGTCTTGTGGTTTTTATCTCAGATAGTAAGGAAATGAAGAACACTTATTTGCTGGGTAAGAAGGTATTATTGAATGGTAAGGGTATCGCTGAAGATATGAAGCAGATGGGCGTTAATGTGCTCCTCGTTTCTCCGCCAAAAAGTGAGATGTTCCGCAAGAATGCAGCCATGATTGATGAATTCCTTGCTGCCGGTATCAAGATCATGATGCCCTCAGCAGCGGAGGAATGGGATGGGAAGACTCCTTTGACTACCCGGAGCCTCAAGGAGGTGGACATTGAAGATCTCTTGCCTCGGGATAAGATTGAGGTGAATATGGATGCCATTGGAGCATTGCTCACCGGTAAGAATATTCTTATTACGGGTGCTGCAGGTTCCATTGGCAGTGAGATGGTTCGTCAGGTGGCGGTATACAAGCCCGCGAAGATGATTCTCATTGATCAGGCAGAGACTCCCATGCACACAGTGCGTCTCATGATGGCTCGTGAGTTTGGTGACATAAAGTGCAAAACTATTGTTTCCAGCATTGCAAATAAGAAACACATGGATAAGATATTTGCTGAGTATGAGCCGGATTACGTGTTTCATGCTGCTGCCTACAAGCATGTGCCAATGATGGAGCACAACCCTGGTATTGCTGTTCAGAACAATATCTATGGCACACGTGTAATTGCAGACCTTGCAGTGAAGTATGGCACCCGGAAGTTCGTGATGATCTCCACCGATAAGGCGGTTAACCCAACCAACGTTATGGGTTGCTCAAAGCGTATCTGCGAGATTTACTGTCAGTCACTCAATAGGGCTATTGTTGAGGGTAAGGTGAAGGGGGTTACTCAGTTTGTGACAACTCGTTTCGGTAACGTGTTGGGAAGCAACGGCTCGGTAATTCCTCTGTTTCGTGAGCAGATTAAGAGGGGCGGTCCGCTTACCGTTACTCATCCTGACATTATTCGCTTCTTTATGTTGATTTCTGAGGCCTGTAAGCTCGTGCTGGAGGCAGGGACAATGGGTCAGGGTGGCGAAATCTTTGTTTTTGACATGGGTGATCCGGTAAAGATTGTTGATCTTGCTAAACGCATGATCAACCTTTCCGGAGCCAATAATATTGGCATCAAGTTCACCGGACTTCGTGATGGTGAGAAACTCTTCGAGGAGATGCTGAACGATGAAGAGCAGACGAGGTTTACACACCATCCTAAGATTATGATTGCAAACGTTCGTGAATACGATTACGAGACCGCATGCCAAAACGAAACACGTTTGCTGGAAGCATCCCGGTCGTTTGACGATATGGCTATCGTGAAGATAATGAAAGAAATTGTGCCGGAGTACAAGAGCAAGAGCTCTAAGTATGAGGTGCTGGATAAGACCTCAAATCCCCAACTGCAGGCTAACATTTTATTAAGAATAAACTCAGCCCATTGAACATTAAAAAGTTGTTTAATTCTTCTTTTTCTCGTTTATCGTTTCGGAAATTTTAATAGTAAGCACTCATTGTATGGCTCTTGCCATGTATTTCCTGAATTTCTATTTTTGTGGCATACTAATAAACCAATTTTTATGCCTATCACATCGAAAAATCTTATACAATAATCTATATTATAACTACTATTGAATGAAAAAAGTAGCATTGATCACCGGTATAACCGGACAAGACGGCTCATTTTTAGCCGAGTTTTTGATAGAAAAAGGGTATGAAGTTCATGGGATAATCAGGCGTTCTTCGTCTTTCAATACAGCACGTATAGAGCACTTGTATCTTGATGAGTGGGTGCGCGATATGAAACAAAGCCGTTTGGTGAATCTTCACTACGGAGATATGACAGATTCTAGCTCATTGATTCGGATCATTCAAGAAGTGAATCCGGATGAAATTTACAACTTAGCTGCTCAGAGTCACGTGAAGGTTTCTTTTGATGTACCCGAATATACAGCTGAAGCAGACGCAGTGGGTACACTGCGCATGCTCGAAGCGGTTCGTATCTTAGGGTTGGAAAAGAAGACGAAGATTTATCAGGCTTCTACTTCGGAACTTTACGGATTGGTACAGGAAATTCCTCAAAAGGAAACAACGCCTTTCTATCCTCGCTCTCCGTATGGAGTAGCTAAATTATACGGATTCTGGATTACCAAAAACTATCGCGAAAGTTACGGCATGTATGCGGTGAATGGTATTTTGTTTAATCATGAAAGTGAACGTCGGGGAGAAACTTTTGTAACGCGTAAAATAACCTTGGCTGTAGCTCGTATTGCGCAAGGATTGCAAGATAAATTGTATCTGGGTAATCTAGATTCATTACGTGACTGGGGCTATGCAAAGGACTACGTAGAATGTATGTGGCTCATTCTTCAACACGATATTCCTGAAGATTTTGTGATTGCCACGGGTGAATACCACAAAGTACGTGAGTTTGCTACACTGGCTTTCAAAGAGGCAGGAATCGAGCTTCGTTGGGATGGAGAAGGAGTAAATGAAAAAGGTATAGATATATCTACCGGTAAAATATTGGTAGAGGTAGATGCTAGATATTTCCGTCCTGCTGAAGTAGAACAACTTTTGGGTGATCCTACGAAGGCGCGCACTTTATTGGGATGGAATCCTACCAAGACTTCTTTCCCGGAACTGGTACAAATTATGGTTCAACATGACATGAAGTTTGTGAAGAAGCTGCATGCTCGTATGGAATTGGAGAAATAACAATGGATAAAAACGCAAAGATATATGTAGCAGGGCACCACGGTTTAGTGGGCTCTGCTATTTGGAACAATTTGCTTCAGAAGGGCTATACGAATTTAGTTGGTAAAAGCCACCACGAGCTCGATTTAATGGATGGTGTGGCTGTTGGAGAATTCTTTGATGCCGAACAACCGGAATATGTTATTCTGGCTGCTGCTCACGTAGGAGGGATTATGGCTAATAATACGTATCGTGCTGATTTTATCTATAAGAATCTCCAGATACAACAAAATGTAATAGGAGAGTGCTTCCGTCACAACATAAAGAAACTGCTTTTCTTGGGTAGTACTTGTATTTATCCTCGTGACGCCACACAACCTATTAAAGAGACGGAATTATTAACAGGGCCGTTGGAATATACCAATGAACCGTATGCCATCGCCAAGATAGCGGGGTTAAAGATGTGTGAAAGCTTTAACCTGCAATATGGAACCAACTACATTGCAGTAATGCCCACCAACCTCTACGGTCCCAATGACAATTTTGACTTGGAACGCAGTCATGTATTACCTGCCATGATTCGTAAGATTCATTTGGGTAAATGCTTGAACGAAGGCAATTGGGAGGCGATATGCAAAGATTTGAATACACGACCGGTAGAAGGTGTGTCAGGTGAAAACAAATCTGATGAAATACTCGCTATTTTAAAGAAATATGGTATCACTAAGAACCAGGTGGAGTTATGGGGAACAGGAAAACCACTGCGGGAATTCCTTTGGAGCGAAGAAATGGCCGATGCCAGTGTCTTTGTAATGGAGCACGTTGACTTTAAAGACACGTTCTCTGCAAGCGATAAAGAGATCCGCAACTGCCACATTAATATCGGCACGGGTAAAGAGATTTCTATTCATGGATTAGCTGAACTGATTGTAAAAACGGTTGGTTATGGGGGCAAACTAACCTTCGACAGCGGTAAGCCGGATGGTACGATGCGTAAACTTACAGATCCTTCCAAATTACATCATTTAGGCTGGCACCACCAAATTGATATTGAAGAAGGTATAGATAAAATGTACGAATGGTATTTAAACTTTTCTAGATAACATAACAATATAAAGTCGATGTGTGGAATTGTAGGATATATTGGAACACGACAGGCTTTTCCTGTCTTGATTAAAGGATTAAAGAGATTAGAATACAGGGGGTACGATAGTACAGGAGTAGCACTTGTTTCGACAAATGCTATGCTGAACGTGTATAAGGAAGAGGGCAAAGTGGCGAACTTGGAGGCCAACGTAGCCAACAGGGACTTGGGCGGGACAATCGGTATAGCGCATACGCGCTGGGCTACCCACGGGATACCGTCTTCCACCAATGCGCATCCGCATGTGTCACAGTCAGGGAAACTGGCACTGGTGCACAACGGCATCATCGAGAATTACTCGCTCATCAAGGAACGACTTTCGAAGTTGGGCTTTGTGTTCAAAAGTGAAACGGACACGGAGGTGTTGGTGCAGTTCATTGAATATGTGAAGGAAACACACGGCGTAGATACCGTTACTGCTGTTCGCTTGGCGCTTAACCAGGTGATTGGGGCGTATGCCATTGTGCTTGTTGACAAAGAGGCTCCCGAACAGGTGATCGCGGCTCGCAAAAGCAGTCCGCTGGTGATTGGATTGGGTGAAGGGAATCGGGAATTTTTTATCGCTTCGGATGCTACGCCATTGGTGGAGTACACGCAGAATGTGGTGTATCTCAACGATGAGGAGATTGCCGTGCTGAAGCGTGGAGAGGAGATGCAGATTTGCAACCTGAAGAATGAGGCGATAGATCTGGATGTTCAGAGCATAGAAATGAATATCGGACTGTTGGAAAAAGGGGGGTACCCGCACTTTATGCTGAAGGAGATTTATGAGCAGGCACAGGCCATGAAAGATTGTATGCGCGGACGCCTACTCGAGAAAGAGAAAAGGGTCGTGCTCTCGGCAGTATGTAATCATAGCGAACGGCTGCTGAACGCCAAGCGCATTATTATTGTTTCTTGTGGTACTTCTTGGCATGCAGGTCTCATTGGCAAACAGTTGATTGAGACATTCGTAAAGGTGCCGGTGGAGGTGGAGTATGCCTCGGAGTTCCGCTACCGTAATCCGGTCATCAATAAGGAGGATGTGGTGATTGCCATTTCTCAGTCGGGCGAAACGGCGGATACACTGGCTGCCATCAGTTTGGCAAAAGAAAAAGGGGCGTTTATATTTGGTATTGTCAATGCAGTAGGGTCGTCCATTGCCCGAACCACAGATGCAGGAACTTATATTCACGTGGGGCCTGAGATTGGTGTCGCATCTACCAAAGCATTCACAGGACAGCTCACGGTTCTTATCATGCTGGCTTTGTGCTTAGGTAAAGAGAGAGGCACCATTTCTGAAGTGGAGTATGAAGAGATAGTGACCGAATTGGCTGCCATTCCTGATAAGATAGAGCGTTCTCTGGCATGCAACGAGAAAGTGGCCGATCTGGCAAAGAGCTTTACTTATGCTCGCAACTTCTTGTACCTGGGGCGTGGATATAACTTTCCCGTGGCACTGGAGGGGGCATTGAAACTGAAAGAGATCAGTTACATCCATGCCGAAGGGTATCCGGCTGCGGAGATGAAGCACGGTCCCATTGCTTTGGTGGATGCGGAGATGCCGGTAGTAGTAATTGCTACACATCATCAGCTATATGAGAAAATGCTTAGCAACATTCAGGAAGTGAAAGCACGTAAAGGACGTATTCTGGCCATCGTAACCGAAGGGGATGAGGGTGTGAAAGATCTTGTTGATAATGTCATTGAGATTCCGCCCACGCTAGCTTGTCTGTCACCATTGCTTACGGTGATTCCTTTGCAGCTACTGGCTTACCACGTCGCGGTAATAAAAGGGCTGGATGTGGATCAACCTCGTAATTTGGCAAAGAGCGTAACAGTGGAATAAAACTAATTTTTAAACTTAAAATACCATGAATATCGCAGTAGTAGGAACTGGCTATGTTGGCTTAGTGAGTGGCACATGTTTTGCCGAGATGGGAGCAAATGTAACTTGTGTAGATATTGACGAGAGAAAAATTGAAAGTCTGAAAAAGGGAAAAATACCTATTTATGAATTAGGTTTGGATGAAATGGTTTTACGCAATTACCGAGAAGGAAGATTGCATTTTACCACCGATTTAACCACTTGCTTGAATGAAGTGGAGATAGTCTTCAGTGCGGTAGGTACTCCTCCTGATGAAGATGGTTCTGCTGATTTAAGATATGTATTGGAAGTAGCTCGTACAGTTGGGCGTCACATGAATAAGTATTTGGTTTTGGTTACCAAAAGTACTGTTCCGGTGGGAACGGCAAAAAAAGTGAAAGCTGCCATCCAAGAGGAATTGGATAAACGTGGGGTGAACATTGATTTTGATGTGGCTTCAAATCCCGAATTTTTAAAAGAAGGTGCAGCGATAAGTGACTTTATGAGTCCCGATCGTGTGGTTGTAGGGGTTGAGTCTGAAAGAGCTAAGGAACTTATGACTTCTTTGTATCGCCCGTTGATGCTGAATAACTTCAGAGTGATTTTTACAGATATTCCTTCTGCTGAGATGATTAAATATGCGGCTAACTCTATGCTGGCTACACGTATCAGTTTTATGAATGATATTGCTAATCTGTGTGAGTTGGTAGGGGCAGATGTAAATATGGTACGCAAAGGCATTGGTTCCGATTCTCGTATAGGAAATAAATTTTTGTATCCCGGTTGTGGTTATGGGGGGTCTTGTTTTCCGAAGGATGTAAAAGCACTCATCAAAACAGCTGAAAAAACGGGATATAACATGGAGGTGTTGAATGCTGTGGAACGCGTCAATGACAAACAGAAGAATGTAGTATTTAATAAGCTTAATAGATATTACAACGGAGATTTGAAAGGAAAGATCATTGCGGTATGGGGCTTGGCTTTTAAACCCGAAACGGATGATATGCGTGAAGCTACCTCTTTGGTGACGATTGAACTTTTGTTGGAAGCAGGTTGTAAGGTGAGGGTGTTCGATCCCGTAGCGATGGAGGAATGTAAAAGGCGTGTTGGTGATGGAGTTGAATATGCTACCGATATGTATGATGCTGCCTTAAATGCAGATGCATTGCTGTTGATTACTGAATGGAAACAATTCCGTTTACCTAGTTGGGGGGTATTGAAAAAAACGATGAATAAACCTGTAATTATTGACGGACGCAATATTTATGATCCGGCAGAGATAAAAGATTTACTTTTTGATTATTCTTGTATAGGGAGGTAGACATGCAGACATTACACATGGCATACAGAACGTTTTTTGGCAAAGGTGATGCGCTTTATGAATTATTCTCTCCCTATAGGGTGTGCCCGTTAGGTGCACATGTTGATCATCAAAAGGGTATCGTTTCTGGATTTGCTTTTGATAAAGGGATTGATTTTCTCTTTTCGGAGACTGAAAGTGGCAAAGTGGAGTTTTTAAGTCTTAGTTTTGAAGGTTTGTGCACCTTTTCGGTGAACAAAGACATTGATGAAAAACAAGGCTTTTGGGGAGATTATTTACGAGGAGCTTGTTGGGCTTTGCTTAGAGATTATCATCTGGATAAAGGGGTGAGAGGAATCTTGCGAGGAACCATGCCTATTGGTGGGCTTAGCTCATCGGCTGCATTGCTGTGCGGCTTCGTAAAAGCATTGGCTAGGGTGAATAACATCACTCTGACTCAGATGCAGGTGATAGAATATGCATCACTTGCTGAACGTGAATATATTGGTTTAACCAACGGAATTCTGGATCAAGCATGTGTGGTTTTGTGTGAGAAAGACAAACTTCTATATTTGGATACACAAGACAGTTCGTATGAGTTGATACCTTTTGGAGGAAAAGAAGGCACTCCATTTCCAGCGTCTTTGGCTATCTTCTTTAGCGGTGTTACTCGCAAACTAACAGGTACAGATTATAATCTCAGGGTAAGCGAATGTAAAATGGCCGCTTGGATGGTCGAAGCGTATGAAGATATGCCGCTAAAGGATTTATCTAATACCTTTTTGCGCAATATATCATCTGCTTCTTTTGAAAAGCATGAAAATGCCATGCCGATGCGTTTTGCCAATAGGGCCAGACATTTTTATACGGAATGCAATCGAGTTGATGCCGGTTTAAAGGCTTGGAAAGAGGGAGATATTACGAAATTCGGCCAGCTAATGTTTGAAAGTTGTCAAAGCAGTATTGATAATTACGAATGTGGGTCACCAGAGCTGATTACATTGTATGAGATCATGAAAAATTGTCCGGGTATATATGGCGGGCGCTTCTCTGGTGCAGGATTCAAAGGTGCTTGCATCGCTTTGGTAGATTCCACGATGCAAAATGAGATAGAGAAATTTGTAACAAATGAATATATAAAACGATATCCTGAATATAGCGACACGTTTGAATGTTGTTTCTGTGCAACCTCTGATGGGGTTGACTTCCTTTAAAGATTCATAGATGAAGAATATTATTATAGCAGCTGGGTATGCTACACGATTGTATCCATTAACGGAGAATTTCCCTAAACCGCTTTTGAGAATAGGAAAAAGTACGATTATAGGTCGTCTCTTGGATGATATAGATGAAATAGAAGAAATTTCAGAACACATTATTGTTACCAATCATAAGTTTGCGCATCACTTTGAGAATTGGCGTTCCGAGAATCAATACAAAAAACCGGTGCGAATAATTGATGATGGGACTACGACAAACGAGAATCGTTTGGGAGCTGTTCGGGATTTATTATTGGCTATCAACAAATGTAATGTAAATGAAGATATTCTTGTTCTGGCAGCAGATAACATTCTTGATTTTTCATTCAAGGGATTTGTAGAAGAATTCCATAAAAAAGGAACTTCCATGATTATGTGTCATGAAGAGCCTGAATTCAAAAAACTGCAACGAACCGGTGTGATAAGAGTTGATAAGGATATGAAAGTATTAGAAATGCAGGAAAAGCCCAAACATCCGGTTAGTCATTGGGCAGTGCCTCCATTCTATATTTACAAAAATACGGATTTTCCATTGATTGGAGATTGTTTGAGCCACGGTTGTGGATTTGATGCGCCGGGTAATTTGGCTCATTATCTTGTGGATAAAACTGACGTCCATGCTTGGGTGATGCCGGGTACTCGCTTTGATATAGGTTCCATGGATACCTATAAACAAGCTCAGGAAATTTATGAGTAGCAATAAAACAACTATTTACCTTCGGTAATAAAAAATATTTATGAAAGTTTTAGTAACCGGCGCAGCCGGATTTATTGGTAGCAAAGTAGCCTTCATGTTGGCACAACGAGGCGACCAAGTGATAGGAATCGATAATATTAATGAATATTATGATATACGTTTGAAATATGGGCGTTTGAAAGAAAGTGGAATCGATGCCGGTACATTGGACATGCCTTTTCATGCTTATTTTCACAGCTCCTTATTTCCTGTAAACTATAAGTTTATGCGCATGGACATTTCAGATAAAGGAGCGATGGAGCAATTGTTTAATGAAGAGAATTTTGATTCTGTCGTTAATTTGGCTGCGCAGGCAGGGGTAAGATATAGTATAACAAACCCATACAGTTATATGAACAGTAACATGGTAGGGTTTATGAATGTACTGGAATGTTGCCGTAATTGCAACGTGAATTCATTGGTTTTTGCTTCCTCATCCAGCGTGTATGGCATGAATAACAAAGTTCCTTTTAGTGAAACGGATCATGTGGGTTCACCTGTGAGCTTATATGCAGCCAGTAAAAGAGCGAATGAATTAATGGCGCATGCATACTGCAAATTATATGGTTTGAAAGCAACTGGATTGCGTTATTTCACGGTGTATGGACCTTGGGGTAGACCGGACATGGCTCCCATGTTATTTACGAAGGCTATTGCCAACGGTGAACCTATAAAGGTTTTTAATAACGGGAATCTTTCGCGCGACTTTACTTATATTGATGATATTGTGAAAGGTACCATTCAGGTTTTAGACAAAGAACCAGTTGTGGAGGATTGTGAGAATCAAGTTCCTTTCCGTATTTATAATATTGGTTGTTCGAGTCCGGTAAAATTAATGGATTTTATCAATGAAATAGAAGTTGCTGTTGGTCGTGAAGCAGAGAAAGAATATCTCCCTATGCAACCGGGGGATGTGTATCAAACGTATGCGGATACGACTAAACTAGAAACGGAAATAGGTTATAAACCTTCTGTTTCCTTGCATGATGGTATTACAGAATTTGTAAAATGGTATAAATCGGATAAGAATCCGTTGAAATAGAATCAATTTATTATTATGCAAAACACACACGTAGTAATCATGGCCGGAGGAATCGGAAGTCGGTTCTGGCCTATGAGCACGCCTGGCTGTCCCAAGCAATTTATTGATGTGATGGGGTGCGGCAAATCGCTCATTCAACTGACAGCGGATCGCTTTGCAGGGGTATGTGCACCTGAGAATATCTGGGTGGTGACCTCGGAGAAGTACACAGGCATTGTGCACGAACAGCTTCCGCAGGTACCGGAGTGTAATGTGTTGGCGGAACCGTGTCAACGAAACACGGCACCGTGCATTGCTTACGTGAGTTGGAAGATAAAGAAACGTTTTCCGGAAGCAAACATTGTGGTGACACCTTCGGATCAGTTGGTGATGGACACGGTGGAGTTTCAACGGGTGATAGCGAAAGCATTGGCCTTCACGGAGAAAAGCAATGCGATAGTGACGCTGGGGATGAAGCCGAGCCGTCCGGAAACAGGATATGGATATATTGCGGCAGGCGAGGGTCTGCTGCGTGACAAGGAGATCTTCCACGTGGAGGCATTCAAAGAGAAGCCGGATCGTACAACGGCGGAGCAGTATCTGGCGGAGGGTAACTTCTTCTGGAATGCGGGCATCTTTGTGTGGAACGTGAAGACGATCTCTACTGCACTACGGGTGCATGTACCAGCTTTAGCCCAGGTTTTTGATAGGATCTATCCCGACCTCTACACGGAGCGGGAAGCAGAGATGATTAGTAGGTGTTTCCCTTCATGCGAAAACATTTCCATCGACTATGCGGTGATGGAGAAAGCGGGAGAGATATACGTACTTCCTGCCGAGTTTGGATGGTCGGACCTGGGTACATGGGGTGCGTTGCACGGATTATTGCCACAAGACGAAGAGGGTAATGCCGTGGTGGCTCCTGAGGTGAAGCTTTATGAAAGTAGGAATTGCATGGTACATACTCCTCAGGCCAGAAAGGTGGTGATACAGGGTTTGGATGGCTACATTGTAGCGGAGAAAGACGGTGTGTTGCTTATCTGTAAGTTGGAAGAGGAACAACGTATCAAGGAGTTCTCTAAATAACGATACTTTATTTATTCAGCAATACGTATGATTTTAGTTAATAAAGAAAAAAGAGAGGGAATGCTTTGATGTGAATCACGGCATTCTCTATTGTTTTGTTTGTTTGTTTATTCTTCTGGGCAGTGATGCTCGGAAGAATTTTTTTTGTTTTATAATGCCTGTTCTTTCTCTTTTGCCTTGACGCAAAAGAGAAAAGAACCAAAGAGAAAAAGTCAAGGCTTCTCGTGTGAAGCTGCTGCGACAATGCTCGAAGCTACAAGCGATTGAACTCGCTTCGCTCAAACAGAATCGCTTGCTTAACGCTTCGGGCATTGTCTCCGTTTAACGCTTCACACAAGAGGCCGGTCCTTTCTTTTTTTACTCCACTTTGCTTCGCTCGTGATTCTTTTGCTCCTCCTCGCTTTCAGCATCGGGTTCACTTTGCTCGCTTTTTTATGAAAACACAAAAAAATGGGGATAAGGTATTTCTATTCGACGCTTTCTTTCTATATTGCGGTAAAAAAGAAATAATTATAATCAGAGAATAGCAATAATGAAAAAAATAGCATTAATATCGGGTATCACCGGACAGGACGGTTCTTTCTTAGCTGAGTTTTTAATAGAAAAGGGATATGAAGTACATGGTGTATTAAGACGTTCTTCGTCTTTCAATACTGCCCGTATCGAGCATTTGTATCTGGATGAATGGGTGCGTGACATGAAACAGACTCGCCTGGTAAACTTGCACTATGGTGATATGACGGATAGTAGTTCGTTGATCCGCATCATACAAGAGGTAAAACCGGACGAGATTTATAACTTGGCTGCTCAGAGTCATGTGAAGGTATCTTTTGATGTGCCGGAATATACGGCAGAAGCAGATGCGGTAGGTACTTTGCGTTTACTCGAAGCTGTGCGCATCCTTGGTTTAGAGAAAAAGACTAAGATTTATCAGGCATCTACCTCAGAACTGTATGGTTTGGTACAAGAAGTACCTCAAAAGGAAACAACTCCTTTTTATCCTCGTTCTCCCTATGGCGTAGCTAAGTTATACGGCTTCTGGATTACTAAGAACTACCGCGAAAGTTACGGTATGTTTGCAGTAAATGGCATTCTGTTTAACCATGAGAGTGAACGTCGTGGAGAAACCTTTGTAACACGTAAAATAACGTTGGCTGTAGCTCGTATTGCACAAGGGTTGCAAGATAAACTGTATCTGGGTAATTTGGATTCTCTCCGTGACTGGGGATATGCAAAGGATTATGTGGAGTGTATGTGGTTGATTCTGCAACACGAAACGCCGGAAGATTTTGTGATCGCTACAGGTGAGTATCACAAGGTGCGTGAGTTTGCTACATTGGCTTTCAAAGAAGCAGGAATCGATCTTCGTTGGGAGGGAGAAGGAGTGAATGAAAAAGGGATTGAACTTGCTACCGGTAAAGTATTGGTAGAGGTAGATCCAAAATACTTCCGTCCTGCGGAGGTAGAGCAATTACTAGGTGATCCTACGAAGGCAAGAACATTGCTGGGATGGAATCCTACAAGGACTTCTTTCCCGGAATTGGTAAAGATCATGGTTGAACATGACATCAAGTTTGTGAAGAAGTTGCATGCCAGACAAGAATTGGAGAAATAAAAGAATGGATAAGGATTCAAAGATATACATAGCAGGGCATCACGGTTTGGTGGGTTCTGCTATCTGGAATAACTTGCACCGGAAAGGATACACCAATCTGGTAGGCAAGGATCATAAAGAGTTGGATCTGATGGATGGCTTGGCGGTTCGTGAATTCTTTGATGCAGAGCAACCTGAATATGTAATTCTAGCAGCTGCTCATGTAGGAGGAATCATGGCGAACAGTATCTATCGGGCGGACTTCATCTATAAGAATTTGCAGATTCAACAGAATGTGATCGGAGAGAGTTTCCGTCATAAGGTGAAGAAATTACTTTTCTTGGGAAGTACATGTATCTATCCACGGGATGCGGTGCAACCGATGGAAGAATCGGAATTGCTTACCGGACCTTTGGAGTATACGAATGAGCCTTATGCGATTGCTAAGATTGCTGGATTGAAGATGTGTGAAAGCTTCAACTTGCAGTATGGCACCAACTATATTGCAGTGATGCCTACGAACCTGTATGGCCCGAATGATAACTTTGATTTGGAACGTAGCCATGTGTTACCTGCGATGATTCGTAAGATTTACTTGGGTAAATGCCTGAATGAAGGTAATTGGGGGGAAATATGTCAAGATTTGAATCGTCGTCCTGTCGAAGGTATTACAGGGGATCATAATCCTGATGAGATTCTTACGATCTTAAAGAAATATGGCATTTCCAAGAGTCAGGTGGAGTTATGGGGTACAGGCAAACCGTTGCGTGAATTTCTCTGGAGTGAGGAAATGGCGGATGCAAGTGTCTATGTCTTGGAGCATGTGGACTTCGAAGATTTGAAAGGAACTGAGAAAGATGTACGTAATTGTCATATTAACATTGGTACGGGCAAGGAGTTGACGATACGCGAACTGGCTGAGCTGATCATTAAAACAGTTGGTTACAATGGTGAGTTGGTGTTCAATAGTGAGAAGCCTGATGGCACTATGCGGAAATTGACGGATGTGACGAAACTGCATGAACTTGGATGGCAGCACAAGATTGATATTGAAGAAGGTGTAGAACGGATGTTTCAGTGGTATTTGTTGTGAGAGCTCTGTTCTTTCTCTTTTGCCTTGGTTGGCGCAAAAGAGAAAGAACCAAAGAGAAAAAGTCAAGGCTTCTCGTGTGAAGCTACTGCGACAGTGCTCGAAGCTACAAGCGATTGAACTCGCTTCGCTCAAACAGAATCGCTTGTTTAACGCTTCGGGCATTGTCTCCGTTTAACGCTTCACACAAGAGGCCGATCCTTTCTTTTTTTACTCCTCGCTTTCAGCATCGCTTACAGTGGTTCTTTTTACTTCTCGCTTTCAGCATCGGGTTTGCTTCGCATTGAATTTACGGATGGTACAGAGATCAGAAAAGGTGGTACTAGTAAACTTGTTTATGTGTTCACGGAACATTTTTTGATGTAGACGTTTTTTTGTTTCTTTCAACTTAAATAGATATATTTGTAGCCTGAACATTGGAAATAATCAAATGTCTGGTTCCCAAATGAAAAAAGATATACTGTTTTCTATCTATAGTAATAATAGGAGTGTCTTTACTCTTACAGATATTGCTATGCTTATAAATGAAAGCAATTTCAATTCACTAAATGGTAAGCTAAATTACTATGTAAGCAAGGGGAAAATACTCCGTCCCAGAAAAGGCTTTTATGTAAAAGTAGGCTATAATCCTGAAGAGATGGCTTGTGCGCTTTACACGCCGTCTTATATCTCTTTAGAGTATGTGCTGCAAAAATATGGAATTATATTTCAATACGATGAAAGAATAACTGCTATAAGTTATCTGAGCAGAAGCATCGAAATAGAGAACAGAACATACGCTTATCGAAAAGTGAAAGGCGAAATATTGGTGGTTACGCAGGGGCTTAACAGGATAGAAAATATAAATATGGCTACTCCTGAGAGAGCTTTTCTTGATACATTGTATTTGAACAAAGATTATTATTTCGATAACTTGAATCCTCTCAATAAAGAATCGGTATACAAATTGTTACCTTTGTATAATTCACAAGTACTGACTATAAGGGTACGTAAATTGCTTGAAAATGGTTAATATTAACAAACATAAGTTTTTTCTCTTGCAAATCCTTAAGGATATATGTTCTGACATTGAGCTAGCTTCTTGCTTAGGATTTAAGGGGGGAACAGCGTTAATGTTCTTTTATGACTTGCCTCGATTTTCTGTTGATTTAGATTTCAATCTGCTCGATATTGTAAAAGAAAAGATTATCTATGAGAAAGTGAGAAAAATATTGCTTAAATATGGCAAGATATATGATGAAGCAATAAAGTTTTACGGACCGATTATTGTTCTTGACTATGGGGTTGGCGAGCGAAAGTTAAAGGTTGAAATATCGAACAGGCAATGGAACAACCACTATGAAATAAAAAATTTACTCGGGATTAACATGAAGGTAATGGTGGCTTCGGATATGTTTGCTCATAAACTGTGTGCTATGCTTGACAGAAATGAAATAACCAATCGAGATATTTTTGATACTTGGTTTTTTATGAAAAATCGCACTGCTATAAATAAAGCAATAGTAGAGGAAAGAATGGAAATGGATTTTGCAGAGTATGTCCAACAGTGTATTGATCAACTTGAAGCGATGAGCGATAAAGGGATGCTAAATGGATTGGGAGAATTAATGGATGAGGAGATGAAAAAGTTTGTACGTACAAAGCTTCGAACAGAAACCGTTTCATTACTGAAGTTCTATAAAGAGTTTCCTGTGTTATCTGAATAAATGAATCTCTTTCTTCTTTTGCCTTGCCGCAAAAGAGAAAGAACCAAAGAGAAAAAGTCAAGGCTTCTCGTGTGAAGCTACTGCGACAACGCTCGAAGCTACAAGCGATTGAACTCGCTTCGCTCAAACAGAATCGCTTGTTTAACGCTTCGGGCATTGTCTCCGTTTAACGCTTCACACAAGAGGCCGGTCCTTCTTTTTTTACTCCACTTTGCTTCGCTCGTGATTTTACTCCTCCTCGCTTTCAGCATCGCTTGCACTTTGCTTCGCTCGTGGTTCTTTTTACTTCTCGCTTTCAGCCTCGGTTACACTTTGCTTCGCTCGCTTTCAGCTTTGCTGCTTCGTCGCTATAATTTTGTAGAGCCAGTCGGTGAGAGGGATGGGGCAGCTTAGTAATCCTCCATTTTCCTTTAGGTTGTTCATTGAAAAACGGATTTTTAGAGGGGGATTGAACTTGTTGGCATAGACAGAGAGACTTTTGCCGCTGATGCGGGTATCTGATTTTACTTCTACAGGAATTATCTCTGTTGGAAGTTGTAATACAAAGTCAACTTCGGCCCGGTTTTCAGAACTCCAATAATAGGGCATCACATCGTTTTGTGGCAGTAGAGATTGCAGTATGGCATTCTCGGTCAGAGCTCCTTTAAATTCGGTGTAGCCTGCATTGCCGGAAAGAATAATCTCCGGAGAGAGTTTGGCTAGGCGTCTCAGTAGTCCGCAGTCGCATGCATAAACTTTGAAAGAGGTCAGGTCTTGATACGCACTTAGGGGAAGTCCGGGTTTAGTTATATTGAAAATACGGTGAATGAGTCCGGCTTCTTCCAACCAAAGGAGGGCATCTTCATATTCTCTGGCACGTGCTCCTGTCTTGACAACCTTATAGATGAATTTACGATTTTCTTTAGCTAGCTGTGAGGGTAGGGATGCCCAAAGGCTGTTGATACGCGGGATATCTATGGGGGAAGCATACTTGGAGAAGTCTAAGGTATATAGGTCCAGAATGTTTTGCAAAATATCTTCTACTGCCTGAATTCCTTTGTTCTCAAGAAGGGTGGTCACGGCTTCGGGCATACCTCCGCAGATAAGATATCTCTTATATTCCATCTCTAATTTATTGAGAATGATTTCGGGAAGTGGATCAGGGCTGGCCAAATCATTGATATAATGGTAGACACGTTCGTCGGCTGACAACAAGAATTCTTTGAATGTAATAGGGTACATCCTTATGATCTGAACTTTGCCCACAGGTACAGACATCTTCTTTTTCCGGATAGCCACGCCTAATAATGAACCGGCTGCAATAACGTGGTATTGAGGTGCATCTTCACAAAAATATTTTAAACTGTTTAAAGCTGCTTCACATAATTGGATCTCATCAAAGATGAGAAGTGTTTTACCTGGCACAATGGGAACATCCGTAAACAGGGTGAGCTCTTTTAATATTCGACTGACATCTTTTGTTCTCTCAAAGATCTTTGCCAATTCTTCCACTTTATCGAAATTGAATTCGGCTACGTACTCAAAACATTCTTTACCGAATGCTCTCATACTCCAGGTTTTTCCGATTTGACGGGCTCCTCTCAGAAGGATCGGCTTGCGGTTTTCACTCTCCTTCCATAATCTCAAACGATCAATGATTTCTCTCTGAATTTCCATACCTATCACACTTTATGTGCGGAAAAGGTGTAATATCACACACTTTCCGCACGTAATATTGGCAAATATAGATTTTATTTGTGAAATAGAGGAGGGAATTTCTTGAAATATCTCTGTTCTTTCTCTTTTGCCTTGACGCAAAAGAGAAAAGAACCAAAGAGAAAAAGTCAAGACTTCTCGCGTGAAGCTACTGCGTCAATGCTCAAAGCTACAAGCGATTGAACTCGCTTCGCTCAAACAGAATCGCTTGCTTAACGCTTCGGGCATTGTCTCCGTTTAACGCTTCACACAAGAGGCCGGTCCTTTCTTTTTTTACTCCACTTTGCTTCGCTCGTGGTTCTTTTTACTCCTCGCTTTCAGCATCGCTTCCACTTTGCTTCGCTCGTGGTTCTGCTTTGCTTCTTCTGCTTTTGCTCTTCCTTCGTCTTCTATTGTTGCTGCTCGCTTTTAAGGTCGTTGAAGTGCTTTTGTCTCTTCTATGACTTGTTTTCAGCATGTTGAAGTGGATAGAATAGCAGAATGTCTTTGAATTGAGTAATTTAATGGGTTAGTAATTTGTATTTCAACAAAATAACGTATATTTGTTTAGATAATCATCGTTATTTCTGCAAAGTGTTGTTACGGTTGCAGATCATGTGAGATAATCAACTCAAACAACTCAAACAAATTATTTTTTATGGAAAACGTATTTTGGAAGTTTATATATTCCAAGAACAGGGGTGTATACATCAAATTAGCACTGAGGTATAGAATATGGCCTTGTCGGGTTTATGCACTGGCGCATGGAAGGCGCAGTAAAGGGCGTAGGGAGAGTAAAACTCTGAAGGCTCTTCAAAAACTGGAGGTTATCTCTGATGTGAAGAATTGGTGAAAGATTGTTCTTTCTTCTTTTGCCTTGACGCAAAAGAGAAAGAACCAAAGAGAAAAAGTCAAGGCTTCTCGTGTGAAGCTACTACGTCAATGCTCGAAGCTACAAGCGATTGAACTCGCTTCGCTCAAACAGAATCGCTTGTTTAACGCTTCGGGCATTGTCTCCGTTTAACGCTTCACACAAGAGGCCAGTCCTTTCTTTTTTTACTCCACTTTGCTTCGCTCGTGATTCTTCTTCTCCTCGCTTTCAGCATCGGTTTTCACTTTGCTTCGCTCGTGATGCTGCTCTTGTTTGCTTTCTGCTTTGCTTCGCTTGCTTTTTTGATGAAAAATGAATTTATTTGCATGAAATAATTCTTAACCTGTAATCTATGAGAACAAAGTACTTATTCTTATTTGGCTTTTTGTTGTATGGCGTAGCGGTGCTTGCTATTGATTCTTCCACGGCATCGATGGATGCAATGGTGAAACGACTCTTTCCTGATCGTGCGGGGGCTTTTATTTTCCGACAGATTTCGTCGGAGAAGGATTGTTTTGTGGTGAAGAGTCATCTGGGGAAGATCGTTATTTCGGGTAATGATGCTAATTCTATGGCGATGGGACTGAATTATTATCTTAAGAATTATTGCTCGACAACGGTTTCGTGGTTTGAGAAGGATCCGATAGAGTTGCCTGCTGTGCTTCCTCTGCTTACTGATAGTGTGAAGGTGGAGGCGAAGGTACCTGTTCGCTTCTTTCTGAATTATTGCACTTTTGGATATACGATGCCTTGGTGGAAATGGGGCGATTGGGAACGGTTCATTGATTGGATGGCGCTGAATGGGGTGAATATGCCATTGGCTATTACGGGACAGGAGGCTATCTGGTACAATGTATGGAGGAGGTTCGGCCTGACGGATGAGGAGATACGTGGCTACTTTACGGGGCCGGCTCATCTGCCGTGGCATCGGATGTCTAACATTGACGGTTGGCAGGGACCGCTTCCGGTGAGTTGGCTGGAGAATCAGAAGGAGTTGCAGAAAAAGATTGTGGCCCGGGAGCGGGAATTGAATATGCGTCCGGTGTTGCCTGCTTTTGCGGGGCATGTGCCTGTGGCCTTAAAACGGGTGTTTCCGGACATTCAGACTACGGAGGTTAGCGAATGGGGTGGCTTTGGTCCGAAATATCGCTGTACTTTCCTCAATCCGATGGATTCTCTATATAGTGTGATTCAGAAAGAGTACTTAGTGGAACAGACGGAATTGTACGGCACGGACCATATCTATGGGGTGGATCCGTTCAATGAAGTGGATCCTCCCAGTTGGCGCGAAGATTCTTTATCCATGATGTCTGCTCGTATTTATCAATCCATGCAGGCGGTTGACAAGGAGGCGGTGTGGTTGCAGATGACGTGGCTTTTCTATTACAATGCGAAGAACTGGACTTCACCACGGATCAAGGCTATGGTGCGTGGAGTGCCTCAGGATAAGATGATTCTTTTGGATTATTTTTGTGAGAATACGGAGGTGTGGCAGCGTTCGGAGTCTTATTTCGGACAGCCGTTTATCTGGTGTTATCTGGGTAATTTTGGAGGAAATACTGTCGTTTGTGGTCCGATGAAGCGGGTAAGCGAACGACTGGCAAATACGTATGACAGTGCAGGGAATAATTTTGTCGGTATAGGTGCCACGCTGGAGGGATTGGACGTGAACCAGTTTGCTTTTGAGTTTGTGCTGGACAAGGCTTGGAATCTTCCGCTGAATGATCTGCAATGGGTGGATAAGTTAGCGGACAGGAGGGTAGGGAAGGAAGATGCTGCTGCCCGAAAGGCGTGGAGGTTGATGTATGAGGGGGTATTGACACGTTCTTCTTCTCCGTTCTCGGGTACGCTGATTGAGAGCCGTCCGGCGTTGCGGAATGATGCGGCCTATCTGGAGGAGAAAATGATGTCTCTGACGGAAGAGGAGAAACTGGCTGAGGCTTGGAGATTGCTGTTGTCTGTTAGGGATACGAAACGGGATACTTATGTGTTTGATGTTGTGAACATTGGACGTCAGGTCTTGGCCGGGCATTTTCGGAAGTTACGTGATGAGTTTGCGATGGCATATGAGGCGGGTAATTTAAAGCGGGTGAAAGTGATTGGTCAGGAAATGAAGGAGGTATTAAAGGATGTTGATGCTTTGGTGGCTTGCCATCCTACGTTTTCTTTGAAGGACTGGATAGAAGGTGCTCGTGCCATGGGAAGTGATGCTGCCGAAAAGGATTATTACGAAAAAAATGCCCGTACGCTGGTAACTGTTTGGGGAGATAGTGGCGTGCTGACTGATTATGCGTGTCGGGGCTGGGCAGGATTGATTTCTAATTATTATGCAAAACGGTGGATCTTGTTTATTGATGAGGTGATTCGTTGCACTGAGAAACAGGAGGCATTCGATGAAAAAGCTTTTGTGAAGAAATGTGAGGCTTTCGAGCGGGAGTTTATTGAACCGTCTCATTTGATCAATTATCCTCAGGGTGGTGATGGGATTTTGATAGCTCGCAAATTAGTTCTTTCTCTTTTGCCTTGACGCAAAAGAGAAACGAACCAAAGAGAAAAAGTCAAGGCTTCTTGTGTGAAGCTACTGCGACAGTGCTCGAAGCTACAAGCGATTGAACTCGCTTCGCTCAAACAGAATCGCTTGCTTAACGCTTCGGGCATTGTCTCCGCTTAACGCTTCACACAAGAGGCCGGTCCTTTCTTCTTTTACTCCACTTTACTTCGCTCGTGATTCTTCTTCTCCTCGCTTTCAGCATCGGGTTTCACTTTGCTTCGCTCGTGAGTTTGCTCCTGCCGCTTTCAGCTTCGCTTTGCTCGTGATGCATTATGTATTATTGCAGTATGCATGGCAAAAGTGGTGATATAAAGGTATTTATGAAAAGTGATTGCTAAATTTTCGTGTTTAGGCGGGTTTCTTAATGGCCTACGTGCAAAAAAAATGCGAATATAGCATCGAAAATGCAAAAAAACTGCGAATAAGAGCTTTCTCTTTCTCACATTGATTCATCTCTTGCGGCTTGCTCAAAAACTCTATCTATTATCTGTAAGCGGCCACGTTCAGGTTCTTCAAAAGCAGAACATTGTATTAAATATGCATTGAGTTCTTCGAAATTCTCTCCATAAAGGTTATAACTGAATTTTTGTAACTTCTCGAGTACTTGTATAAATGTGGAAGAGTCTTTGTGTCTGCTTAATTTTCTTAAAGCCAAAATATAATCTTCCCTGAAAACGGTAGGAACTATAATTCTTGTTTCTTTACCTCTGACAAGTTCGGCATTCATCATAACTCTTGATATGCGGCCGTTTCCATCGAGGAATGGATGGACCTCGCTACAGATGAACATCATGAAAATTGCTTTTGCCATTGGTTC
Source organism: uncultured Bacteroides sp. (assembly GCF_963666545.1). Taxonomy (NCBI): domain Bacteria; kingdom Pseudomonadati; phylum Bacteroidota; class Bacteroidia; order Bacteroidales; family Bacteroidaceae; genus Bacteroides; species uncultured Bacteroides sp. The sequence continues at coordinate 983,880 of NZ_OY762899.1, read as the reverse complement.
TCTTAAGGCAATATAAAGACGAAAGCCGAAACGCAGCGTTCCTTCAACTAGCTTGGGATCGACAAATTCTGTCTGTCCGGCTCTATTGGGTATCGTTTTAAATGTGCCGGGAGTACAATCTGGACGTCCCACCATTAAAGTTGCGTGCCTCTTTTTTAAGATGTCAATAAAATCATCTTCTGTTACAAGAGCTCTATTCATTTCTGCCCTGTTGGATAGTATTTTGAATGTTCCTAATATATCATGTGAATCATTGACCCTTTTGGGAATAGGAATACCTGTATCTACTATTTGTTTGGCTTGCTCTACCGTAAATTTAGTACCTTCGATGTAGTTGGAGAAATAGCTCTCAAAAAAAGAAAATAAGCGGAAAGACTCTTCTGTCTGATTTAGATCAGGATATACTTTGAATGAAGAATCTTTTAATGCATCGTATAATGTTGTAAATAGCTCTGCTCTTTGTGTGTCGTAAGGAACTCCCGCAGCTAATGCTTTAGCTGAATCAGTTGTGAGTACATCGGAAGTATGTGTGGATAGTAGAGCCGATAGGATGGTGTTCAGTTTTGTAAACTCATCAGTTAGTCCCAATTGTTCGGCGACAATCTTTGTTTCATCTCTGAATTGATTGATTTTATCTTCTCCTCCGGCTTTCATTTTATTCTCCAATCGCTGCTCTATAAATTCTACCGGAAATGATTTGGACTCACCTCCCTTTTTGCGACTGATCTGCATTACTTCAAGCATCCAGCGGCTCTCAGAAGAGCTGTAGATTGCTAAATCGCCATATTTTACATCGTTCTCGAGTGCTGGTTTTCCTTGTATGATGTTAAGCCGAACACCCGGTAAATCTATAATCTTGCGGTTATAGGTGTAGGTAATAAAAAGGTCACCCGTTTCGGTTGGGCGTAATTCATTGGCGCTTCGGTGGCTGATTACAGCACCCGGAAAACGCCAGGCAAGAATATCGAGCAAATTGCGCTTTACTATGTAGACTGGAGAGTCAAGAAGATTGGTGGTATAAATGCGTGGAGCGATTTTCCTCAATTTCTCACTCTTCTCTAATTGAGAGATGCGTCTGGATACTACTGCATCGGACGATCCAAAAATAATCTCTTTGCTAAAGTCTATGTCTGTAGGCATAAATGCTGTTATAGGTTTTATTGCCTACAAAAATGCAAATTTTCTGTGATTATAAGTTGTTCTTTTGGTGAAAATGCAAAAAAAATGCGGATATAGCATCGGAAGTGCAAAAAAAATGCGAATAAGGGCTGCATATTCTTTCTCTTTTGCCTTGGCGCAAAAGAGAAAGAACCAAAGAGAAAAAGTCAAGGCTTCTTGTGTGAAGCTACTACGACAATGCTCGAAGCTACAAGCGATTGAACTCGCTTCGCTCAAACAGAATCGCTTGCTTAACGCTTCGGGCATTGTCTCCGTTTAACGCTTCACACAAGAGGCCGGTCCTTTATTTTTTTACTCCACTTTGCTTCGCTCGTGGTTCTTCTTCTCCTCGCTTTCAGCATCGGGTTTCACTTTGCTTCGCTCGTGAGTTTGCTCCTGCCGCTTTCAGCTTCGCTTCAGATTCTAGCATACGAAGTTTTGTTGCATGGAGTGTAATATAAAATATTTTTGCTATATTTACCGCAAAATATACGGAGAATATGAGAGCAATCTACATTTGGCAACATGAGGAATGGCCTGACTTTACTTGGGATGACAAAAAGTTATCTTATAAATTAGGTAGAGTGCGGGGCTTGCAAGGTAAACTTGTAGGCAGAATGAGTGCGCTTGGCTTTGATTTGAAAAATAGCGCAATACTTGATACGCTAACGGCGGATATTACAAAATCTTCTGAAATAGAGGGGGAAATATTGAATAGCGACCAAGTGCGTTCTTCTGTAGCTCGTCATTTAGGGATAGAAACGGAAGGGTTACCCGAAGCGGATCGTTATGTGGATGGTGTGGTGCAAGTAATGATAGATGCTACTCAGAATTATATGCAACCATTGACGGAAGAACGACTATTCAATTGGCATGGGGCTTTGTTTCCTACGGGTAGAAGCGGAATGTATAAGATTACTGTTGCGAATTGGAGGCAGGGTTCGGAACCGATGCAGGTCATATCGGGCGCAATGGGAAAAGAAAGAATACATTATCAAGCGCCCAATTCGGATAATATACCGCATCAGATGAAACTGTTTCTGGAGTGGGCAAATGATAATCAAAAGATAGATCCGGTACTGAAGGCTGCGATTGCTCATCTATGGTTTGTTACAGTCCATCCGTTTGATGACGGGAATGGCCGCCTTTCGCGAACAATAACTGATCTCTTTTTGGCTCGGGCGGATGAGATGCCACACCGTTTTTATAGTATGTCGGCCGAAATACGTAAACAACGCAAGAGATATTATGAGGTGCTGGAAAAAACGCAAAAGGGCGGAATGGATATAACAGGCTGGTTAGAGTGGTTTCTTGATTGTTTGGAAGCTGCATTGCTCGATACGGAGAGCTCAATCAGTACCGTTTTGCGGAAAGCTGCTTTTTGGGACAAGCACCGGCTGGCATCTATGAATGGACGCCAAATAAAAATGGTGAATCTTATTTGGGAGGATTTTGACGGGAAGCTGACATCTTCAAAATGGGCAAAGATTGCTAAATGCTCTGCTGATACAGCTTTGCGTGATATACAGGATTTGGTCGCAAAAGGGGTACTGCGAAAAATGGATGAGGGCGGACGAAGTACAAACTATGAATTGGTGATAGGATTATAAGGAGCATTTTGCGGAGAATAGAAGGCTTATTTACCGCAGAATGTGCAGGGATAAATATTCTTTCTCTTTTGCCTTGACGCAAAAGAGAAAAGAACCAAAGAGAAAAAGTCAAGGCTTCTCGTGTGAAGCTACTACGTCAATGCTCGAAGCTACAAGCGATTGAACTCGCTTCGCTCAAACAGAATCGCTTGCTTAACGCTTCGGGCATTGTCTCCGTTTAACGCTTCACACAAGAGGCCGGTCCTATCTTTTTACTCCACTTTGCTTCGCTTGTGATTTTTTTACTCCTCGCTTTCAGCCTCGGTTGCACTTTGCTTCGCTCGTGGTTCAGCTTCGTTTTTAGAATGATTTCGAAGGCATTGATTTATTAATAATTTGTTTTCCGGGGGAAAGAGTAAATTCCTTTTAAACAGGGCATTTCAGCTTCCTTCTTCGTTTTTCGGGAGAAGGCTGTTTTTCTGGGGAGAAGGGAAAAGTGAGTTTTTCTCTTTAGAAATGCTCCTTTTTATAGCCTCTGTAAAATCTTGGGGAGAAGGGTTGTTTTTTGAGGAGAATTAATAAAAGAAACTTTTTGCATTTTTTTTAAAATGAGACAGCCCGATTACACGGTATCAGTAATCGGGCTGCTCTTGTTCGTGACACGAATGATTAAAAGCTTTAGATAAGCATGGATTTCACTTCGAAGCAAGGACAGTCTTTGATCCACTCTTCGGGTTCTATCTCTCCATCGCCGTTCAGATCGGGACTGAGATCGCGGTGTCCGCATATACGCACGCTGGGATAGTCGAGTTGGAGGGCTTTAACGAGTACTTGCAAGGAGTGTTTCTGCCATAGGGTACGGGTATCTTTAGGCTTTCCTTTAACATCTAACCCGCCTTCATAGCAGATACCGATACTATGAGCGTTGTGGTTCTTGACATGTGCGCCGACCTTCTCTATCGGTCTGGTTGTTTTTATATCTCCATTCTTACGAATGTAGAAATGATAGCCGATACCGTTGAAGCCTCGTCTGCGGTGGGCTACTTCGAGATCGTGCTCGGTGAAATCCCGGTCTTCTCTTGTTGCCGAACAATGAATGACGATTAAATCTATTTTTCTCATAATTTCTATTTTTAAAGGAGGAAGCCTCCTTTGATTCTTCTAGGATAACTATTGCTTTGTATTGTTCTTTCTCTTTTGCGGCAAGTCAAAAGAGAAAGAATAACACACAGCTAAACTCTACTACTACAATCCTTAGCACTGCACTGTTGCGCCAAAGCTTTACCCAATTGATCTTTAAGACTAAACATCTCCGTATGCATCTCTTTCACACGGGTACTCAGTTCGAAGTAATCCTGAAGCATCTTCTCCAACTGTCCCACTAAGAACTCATACTGCCCCGTGATCAGATCACTAAATTCCTTAACCTCTTTTGCATTCTTTTTCTTAAAGAAAGGAAGCACCACCAGAATGCATTCCATAATCTGTTCAATTACCTTTTTTACCATATTCTTTATTATTACTTTAAATTAAAACAACACTGTACACTTCACACAGCTAAACTATTAATAATCAAAAGAGTAGTCAATGGAAACTGTACAAAAACCAAAAGCGAGCGAAGCAAAGCAAACCCACGAGCGAAGCGATGTGGAGTAGTAGTAAAGACCGGCCTCTTTTACGTAGCGTTAAACGGAGAAGATGTACGGAGCGTTAAGCAAGCGATTTTGTTTGAGCGAAGCGAGTTGAATCGCTTGTAGCGCAGTACATCTTCGTAGTAGCGTAGTAAAAGAAGCCTTGACTTTTTCTTTGCTTCTTTCTTTTGCGTCAAGGCAAAAGAAAGAATGAACACCCATTATGCTGTAGGGTCAATCGGCTTAGTTGGATCAACTGGTTTACTAGGATCATCTGGATCCGGATCGGTCGATTTATTTGCCAACTTGCTAACCTTGGTATAGCTCAGTCCGCTGAGAATCTTAGACAGAGCTGTGCCCGGTCGGAAATTGATTTTCGCCTTCGTAATGAGTGTTGGTGAGAAATCTTTCTCTGTATCCGCTCCTTTGCCGTTCAGGCCGATCTGAAAACTACCCAATTTCCCCAGGCGTACGATCTCCCCTTTCTCAAGACCTTCCACTATCGTATCTTCCAGAGCTGTTAATACTGCCGCCATGTCCGCACGCGTTACCGTACAGTTTTTCTCGATACGTGCAGCCATCTCGTCGCTGTCTACATCGCCACTCGCTTGTGCTTGTGCATAATACTTAATCGGAGCATCTTTGACAGAAGGATTTCTGCGCTCCACCACTGAATACATTACTGATCTTGGCATACAAATATAAATTTAAATGATACATCGTGCGACTATTTCTTGATCGCTCTACAAAGATACGTTACCCCCTAAGGGCCAATGATGAGAAATGACGAGCTTTGATGAGAAATGATGAGATTTGACGAGATTTATAGGGATCTGATGTACGGGTTGGGTACCTAATACAAAGAAACGATCCTTTGCAGTTGCTGAATGACAACTTGCAAAGGATCGTTTTTTATGAATAGCTGAAGAACGCTATTGTTTGCTTTTAGAATATCTCGGGAAACTGTGACTGATAGGACTGAGTGATATAAGTATCAGCCCATGAATAGTATTCATCTATCGACTTGTCAAACTTACCGTTCTTTCGGGCTTTTTCAATCTCCTTTTGTCCTTTAGCGACGACTTCCTTTTCGATAAGTGTCACCTTCTGCATGATACCGCTTCCCTGTTGATTCACCAGTTTGGAGAGATCAAGGTAATCGGCTCCTTCGCCACGGGTGATGGGGAATAGTTCTTTCTTGAGGGAGAGTCCCCAGTTGCACAAAGGCGACTTACCGCTACTGTCTTTGCTGAGTAAAGCGGGTATTTTCCCCGAAGGGGTGATGCAGACGGGAACGGCTACGGTGGCCATGGGCGATCCGATGATGGTCCAACTCACTGTGAGCAACGGAGATTCTCCGGGTTTTACTCCCTGAATCAGTGCGGCGGAAGCTGTGAGGTAACGAGGAATGTAATCACGAAAGGCAACCAAATTGGACTCACCGGAATTGGCAGGTACGTTATCGTACAAGTCCAATTTGGTGAGGCCATGGGTCAAATAGCGGGGTATGTTGCTGAGAATATTTTCTACGGTGAATTGATTTGCGTCGGAAATGCTCAGGCAAAGTCCGGAGATGGCGTTGAATCGGCTGATACCTTTGTCCATACTTCTGTCTCCGGAGAATCCGTGATTGGTTCTGACGAGGTATCCGTAGGGGGCTACTTGGGTGTCATTGGCATCAAACTTTACATAGCCTTTGTTGCCGGTTTCGTAATAGGCGCAACCGCCATTGGCGTCAATCACTCCATAATTAGAATTGCAGCACAGCGGCTTGGCCATGGTGTCGAGCATGTTCTCAAAATCTTTCAGGGTAACACATTGTCCCAGTGCTTGTTTCATGATGAGGCCATCGCAACCTCCGTCGGGATTGCTTGGAGATTGGGGATCGTCGGATTCCTTTCCATTCAAATTATAGGCGGCGGTATTCATGATGGCAAATCCGGCGGAGTTATGACCGAACCAGATGCTTTTACTTTTGGGGTTGGCACTGATGTCTCCCACAAAATCGTATTTGGGACCTTTAAAATAGGCCATGAGATTGTTCAAATCATTGGTGTCTCTGTTCTTAAACAAGAATGGGCGACCATCGGGGGTTGCTTTGCCTGAAACGATGAAAGAGGTGCAGGCAAAGCTATGGTTGATAAGTGAACCTGCTATGCAAAACAAGGCACAGAGGGAGAGTAATTTTAAATTTTTCATTTTCTTTCTTTTTTAGTTAGTTAGCGTTTACAGGAGTGGGGGAGTATAATCCGGGATCAACAGGGGTATTGATATTGCCTGTTATCTCTTCATTCGGATAGATAAACCGTTCGATGTGCTGAGTCGCTGTGACTGTGTTAAAGGGTATGCTGACTGCCACATCGCTTTCATTGGTTCCTCTCAAACGTCTGGCGTCATCAAAGGGCATATAGGTGGTAAAACCGCTTATATATCTCTCTTCTATGATCTCTCTTAACAGGGCGCGTGTGGCGGTGAGGCTACCGGTAAGGTTTTCGATTCCTCCTGCTTCAAAATCGGCTGCTTCGTACGAATCGTATGTATGACTGCTGGTGAGGAAGTTACTATTTACGCAACCACCGGCGGCTAGGTAGGCACGGAGGGTATTGAGTGCTGACAAGGCAAGGGTGAATCCGTTGGACTGTGAACGAAGGGCGGCTTCGGCCAGAGTGAGCAGATTTTCTTCGTAAGTGATCATGCGTTCCGGCTCTGTGCTACCTGCAATTCCTTTATTGCTGTTGGCTACTGTGTGAACAGTGTAGTAGGCTATTCGTGCTGTTTCATCCGTTTTGATATTTTGTCTGGAAGCCATTATTTTCATTAAGTAGGAGCCATTGGTTGTGATGCCTTCGGCTAAGTTACAGGCATACCACAGTCTGTTTTTATTCGTGGTGACGGCATCTGTCAGCGGAACGAACTTCATGGAGTTACTGCCGCCGGAAATTCCTTTTAAGGCTGCCGCATAGGCTTTGTCGTATTCTTTGGTCAGCATGTAGAAACGGGCTTTTAAGGTATAGGCGCTTTCACGCCATTTTACCGGACTGCCACTGAAAAGATAGTCTTGACGGTAGGAAGGTGCGGTCTCGGCTTCCAGATTCGTTATCGCTTCATCCAAGATGGTCTGGCAATAGGCGAAGACGTCTTTTTGTGCATCGAAAGCGGGATAACTTTCACCTGTGGACACTTCTGTACAGGGCACATCGCCATATAGAGAGGCATAGGAGCCGAAAAGGTAGGCTTCCATCACACGGCACATGCCTTGATAGAGTTTGTTATTCGGGGCTGCTCCACGTATGTATTTGGTCTGGGTAATGACAGACTGATAACCGTCAAAGTCAAAAGAGCTGGCTGTGACCTGATACACGTAATCGTTGAGATAGGATTGTAGGACACCTACCAGTTGGCCGCTCCACATGGCGGCTTTTCTTGAGGGGTCTCCGCAATGAATGAGTACGCTGTTGATCTCAGGGGTATTCATGTAAAGTCCGGCATCTATTTCGTCGGTGGTCAGATCGTTGGGGTTATCGTTAACTCCTTCAACTAAGCTGCTGCATGATACAAGGGTAAGTATGCATGCCAATGATAAATATAGGGTGATTTTTTTCATAAGATTTAGTATGTGATTTGGATGTTAAACAGTACGGATTTTGTAGCGGGACTGGAAAAATAATCCATTCCTTGTGCATTGCTCACGCCATAGTTATTACTTTCAGGATCGATGCCAACTTGGTTGGACCAGGTAAACAGATCGCGACCGATAACGGATATTCTGGCTGAAGTAAGTTTGGTTTTCTTGGTAAACAGGGCACCCTTAAAGGTGTATGCCAGAGAGATGTTCCGTAGCTTCGTCCAGGTATTGTCGGTGACGTATAGGTCGTTCACCTTATTGGTACCCAGACCGCCACCTATTCCATTGTACCATGATTCGTCGAGCAACACGGAGCCACCTCCGAAATCGCTGATGTTACCTCTGACCGTACTGCCTGCTGTATAGAGAGTTCCGGCATAGTTATATAAATCTTTGGTCAGTGTCACCTCATGACCGGTGTCGGCATGGGTACCGAAGCCGTAGAGGGTCATCAGGGTTCTGTTTAAGAAGACTCCTCCATGTGAATGCTCTAGCTGAAGGCTGAAGTCGAAATTCTTATAACTGAGGTCGAATCCTACGCCTCCTCTCCAATCGGGATTGGGGTCGCCTATATATTTTGCACCTGAAGTATCAATCTGAGGAAAGCCGCGACTATTGAGAACCAGATCTCCATTCTCATCTCTAATTGAACCTACTCTGTAAAGAACTCCCATTGAATAGCCTTTGACTGCGTACGAGGATCCTCCTAATTCTACAATTCCCGTACCACCCAGTTCTGTTACTTTATTTTTGTTATTGTTGAAGTTGAGGCTGAGGTTCATGGACCAATCTTTGTTTTCGATGATTTTGTATCCAAAGTCAATTTCCAGACCGTGGTTGGTCATCTTACCCGCATTGGTATACTGGGAAGCGTAACCGGTAGAGGGATTGAGGGTGGCATTAAAGAGTAAGTCTTTTATTTCATTGCTGTAATAGGTGAATTTGAGGTTGGCCCGATCATTGAAAAAACGCAGGTCGGTTCCTACTTCCCACTCGGTTTTTATTTCCGGTTTTAAGGCATCATTGCCTTGCTCGCCGCTGACAGCATAACTACCACCAAATTCAGAATTAACGGTGGTGGCTAAGGTCGCATTTTTATACGCTTCGGGTTGGGTTCCAACTCGTCCCCAGGAGGCTCTGAGCTTACCAAAGCTAATGATGCCTTGGGTATCCAGCACTTTATTGAATTGCCAGGCGATATTTGCCGAGGGGTAGAAATAGGTTTTAGCAATGGTGGATGCACTTTCCCACATACCGGTGGCGCTAATATAAATTTGACTCAGCAACTCCAAATCGGCAAGGGTATAAAAGCGATTGGATCTTTTACGGGTCAATATTTTGTCCCATGAAGAGTACTCATTACCCGATATCAGGGAGGTACTGGGGATATTGGAGGCTACTTGAAAGGGGGTGATCACATTATTGTTATAAAGAAGTTCTTTATCGTTGATGTTATAACCCATTGTCCCGGTAATAGAGGCTATCTTGAATAGGCTGCGGGTGGCTCGTATGATTGCGTCGAAATTCAACTCTTTATTATCATATAAATCCTGCGTATATCTTCCGTTATAGTAGGAGGTGCCTGTAGGATATAAGACATCACGGTTATCGCTATAATAATCGATACCGCCTCGCAAGGTGATGTTAACCCACGACAGAGGATCGATCTGCATTTCAGGTGTGTAGATAAAGCGATTCACTTTACTCACGGAGGTGATCTCGTTAATGACCCACAGCGGATTACTATAAGTGGGCTTTTCACTGGCACCCGTCACGCTGCGGTACATTCTTTGACGATTGGGATAGGATACGCCACCGGCATTGACGTAGGTTCCTTTGTAGTCGCGAATATCGAAATCGGCCGGATTTCTGAGCAAGCCTAAAAGAACACCTGTGGAAGTATCGCCATTGGTTTGAATACGATTGGATTTGGTATAGATGTAGGATACTTTTGAGCTCATCTTGAGCCAGTCGCTAAAGCGATAGGTGGCGTTTAAACGGATGTTTTGTTTATCGTAGGTGGAGTTGCGCACGATACCGTCCTGATTCATGGAACCGTAGCTGAAGTAATAGGTGGCTTTATCGTTCCCTCCGGAAATGGAGAAATCGTGTTGATCGAAGGTTCCGGTATGAAATACGGCATCGAAATTACTGTCTACGTATGTTTCCGTGGAATTCTTTTTGCTGATGGGATAGTAGGTGTTTCCGGATTCGGCAACGAAATATCCGCTGGTGGTAGTGTATACGTCAGCTTCGTTGGAACGGTCGGCTATTTTATCTCCCCACGAAAGATTGGATGAGCTGGAGAATTTACCTCCTGTTCCTTGTCCGTAGCCGGATTGAAGGGGATGCTTCACACTGATCTTATCAAAGGACTTCGTATACGAATAGCTGATCTGGGGTTTCTTGTCTCTGGAACCATTCTTGGTGGTGATGACGATCACTCCGTTGGCTGCTCTGGAACCCCAAACGGCTGCGGCGGATGCGCCTTTCAATATCTGAAGGCTTTCGATATCGTTGGGATCAATGTCATTCATTCTCGACTGTTGGGTCACATTGTTGCTTTCCGAACCTTTGTTGTAAGAGTTGCTCATGGGGATGCCATCAATGATAACCAAAGGCTGGCTTTCACCAAAGAAGGTATTAGCACCTCTTACGATAATAGTGGAACCACTACCCGGATCACCATTGGGGGAGGTGATTTTTACACTGGAGGCTTTGCCTGAAAGGGCGTTGAGCATGGTACTGGTACCACTGTTCTTTATTTTGTCTGTTGCCACGACTGATGCGGTAATACCCGATTTGTCCATGGAGATGGTTTTTCCAATGGCGGTGACCACTACATCACTCAGAAGATTAATATCTTCGTTCATGGTGATCTTCAGCACTTTCTTGTCGGCATGGACGGTTTGCGTTTTCATGCCGATGTAGGATACTCTCAGCGTGGTGATCTCTGCCGGAATGCTGAGGGTGAAGTTACCGTCTAAATCGGTTACGGTACCAATATTACCTTTGGGTACGCTGATGGCTACACCGACTAACGGCTGCCTGTTCTCGTCGACAACGGTACCGCTCACGATACGTTCCTGATCGGCCGGCTGATTATCGGCTTTCTTTTGAAGGGTTACACTGATGAACTCTCCTTTTACCGTGCAGCTAAAGGGATGGTCACCGATCACTTGCTTGGTGGCAGCCAGGGCGGAAGTTGTATTAACCGTGCAGGTTGTCGTATACGCTTTCGCATCATCATATACAAACAAGATTTTGAAACCGGAGGCTTTTTCTATCTTCTTGAAAGCACTCGATAAGGGTTCGTTCTTAAACGATAGATTAATCGTTTTTTCCTTCTTTGTTTGGGCCATTGTTAATGCTTGAAAGGCGAATAACAAAGAAAAGCTAAAGAAAATAAGGCGTTTTTTCATCATTGTACTTTATTTTGTAATTAAATGCTGGGTTCTTGTTTTGCTACTTAGCGGAGGCTGGTAAAACGAGTTGCAAAGCTACTTTGTTATCTTATGGGCGGAAATACCGCATTTATGGTATATTCATCCCACAAAATGAGTATTGGCTCTTTCTCTTTGGCCTCTCTTTAAAATAAATACGGATGAGGAGAGTAATCGGGTATGATATGATGAGTAAAAAGTGATATTTGCAATAAAAAGATTGAATATTCGTTTTATTACTATCTTTTTGAGATATCTTTTGGCCCTAAAGATTGCAGGAGAAATAGAGAGCTACACTAGGGGAGTATATTCCGGCTCTAAATACTCTGTAAGTCTGTTCTCGAATGCAAATTTCGCGGCGGCGGAAATAACCATTGCGGAATTTCATCGTTTATTTAGAAATAGTTATATTGCGGATAATTTGCAAAAGCGTAGACTTGAAAAGGGGCTTTCAAGGAGATAAATTGATGATTTAATATATTTGATATTCTAATATGAAAAAATGGAGTGTATTATTTTTCTTCCTATTTGGGTGCATAATTAATTCTTTTGGGAAAAATGGACAGCATGTTAATTTCAAAATAGATGGTACTATCAATGTCGATTCGGGGAAGATACATCTCAATTTCTACTCGGATTACATACCCAGTGAGACAAAACAAATAACAGTAGAAATTAGAAACAGAAAATTTTCTATTTTGGGTTATATTCCGGAGTCACAAGGAGTGTCTATCTCGCTTGATAACGGTTACTTATCATCGGATTTTATAATTGATAAAGGTGTGCAGACTATTTCTGTCAATATAGATTTGGCGCGAGAAGTGCCTGTGGTAGTAAATAAGACCATGCAGGAGGAGTATTCAGACTTCAGAGCTTTTTATAAAGAAATAAAAGCAAGAGAAGCATTATTAAATCAAAAAAGAGATAGTTTATATAAACTCTATAACTATGACTTGCCTAGCTCAATAAGTTTGATTTTGGGTGAAGAGCAGAAAGCTATATATAATGCGAGCGATAGCATATTATTAAAATATGCAGAAAGGAATCCAAACTCTAAAATTGCATTTTGGCGTCTTGTTGGATTACTTAATTGGGGCTATGAGCCTGTATTTGATTCTATTTATAATGTTTTTTCGGGAATACTAAAAAATGGATATGCTGGCAAAATATTAAGCGGTAAGCTTCAAAATGCTAAACAACTTTCTGTCGGTCAAATATTCCCGCTGTTTAATTGCCAAACAACAAATATCGAAAATTCACCATCTCGTATTTTTCTCAAAAACAAATTTACATTAGTCGATTTCTGGTACAGTGGGTGTGGTCCCTGTCGACAGCAATTCAGTAGTATGAGAGATTTGTACAAACAATATAGTGGTAGCGGGTTTGAGATAGTTGGAATATCTGTAGATCAAACAAAAGATAGAAAAGAATGGGAAGATGTGATTGTTAAGGAAAAACTTGTTTGGAAACAATATTGGGACAAGAATGGAACAGAGTCCCAACGATTTTCCATTAATGCTTTCCCTACTAATTTTTTAATAGATAGCACGGGTAAAATAATTGATAAAAATATTTCTATGGAAGCATTAGCTGAATTCTTAAGCTCTCATGATTATTCTTTGTAGTCTTGGTAAGTAAATCATAACTTTGTTTTGTTGGAATATCTGTAAATTAATATAGCTTTCTGCCTTCACAAAAAGTTTAATGTGCTCTGAATAAAGGACTTCTTTTTTTGAAAATACCTTCAAGCTCTAGATGCTTTATGAATCGGTTCTAGAGTCAAATAGATTTTATCACGATCTTTTTGTCTTGTAGTTCGGCTTTGAAGAGGTCTAGACTATTGAGAAGGTAAACGATGTCTTCCAAGCTGCCTTGACGCTTGGCTATGAAGTGTACTTTGGCGTTCATCACGGATTTGTTGGATACGACAATGTCTACATCGTACCAACGTCCCAGCTCACGTATAATTTCGATCAGGGGTTTATTATCGAAATAGAAGTAGCCGTTTTTCCACTCGGTGTACTCGTCCGTATCTACATTCTCGAGCGTAAAACTTCCGTCTGCTTGCAGAAAAGCATCTTGTCCGGGTGTAACGCAAACTTTATGTTTGCCTTCGTCGTCACATACTTGTACGCAACCATGTACGAGCGTGACGTGGGTGTCGGTGGAGCAATAGTTACGCAGGTTGAATTCGGTGCCTAACACTTCTGTCTGTAAGTTGCCTGTTTTTACGATGAATGGATGGGCTTTGTCGGGTGCTACCTTGAAATAGGCTTCTCCACGGAGGTGGACAATGCGCTGATTGCCTTCAAACACGCAGGGGTAGGAGAGTTGACTTTCTGCATTGAGCCATACTTCCGTGCCATCCGAGAGGATTACTTTGAAGTCTTTCTTTCTGGGAGTGGTTAAGGTTTGTATCGAGTTATTGTTGGCCTGGCTATCCTGATATTTCAAGAGATTACCTTGGGTATTGATCTTGGTACCGCTGAAGTGAAGTAGTGTGTCCGAACCGATGGTGTTGAGCGACAAGAGGTCTCCGGTATTGCTTTGAAGGGTCACGTCTTCGGTATTGTTGGTAGCCAGAAATACGGTGGTGGGAACTTCGGTCGGCTGACTGAACCAGATCTGATGAATGATAAATGTGAGGAGAAGGGCAGCGGCGGCTCCTGCCAGAGCGCTCATTGCGATGATACGGTTGCGTGCCGGACGCATACGTCGCTTTTGGTGGAACTTGGAGAGTTCTGCCTGCACGTCGGCTTGCGCGTGAGAGTGCTTGAGAAGGTAATGGCGAAGAGCTACTTCTTCAAAAAGCATGTCGGAGTTCTCCATTGGAGTAATGGATTCGTCGGTGTTTTTGTTTTTAGATGCATCTTCTGTCATGGTATATCTGTTTAGTTATTATACGTTTGAGTTTCTTATTCGGGTATATCTGTTATATTTTTTTCACCATTAAACTTCGTACGGAGTATTTTTAGCGCTTTGGATATATGTTTTTTAACGGTGTTGGGACTGATATTCATCTTTTGGGCCACTTCGCTGTATTTATGCTGATGGAGATAGCACTCTTCGAGTATCTGTCGCGTGATAGGAGGGAGTTCGGATAGCATGTTTTCGATCAGGTGTTCTTGTTCCCGTTCATTGGAAGTATCGGTATAGAATTGTTCGGCTTCGTTGAGGTATGTTTCCGAGTAGCGGCTGACCACAATGAGGTGGCGCAGATGGTCAATACATTTATGACGAACGTTGGTGGTGAGGTAGGCCTGAACGGTACTCTTGTCGATAGAAGAGAAATCTTCCCATAACTGACTGAAAACATCACTTACAATGTCACGGCTGATTTCAGAATCATTTGTAAGATGAAGGGCGTACATGTACAAGCGGGAATAATTCCCGGTGAAGATAGTGTCGAATTCTTTTTGGCGCAGCAAGGATTTCAGCATAATTCACTCCGAACAACTGTACATGTAATAAATGCAAAAGTAGCACTTTTTTCGGATAATTGAATATGTATTTGCTACTAAGTTTGCTTTTATTGAATCAAATAGTTCGCTTTGCTTTTATTATGATGGCATTTTGATTTGAGATGTCTCTAAATCTAATTATGATTACAAATAAGACCATTTTTACCTGTTTTTAGAGGCGAAAATAGGGTCCACAAGGTTCAAGGTTCACCTATGGACCTATACCCCCTCCCCCTCTGTCTTCTCTAATAGTTATAATTTATTGATAATCAATAGATTCCAATTTTTCGAATTTGCATCTGTTAACGGTTTTGTCTTTTCGGAGAGGACTAAAAGTGAACCCTGAGAAAGCTATTTTGCTATAAGTAAAATAGTGTGTCAATTTTGTCCTATTCCCAATAATAATCGCTATTAATTCCATGACATTAAACGTGTCTCGTAGCCGTAAGATGGGACACTTTGGACTAGTAAGTTGAATAAAGTGTAGTCCAACCTCACTTTTATCCTGTAAAAAGTGTATCAGTACCGCACTTTTTACAGGATAAAAATAATACAATAGTTTAAGTAATACCTTTATGGTATAGTAATACTATATTATATCAGCTTAAAAAAAACTAAAGTAGAAAGATAGTTCCCTCTATACAATGGAAGTTGAAAAATATCCCAAAATTGAAATAAATAAATTTCTCAAAATTTAATGAAGGGGTTGAGAAATTGAGGCAATTTCTTTTTGAAATCAAAGAGGATACAAAAAAAGAAACGCAAATGGATCTGTAACCGTCCGATTAGTGACTATTACAATGAAGAAGTACTCGCCATCACTGCTTTCTCCCGGCAAGAATCTTTTGAAGGTCTCATTCTTTTCAAACATCGAGAAGAATCATGGATGACTAATTTGCCTTTGTATGCGATAGAGTAGGGACTTTATCTCTTTTTTTTCTTGTTTTTGTTACTGAAAATGAGTAATTTTACGCTATGTAAATGTATAGATTATTCAGTGAATGAAAGAAAAAGAATGGGATGCGCCCTTTCCACTCAGGGCTTATCAGAAGACCGAACTGGCACTTCTCTACTCGCCGGACTCCTGCGTGACGCCGGCTCTGCAAAAACTCTATCGATGGATACGCAAAAACAAGGAACTCACAACGGCACTTCGCGAGGTGGGTTACAACAAGTATCGACATACTTTTTTGCGACGTGAGGTGGAACTGATTGTGAAGTACCTCGGCATCCCGTAACTTTTTTTTGTCTTTCTTCAAAAAACACTTCGACATTTTCAAAAAAGGCCTAAATGTTTTCTGAAAACACTTAGGTCTTTTTTTTATGATCTTTTGTACCTCATCTGCGAATCGGACTTCATCGTTTTAGTCTTTGCCTTGTGGCTCCTGTTCATGGCCTATTAAAATAAAAGCAACTAATGTTTGTATATATGAACAATAAAGGTTACTTTTGCGCATAATCAGATACATTATTGATATGAAAAGAACTTTATTACCGAGCCAACAGCGTACGCTGACGACGTTGGGAGAGAACATTAAATATGCTCGCCTCCGTCGTGACCTCTCTTCGGAACAGGTAGCGGAACGTGCAGGAATATCACGCAACACTCTTATCAAAATAGAGAAAGGAGACGAGGGTGTTGCTATCGGTTATTACTTCCGGGTGTTAGCTGTTCTTGGTTTGGATAAAGATCTTTCCTTAATAGCAAAAGATGATGAACTGGGTCGAAGATTGCAGGATGCAAAATTAACAGTGAAAGAACGAGCTTCAAAGAAATAATAAATGGCACAGGGTAAAAATATATATGTATATATGGATTGGCAAGATAGTGATTTGCCGGTTTTAATGGGGGTACTCCATAGTGAGGTGCTACGTGGTAAGGAAATCTTTTCTTTTGAAAACAATTCTGACTGGTTAAGATATAACCGATTCAGAGCCTTAGATCCTGATTTAGCTCAATTTTCAGGTAAACAATATTTGCCTACCGATAAAAGCAATTTCGGATTGTTTCTCGACTCATCACCCGATCGTTGGGGGCGTATGCTCATGCGCAGGCGTGAGGCAATTGATGCCCGCAGCGAAAATAGAGCTGTCAGAACCTTAACTGAGGTTGATTATCTATTGGGCGTTTACGATGCTAATCGTATGGGGGCTTTGCGACTGAAGCTATCACCTGATGGGGAGTTTATGGATAATAACAAAGCAATGGCTACACCACCGTGGACTTCTATTCGTGATCTTGAATATGCAAGTTTACAACTCGAAAAAGAGGAATCAAAGGATGATGCCGAATATGCAAAGTGGCTGAAAATGTTAATTGCACCCGGCTCCTCATTAGGTGGAGCAAGGCCCAAAGCCAACATATTAGACAACGATAGTATGTTATGGATAGCCAAATTTCCAAGTGGGCACGATACCAAAGATATGGGAGCGTGGGAAGCTGTGGTTGCGGAATTAGCTGTTCAGTGTGGAATCATAATGTCTGAATGCAAAGTGATGAGATTCAGCAGTCACCAACATACCTTTCTTACAAAACGATTTGATAGAATAGGGGGTAAGCGTATTCACTTCGCGTCGGCAATGACATTGCTGGGGTATACTGATGGTGCAGATTCAGCCGAAGGTGTTAGTTATTTGGAAATTGCTGAATGGATTGGAAGAAACTGCAATAATGTGGCGCAAAATTTAGAGCAACTCTGGCGCAGGATTGTTTTCAACATTGTTGTTTCTAACTGTGATGACCACCTTCGCAATCACGGTTTTCTTCTTACAACCAAAGGGTGGACACTCTCTCCTGCCTATGACATAAATCCTGATGAGCGCGGTATGGGTTTAAAACTTAATATTTCAGAAGATGATAATTCATTAGATTTTGAGCTAGCATTGAGCGTTGCCGAATATTTCGGGCTAGATCCGGTAAAAGCTGGTAGCATATTGAGCCAAATTCGAACAGTAGTATCTAATTGGCGATCTATTGCTACAAAATATGGAATCTCACGTTCCGAACAAGACGACATCGCCGGAGCTTTTAGGTTTTAAGCATTTACTTTTAAACTGCAATGGTGAGATTTTTTAGAATGGCTATGTGCCTAAGATTGTGCGTTAAAAAAAAGGCTTAAATGTTTTCTGAAAACACTTAGGCCTTTTTTTGTGGTTTTTTGTACCCTATCTACGAACGAGACTTCACCGTTTTAGTCTTTGCCTTGTGGCTCCTGCTCACGACCTCTATCCAATTTGATGTACTTGGTTCCGCTATAGCCTGTGTATCCTTCCTGTACTGATCGCTTTAATAAACGCTTGCCTGTGCTTAGGGAGAAGTTTAACTTGGTTCCTTCCGCAACAAACTCACTATAGCTGAAACATTCGGGTAATTGCGCTAAAATGCTCTCAATGCGATGGAACTTTTTCAGAGGCTGGGCTTTGTGTTCGTCTTCGGGCAAAGAGGAACTGATGAGCAGGCTGTGCTCCAACAATACCGTGATCATCTGTATGGCCGAGTGGAGGTCTTCGTCGGTGCAGGTACGATGTTCTACCCACCATTGATCTTCGCACTTGCGCAGGGCGGTGAACACGGAGGCCAGACGCATGGTGAGCAGTCCGTGACGATAGACCACCGCACCGATGTAGTCTTTTCCTTCCACGGCTACCCGACTGAGGTATTCTTTGAAGAAAGTGCTGTGTTCGTTCCATTGCTCGGGGGTGAACTCAACTTGGGTGTGCGATTGCAGCAGATTGAGGTGCATCTCCAATACCTCTTCGCCCAACTTGCTGAAATAGTTGCGGTACTCTTCCGAATTCTTCCGGGGAGCGGGTGAGCGCCACTTCCATTGAGATTCGGCTGTGAGCAGGGCAAAGCGGCTATAAAGCCCATTCTCCTGGGAATGTATCAGGTGGACGAACTGATTGGGCGTTCCGGAGAGACACATGCTCAGGCGGGGGTGAGGCACACGGATGGGTTCGCCCAGATTTTTGAAGGAGGCGATCAGTTCCTCGTGGTGGGCGGCTTGGCGCAAGATATCGTCTTGCTGTCCGTAGTTCTGGCTGATGGATGAGTTGAGCGTATCAATTTCGCTGGCGTTGATGACGCCTCCCAGTTCTCCGTTATTTTTCAGGTGCTCTATCAGGCGGCTTTTGGAAATGTTGCCGGAGATGTTGATGTAGATACCTTTAGGTTCTTCGGGGCGGAGGGCGATGTCGGGTTTGCGCTTCTGGTGTTGCGCCTGTTGCACTTCCAGATCCCAGTTTATTTTATTCTCTTCGTATTGCCTTTTCTGTTCTTTGTAGGCCTGCTCGTAATATCGGTGCACGGCATCATTGATCAGAGGGGTGAGCGATACGATTCCTTTGCCGGCCGCTGCGGGAGCTACAGATGCATAATAGAGGTGTGGGGAATATTCCCGGCCGTCGTATCGGAAACGAACATAGGGTAGGGCGGCAGCCAAATTGACCATCATTCCCATAAGGAGCATGTCGCGTTCACGAGGGCTGTGTGCAACCTTCATTGCTCTCTTTAACAGGTCGGGTAGATGTTCGTACATCTCCTTCGGAAAATAGGGCGCTTCCGCTCTCAATTCGTTGCTTTTTTCCAACATTTCATCCTCTTCGTCTTCCGTGGAGGAGGGGGCACTAAAACACATAAGTGAACCTTGAACCTTTTGATCTTTTTGAGCTTGTTCGAAATTTTTCGAATTAGAGTTAATGTATTGATATCCAGCGGATAATGTCCTCTCTATCTCGGTGGACGAAAAATCGGCTTCCGCATGTTTTTCTACGGTCAACCGCTTTAACTCTTCAAGTTCTGACGTTGAAAATCCTTTATATCTCGAAGTCTGTCCCAACTTGAGCATATAGTCATGTCGATTGCCCCTCACAAAGGGGTGGCGTTTGCTGAAATCAGTGAGGAACGTGAGCATGTATCCTTCTGCTTTCTCCGGCACATCCGAAGCAGTGGCGACAAAAGGAACAGTTTCGGTACTGTTCACATTGACCGTAGTGGAAGAGATCCGGGGAATTTCCGGTTCCTGAAGTTGCATTTCGCTAATCTGGAAAACTTCCGCTTCAGGGTTGTAGTAGATGTTCGGATCGTGAGCAAGGAAACACATGCGGGTGATGTCGGGACATTGCTTGTCGCATGCAAAGTTGAGCACCCGGTCTACCTCCGCAGAAACGATGGAGAAGATGCGAGCATACTGGCTCTTATCGTTCATCGAGATGTGGATGAAAGCCTTGACCCCCTCTCCGGAGATGCTGATAAATGCGACGGCCACATAAGGCAACTGTTTGAGCAGATCGACAAGTTCCTGTGTGCGCTCGCCCGTGTGATCATAGTCGAGTACCATCAGGTTGCTAATTTCCTGCAACTGCGAGGCAGCATGTCCACCCCTACACACGCCACCCGGTACCACCGCCGGCATGTTTCGCTTCATTTCCGAAGCCTCTTTGAGTTTTCCCTCCCGCAACCAACGTCGGTAAGTTTCGGTAAATACTTGCAGGCGTCCGCTTTGAATTTCGGATACAAAATGTGATACTGTGATGGTGGTGGATTTTTTACCCCATACATGTGTGAAATACGAGATTTTTAAATTATTGATATGCATAATATAAATCTTTTACGCTAGTACGATTTTAGCGTTTGTTGCCACAAAGGTATAAAAATGAAATTGGCTCTTTGAACGCAATTTTGTACACTTTATCACTTATATCTCCTTTTATTATAAGGCTTTATAAATGATAAAAGTGTACTAAAATAAGCCAATAGCTTTTTTAACTCTTTTTTATATTTCCGATAATTTCAGCTACTTTTTTCCTGATTCTGTGGATCACCCTAGACTCTTCATCCGTTAGTTCTCTTTCTTCCTCCATCACTTCTTCGAGTTCTTTTTCTATACGCTGAAGCGTGTGCAATCTCTCTCGGCTACTGCCTTTTTTTTTAATTCCATTTTGTTATTCGGTTTATATTAATAAAAAAAAGTCGCAAAATTACTGCTTATTGGCCGGAAATGCAAATTGTGTGGGGGTGGAAGAGGGAAGGGTGGATAAGTAAGAGGCTGGTCTTTGTAGTAAAAGTCTTCTTGATGTGTAAAATAGATATGATAAATAATATAATGCACTTCATCTTTATTTCATTATTTTCATTATTTTTGTGGTGTAATATTATTATGTATGACTTGTGATATGCGGATGAATTAGGTTCGTGTTGCTTACATTGGAAAAAAACAGAGCAAAAATTCGAAAAACATAAGTAGCTCAAACAAAGATTTATATAAATTTTGTTAACCTTAAAAACACGAGTGATATGACTAGAAAAAAGGGTAGCCAAAGAGCAATGTTGAACTTGATAGAATCAGAGACGTTTCTCACGTCTATCAATAATATTATTAAGCCCAATGCCGAAATTTCTATGTCCGACAATTGGGCACCCGAAAATTCACACAATTGTAAAGAAGCCGAGTTGAAAGGTTTCTTGATAGATAATTTCTTTCAAGAATTGGGCGATGATATTCATGATTGGTGGTTAGCTGTTAAGCGTTTTAAGGCTAGTACGCCAAACTGGGATTTAGTTTCTACTTGTACTGTTGATGGCAAAAAAGGGATTTTACTTATTGAGGCTAAGGCACACAAAAATGAGCTAAAGAGAGAATCTTATAAAAAGCGATTAGATCCCGATGCTACTGACGATTCTAAAAGAAACGATAGAAGGATTGGGGAGGCAATACAGGAAGCAAATACAGGAATTAGAAACTCCGATTTTGACGTTTCTATTTCAAAAGATCGATGCTATCAATTGTCAAACCGTGTTGCTCATGCCTGGTGGTTGGCTAATCAAGGTATTCCGGTGGTTTTACTTTATCTTGGTTTTTTAGATTGTCAAGACATGAATGATGGAAAGTGCAAACTTCTAAATTCATCAAAGGACTGGGAAGATTGCTTTTTGAACCATGCTAAGCAAGTTGGGGTAGATACAATAATGGATAAATGGGTAGATTGTGGGAATAGTCGCTTTAAGTTGATTTGCCGAGTATATAGAAATAATTAGTATGAAATTTAATGTTGAAACCTAGTTCAAAAAGATAAATATTAAATGAATTAGGCTGAAAATATAATTATTATTTTAGGTGTAAGGTGTTTTATTTATTTCGGAACTGTTTTTTTGTTTTTGTGAATAAATATGCTCTGATAAGATATTTCTGTTACGCATAGCAAATAATGCCTAAGATGACTCAGTTTTGTTTTTATCATTTAGGAATACAATGCAAATGAATAAATTCTCAATATTACATATTTCCGATCTACATAAAAGTTCTCGGATGAATTATTTAAACTTATTCTCATCATTAAAATCTGATTGCGAAGAATATACTAATAATGGAATTTGTAAGCCCAATATAATTGTTGTTAGTGGTGATTTAATAGAAGGTGCAAGAGGGGATAATGCTAATGAGGAAATAGAGAAACAGTATGCTGAAGTGGAACAATTTTTAAATGAATTATCTACCTATTTTTTAGATGGCGATAAATCTAAAATGGTTATTGTTCCTGGCAATCACGATTTGAATAGGGAGATATCTTCTTGCAGTATGCGAAAATCAGATTTTGCACCTAAAGATGATTATTCTGATTTTAAACGTGGTAATAATGAAATAAAATGGTCTTGGAATGATTTTAATTTTTATCGTATAGTTGACCCTGATTTGTATTGTACTCGATTTCAACAATTCTTTGATTTTTATAATCGATTTTTTAGTGGCATAAGGAGTTATCCTGTTGATATTGAACGTAGTGGATTTTGTGTGGACTTTGTTGAATATAATATCTCCTTCGCCTGTTTTAATAGCTGTCACAAACTAGATCATTTAAATCCTGCAGGGTGCATTTGCCCGGATGCAATATCCGAGATGCATGATGAATTGACAAGGTTAGATAAAAATGGTAGACTAATTGTTGGAGTGTGGCATCATCATATTTCTGGTCTTCCATGTGAAAATAATTATATGGATAAGAGAATTTTAGATGAAATGATGGTTAAGCATATAAAAATTGGTCTGTTTGGTCATCAACATGTGAGTGGTGTTGTGAATGAATATAAAGAACTAACCAGTCAAAATAAAATAATTCTTATTAGTTCAGGGTCATTATACGGAAGTAATATGCATTTACCCTCTGGTGTGAGTAGGCAATATAACGTCTTAGATGTTTGCATGGAAGATTGTAAAGCTAAAATAACTATTCATGTAAGAAAAGATTGTAGCCAGTATTGCTATGATATACCAGTGTGGCGTGCTGGTAATATTGGTTATTCTTCAATGACAGATATTTCTTTTGATATTAACTTATCTCAATTTGACATAAGTTATAATATTAGTAAAATTGATGAAGAAACGCAGTTAACTAAAGATTATAAAAAAGCGTGTATGGCTTTGAAAAATATTGGCTTTGATAATCTCATTGCAAGTAAGTGTTTTGATTCTTATATTAAGTATATTGATGATTATAGGTTTATAATTGATTGTATAAAAGATCCACGTTCTGTTTCACAATGCCTGGCTGTACTGGAAGCTGCTATAGAATTAAGAAATAAGAATATACTAATTACTGTACTAGGGTATAAGTTTGTTGAAAATTGTACAGTCTCATTCGTTCAAGAACAAAAAGATAAAGCAAATGAATTAATAAAGAGGTTATAATGGAAGAAATTAATTTTAAAATTGAACTCAGTAGAATATTAGATGTATTATGTAACGATTTATACGACTCTCCATTCGCTCTACTACGTGAGAATGTACAAAATGCTTATGATGCTATCTTGATGCGGATTCAAAAGGAATCCTTTGATAATCCAATGATTAAGGTTGGTGTTAGTAATGATCAAATAACAATAGAAGATAATGGCATTGGCATGGATGTCAATACACTAAAAGAAAATTATTGGACTGCTGGATCTAGCGGGAAAAATAATGAAGAAGCTAGAAATGCTGGTGTTGTTGGGACGTTTGGTATTGGTGCGATGGCTAATTTTGGGGTTTGTGCTAGGCTTGAGGTGATTACACGTGCTTGGAACTCTGAAGTTACTATTACTTCTTGTGTAAATAAAAGAGAATTATCTTTATCTGAAAAGAGTATTTCGATTAATGATCAGATGAATAAGTTAAATGATTATGGAACGACTATTATAGCGACATTAGAAGCTGGTAAACTTTCATCTATAAATGATGCAAAAGAGTATTTACGTCCTTATGTTAGGTTCTTGGATATTCCTGTATATTTCAATGGTGAGATTATTAGTCAGCAAGATTATAAGATCGCACATTCTGGCGATGATATATCTAAGAAAGATGGCATAACTACTATACTAAATTATAGTTTTAACTATCATTTGGAGTTTAACAATCACAATAATGTTATGCCTCGAATTTATATCAATAATATTAAGCAGAATGGAATTCCTGTAAATGGAGATATGTGCTTGAAAACAGGTGAACCCTTTTTATATGGACTCAGAAATGGATTTGGTTTAGCTCCAATTCCAATAAGCTCAGTATTTAATTTTGGAGGAATAGCAAACCTATCTTTTCTGACACCGACAGCTGGACGTGAAGCGATTAGCAGGGAATGTATAAATACGGTTTCTATTATTTATAATCAGGCGGAACATATTACAGCTGAAGCTATTTCGAAATCTGATATAGCGGAAAATTGTCGTGAATTTCTACTATATATAAGGAGTCATGGATCTTTTAATCTTGCGGATAATATTCAAATACAAATAGCAAATAGTGAAAAAAGATTGAAATTGAAAGACGTTGAAAAAGAAATTGGTGGGAAAACCGTTTATTTTTTTGCAGGTTCTGATAAATCTGTTTTGAAAATGTATGAGGGTGGAGAATGTATTGTCTTAATTCCGAGTAATGATAGTACAAGACGTCAAATTCAATTAAACGTATTAAGATCTAAAGGTATTAAGGATATTCCAGATAAGCCAATGGTTATTAAAGTTATAGATAATGAAGAGTTGGATTATAATGAATTGGCTATTATAATGCGAATTAGAATGGTTATTGAATCTGATTATCTTCTTTCTGCTTGTGATGTAAAATATGCAGAAATATCTCATGGCTTGTCAATGACGATTGAGAAAGAAAATTCAACAGTTATGATCTATATTACTAGAACTTCGTCTGAGATTTTACATATTAAGCAACTATATAAGGATGATTATAGTGTTTTTGAACCTTTTATAAAAGACCTTGTGCGCATGAATTTGTATCCGAAGTTTGCACAATATGTGCCTTCATCTACGAGAGATGGCGCTGATGCCTTATATGCTATGTTACAGAGAAAAAAAGAGTTATATACTATCGAATATTCAGAAATGGGTAATATGGAAAATATAATGAAAGATTATTTAGAGGGGAAGGCTGGATTTAATGATGTTTTAAGAGCCGCTGTAGTTTCAAAGCATTTTCAGACCCAGATGGTGGATTCAAAACATGTTGGTGATGTGGCAGATGTTGTGGGTGCTACTGTCGGTGTTGCAAATGCAATTCATGAGATTACAGCTGCTAAGATTGAAACCGAGTCACAAATTATTTTGGAACCACTTCCACCTATTATGAGAACCTCTGTGACAACAAACTTCAAGATTCTTAAAACGGAACAGATTAGTCCCATATTGCATAACTTTCAGTTTTTTATATCTCTATCTGATAAAATGTTTAAAGAAAATTTTGACTTTTTTTTGCAACCTCATACAACAAAAGTGATATGGAGTATGCATAAAATTGTTTATATATTTACGCATGCATCTAGCAAATTAACATTGTATTATGATATGGACTTGGAGCAGAAGTTAGAAAATGATATAACTGGTGGTAGAGCAATCTCTACAACAACAATTGTTTCTAAGAATAAAATATTCGTACCTATTATATCAGAAATGAACAACTATTTTGATATAAAATCAGGGCAAAGAAAGTTCTTTGTTCGGTATGATTCTGTTAGAGGAGAATAGTATTAAAATGGTGTCGAAATATAGGGAGTACTACTATAGAGAAAGAAACTCTTTTAATTTTTTATTTCAACCATTTTTAAACAGGTTCTTAATTATGAAAAAAATATTGTTGCTATTAATTATTGCTATTTTTTTAACTTCATGTCAAAATAAATACGAGGTATACAATGAAAATAATCAAAAAGTCGCTCAACTACTTTCAATAGATAAAGATTTAAATACTGCTTATATTGTAAACTATGTAAATGCGTATGATAAAGATTCTTTTAAAAAGATTGCAGAAAGGATAGCCAAGTTTTATGGAATAGAAGGTTATTACATGTCCTTTTATAGGAAACGAGACATAGATACAGCAGAAAAACTTAAGATGGAATATGCAGAGTTTCCTGTAGAATATAGATTTACTCCTTATGAATACAGAAACGAATATATTAATAAAGACAATGATACTGTAGCTAGTCTTTTATGGAGAGATGGAACGGAGGGCTTCTTGTATACAACTCAAAAATATACTATTGGAGACTCATTGCTCTTAATCAATATTTTTGAGCATTTAGGATTAACATCATGTTTTATGTATAATCAGCCGGTCGAGATAACGTTAATGAGCTATATGGATTGTTATTCTAAATATGATTTGATTGATGGTTTTCTGTTTTTAGATGAAGTTCATCAAGGAGACTTTTTTAGTATTGATGGTATAAATATAAAGAAAGATGAGGAAAAGAAGTTTTATGTTAATTATATAACGAATAAATATTTGTCACATGAGCAGATGTTGGATGTTGTAAATGCAAATAAATTATCAGGAGAACAAAGTATAGTGAACTTTTATTTGTGTACTGATTTAGAGAAGGATTATGCTTCTATACAATATTGGCATGAGCTGAATAAATTCTCATTTTTCATATTTAATGAGAACAAAGAATATGAATATGATATTCAAAATAGAAATTGGACTCGTGTAAGAGAATATAAATAATAATGGCAATTGGGGACATATTTCTGTTACCAAATTGATATAAAATATTTGAATGTAAGCACTCGTTATAATTTAGTTTGTATTATTTCAACGTTTGATATGCCTATAAAAAAGTGTTCATGTAAATGCGTCGTTTATTGGATAATACAAACTAATTAAGAGCATGATGCATGATGGATGTAACTGAATGAAATGAAGTATCTCTTGTTCCATATAGCATTTATTTAGCTCACAAAGCTGATGAATTCAGTTCAATTTATATTCTTTTGCGCCATAAAAAAGAATTCTGTGAGCCGATTAAAGTCGATTGGTGCATCGAAGGTCTTAATTACCCGCATTCTCTGTTGGCTGCTGTGCTAACTCTAAGAATGCAACGCTTTCAAAATTTACAGTATTAAATCGGATTGTATTTGGCGATAACAGTATTGATTATTTTTGCTACTTTTGTAGTACAAAGTTATTAGAGGTGCTTATAAATTGATCATTATGGAAAATAAAGAAAATATCCCTTTTCAAACGATTGATTGGGATTTAGTCCCTAAAGTAGAATATGCAGGAGAAAACGGGACGGCAACATGGCAAACTCTTCAATTTGAAGGGTTAAGAGTGAGAATCGTTGAATATTCAAAAGGATATCTGGCCAATCATTGGTGCCAGAAAGGGCATATCTTGCATTGTTTAGAGGGGGAGCTTGTCAGCGAACTAGAAAATGGGGAGGAATTTATCCTAAGAAAAGGCATGACCTATATCGTCTCGGATGAATTAAGTTCGCACCGTTCACATACCAAAGATGGGGTAAAGGTACTCATTGTTGATGGCGACTTTTTGAAGAAGAAATAAAAGTCGTTCATATCCTCGTACTATTACCGGCTGGTTTGATTCTTCCAAAGGAGACTTTTCTAAATGTCTGCTTTTGCAGAGAAGCCATCGGGCTTCATTATTATCATATACAATCCCAAGAGCTATCAGACAATAGTCCCTCCTGGTAAGCATCATATTCAATATCTGTACACAAGCATGATGCCCTGCTAGAATTTCTTGCTCATCAGAGTCAATAGGACGAGGAATTTCCCAACGTCTCCATGGATGTAAATACGTTGCTTCATGCCTCATGATTATATATAAAAATGGTTTGCAAGCCACTATTATGATGGTGACCTGCAAACCGGTTGTAGAAAGTTTCTAATCTCAATTAACAGTATGTTCTATTCATAGTATTTTTTGAATTGCGGAAACAAATTTAGGCAATTGACATATTCCATGCCTTTGAGTGATGATAGCGGTGTAATGGTACCGACTGTAGCGGAGTAAAGGATACCGGTTATAGCGGTCAAATAGGTACCGGTTGTAGCGGTGTAATGGGTACCGGCATCACGTCTGTAATTTCCAGTTGCAAACATAGTTATTTTTTCTGTCTTTTTCTCATGGATTCACCTTTAAGTTCTATGTGGGTTGCGTTATTAATCAGCCTGTCCATAATTGCATCCGCTAAGGTAGGTTCTGCTATGTAATCATACCATTTACTAATCGGTAGTTGTGATATAATAATAACCGATTTTCTATCATACCTTTCCTCTAAGATTTGCAAGAGCGCCAATCTGGAATTAACGTCCAATGGTTGTAATCCAAAGTCATCCAGTATGATCAGTTCATTCTTCTCCAGATGAGTAATCACTTTGAGGAAAGTTCCATCAATTTTCGACAAGGCTATTCTCTCAATAAACTTGTTCATGTTCAGATACTCCGTGCGGAATCCGAGTTGGCACGCTTGTCTTCCCAAGGCACATGCCAGATAAGACTTGCCGCATCCTGTAAGCCCTGTTATTAGGATATTCTCCGCTCTGCGTATAAAACTGCAATCCCCAATTTGAGACATCATGTCTTTGGTCAGATTGCGCGCCACCGAACATTCTATATCCTCTATGCACGCACCGTATCTGAGCTTGCTGGTTTTCAGATACATCATGGTCTTTTGGTTATTGCGGTAAATACGTTCCGCTTCAACGAGTTTGGCTATGGTAAGCTCCATACCCGGCCTGTCTTGCATGGGCAGACTGATGATAGCCTTATAAGCATCGGCCATCCCTTTAAGTTTGAGACCTTCTAACTGGTCCGCTGTTTCTTGATTGTTCATCTTTCTTTGTTATTAATTTGATTATATTCCTGCGCGCCTCTTACTTGTGTGTTCAGAGGCGTTGTGGAGATTGTTTCTGTTTGATTCTGATCCAGATCCAGATTCTTTTGGAGTATATTTCTTAGCATGGTCAGCGTAAAACCTAAAGATCCGGAGCGTATGATTGAGCAGGCACTCTCTATGCGCCTCTCACCATATCTTGAAGCCAGAGAGAAGATCCCCTGGCAAGTTCTGTAGGACTGTTGAGGAAAGTTTCTGCTTGCCAGTAGACTGTCCACAGCCCATTTGGTAGCTTGTCCAATATGCAGAGCACGTGCTTGTATGGCTGCCGCATTATACTCTTTGGTGCGTTTATAAGCGATATGATTGGCAGGCATGTGGTTCTCTTGAGTGGTATAACCATAAGCGGCAAAGTTCCTTCTATGGATCACGATACGTTCTGCTGCCACGTAAACCTCAACGGTATCCATATCCCACAGGACTTTTGCCCGTTTTCCCACATATTGATAAGGAATGCTATAAGAGTGCTGTTCACTACCCACAAGTACATGGTAATTGGAGGAGACGGTAAACTCTTTCTGGTAACGAAAACGGTATGGAGTAAGAGGAAGTACGTTCATCAGCGGTTTCTCTTCACGTATATAAATGTCTCTGCGACTGATTCCTTTGCGTTTGATATCCTTGTAGTTGAACTCATCCAAAAGTTCCAGAATACGGCTGTTTAGGCTGTCTAGCGTATAAAAGACTTCATTCCGCATACGGGCATAAATGAACTGATAGAGTTTATTTACCAGTCCTTCCACCGGACCCTTATCACGGGGCTTGCGTACACGACAGACATCCGGCATGATGCCGTAATGAAGGCACCACTGGTCTGTGGCATCTGTAAACCTGGGCTCATAACGGGAGGACTTCTTTACCCATTGGGTCATGTTATCGCTTTTAGCCACTTGAGGAACAGCGCCAAGATACTCAAGTCCTTTTCCTAAACCGTAGAAGAAATGTTCCATAACAGCACTCATCAGGGCGATGGCAAAAGCGTAGCCGCTAAAGGGGAGAATGCAGCACAGAAGTACCACGGCTTGGGAAGAGCCGCTCTTACGATCGGTCAGATAAAGATGATCGCCTGCAAAATCAATCTGCCACTCTTGACCCGGAGCATAAGTATTGTGATAGACATACTCGTGATGTTTACGGTAATCGGTCAGATATTTTTTGAATTGTGTATATTGGTATCCATCCGGATATTGGACAATATATTCTTCCCAAAGTAATTGGATCGTCACATACGGGCGGTTGAGTTCTGAAAGATAACCTTCCAACTGAAAGTCCAATGTGCTTTTACGTCCGTCTGCTTGGGGGACGGATGATGCAGGTTGCAGAATGGCGGCAAGGTCGAAGTCACTCAGACGTAGAAGAGCATCGTAAGTAAGATTTGTTTGAGACACTAGTTGCTTGTAGTTGTGAACAGTGCGCTTACTCATATGCAGCTCTGAACAAATGAAGTTCAGCGATTGACCACAGCTGAGAAGTTGAAGCATGCGTTTTAGTTTTAACATCGTAATTTTATCATTTGCCATAATACTGCATTTTAAGTGTTTTTTTAATGCAATATTACGAGATTTATTAATGAGAAAATTACAGACGAAGAAGCGGTACCCATTTGACCGCTACAACCGGTACCTATTTGACCGCTCTGACCGGTACCCATTTGAGCGCTACAGGTGGTATCCTATTGAGCGCTACAAGTGGTATCCTTTGGCCGCTATTATCATTTGAGAGCTTGTTCGGAGAACTCTCCATCCTCAGTCAGATTTTTTATTACTGTGGGAGCAACTGCTTTGGCTATATAGAAATCCGAGCCGAACACGATGTTTTCAGGGCCGACAAATTCCTGCAAAGCTTTTAGAGCTGCTTTTCCGGATACAAGTGCAGTATCATAGTACATCTGCTTTAATAGTTGCAATCCCTTAGTGGGTTTTCCTTCTTTCATTAAGACATCTGCCAGTTCCTTATTCACCCCTTTATAGGCCATTGTAGATAAACGCCAGGCCAGGAAAGGAATGGCTCCGCCTCCATGTGAGAGTATATATTTGATGTCAGGATATTTTTCAAGAGTACCTTGAAATAAAAGATTTGTGGCTACTCTGGTTGATTCGAAAGGGGCTTCTATAAAAGCATCGGGGATTTGCAGACTGGAATCGGGGTGTTTTCTCAAGGAAGAGGGATGGATATAAACAACTGTTTTTCTTTTATTCAATTCCTTAAAAAAGGGGTCAAACAAGGTATCTCCCAAATATATCCCGTTATAATTGGTCATTAGGCAAACGCCGTCCAATTTGAGACAGTCCATGGCATAATGTAATTCTTCAATTGCATCCTTAGGATTCAGCATAGGTATGGTAGCAAAGCCGCCAAAACGTTCGGGGTATTGCTCTTTGGTCTCTGCTATGATTTCATTGGTCATTCTGGACAGATCTTTGGAGAGCGCTTCAGAGAAGGAGGCTTCCGGATCAGAAGAATAAACTCCGGGGGCTGTTATTGACAACATCGCTATCTTTATGCCGGTGTCGTCCATGACTTTTAATGAAGCTTCCGGTGTCCACGTCGGAAAATCAAATCCGAGAGACTTCTTAACACCTGCTTGTTTGATAGCGTTAACATATTGCACCGGAAAAGGATGGTGGTGCACATCGATTTTATTTATGGGTTCCATTGTTTTATTATTTATTTAATTATTCTTTTATTATTTAAATCCTGTACCAATCGGCTACTTATTAAAGGCCTCACTTAATTTTTCGCAGACTAAAGTCAGGGCATCCCGTGCCTCCTGTAGGGTTCTTTGCATATTGAAAAAACCATGAATAATTCCGTCATATCTTTTTAAGCAGACATTAGATCCGGCTTTTGCCAGTCGCTTTGCATAGTCTTCGCCTTCATCCCGCAACGGATCATATTCGGATGTAATGATGCAAGCATCGGGTAAGTTGGTGAAATCTTTAGCAAGTAGTGGTGAAGCCAAAGGATTTTTTGCTTCACTTAAATCGTTTAAATATATGGGGACATGTATCCCCTCAATTTCGTCGGTTTGTAACCTATATCCCTTTGCATTTTCCACTCTGGACAACGGCTTGGTTTCTCCAAGCAAATCGAACATGGTGTTAATTAGGACCTGATAGGCAATTTTAAATTTCCCTCTGTCTCTTGAAAGCTGCGAAATTACAGCGGAAATGGTTCCACCTGCACTGTCTCCTCCGATGGCTATTTTAGCAGGATCTATATCTAGCTCTTCTGCATGTTCGAATATCCATTTAGTAACCTGATAACATTCTTCCACCGGCTGTGGAAATTTGTGTTCCGGTGCAAGTCCGTAATCAATAGATATAACCGTACAACTTACGCGGTTGGTTATTGAACGGCATATTGAGTCATAAACTTCTATGCTTCCGAGGCAGAATCCCCCTCCATGCACCCAGATAAAAGCAGGGTGATTTCCTGTTGTTTCGGGACGGTATATTCTGATCGGAGTGTCCCTTATTGAGGTTTTTACAATGTGATTGACCACGGAGCCGACTTTGATAACATCTCCTTTGGAATCATCCCAACTCTTTAAATAATACGCTCTGAACTGTTCGAGGTTCATAGAGGAATACAAACTGTGAAAATCTGTTTCCAGGATTTTTGCACATACTGAATTTAATGCCATAATCGTTTTTTTTAAGTTCGGCACAAAATAAGGTTCAAATGAAATGATGTGCATTGATGTAGGTCAAAATGTTATTTTGACTTCAAACGGCTAAGAGTTTCTTGTGAAATATTAAGATAAGTGGATAAAATTCGATTGGACAAGCGCTGCAAATAATGGGGAGTCTGTGTCAGTACCATTTGGTATCGTTCACCGGCTGAGAGGGTCATCAGACTTTCTATCTTTATATTCTGATAGATAAAAGCATCCTCCAGGGTCTTTCGAAAGAAAGTTTCCCATGCGGGTATCTGATATACCAAGCTATAAAAGTCACGATAACTCATGACTAATACTTCTGAATCTTCAAGGGTTTCAATCAATTCAGAGCTGGGACTTTGTGCTACAAAGCTGGTGAAGACTGTATTTATTTGGCCTTCAAAAGAGATGTATCTCGTTCTCTCATCACCTTTGGATGAAATATAATAAGTGCGTACACAGCCTTTAAGAATAAAATAAATGTGTTTACAAACTTCTCCATTACCCAGTAGGAGGGTGTTTGCTTTATAACTTTTATGTTTTAGCGTTTCAACGATTATTTCGACTTCTGAATCCGAAAAATTAACTTGTTGTTCAATGATGTTTCTAAATAATGCTAAATCATCCATCGTTCATCCTATATTATTGACTGTCGTTACAGAGTAAGCAACGTAAACTAACACAACGGAACAGATTCAAGAATCTGATTGTTCTATTTCAATACGGGCTATAAAAGTAGCAAACTTTATAGAATTAAATCTGCGTCGGAACAATGTTTTATGGCTATTCAGCCTTTGAGAACCAATTTTGCGTACGATTGGCTATCTTTACCAATATCATATTTGTGCTTTACAATTTAATTTCAGTCGGTGTGGAATAATATAACGGAACCCAATAATATTTTTCCCTTTTATCAATGTAACCTAATCCCGGCCACGGCAAATGAGAAGACATAACTAATCGTTTGTTAATATAACAATCTTCCAAAATTTGCGTTCTTGTCTTAATTCCTTGTTCAAAATCAATATCAAATTCTATACCCCATTCAGGATTGGTAATCAGTAAAGGTGAATGAAATGTGTCTACTATATTTTTGATTGATTTTCCTTCGGATGAAATAGTAAAAATAGTATGACCTGGTGTATGCCCTTCTGCCAACTCTGTATTTATGAAAGAGAACAAAGTATCTCCAGGGGTAAATATGTTCAGTTTTTCTTTTATAATATTTAAAATTTTCTTAGGGAATGCGATGGTTCCTTTTTTTTGTTCGTCAGTCAGTTTGCTTTTTGAAAAATCAGGATTTTCAGACGTCCAAAATTCGTATTCTGCTTTTGCTATATGATATTGCGCATTAGGATATACAATTGCATTGCTTTTGGTAATAAGTCCACCAATATGGTCTCGATGAGCATGGGTAATCAAAATGTCAGTGATACTATCAGCATTGATCCCTGCATTTTGTAGATTTTCAAGTAGCCAACCTTGACTTTCACCAAAATGATTGCCCATTCCAGAGTCTATCAATATGGTTTTGTTGTTTATCTTGATAACCATAATATTAATGGCTAAGTCAATCCCTTTGTTTCCAAGATATAGTCTCTCCAATTCTGTAGTGAAGGTGGTAGAATTAATTTGGGGCGCGAAGATGGGTTGCGGATTTTCCAATAACATATGTCCATCTGAAAAAATGTAAAGTTCAAATTTATCCCCATTAATCTTAACGTAGCCACAATTTGGCTGTTTCTTACTTGTCTCGGCCGGTGGAAGGGTATTACTCATCAAAGTCGGAATTGCTAAAGCACCGCTTAACAAAGCACCTAATTTTATGGCAGTTCTCCGTTTCATATTTTTTCCTGCAAAGTTAGTTATTAATATTCTTTTGTCAAGCACCTACTTTATTGTATTCTACTTAGTAACAAAAGAAATGTACCCAACAGGTTTGAAAGAAACCCAATGACAAGATATGGGGAAAATTTCTCCGATGAAAGTATATCAGCGAAAACCTTCTTTTCTTTTCATTTATTCAGCATTGCTGATCGTAACTTCTAAGCGAGTGATCTTATTATCTTCTGTTTCCATATGATAATCCAATGCAACCGGGCTTCCGTCAAAATTTCCTGAGACAACGGCAGTAAGAATAGCCTTTGAATTGGATTCCGAATACTTAGTTGGCTCCATTGTTATTCTATATTGTTGATTGGCATCTTCAATCCAATCCTTTATAGCATTTCTACCCTTGTACATTTTCCCTTCGTCAATGACAAGTGCTGTTTCTGAAAAACAGTTGGCATAGGCATCACTGTCATAGCTTTTTTGTGCTGTTAACAAGTCTGAAACGACTTTCGGCAATTTTAAATCCATTGTTCTTATTTTTTTTAAGTTATTATATAGTTGGGATAGTCCCTCCGTCAATTACAAATTCTGTTCCTGTTAGATATTTGGCTCTAGGCGAAACTAAAAATCCGACAAGTTCCGCAATATCCTCGGGTTGTGCAGGTCTTCCGATAGGTATTCCACCCAATGCATCCATTACACTTTGTGTGGCCTGTTCTACGGTGATGTTTGAACTTTCAGCAATTCTTTGCATCATCCGGGTAGCAGAATTAGTCATAATCCAACCAGGTGAAACAGTCAGTACGCGAACTCCTTTGGGAGAAACCTCTTTTGACAGACCTTTGCTGTAATTAATCAATCCTGCTTTGGCTGCTGCATAGGGAAGAGTGGAATCGTATAAAGGCAATCTTCCCTGAATGGATGCAATATGAATGATAACGCCATTTCCCCGTTCTATCATTTGGGGCAAGAATCCTCTGTCTAAACGTACAGGAGCAAGCAGGTTGGTTTTAATCGTCGTTTCCCAATCTTCATCCGTCAGTATAGAAAAACCTCCTCCCTGTGTTTCAGAAGCACCAAGGTTATTTACTAAAATGTCGAGCCTGCCGAAGTTCATTAGAATCTCGTTTACTACTTTTTGAGTTCCTTCCGCTTTACTTAAATCAGCCGGGATGAAATGCAGGTTCGGATTTTCCTCTTCCGGCTCATTTCTTGCCGTAATGACAACAGTTGCTCCTGCTTTTAGCAACCGTTCTGCAATTGCTTTACCGGCTCCTTTCGTTCCACCTGTAACCAGCGCTGTTTTGCCGGATAGCTCATGATCAAAACTATTTTTTTGTTCCATATCTAAGTCTTTTGATGCAAAATTAGGTTATTTGCCACGTTTATACAAGTACGGAAAAGCGATTCAGATAGGGATAAATTATTCCCCTATTGTGCAATTTTGAATATATGGGTATATTTGTACCTATGTATGAAAGAAAGATACCATTAAGTTTGAATTGTGGTCTTGACCTGATTGGTGAAGTCCTTTACGGCAAATGGAAAATCCGCTTATTGTGGTTTATCCATGAGGGGTATAAACGCCCAAGTGAATTACAACGTAAAATTCCTGATGCTTCCCGCAGGGTCTTGAACATGCAGCTAAAGGAGTTGGAAGAGCACGAATTAATCACAAAAAAGATTTATCCGGTAGTTCCTCCAAAGGTTGAATATGGTTTAACTGAATTTGGCGAAACTTTAATTCCCGTTCTTACTGTGTTAGGGCAATGGGGAGATGAACATCAAGAACGTTTAAGGCATCTAATATTGAAGCAATGGTAGCTGAATTACTCATCCGCCCATGATGGTTGTAAGCGCCCAAGCGAATTACAGCGTAAAATTCCTGATGCTTCCCGCAGAGTTCTGAATATACAGCTAAAGGAGTTGGAAGAACACGAATTAATCACAAAACATGACTGGTACTTTAATAAGTATAATTATTTACAATATTAATATATTAATGTTGTGAAATAAAAAATAGATCTATGTTTGCATTCTCTTGGCAGACACTTATGTATTACACAACTTATATCTAATTCCTGCAATTAGTAGAAAATATAATTTAGCATCCCTCTCAACAATAAATGGTCTTTTATTTGTAATGAGACTGTGTTAAATGGGTGACTTTTGGCATAGTGCCAGTTTATATCGGGAGTATAGTTAGTGGGGGTGATTTGTGCTCATGGACTATTTATTGGAGAGAACTAATCGAAAAATAGGATTTTTGACTTTAGAAAGGATATACTTTAATTTTATTATTCTACATTTGTTGCCACGAATTAAAAAGAGATGTGATGCAACTTCATATACAATCTGATACTGTTTTATGGGAAAAATTTCTTGAAGGAGATTTGAAGGCATATACTGTTATTTATGAACGGACGGTACAAGGGCTCTTTCAATATGGAATGCTATATTCATCAGATAGGGAATTGGTCAAAGATTGTATTCATGATGTGTTTGTAAAAATATACACAAATCATTCTACTCTAAGTCCTACCGATAATATTATGGCTTATTTAAGTGTTGCGCTTAAACACACAATTCTTAATGCCTTGAAAAGAAAAGAAAAATATTCTTCAGTGGATGAAATCAGGCAAGAAGATATGAGTAATTATGCGGAAACTCCTGAAACAATGTACCTTAATTCTGAATTGGAAAAACAAACTACTCGGAAAATTCATTCTGTTATGTCTAAGTTGACGATAAGGCAACGTGAAATAATGTATTATCGCTACATTAAAGATATGAGTATTGATGAAATTAGTAAATTGACACAAATGAACTATCAGTCTGTAGCCAATACCATTCAGCGCTCTTTAACGAGAATGCGCATGCTTTTTAAGAAAAAGTAATCTGAATTCATAAATAGAAGAATTGCTATTGGATGGAAATCTAGTACTTCTTATTCTACAGAATCATATTACATCGTCTACCTTCTTCTGCTGATTATAATGGCCCGCTTCAGATATTTTTTTCGAAATAAAAAAGAAAATCATAAAAAGGTGAGTATAAAATTGAATCTTTAATGTTTAACTAATATAATTCTTATATAATGAAGCGTTATCAACAACCCATAGATTATTCCAAATATACTTGTGAAGAATTTCTACAAGATGATTTTTTTATATCTTCGATGAAATATTCAGATGAGGAGACTGCCATTTTTTGGCATGATTTTGAATTGTCAAAACCTTCCAATCTTGAGTCTTTCATTGAAGCTAAAAAAATTATATTGGCATTTTCTACTTCCCATGTACCATTGTCTGGGATCGAAAAGCAAAATTTATGGGATCGTATTGATGCTACTAATCATAAGGGAGTAAAGCTTCAGCGCTATCGTTTTTCGAAAGCCGGATTGTTTGCTGCAGCAAGTGTAGCCCTTTTGTTAGTGGGTTTCTTCTTTATTAAGAGTTACTTTAAAGTAGAAAATATTATTTCTTTTGCAGCTCAAGCCAAAATAGATTTGCCTTTAGCGGACGAATCTTTATTAGTTTTATCTAAAGATAACATAGTTGCATTAAAACACAAAGAGTCTCAAATCTCCTATGATTCAAACGAAATTAAAGTTGATCAAAAAAATATTTCTAAAGAAGAGATATCTACTTATAATCAATTGCTGATTCCTTTTGGTAAACGTTCGTTTTTAAAACTCTCTGATGGGACTAAGATCTGGGTAAATGCTGGAACAAGATTGATTTATCCTTCAGAATTTGAAAAAGAAAAACGTGAGATTTATGTTGATGGTGAAATTTATTTGGAAGTAGCCAAAGATCCTGATCGTCCATTTTACGTAAGGACTAAAGATATGAGTGTGAGAGTTCTAGGTACCAAATTTAATGTAAATGCCTATGAATCTGAATCTTCTCATAATGTAGTTCTTGTTGAGGGAAAGGTGCAGGTTTCAACTAAACAAAAACAAGAAGCAGTCTTAGTCCCTAATCAAATGTACACCCTAGTGGGGCAGGAACAGGAGATAAGGCAAGTTAATGCTCCGAAATTTGTATCTTGGATACATGGTATCTATAATTTTGAGGGTGTAGGTTTGGAAAATGTAATTAGACGTTTGTCCGCTTATTATGGCGTTGATGTTGATTGTGATCCAAGTTTAGCTCAAGTAAAATGTTCAGGAAAAATTGATTTAAAAGAAAGTTTCGAAACTGTTATATATAATTTAACCTTTGTTGCACCAATATCTTATACTTATGACACATTACATTCTACTTATAGAATAACAAAAAAGTAAACGTTCAAGAACTAATTCATTTAATTTTTTTTGTATTTTTTTAATTTTGGATGATATATTTTACCATCCAAGGTGCTTTGTATGCCTTTTTAACTTATGTAAAATCAAGTAGTAATATGATTATTTTAACTATTTAATTATGAAAAATACTTATAGGAAAAAGCTTTTCTGGTTATTTATATGCTTCTTTATTTTTACCGAAGCAAGTTCTGCCATGGCAGGAGAAGCTACTTATTCCCAAATTAAGACACTTTCTATCAGCGTTACTAATGGAACATTGCGAGATGTTTTTAAAGCAATAGAAAAGAATAGTCAATTTGTTTTTTTTTATTTAGATAATGATGTGAATTTGAATCACAAAGTTTCTGTTAACACCAAGAATAAAAAAATTGATGATATCTTATCAGAAATATTTAAGGGGACTTCTTATACATATCGTATCTCGGATCGGCAAATCTTCATTTCGGGAAAGAAAGTAGCAGTAGAAGAAAAAACGAATGATCAGCAAAGTCGTAGGAAAATTACTGGGCGTGTAACTGATATTAAGGGGGAACCTTTGATTGGTGTAAATGCCTCAGTAGAAGGAGAGTCGCTTGGAACAATTACCAATGCGGACGGATTATATGTGCTGTTTGTTAATCAAAAAAGTGCTATATTAAAATTTACTTATGTCGGTTTTAAACCGACAGAAATAAAAATTACTTCTTCCACAAATATTTATGATGCTGTTCTGGAAGAACAAGTTAATGAATTGGAGGAAACTGTTATTGTTGGTTACGGGACACAGCGCAAAATCAGTAATATAGGTGCTCAATCCACGCTAAAAATGGAGGATTTGAAAACTTCTTCATCGAGTTTAAGCACAACATTGGCCGGACGGCTCTCTGGAGTTATTGCTGTCCAACGGAGTGGTGAACCCGGTAAGGATGCGGCAGATATTTGGATTCGTGGTATATCTACTCCCAATACTTCTACTCCTTTGATATTGGTCGATGGAGTTGAACGTGGGTTTAATGATATTGATCCTGAAGATATTGAATCGCTAACTACATTGAAGGATGCTTCTGCAACAGCCGTTTATGGCGTACGTGGTGCTAATGGGGTAATTATCATTAAGACAAAACCGGGGAAAATCGGTAAACCAACTATCAGTACCGATTATTATGAATCTTTTACTCGCTTTACTAAGAAAGTCGATCTGACAGATGGAATAGGATATATGCGTGCTGCTAATGAAGCATTGAAAAATGATGGATTAGTGCCAAAGTATTCGGAAGAGCAAATACAAAATACTCAAAAAGGTTTTGATCCTTATCTCTATCCCAATGTTGATTGGCTGAAGGAATGTTTTAATGATTGGGGACACAATCGGCGTGTTAATGTAAATGTTAGGGGAGGAAGTGAGAAGGTTATTTATTATGCATCAGTTAGTTATTACAATGAAATGGGTATGACTGCTACGGATAATAGCATCGATAGCTATAATTCTAAGATGTCATATAGCCGTTATAATTTCACTACGAATATGAGCATTAACGCAACCTCTACTACTAAAATAGAAATTGGAGCACAAGGGTATTTGGGCGAAGGCAACTATCCCGCAATGTCATCTAGTGATATTTACAATTCTGCAATGTCCATCTCACCAGTAGATTATCCTAAAATGTTTTATATCAATGGTAAGGCATACGTTCCAGGCATTAACCCCAATGGTGGTTTCCGTAATCCGTATGCTGATGCAACCCGTCGTGGGTATACTAACTTGAGTAAAAACCAGATTTATTCTAATTTGAGAATTACACAGAGTCTGGATATGATTACTAAAGGATTGAGTCTTACGGCGATGTATGCTTATGACGTGTACAATGAAGTTAACTTGAATCAAGGCCGTAGAGAGTCCACATATTACTTTGCAAATACCAGTGTGCCGTATGATTTTGACGGAAATCCTATTCTAAGCAAGACTTATACGGGTTCTGATGTACTCAGTTATAGTCAATCCTCGTTCGGTAATAAGAAGACTTATTTGGAAGCTGCATTAAATTATGACTATACTTTTGGTGATCATCGTGTGAGTGGTTTATTGCTTTTCAACCAACAACAAAAGTTGCTCTATCCGCAATCTACGCTGGAATCTTCTATACCTTACAGAATGATGGGGGTTGCTGGCCGCGCTACTTATTCATGGAAGGATCGTTATTTTGCAGAGTTTAATATAGGCTATAATGGGTCGGAGAATTTTTCTCCTAAAAAGCGTTATGGAACTTTTCCTGCTTTTGGAGTAGGATGGGTACTTTCCAATGAAAATTTCTGGAAACCTATTTCCCCAATCGTGTCTTTTATGAAGATTCGTTATACAGATGGGAAGATTGGCAACAGTAATGTTTCTGATAGGCGTTTCATGTATTTGGATCAAATTAACCAAAATCAAAGCTATGGATATGTTTTAGGGTCTAATGGCACTAAATATAGTGGTTATGAAACGATTAATAATGCTGTTGATTTAACTTGGGAGGAAGCTCATAAACAAGATCTCGGATTCGATATAAAGATGTTTAATGATAATCTATCTATCGTATTCGATCTCTATAAAGAACGTCGTAAAAACATCTTATTGAAGAGGGCAAATTCTATTCCTTCTTTTATAGGATATAATACGGCCGCTCCTTATGGTAATGTAGGCATTGTAGAGAATAAAGGTTTTGATGGAACAATCGAATATAATAAGCGCATTGATAAAAATTGGATGGTCTCTTTCCGTGGAAATATTACATACAGTAATGATAAATGGATTAAAGGAGAGTTACCGGATCAAAAATACAAATGGATGAATCAGATAGGGGAAAATATTAATGCGAGAATGGGTTATATCGCGAAAGGTCTTTTTACGCAAGCAGAAATTGATGATATGTCTCGTTGGGGATCTCTTTCCGATGAAAATCAAGCTATAACGCCCAGACCTTTCGCTACTCAATTTGGTACGGTAAAGGCAGGTGATATAAAGTATGCGGACTTAAATAATGACGGCAAAATTGATGCTTATGATAAAACTTATATTTGTAGGGGAGATGTTCCTCAAATTGTCTATGGACTTGGCTTTACTGTGGTTTGGAAAAATCTATCAGTTGGAATGATGTTCCAAGGAACTCAAAAGGCTGAACGTCTCTTAAGTGGTAACAGCATTCAGCCTTTTAATGGCGGTGGCGGTTCTGGTAATTTATTTAGTAACATCAAAGATAGGTGGACGGCCGATAACCCCAGTCAAGATGTGTTCTATCCCCGTTTATCTTATGGCGATGAGACGGTCGATAACCAGAATAATTTTCAACCCAGTACGTGGTGGTTGCGTGATGTTAGCTTTGTACGATTAAAAACATTGCAAATTTCATATAATTTGCCTAAAAATTGGGCGCATAAAGCTTCTTTAAAGAATGCTGCCATTTATGTGATGGGAAATAACTTATTTACCTTAAGTAAATTTAAACTGTGGGATCCTGAATTAAATACGGATAATGGTTCATCTTATCCTAATACCACTTCTTATTCCATCGGACTCAATTTTACATTCTAAAATTTAATGAATATGAGAAAATATAATAATACCTTATTGTGTATCTTATTACTTTTTGGATTGACGACTTCTTGTTCTAATTACTTTGATCAAGTACCGGATGATCGCTTGTCTCTCAAGGAAGTTTTTCAGACTCGTAATGGTGCTATCGGTTATTTGGCCGGTGTCTATACTTATTTACCGGATGAGTTTAATCAACGCCAGATTCATGAAATCTCTTTATATCGTACACCTGGACCTTGGACAGCGGCTTCTGATGAAGCTGAGTATGTTTCAGGAGGAAATAATATTAATAATAATACGATTGATGCAACAGAGTCTACGATGGTAAAATATCGCTGGAAAAGTTGGTTTACAGGCATTCATGAAGCTGCTGTATTTATTGCTAATATTGATCAATCTCCTGCAGATCAAGTTAGTCTATCGGAAAAGAAACAGTGGAAAGCGGAAGCAAAAGCATTGCAAGCCATCTATTATTTTTATCTGGTTCGTACTTATGGACCGGTGCCTGTTTTAAAAACAGACTATGCGCAAGACACTCCGACGGATGAATTACAATTGCCAAGAAGTACTGTGGATGAGTGCTTCAATCATATTGTCGAATTATTAGATGAAGCCCAAAGTGAGGGGTTGTTAGCTAATGCATCGTCGGATGCTGTTACTGGATTAGGGCGTATTGACAAGTCCATAGCACAAGCTTTTATTATAGAAGCATTGACTTTCCGAGCAAGTTGGTTATTTAATGGTGAATGTACTTATTATGCAAATTTGGCGAACAATGATGGAGCGAAACTATTTCCTTCTACTCCGGATGAAAATACAATCAATGCGAATTGGCAAAAGGTAGTGGATGCATGTGAGGTCTTTTTTAGTCAATATGGTAGCCGTTATCAGCTGATGTATACTGATAAGGATGGGAATGATGTTTCCGACCCTGATGCAGCAGATTTTGATCCTTATGAATCATACCGTAGAGCAATGAGAACTCTCAGGAGTGAAATGACTGAAAATAAAGAAATGATTTTTTATCGCATAGATAATTCTGCCGGAACGATGGAATACGATCGTATGCCAAATGACCGTCGTATCAGTGATGGTAATTATAAAGGCGGTAGTTTACTTGGGGCCACTCAAGAACAGGTAGATGCTTATTTTATGAAAAATGGTATGTCGCCTATTACCGATTACAAAGCGGACGGGGTTACCCCTATTATCAATGAAGCTTCCGGGTATAAAGAAACGGGGTATAGCGAAACAAATTATACTTCGGCTACCGGCCAAGTTTATGCACCGCTAGGTACACGTATGATGTATGTGAATCGTGAACCTCGTTTCTATGCGGATATTACTTTCAATGGGCAAAAATGGTTTGCGGGAACTAATGGTGGTAATATTACAGATTTCACTTATAGTGGAGAATGTGGTAAGAAAGGTGGCGTAAATGATTATAGCAGTACTGGCTATCTTGTGCGTAAGTGCATGGGAGCTGGTACCCGTAATCAGAATTTAGTTTGTGTATTAATGCGTTTGTCTAATATTTATTTTGATTATATGGAAGCGCTTTGTCATGTAAACTCGAGCAGTAATGAACTATGGAATTATATGAACTTGATTCGTCATCGTGCAGGGATTCCAATGTATGGTGCTGGTGATAATGCCTTGTCTCGTCCAATTGATAAGGATGAGGTGATGGAATTGATAAGAAAGGAAAAGCGTGTTGAATTAGGCTTTGAAAGTTGTCGTTATTTTGATATCCGCCGTTGGGGATTGGTCAATAAATATTTTAATAAGCCTATTCATGGAATGAATGTGAATGGCGACGGAGAAGCTTTTTTTGTTCGTTCTCAAGTCGTTGAACGGACTTTTGAGCGACAATACTTTTTCCCTATACCTCAAGGGGAAATTGATATTGATAAAAATTTGGTTCAGAATACAGGTTATTAATCTTTATATTTAGAATGTTATGATAAAACAATATATATTATCAGCGATATTTTTTACTTCGAGTGCATTTTGTATGACGGCTTGTAACGATGATAACAATTCGGAATATAAATTGGATTATGATTTCGTAGTGTCTTACACTAATGCGGATGCATGGATCGCCTACGAAGCGTTTAATGATAATTTGTTGGACAAAGAAACTCATATTTATAAAAAAAACTCTGATACAAAAGATGGTGCAAATACAAAGAGTACTGTAGGAGCGATTTGGACGCAAGCAATTTATTGGGATATGGCGATGAACGCATATAAACGTGCTGTGAAAGATAAAGATGCTGAAAAACAAACAAAATATCAAGCGCTTGTTAATGAAATTTTTGAAGGAGATAAAGCTCATTATGTAGATTTCAATTGGC
Organism: uncultured Bacteroides sp.; assembly: GCF_963666545.1. Classification (NCBI taxonomy): domain Bacteria; kingdom Pseudomonadati; phylum Bacteroidota; class Bacteroidia; order Bacteroidales; family Bacteroidaceae; genus Bacteroides; species uncultured Bacteroides sp. The sequence continues at coordinate 939,076 of NZ_OY762899.1, read as the reverse complement.
ATGATCAAAATTTTGAAAACGGTTGGTTTATTTATGATGATATAATGTGGTGGACGATTTCAAATGCACGTGCTTACGAGATTTTCCGTGACGATAAATATCTAAAATTAGCTGATGAAAGTTTTTGTCGTGTGTGGCATGGTTCTTATCTTCTAAGAGATCGAGGATCCTATGATAAGCAAAATGGAGGCATGTTCTGGCTATGGAATAATAGTGATCCTTCTGATAATTCGGGAATCGCAAAGATGTCTTGTATTAATTTCCCTGCTGTTATAGCAGCTGCTACATTATATAATGGCATTGATCCTTCTGATGTCAAACATCAAAAGGACGATAGTATTGGATTTGATGGAAATTCTGATTATCCGAGATGGCATAGCCGTGATACTTATTTGGCTAATGCAAAAGAAATTTATGCATGGGGGGCGACGAAATTATATGATAGTAGTACCGGAAATGTAGCTGACAGTCGGACTGGTAATAGTGTAGACTGGGCGACAACTGTATATAATCAAGGTACGTTTATCGGGGCTTCTTGTTTATTATATGAAATAACCGGAGATAAAGAATATTTGAATAATGCAATTATGGCAGCAACCTATACAATGAATACAATGTCAGCTCCTTTATATCTCCTGCCTTATAAGGATGGGGAAGAACAAGGAATTTATACAGCTATTTTTGGTCAATATATGGCAATGTTAATTTACGATTGCGGACAGACCCAGTTTTTATCGTGGATGCAACGTACCATTAATTATGGGTGGAGCTTCCGTAATGAGCGTAATTTGACAGGGAAAAATTATGCGAAGACTCCGGGATCTAATGTCTCTTGCTATGATGCTTCGGGAATTCCGGCATTGATGCTCTTGTTTTCAGCTGATAAATAAATAATCAAAAAGTAAATATCATGAATGTAAAATATACAATCCCTTTTCGGATATACTATTTATTAGGATTATTCTATTTCTTTCTGTTGCTTGCTTGTTCTGAAGAAGAGCATCATTTTATAGCGGCTGTGGAAATGAATGACCCTTATATTGAGAAAATGAATGATGCGATCTCTCAAATGGAGGAACTTCAGAAAAATTCAGATTATGGTAATAGAATCGGGCAATTTCCGATGGAAAGCCGGGCGATCCTTACCCATGCTATAGATGATGCTAATCGTTCTATTTTATTGATAAAGTATCAAAATCCATCTCCTTCGGAAAGTGAAAAGGTACGCTACTTGGATAATACGGAGAAGGCAATTGAAAAATTCAATAAGTCGGTCCGTACTGAAGATGCTGAGACTATCCCGGCTAACTTATTTATTGATGGTAAATCTAATGGATCCTATATTGATTTTGGGAGAAGTAAAGATTACACTGTTTTTGGAGAAGTAGGAAATCAATCTTTTACTGTTGAACTTTGGGTCAAGATTAAAGAGCATGGGCCTAATGATAATAGTATTTTCTTATCCACATTCTTTTCAAATAGTAGTGCTCAGTGGAGAAATGGTTGGATGATGTATTGGCGTAATGCAAGCGGAGGCATATATCGAACAACATGGGGAGGTATTCTTGCTGATAGCCGATGGGGACTTTGGGAGCCTAACTTTGCTGCTCCTGCTGATAATGAGTGGCAATATTATGTATTTGTATATAGTGATAAAGGCTTAGATGGTAATGCTAGTTTGCGTGCTAAGTTATACTTGAATGGTGTGGTGGTCAGTACCCAGGAAAATACTCATGTTAATGAAGTCTATAACTCTTCGGATTACGACAATTATGATATACCGATGACGGCTTTTTGTCGGTGGGTAAACGAGAGTAAAATGGAAGACGGTTTTTCCGGATATATGAAGAATATTCGCATTTGGAAGGAAGCAAAAAATACTGAATATATACAATCTGTTTTTAAGGACGAAGTTAATGTTACCGGTGAGGAAGATCATTTGGTTGCAGCTTGGAATTTTACAGAAAAACCACTTGGAGCTAATGATGAAGTGTTGGATTTAACAGGGAAACATACGGCTAAATTAATCGGTACGTATGAGTGGGAACGTAAATAGGATATAAACATTAATTAAATGTATATGAATATGAAACTGTTATGTAGAAAAAATATTGATAATATATGTCTTTGGGTATTGTTGATCTTATGTCTGTTTGGAACGTTTGCTGGTTGTTCTGATGATAAAGATGTAAAATATGTTACGGATACTCATCTGAGTATACTTCAGGAAAGTCGTAAATCCTTAGTCTATTTATTGGATCATTCCACTTATGGTACAACTCCCGGAACTTATCCGATAGACGGTAAAGAGATCCTAAATAATGCTATTGCTAAATTGGATGCTTCTATTGATAAAGTGAAAGAAGGGGAAATGGTGAATGATTCCGATGTAGAGACAATTTTAGCTGAAGTCAGTCAGGCCATAGACGCTTTTAAGGAAACCCGACTTTATAATTTATCGGAAACGGCTCAGGCTTTTATTAAGCAATTAAATGAAAAAGCCTCTGAACTTATCACCCTATTAGATGATGAATCTTTATGGGGAGATCATAAAGGGCAATATCCTGTGGCTAGCAAAACTATTTTGCAGGGAGCTATTGACAATTTGTATAGTCTCTCAGAACGCGCTCAATCTGGTTCTATTGCTAATTTCACTCAAGAACTTTTTAATGATGCCATGCAGGAAGCTGATGAGGCCATGCAACAAGTAGAAGCTTCTAAATGGACTGAGGATCATGTTACTTGGATGCTATATGTCGATGGTAACAATGGTGGATATATTGATTTTGGTTATTCTGATGACTATGTGAAGTTTGGTGATAATAATAACCAGGCATTTACCGTTGAACTATGGGTTAATATTAAGGAATATTGCAATCAACCAGGTGAGGATAATGGCACTATCTTATCCACTATGACACAACAAGATTATTGGAGTGGCTGGAGAGTGCAAGATCGGACAAAGGGACTTTTGCGGACTATGGTAGCTCATTGGGAAGATCAAGGACCGTCTAACCCGAAAGAATGGGAACCTGGATGGAAGAAGTCTGACAATTGGACTCAAAATAGGTGGACGCATTATGCCTTTTTATTTAGAGATAAGGGACTACCTGGATTTGATACTCCTACCGATGTGAAATGCTATTCTATGATTGATGGAGTGAGACAAGGGGAAATGATACGTGTGGGAGAAACGTGGCGAACTTATATTAATGATAATAGTGTGAAGTATAAAGTTCCGATGACTGGATTCTGTGCGTTAGATAATAATGGTAACCGTAAAGAGTGGTTCTCCGGTTACATTAAGAAGATAAGAATATGGAAAACCAATCGTACTGAAGATCAGATTAAACAATCTTATTTGGGCGTGGAGGCTGATGTTACGGCGGATAATACTGATTTGGTGGCGGCTTGGGATTTTGAAGTAACCGGAGCTCAACCTACTGGTACTGAGTTTAAAGATTTAACAGGACGCCATATCGCTACATTAAAGGGGCCTCAAGGATCTTATAATTGGGTTGAATCTGCAATCGTTAGCCAATAGAATGTATATAGGCTTGGTATATTAAAATCTTATAACCAATTAAATTGATACATGAGTGTAAAGAAGACTGTTTTTTGTAAAGTGAACTACATGAGGTACTGTACTTTGGGATTGGCCATCACTCCTCTTACAGTAGTTGCTTCTCAAGCAAACTCTCTTGAAAAAGAGATCGTTTTAAACCAAGATAATACAACTATACAAGGATATCGGACCAATCGTCCGATTCCTTCGAAACGTTTATTTGTTTCGGAAGTTGTAGAGCGGGAGATTCAACGAGTAAAGAAACTTTTGACGAATCCTAAATTAGCATGGATGTTTGAAAATTGTTTTCCTAATACGCTGGATACTACGGTGCATTTTCAGATGATGGATGGTCAGCCGGATACTTTTGTCTATACCGGGGATATTCATGCCATGTGGTTACGGGATTCCGGTGCACAGGTTTGGCCGTATGTACAATTAGCAAATGAAGATCCGGAGTTAAAGAGAATGTTGGCCGGAGTGATTCGTCGGCAATTCAAATGTATCAACATTGATCCATATGCGAATGCCTTTAATAATGGAGCTATAGGAGGTTCATGGATGTCTGATATGACTGATATGAAGCCAGAGCTTCATGAGCGTAAATGGGAGATTGACTCTCTTTGCTATCCACTCCGTTTGGCCTATCAATATTGGAAGATAACAGGTGACACTAGTGTTTTTGATGCAGAGTGGCTGCAAGCAATAAAGGCGATTCTTCGTACCTTCAAGGAGCAGCAACGTAAAGAGGGGGTAGGTCCTTATAAATTCCAGCGCAAAACAGAACGTCAATTGGATACGTTAGATAATAACGGATTGGGTAATCCGGTTAAGCCGGTTGGACTGATTGTTTCCTCTTTTCGGCCTTCAGATGATGCAACCACTTTTCAATTCTTAGTTCCCTCCAACTTCTTTGCTGTTACTTCTTTACGTAAAGCAGCTGAAATTTTGACAACTGTGAACAATCAAAGTAAATTAGCATTGGAATGTACTGCATTGGCTCAAGAGGTTGAAATGGCTCTGAAAAAGTATGCGGTTTATAATCATCCCCAATATGGGAGCATTTATGCTTTCGAAGTAGATGGTTTTGGAAATCAGTCTTTGATGGACGACTCTAATGCTCCCAGTTTACTTTCTATGGCTTATCTGGAGGACGTGGATGTAAATGATCCGATCTATCAGAATACTCGTAAATTTGTTTGGAGTGAGGATAATCCTTATTTTTTTAAGGGCAAGGCAGGGGAAGGAATAGGTGGCCCACATGTTGGATATGATATGGTATGGCCAATGAGCATCATGATGAAAGCTTTTACTAGCCAAGATGACCAAGAAATTCAGAATTGTGTGAAGATGTTGATTACGACTGATGCTGGTACCGGATTCATACATGAATCATTTCATAAAGATAATCCGGCGAATTTCACCCGTCCGTGGTTTGCCTGGCAAAATACACTCTTTGGTGAATTAATTCTTAAACTCGTTAGTGAAGGGAAGATTGATCTGCTAAATAGAATATAATAAATTAATAAGATAACAACAACGAAAATAAACAAGAGCATACTCTTGTTTATTTTTCTCAAGCGAAAAGGGCTTGTTAGTGTGTTATCTGTATTTAAAAATAATTCAGAATGAAGAATGAAAAACTATTAATGAAGGCCTTTGTGGCTACTATCTTATGTTTGCTGCCTTTTTCTTTTTCTTATTCGCAGAAGGGAACAGAGCCGGTTGATTATGTGAATGTATTGACTGGCACGCTTTCGAAATATGAGTTATCTACAGGAAATACCTATCCGGTTATTGCCCGACCTTGGGGAATGAACTTTTGGGTGCCGCAAACAGGTGATATGGGGGATGGATGGACTTATGTTTATACAGCCGACAAAATTAAAGGCTTCAAGCAAACACACCAACCGAGTCCATGGATGAATGATTACGGACAATTTTCATTGATGCCTATAACGGGTAAAGTTGTATTTGATCAACAAGAACGTGCTAGTTGGTTCTCTCATAAAGCCGAAGTGGCAAAACCTTATTATTATAAGGTTTATTTGGCTGATCACGATGTAACGACTGAAATTACGCCGACTGATCGTGCTGCGATGTTCCGATTTACATTTCCTGAAGCTAAGGATGCTTATGTGATTGTTGATGCTTTTGATAAGGGCTCGTATGTAAAAGTGATTCCAGAAGAAAATAAAATAATAGGCTATACAACCCGAAATAGTGGGGGTGTGCCGGATAACTTTAAAAACTATTTCGTCATTATCTTTGATCGGCCTTTTGCTTATAAGGCTGTGGTAGGTGATAACCAAATCCATGAGAGGAAATCTGAAACAAAAGAAAATCATGCAGGAGCCGTTGTTGGGTTCTCAATTAAAAAAGGTGAGTTGCTTCATGCTAAGGTTGCTTCCTCTTTTATCAGTACAGCCCAAGCGGAGCTCAATTTGAGAGAAATAGGGCTGAAAACATTTGATGAATTGACTGCTGAAGGGAGAACTGCTTGGAATGAAGTATTGAGTAAAATCAAGCTGGAGGATGATAATATTGACAATATGCGCACTTTTTATTCTTGTTTATATCGTTCGGTTCTTTTCCCTCGCAGTTTTTATGAATTTGACGTTCACGATAGAATAGTGCATTATAGCCCCTATAATGGGCAAGTTTTGCCGGGTTATATGTTTACGGATACGGGTTTCTGGGATACTTTCCGATGCTTGTTCCCATTTTTAAACTTGCTATACCCTTCCATGAATGTAAAAATGCAGGAGGGTTTGGCCAATGCTTATAAGGAGAGTGGCTTTTTACCGGAATGGGCCAGTCCGGGGCATCGTGATATTATGGTCGGAAATAATTCAGCTTCTGTAGTGGCTGATGCTTATATTAAGGGATTGCGAGGATATGATATTGAGACTCTCTGGGAAGCCTTAAAGCATGATGCAAATAATGTACACCCCAAGGTCAGTGCATCGGGACGTGCCGGCTATAATTACTATAATGAATATGGTTATATTCCTAGTGGTAAAGAGATTAGTCAAAATGTGGCTCGTACGTTAGAATATGCTTATGATGATTGGGCTATTTATCAGCTTGGAAAAGCCTTGGATAAGCCTCAGTCGGAAATAGAAATTTATGCTAAGCGGGCTTTGAATTATCGTAATATTTATGATCCTGAAACAAAACTGATGAGAGGTAGGAAGGCTGATGGTACCTTTGTTACCCCGTTTAATCCTTGTGATTGGGCTGGTGAATATACTGAAGGGAATGCCTGGCATTATTCATGGTCAGTATTTCATGATCCGCAGGGCTTGATTAATTTGATGGGTGGAGAGAAACAATTCAATGCAATGTTAGACTCAGTATTCGTTATTCCGGGAGATAAAGGTTTGAAAAGTAGAGGAATAATTCATGAAATGCGAGAAATGCAGGTAATGAATATGGGACAATATGCTCATGGTAATCAGCCAATTCAGCATATGATTTATCTTTATAACTATTCCGGTGAACCATGGAAAGCACAATATTGGGTACGGGAAGCAATGGATAAACTCTATTCACCGACTCCGGATGGGTATTGTGGGGATGAAGACAACGGACAAACATCCGCCTGGTATGTTTTTTCTGCTATGGGTTTTTATCCGGTTTGCCCAGCGAGCAATCAATATGTTATAGGATCGCCTCTATTTAAGAAAATTACGGTTAATTTGGAAAATGGAAAGCAGATTATATTGCGCGCCAGCAATAGTGCAAAAGAAAATCGTTATATCCGTTCGCTAAAATTAAATGGGAAGAATTATACCAAAAATTACTTTTCGCATGATGATTTATTGAAAGGAGCAAAGATCGATTATAACTTGGCTCCTCTGCCTAATAAAGCAAGAGGCACTAAGGTGAGAGATTTTCCGTACTCTTTTACTAACGAATTAAAGTAATATATAAGGGTTTTACTTATTAAGGGAGTCTTTGCTAAAATGAAAAAAAATATTATCGTTTTTATTTTATTTTGTTTATTTGCTCATTTTGTGTTGGCCCAAGAGCTAACGGTGGGCAGTTACAATATCCGTTATGAGAATAATTCTGATGCAGAATATGGAAATGGTTGGAAACAACGCTTTCCGGTAATCAGCCAATTGATTCGTTTCAATGATTTTGATCTTTTAGGAACTCAAGAGGTTTTGTATGGCCAATTAAACGATTTGTTATCCACACTTTCCGAATATGCTTATATCGGAGTGGGCCGTGATGATGGGAAAACGTTGGGGGAGTATGCTCCTATCTTTTATAAAAAGAATAAATTTCAGCTTTTGAAGTCAGGGCATTTTTGGTTATCGGAACAGTCGACTTACCCTAATAAAGGATGGGACGCTGCTTTGCCCCGTATCTGTACTTGGGGAGAGTTTCAAGATCAAAAGACTCATCTTCGTTTTTGGTTCTTCAATTTACACATGGATCATGTGGGAGTTATTGCGCGTAAAGAAAGCTCGAAATTGGTTTTATCTAAGATAAAAGAAATGTGCGCAGATGAACCTGTAGTCTTGACGGGCGATTTTAATGTAGATCAAAAGCATGAGAGTTATGCGATACTGGATGCTTCTGGCCTTTTAAATGATTCTTATGAAAAAGCGCAGATTCCTTATGCTTTGAATGGTACGTTTAATGATTTTAATCCAAGCTTCTTCACTGATAGTCGAATTGATCATATCTTTGTGAGCTCCGCTTTTGCGGTCAAGAGGTATGGAGTATTAACCGATACCTATCGTTCGAATGCAGGTGATGATAAAGAAATAAATTCAGGAAATTTCCCTAAGGAAGTTTCTTTGCAAAAGTATGTATCTCGAACACCTTCCGATCATTTTCCGGTAAAAGTTGTACTAAGTTATATTGGTGTTCGGTAAAAAATCGTGGAACAAAAAATTAGGGCTGTTTTCCTTTCTTGGAATTCAGTCCTTTTTCTTTCTTTTGTAGTCACTACGCATTAAAGGAAATAACTATATAACATTCACTTCACATAGGCAGCAACTCATGTCATGCTTACTAAACTAAAGCTGACGAGTGGGGTATTCATAATCATGAATAGGGCATATCTTACATTGCCTTTCAGTTGTTCCTTTGTTTTGTTTTTTCCTCCAATTTCAATACTATGAGTTTCATCTATGAGAAATCAACTTGGGGAGAATAGGTGCGTTTTTTTGTGTCTATTTTTAATATCCGGCTAAAAAGGCCCAAGATAGATTGCTTGGGCCTTTCCTTGTGGGTATTTTGAATCAATTAAAAATCATATTTCAATGTCAGTCGCATATTGGTTCCTTCTGCTAGAGTACTTTGGTCCCTCAAAGGAGCTGACCATTGTGAGCGGGCTGGCATATAGTATTTATTTAACAAGTTGTTGACGGCTAAAGAGATTCCCATTGCGTGCATTAAACGGTAGGATAAAGACATGTTGACTACTGTGTAATGCTTTACTGGGGCTTGTGCTGAGTTGTAGACCCATTCGTTTTTCTTATTCAAGTAGGGAGAAAAACGTTTCCTGTTTCCGATATGTACAACATTTATATTCGAAGATAATTTTGGGGTGATTAGGTAAGAAACATATCCTGTTAATTTGGGAGGTGAAATCACATCTCCTCCTATGTATTTAAGAGTATTCTTGTCGTCTGTTGATTCTAACCCTTCTACCCATGAAAAAGAAGTCCCAATAGAAAGCTTATCTTTTAAGAAACGGCCATCCAGGGCTAACTCTGCACCGAAAATCTTCTGTGGAGAAGGGGTGGGCTCATAGCGATTCTTATCTTCGTTGAAAGTTAGTCCCGTACCAATGTTTGAAGTGCTGTAATATCCGGCTGCTTCAATTTTTAACGGGCCCAAATAACTAATGAAACCGATTTCGTAATTATTGATTGATACTGCTTTTATATCAGTGCTGTAAAGTATTTCCGGATTATCTGTCTGACGTAGTATTCTGGATAACTCAGACATGGAGAATCCTTGCGAGAAATTGATGTAGGGAATAAATTCCTCGCTTGCAGTATATCTTAAGCCTAAATTAAAAGAAAGTTTGTCGAAAGACAAGGTTCTTCCTCTCACTGTTACGGATGGGTTGAAGTTTCCATCCTGCTTGGGTGAATAGGGTATGGTGTTGTAGGTCTTGACTTTGAGTTCCGCGTAATCATATCGAACGCCAACTTTGATGTTGATTTTGTCATTCATCTTGAAACTGCTCTGTAGGTATGGGGCGATGCTATGCATAGTGATATTTGGAACCCACAGTCTGCCATCTAATAAATTTTGGTTTGTGCGATCTTGTAGAAGGTCAATACCATAAGTCAGGGAGGTGGTTGTATTGCCCGAGGATAGTTGCGTGTTGAAGTTGGGACGAAGGCCGATTTTTTCCGAGTTAATTACTGATTGCCCACCATTTTCAAATGTTTTGGAATAGAAAAAAATATTTCTGGCTTTTTGATAATAGAGATCTGAAGAAAAGGTGGTGGTTCCGCCAAACAAATCGTGTAAATTATATTTCAATACGCTATTGACAGAGGTTGCGCCTTTGGGCTTCTCTGGATAGTCGGGACTTTTTTTCTTGCCATATCCGGGTGTAATTTCATAATCGCCGTCGGAATTGAGAACTTTTATTTCGGTCAATACGGGTTCAAATGGACTGTCTTGTCTGGATTTGTACACATTAGCTGATAAAATAATTTCTTGCTTATTGGATATCTGATAACATAATTTACCGAAACCGGAGTATATCTTTGTATTGTCTAATCCGTATGTCGGAAACAGAGGCACTCCGTCCGCATCGTATTTATTGCCAACCTGCTCGTAGCTAAAGCTTCCCATATATTGGATTCTATTAATACCTCCTTGTAGTGATTGATAAATACCCCCACCAAATGAGTCGTCTGCTTTGGCTAAATTCATCGTTCCCCAAATGCTAGTGCTTCCCGATAAGGCCTTTCCTTTCTGAGGAGTCTTCGTGATATAATTGATGAAGCCTCCATCACTGCCGTTTCCATAAATAGATGTTGCCCCTTTTATGACTTCCACTCTTGCCAAATCATTTGCATTAATTGCTTTCATGCTTACTTGTCCGTTACGAAGCGGGGTCGATATTGGAACGCCGTCTATCATCACTAAAACTTTACGACCTCTAAGGGTTTGCCCTGCATTAGAATAGGATCCTGTCTGAGGAGCCAACCCCGGAACGTTATGCTCCAGAATTTCATTCATATTGCTCGTGAACTGAGTTATCCGTGAAAGCTCTTTGGTATTTATAACTGTGATGGAGGCTGGGATTGAAGAGAGTTTTTCAGGCACACGCCCTGCTGAAATAACGACTTCATGAAGTGATCTTGTCTCTTCTTTCAGCTCTATATTGAATTGATAGATCATTTTTGGGGGGGATACTATAATTGTTTTGTTTTGAGTAAAATAGCCCAAATATCTATACTCTATGGAATATTCTCCATCTGGAATATTCTCAAAAGAATAGGTTCCACTATTGTCTGTAATAGTCCCTCTCCCTATGGATTTAATATATACTGAAACCCCGATGAGTGGTTCTTGCTGATTATTTGTTATTTTGCCTTTTAAAGAAGCTGCTTGTATTGATATAATTCCTATTGAAAATAATAGAAGTAAATAGATCTTTTTCTTCATTCTGAATCTTAAGTTTATTGACGTTTAATTTGTGGGGCAAAATTGCGACTATATTTCATTTTGCACAATACCCAATTATAGGTATATTTATACAAGCAAATGGAGTGGATTATATATCCAATGGCACTCTTTCATCGAATTTAATCCACCTGGCCACGGTAAATGAGAAGATATAACTAATCGTTTGTTGATTATCAGTACTCACGAGTGAGGTTAGTCCTATATTCCGAAGGCGTTACACCATATTTAGCTTTGAAACACCTTGAAAAATAACGTGAGCCATTAATGCCGACCATGTATGCGATCTGAGTAATATTATAATCCTTATTTTCCATTAACTGTGCTGCCTTTCTGATCCGCATTTCTTTGAGAAATTCATTAGGACCAAGGCCGGTTAAGGCTTTCAATTTTTTAAAGAATATTGTACGACTTACAGCCATCTCTTTCACGAAATCATCAATGTGCAATTCACTATTATCCAAGTTTTTTTCTATTAGTGCTTTTAGTTTTTCCAGAAAGTTACGGTCTTGCGTTGTCATCTGAACTTGCTTCTCGAGGTTCTTTTCTCTCTGTTTCTCTTCTATTAAGTTTGTAGTGAAGAATTCCTGCATATCTTTCCTACGCTGTAATAGATTTATTATTCTCGCTTTCAGATAGGAAGCACTAAAAGGTTTCATAATATAATCATCTGCACCTATTTCCAATCCTTGCAAACGACTTTCAATATCTGTCTTTGCAGTAAGTAGAACAATAGGAATATGACTTGTAGATACGTCTTTTCGTAAGGCTTTGACCATTTCTAAACCATCCATTTCAGGCATCATAACATCACTGATAATGATATCCGGAAGAATATCTAATGCCTTGCTAAGCCCTTCAAACCCGTTAGCAGCCGCATAGATGATATATTCATCGAGAAACAGATGACGTAAAAAGTTTCTTAATTCTTGGTTGTCTTCTACCAGCAGCATCACTTGCTTGCACTTCTCTGGATTAATATCCAGTTCTTCTTGGATAATATCTTCGTCGAGAGGCCCTACAATAGTTTGTACCGGAATGTCGTCTAATATAAACTCTGTAGAGTCATCAAAATGCTCTCTTCCTTTCAACAACTCCACGACAAAACGACTCCCTTTGCTAGGGGTGCTATCTACTATAATAGTACCTTTATGCAAGTCCACCAGTTCTTTCACCAAGGAGAGGCCAATACCTGAACTCTGCCGGCTGAAATACTTTTGATTTAAATGGTCTTCAAATCTCACAAATAGTGAGTTACGTTTATTTTCCGGAATTCCGATGCCTTGATCCTGCACTTCAATAGAGACCTTTTTTATATTTTCGATGATCACTATTTTTACCATCTTTCCATCTGGAGTATATTTAAAGGCGTTCGACAATAGGTTGAAAATAACCTTCTCCAATTTATCAGAATCCGCCCACAAATAAATTCTTTCGCATTCAGCGTAGAATACAAAATCCAGTAGATGCTCTTCTGCCAACGCATTAAAGTTTTCCATAATTCTTTGTACAAAAGAGACCACTTCAATCTGCTGTACGCATAATTTCATTTTATGGTTCTGTATTTTCCTGAAATCTAAAATTTGGGTCACTAACCTGAGCATCCGCTCTGTGTTCCGTTGCATCAATTGCAATTGTTTTCTAATCTCAATGGGCAACTGGTTGTTAGTCAATACACACTCTAATGGTCCGGCAATCAGAGTTAGAGGAGTGCGGAGCTCATGGGATATATCTGTGAAGAAACGTAATTTTACATCTGCAATTTTTTGTTCAACAGAGACTTCGTGCTTCAGACGGAAAATAACAAATAGAATGTGAAAGGTAATATATGTAAGACCTGAAATTACAACTATGTAAATAATATATGCCCATATAGTTTCCCAGAACACAGGCTGAACAGTGATCATAAGTGTTCTTTCATTATTGCACCATACTCCATCTCCATTCGTTGACTTTACATGGAATACATAATGTCCTGTGGGAAGATTGGTATAGGTTGCAGCATGTTGTTGCTCACCTGAGTAAATCCAATCGTCATCGAAGTTTTCCAGCTTGTAACGATATCTTATATTGTCCGTATGGATCATATCCAGAGCAGAAAAAGTAAGTGTCAACACATTCTTACTATGCGGAAGAATTAACTTTTTGGTATCATTAATGTTCTGAGTAAGGACAGAACCTTTTACTGCCGGAGATGTCTCAGTATTCATTACGGAAAGTTTGGAAAATACGATTTTAGGAACATAATTACTAATGCGGATGTTGCCGGGATGAAATGAAAGAGAACCATGCGTAGTGCCAAAATAAATGTTACCATCGTAACTCTGGTAGGAAGAACCTTCATTGAATTGTGCCTCGGAAATTCCTAATTCGTTGTCAGCAAAGTTCTTTGAATATCCGGTAGAAGGGATGAACTTGCACACTCCCTTTTCTGTACTTATCCAAAGATTACCATTGCGGTCTTCCTGTGCAGACAACAAGACATCTGAAGCAAGACCGTCTTTGATCGTATAAGACCTAAAAACAGGTTTACCCGTTATATCATAGCCTGTGAACTTGCATAGACCGCCTCCAAAAGTTAGCAGATATAATCCGTCCTTCTTCGTAGGTAAAACCCAGTGAACTTCGTTGTTGCTCAAAGATTTCTCGTCTCCGGGTATATGTGTGTATACATCAAATTTTATATCTTCAGGAATCTTGAAATGATTTTTAAAGCGCACAGTTCCACAGCTGGTTCCAAGCCAGATATAACCTTGATGATCAGCGGCAATATGTCTCACTTTTCCACAAGTTGTGATAGGAAAATTCTTTAAATTATTACGGTAGTTTATGAATTTGTATTGTCCGGCTTCTTTCTGAATATAATTTAAGCCACCTCCAAAAGTAGCTACCCAAAGTATTCCTTTGTCATCTTCATAGAGGCTGTATATGCTGTTGTCGCTAAGACTATAAATATTAGCTTCATTGTACTTAAATCTGGAAATCAGATAATGTTCTCCTTGTTGTTCGGCTCGTACCAATCCTTCTCCTCTAGTGCCAATCCAAATAACCCCTTGTTTATCTTGCAGGATAGAATAAGCAACCCCCTTAAGAGGAGTTCCGTGTCGGGCTATCTTTCCATTTGCCGTCAGATATCCCTGATAAATGTCCTTTTTATCATAGATGGAGATCTTTCCACTCTTCATACCTATCCAAAGGTTTTTCTCTTTATCTTGAGAAATAGATCGCACATTATTTATTAAAGACTCGTACTTACAATCCTTGATATAATTTAGATGGAACTGATGGTCGGAAAATGAAATTTTTTCTAGTCCTTTGGAGTGAGTACATAGCCAGAGATTTCCTTGTTTATCTGACATTGCAGAATGAATCTTACTTGAAAATTTCCAGTTTGGTGCGCCCGGCTCATTATAGAAAGATACGATTCTGTCATTTGCACGATCATAACGTGAAAAGCCACCAGCATAAGGATGTATCCACAAATTATTGAATACATCTTCATGGATATGAAAACAGGGATTGGAGCTGACTGCCTCACCAAGCTCTTCTTTTATTTTCTTTATTTTTACCGTAAGGGTCTTCATGTTTAAATAGCAGACAGTTTGCGGTTCGGCCACCTCAAACCAAACTGTTTTGTATCGGTCTACATAGGCTGACTTGATATGCACTTGAGAGAGTTGTCTGTGTTTTTGGATTTCTATGGTGATAACTTTTTCCGTGTCTGCATCATAGAGGTACAATCCGTTGCTTTGTGTACAGGCTAATAATTCATGATTTGAAACAACTTTTATATCAACTACTTTAGCGTCTGTAGGCAGACTAATTAAATGAAAATTTCCATTCTTTTTATCATAACTCCAAATGTGGCCCCGATCGGAGCTGAAATAAAGTTTTTCTTTCTGTTCGCAGGAGGCATAGAAAGCTTGCGACATTTCAGCATCTTCATTTTTTGCAAAATAGGTGAACGGCATTTTTTGTGCCGGTTTAAACAATCCTAATCCTCGATCGCTTAGTAGCCATACAGATCCTTGAGAATCTAAAGTTATATCATAGGCCTTATGTACCTGAAAACTTTTTGATTTGGAAGTAAAGGCATCAACCTCATAATTGTGGGGGTTATCTTTATGAGGAGTGATGCGCAGAACGCCTTCATCTTTGCAAGTGAACCATATTGTGCCATTTTTTAGTATAGTAACCTTTGTTATTTGAGCGCTTGTCCATTCTCCTTCTGCGGGAATCGGCTCAAACTCTTCAGTTTTAGGATCAAAACGGTAGACTCGATAATCATAAGCCAAAAGCCAGAGATATCCCCATTTGTCTTCTCCCATCCAGTTGATGCGGTTATTTCCCAGAGCAATGTCATTATCAGGTCTGGCTTTATAAGTAGTAAAATTATAGCCATCGAAGCGATTAATACCGTCCCATGTTGCAAACCATAAGAAGTCATTATGATCTTGCAGCATGTACATAACTGTGTTTTGTGACAGACCATTTTTGGAAGAATAATGAGTAAAAGTGCTTTCTTTCTGTTGCCCTGCCAACGAAAGGTATGCAAACAGCATGCACAAAGATAACAATAGGTTTCTCATACTTCAGATTTATTCAACATCCCCACTTTTTAAGGCTGTTATAAGGTTAGCTGACTGTTACAGAACAAAGATAAAAAAACAGTTTTGAAATTGCTAATCAACAACACATACTCTTCCTTCGCTTAATTTTAGAAGATCGGGCAAATCATAATATTTCAGCACTCCGTAAAGTACATTAGAATACATATCTCGTTGAAGAGGATTTGTTAAATACGACTTCCATGTTTTCAGGCAGTGGGAGAGGGTGGCTTTATTGATACGGCGATCTAGCACGGCAGCGTGCATCACTACCGGTCCATAGAGTCCATCGGCCTCAACTGTGATTGTACGTCCCTTCAGCTTTGTATCAGAACTGCAAAAATTTATTAACGTACGTAGATCTGCCACACGTTGCCCCATGACGGGGCGTCCGATGTGCATGCTGGTAGCGGCTACCCGATATTCCTTGTTCCAATATTTTGTATAATTGTAGATGTAGGGATCTTCCATCTCGCCTATGCCACGAAAATCGGCCGCAACGATAATCGTTCCGTTACTTATTGCATCTCTTCTAGAGAGGTCGTTGAGAAACCAGGCCTTTCCTTGTTCGTGCAGATGAATTTCTATCGTAGAATGGGCTGTTGCTGTTGAAGGTATCCATACCACACACGCCACGGGCATTTGTCCCGCACAATTTAGTTGGTATCGATACTCTTCAACTTCCCTCAAAGAAGAGTGTCCCGTGGCGATTGCTTCCACATTATCGTTGAAACCTTTATCAAGCCCTAGCAGTTCAAGTATCTTCATGCGAATTGTTTCCTCATCCTTCTGGCAAAATTCCATCTGCTGCTTTGTCAGTCGCTCCATCTCCTTTAGGGTTTCATTCATGGTGCTTTGTGCATTGTCATATTCCAGATTGACCTGTCCGGATGCTGTGCACAACATATTGCTACCTTGCCATTTATCTTCGGGAACATTCGTTAATCTTGATTTCTCGCCGGTCAGCCATTTTTTGAACCACTCTAGCAGGCGAATTTGCACATCCGGAGGCATCGCATGTCCGTCTTCTGCATAGTATTGGGCTACCTTATCCGGATAGCCTAAAACAGAATAGCATTTTTTTAATTCATCAAAACCACGCAAAGCTCCCCAATGATCAACAAAGTCGTACTTGCCATCTAGGATAATCAGAGGTTTAGGTGCCATCATTAAAGCAAAATCGGCTATTTCAATCCGTTCCTTCCCTTCATAGGGAATTTGCTGGCAACCATCCGAGGGACCTTGGAGCTCTAAAGTTCTCTCCCGACTCGAAAAGAACAGCCCGATACAACCTACCTTAATACGTTGATCTAATGCTATTAGATAAGCAGCTTGTGTTCCGCCACCGGAGAAACCATAAGCTCCGATCTTATCTTTATCTATGTCAGCGCGAGATAGGAGGTAGTCCACGGCACGGCTGTTATCCCAATATTCTTCAACTGCCAGACTACTTCCCAAGAGATTATATGCGGGGTTTAACAAGGTATGCTCCGTCGTTACTCCGCGAGTCAGACTATGTCCTTTTTCATCAATCAACTGAAGCCGTTCACCCTGAGCTATCGGGTCTACTACCATAACAGCAATACCATTGACCGCCATATGTACAGCAGACAAGGAGCCATTACCTTTGCCGGCAAGCCCGTGCCCGCACATCTCAATGCAGGCCGGGAGAGGCTTGCTTGCTGCTTCCGGCAGATACAGATGAGCTGTGACATACCTACCGGGTATGCTTTCGAAAACAATCTTTTCTACCTTAAATCCCTCTCCCCACACAACTCCTGTTACCCGACCGTTCAGAGAAACTCTTTCCGGTCGCTCTCCCACAATTCTCGTTAACCTGTCTCTGACTTGACTAATGTAATGGAGCATCTTTTTTTTCGAGACAACCGCTTCTGACAGTTCTTTGTCACGTAAGGCATTTGCCTTCTGCAAGTCCAGCATTAAATAAGAATAATAAGCGGAACTTTGACTGAATTTAAGTGCACCATAATTGGGACGTCCCGCATATGTGCTCTGTCCGGCGGCAGTCTGAGTTATACACCCCAACATCATTGTCAAACAGACACATATTAAGCATCTACTAAGCTTCATCATTTTACTTTAAATTGAATCAGATTTTTATTCGTTAAGTTAGTTTTGATAAGAAGTTTCTTCATATCAACATCAAAACACCATCCCTCTTGCTGCAACAGATCATTCTGAGCAGAAAGTTCCTTTAATTTTTTTCCGTTTTGCATCACCACCATCGGCTTCGATTCCCAAAAAGCTTCTATCCGATAAGAATGCTCAGAAGGAAGATATTTTCCGTTTGCCTTGTTTATGGTCATTTGCCAGGCATCTTCCTTTATCGTACTGTTTATAGAGGTAACGGCATAAATTTCTTTCTGATAATCCAAGCTCTTTCCATCGTCTTCATATAATTCATAAGAGGAGTTTTCAGAGGGAAAAACAACCAATGTAATTTCATCTACTCTCTTTTCATTCATATATTGCATGGCAGGTTGCTTAGGTATGATCGCTCCTTCCTTAATGAATATAGGCATCAAATCCGGTGGAGTCAAGAATGATTTGTATTGTCGTCCTTCTATGCGTTCACCTGTCCAGTAATCAATCCATTTTCCACCGGGAAAATAAACAGGACGGCTTAAAGCACCTTTCGTCGTCACCGGACAAGCCATGATTGCTGTGCCAAACATATATTGATCCGAGATCCGGTAGGTCCGCTCATCATCCGGATAATCATATAACAGTGGAGTCATTAAAGGACGGCTTGTTTTATACATCTTATAAGCATTGCTATAAATATATGGCAACAGCGTATATCGAATCGAATCATACTTTATAAACGTTGCCAGCGCCTCCGGGCCGTACGTCCAAGGTTCATGATAACGCGGATGGTCCATTCCAAAAAGGATGGACACCGGACTAAACATTCCAAATTGGCACCACCTGATGTATAGATCCGTATCATATGGGGAATACTGTTCAAATCCTCCCATGCAGTGTGACCAGTAGCCTATTCCGGAAAGACCGATGTTCAAGCCTCCACGTATTACCGGCTCAAACCATTGCCATTCTGATCCCCAGTCTCCTGCCCAAATAAACGGATAGCGTTGTATTCCTGCATACCCTTCACGAGTATGATTAAAACCACGCTGGTCATTGTACTCCTGAAATTTCTCATAAGGAGCCTTGGCATAAGCAATCGGAAAAAGATTATGTAGTTCGTCGGCGCTGAATCCTTTCTTAAAAGTAGTACCTTCAGGAAAGCGCAACGAACCGCCGCAATCTGTCTTTACAAATTTTACTCCCATCGAAGCAACTTTCATCATTCCATTTTTCCACCACCAATCGCTTGCCTTAGGGTCGAAGAAATTGATAATGCCTTCACTATCAGCTTTTGGATAAACGACACCCGCTTTTACCGCATCATCAAAAAGTGTATTGTGATTTCCATTATCTACAATAGAACGTATATGTAGTCCGAACATATCTACATGGTTGGCATAAACGGAGTCAATCATGGCCTGTGGGTTTTTGAAGGTTTCTCTAAATTCAAAGTTGCATCCTCCGTTTCCAAATCTCTTGTTGAAAAACCTCCATGTCGAATCCAGCCAAAATAAGTCGAAAGGCACTTTCTCTTTGCGTAGTCGATGAACTAAATCAATTGGATACTGATCGGAAGTACATTCTTCGTACTTCCACGTTCCACCGCTGTAAGATCCAACATGAAGCCCATAGGCCGATCTTGGCATGAGAGGACAAACTCCGGTCAACGTTTGATAGTTGCGAAGCATTTTCTCGAAAGAGGGGCCCATGATGAAATAATAATCCAGATGACCACCTGTTGCAGAAAAAGAATAAGTATCCTGTTTGCTCCACCCCATATCCCAGTCTGTTGGAGCTGCCGTATGAAAGAATATGGCATATCCCTTATTGCTCATAAAATAAGGAACCGGACAATAATTGGCTCGTAGAATATCTTTTCCTCCAACTGCAGGTTTAGTTCCTCTTCCTAATTCCACATTCAAATGTACCTTTTGTCCCCGCTGATCCAAAAAATCCATACGCTCTCCAAAGCCAAAAAAGTGTTCATCGGGTTGCATAACGCATTCATTCATCGGACCATTTTCATCTGTTGGCACGCGCGAAGCCACTTCTTTATAGACAATCTTATCATTGATATCCGTAACTCTGATCTTCCAGGGATCAGAGTTTACGAATATTTTTAAAGAAGAAGTTGTTATCTCCACTTCCGTACCAACAGACTTCACCTGAAAACGTACCGGCTCAAAATCATACTTCATCACCATCCAGTTTTCATCTTCAGGAAAGGTTGAATCAGCACTCTTCATAACCCGGAACATGTTGTTATTGCACATCTGTATTTTCATGTCTCCTTGTGAAGACTTAAAAACCACGTTATTCTTATCAATCTTATAGGCTGGTTGCGCTTGAATCATTTTAGCGAATGCCAAGCTCAATATTAATAAAAACCAATACTTATATTTCATATTCTTATACTATTTATACCCATAATTATTTATTAAATAACCGTTCGAACTATCCAAATCAGTTTGGAAAAGAGGCCAATATTGTCGTTGGTCAGGTTCGTTTATGTAGTAATTATTTAATAAATTATCCTTTATTACAGATGTGATGAAATCGTAGCTCAACTTGGCCCAGCCGTCTCCCGAAGGCATACTTAGCTCACCTCTGTTTAAACCGTAAACTTCTAATTTTCCATTAATAGTACGTGTATAAACATTAGTGGGCACATCAGCATATTCTCCTGTACGATTGCGCAAGGCATTCATTTTCTCAACTGTTTCTTTGACGCTACTGCCCAAAAGATTCCAGCGAATTAAATCTTGCTTGCGTAACATCTCACCGGGAAACTCCAACATGCGCTCCTTTTGAATGGCTTGTAACATTTGTTCTTTAGAGGAAATATTATTTAAATATACGGTGACATGTTCAGCCCAATCTGTTTGCTTGAAAGCTCTCTCTCTTATCTGTTTCAAATAAGTTTTGGCAGCATTCGCTCCTTCCAGTTCATTAGCTACTTCTGCAGCCATCAGCAACACGTCGGCAAATCTTAGTACAGGCAGATTGACCCCGTCATCGTTACTTGTCACTACACGATTCATTCTTTCATAATCATATTTGCCGAAATTAAAACTTGGATTCCCGGCACCACTACCCAGATTATCCATTGTATAGCCACCATTATTCCATTTATAAGGAGTACAATTCAAATCTCTACGAGTATCTTTGACATCATATTCGTAAAACAAAGTTGGTGCAGGGCAATTCTGTCCACCATATTTAGTTTTTGAGAGATGATCGCTAGTAGTGTGATGATATAAACCAAAATGATATAAAAATCGGCCTCTTCCTGCAGCAAAAGGAATTTCAAAAATGGACTCTCGGTTAGAAGTTACTACATCTTGACATAACTCATTCCAGACAGATTCATAAGTAGCATTTAATGAGCAACCCGAATTAGCTAGAATGTTTTTCAAATCATCATAAGCTTCTTGTAGGAGAGCATTGCCGGTCAACTCAGTATCCGTGCTTTTACGAACTTCACTACTGTTCGCATCATCCAACGAAGAAGGCCTCAAGCTATAGCCGGATGCCATCAATATTAATCGTGCCCTTAATCCCAGAGCATAAGCTTTATTCACCCTTTCAGTAGTAGAAGTACGGGTTGTTGCCCCGGGCCATGGTAAATAGCCGGCTGCTTCTTTGAGATCAGCAATAATCTGTTTATATATGATATCTCTGTCTGATTTGGGCAAATAGACTGTACTCTCCGTTACGGGTTCAAAACGAGCAGGAACATCCCCCCATGCTCTTATTAAGTCATAATAATAATGAGCCCGTAATGTTAACGCCTCGCCTAGCAGATAAGCCATTGTTTCGTTCGTTTCAGGCTTACCATATTGACGAATTCCTTCGATGCAGCAATTGGCTGCTTCAATGCCATTAAAGAAACAGGTATATGCATTATAGCTGCTACCAGACCCCATCCAACCATTAGAAACAAAAGCCGAATAAGTACACAAAGACGTTTTCTCATCAGAAGTTGGATTTGCCAAATCATTATAATATTCTACATCGGTATTCATTCCATAATAAGGCATATAGCGAGAACGATGAGAGTTTGTCTGTCCAAAATAGCTATAGATGTTTATTACAGCATCTTCGGCCAAAGACGGATTAGCAAAAACAACTTTTTCCGTATAGGAAGATTTGCTTTCCGTATCCAAATAATCTTCACACGATGTGAATGTCATTCCTGTCAATAGGATGAATGAGAGATATTTGTATTTATTTTTCATATTTTCAATATTTATCTTGTTAGAAAGTAAGGTTTACACCGAATATGAATTGACGGCTTTTAGGATAAGCCGAATAGTCGACACCCGGACAAATGAGATAATTTCTTTTGCAATCTACTTCAGGATCCGCTCCGGAGTAACCCGTCAGGCAGAATAAATTAGAAGCCGTAGTATAAACACGAAGATTTTCAATATGTACTTTTTTCATCATATTCTTGGGTAGTGTATATCCCACTGTTAAGTTTGCCAATCGCAGGAAGGAACCATCTTCCACACTCCAACTATGAATTACGGCTTTTGTGGTATAGGGGGACCACATCGTAGTACCGGCATTCAGTGAAGTCAATGTTGTGGCATCATTAATCAGATTGCCATTTGCATCTATGTTCGTCCAACGCTTGCCGTTTGCCATTACATCACTCATGTTTCTCCACATACTACTACGTGTTGAAGTTTGGTCTATCTTATCTGCATTATAGATGTCATTGCCAATGCTATACGTAAAATTAGCATTCAGGTCAAAGCCTTTCAAACGTCCGTTTATAGAGAAGCCGCCTACAGCAAATGCATTGGCATCTCCAATGATCGTTTTGTCGTTATCATTCACTACATTGTCACCTTCGGTTTTGTTTTTTAACTTCAAACTACCCGGGCGAACTACACCTACAACACCTGAGTCATCTGCCACTCCATCTTTCAATATCCATTTTCCATTTTCATATCCTGTAAAATCGTTGACCTCGTAACGCCCGTCTGTGATATAACCATAAATGGATCCAACCGGTTTCTCTGGTTCAATGATATAATCCGCTCCAACTTCAGTACTTGCCCAATAAGAGGCTTTGGTATAAGAGGTCATTTCACCAAGGCTCACGACCTTGTTCTTATTGTGCCCTAAAGTGAAAGTCACGTCCAAGCCATAATCTTTCTTATTAATGGCAGAGTAGTTTAGTGTTATCTCAAAACCGGAGTTTTGCGTTTCGCCTACATTCTGATATTGCGTATTATACCCACAACCGGCTACCTGCATTTCCATCAATAGATTCTTTACGTTGTTTTTATAGATCTCAATTGAACCGTTCAATTTGTTATTGAAGATTCCAAAGTCAAGTCCGGCATTCAATGAATGAGTTGTTTCCCACTGCAAATTTGTATTACTCATCGTAGTACCTGCTGTTAAATAGGAACTGGCAATATTTAGCCAGCTGGATTGAGTGATGGAGTAATTCTTTGTGGTCTGTCCTGAAGGGATATTATTATTGCCGGAGGTGCCATAGCTTAAACGTAATTTCAAATTGCTCAGCCAATCTCTGGTATTTTTCATCCAATTTTCCTCAATGATGCGCCATCCCAATGCAGCCGAAGGAAAATATCCCCAGCGTTTTCCCCTCGCAAATTTACTGGACCCATCAGCTCGAAGAGTTCCGGAAAATAAGTACTTGCCCATATAATCATAATTTAAACGTCCGAAAGCCGAAAGCATTTTGTCATCTTGATAGAAAAATTGATCATACTTTGTAGGGGTACCTTGAGCAGAGAAGTTGAAGGCCATTTTTGCATCATAAAAATCGGGGAACCCTTCTATACGAGCGGTTGTCTTGCTTTCGCGTATCACGACATTTTCCTGACCGATCATTAAATTCAATGTATGTTTCGTAGGTAACCAATCCTTAAAATCATAGCTCAGTGTATTGGTGTTACGGAAAGTCTTACGATCAACGCTTGTTTTTTGTGTTACCGGCAAATTCTTATAATCAGCTTGTGTATTGTTTTGGGATTCATAGGTCGTAGTTCCAAAGAAATAATTCAGATCATTAGTATAGATATCTAACCCAACATCCGCACGGAAAGTCAGGTTCTTTAGAATATGCCAGGTAAAGGCCCCATTCATATTAAAATTCTGACGGGCACGTTCCTTATAATTATCATTTAAAGCCACAATCGGGTCTTCGAGGCCGCTGTCAATGTCGTTTTCATCTAACACTATGTCACTGTTTTCTGCATTCAACGTCAAAGGCGTTTGAATGATGGAATGTCGAATACGTCCGAACGAACTGGAAGGAACCGAATTTAAGTCGCCCGAACTATCACTTTGTCCGTCTCCAAACACTTTTGTAGACGAATAGCGGGCAGAGAATTCCAGATTTGTCTTTTTATTTGGTTCATAATTAAGTTTGAGGCTCAAGTTATCCCGCTTGAATTTAGATGTTTCCAAGATTGCTTTTTCATCGATACGACTATAGCCAAAGTTGAAGCGTAACTTCTCTGATCCGCCGGAGATACTTAAGTTCTGGCTGAAAATATTTCCAGTACGGCCATAGACTTTATCTTGCCAATCTGTTGTAGAAATAGTTTTCGCTATGCCGGGAAGACTATTCCAAGTACCGATTGCTTTGGTATAAGAATCTAAATCGTCAGCCAAGGCAAAATTTTCATACTGCCACTTCAAATAATCCTCTATATCCAAGGTGTTGATTTTAGTGGCAGCCTTCTTCAAGCCAACATAGGCATTATAGTTTATTGTAACCTTACCGGCTTTACCGCTCTTGGTTGTCACAAGTACAATACCATTGGAACCTCTGGATCCATAGATGGCCGTAGAAGATGCATCTTTGAGCACATCTATGGATTCGATATCGGCTGTTGGTATATCGGAAATACTATTCACAGGAAAACCGTCTACAATATAAAGTGGCGTGTTGTCTCTCGTGATAGACCCTCCTCCGCGTACCCGGATAATTACCTCGGCATCAGGATTTCCTTCGGGTGTAGTCACTCGCACACCCGCCAACTTTCCTTGCATAGCTTCCACGGGAGACACAACCGGAATAGCTACAAGTTCGTGATTTCCGACAGAACCTACAGAACCAGTCATATCTTTACGTTTCACTGTGCCGTAACCAATGGCAACCACTTCATCCAACATCTGTGCATCTTCTTTTAAGGTTATCTTTAATATAACTCCCGGACGAGCCTCTACTTTTTGAGTTATATACCCTACGTAAGACACTACAAGAACACTACCTTTCGGAGCCGTTAACTTAAAATCTCCGTTTAGATCTGTCACAGTACCAGCTGTTCCCTTAAGTACAGAAACATTTACTCCGATCAAGCCTACGCCTGATTCATCCGCTACTTTACCCACAACACTGATGTTTGCTTGATTCCTTTCTTGCATAGAATGAATCGTTCCTCCTGCTACAGCACGAGCTGTACCAAGAAGAGGAATGCACACCAATGAAAGTCCCAATAATCCTGTTATAAGCTGTTTTTTTAGCTCCACAGTCTTTTTCATTTTTTCATTTTCCATAAATACGATTGATTAACGATTTATATATAAGGCTATATCATTAGATACAATTGTCCGTTCTAATTGCCCTGTTTCTCTGATAGTTTATAGACCTCGATGCCGGCCTGTATGAATGGGCCAAGTCCGTGTGCATCATTTAGTGGCGTCGGTCTTTCATAATAAAAAGGAAGATCATAGGAGATTCCTGTTCCTACGCACACATTTTTTAATTCTCCTTTTTCCGTTATATAAGAAGAAGTAATACCATTCCATGCTCGCTTTACTACTGATAAATATTCCTGCTCCAACCATCCTTTATTTATACCATGAGCAATGCAGTAAGTAAACATGGCCGTACAAGACGTTTCTTGATAAGAATCCTCCTTGTCGAGTAATTGATGCCACATCCCATTTTTGTCCTGGAAACGTGAAATACTTCTTACGGCTCGCCTGAAGATTTGCAGCAATCTACCACGCAGCGGATGATTTTCAGGGATTGTACTTAACAACAATGTTTGAGCATACAATCCCCATCCATTTGCCCTTCCCCAATGGGCGACTCCTTGTTCATGCGTTTTATGGTAATAGCAATGATAATATAGTCCCGAAGTTTTGTCTGAAAGCAGACTATCGAATTGAATGACCTGCTGCGCAGCGCAATCAAAGCATTCTGTATCTTGATATGCAGTTCCATAATGAGTTAAGAAGGATAAACTCATATAGAGATCATCCAACCATACGGTTAAATTGTCATCGTTTCCTCGACAAAGGGTACCGTCGGGTAATCTCTTTTCTTTATGAAGGATGTAATCTGCTATTTTTTTTAGATAAGCGGTATACTCCTTATAGGGATAAAACTTGCTCAGTTCTACTAACGCAGCCCCCATTGCTCCGCAATCATCTAAACTTTTCATACTAAAGAATCGATAGTATCCTGTGTTTTTTATGCCTTTTTCATAGTCTTTTCTCATTAGGTTTTGATTGTTCTTATTAAAGAAGAAAGCCAAATTATCTCTCGCGAAGTCACGATACTTGTCATTTCCGGTAATTCGGTATAAATCCATCATCGAAAGGTTAAGAACACCGTTCACATACCTCCACTCCTGGTAATAGCTTGAAATCTTGCATGTTCCATCTTCTCTGATCTCCAACTGATGGTTATGATCTCTCAGAATATAATTTGCAACCTTTTCAACGATAGATAACTCGTTGCTAGCATTTATATAAGGAAGTGTAGCAAGAATAGCTAAAGAAAATAATGTTTTTCTCATGGTCAACTATATTTTTTGTTTTTCACGGTTTAAAAATATGGAACAAGTAGGAGCCTGATGTCCACTATTTGACATAAAATGTATAGAATCTGTTATCCAATATCTACCACCATCTATCATTTTATATTTTTTGCAATTTTACTTGTTTTATATTTTTTTAATATAATAATTATTGCTTATTATATTATCTATTATATATTTGCAGTCTACTTTATCGGTTAAGTAATCGTTTTCTATTGAATAATGACCAATAATTAAGCTTTTAATCCAGTCTTATTCTAATTTTAGATGAAATTTAAACGGTAAGTAGGCAATTGTTTAACCTATATTTCTATGTGTAATAGATTCTTTTTATTATTTGTTGTGGCCATGTTGCTAATGCCTATATCTGATTTGCATTCTACTGAAAAATGTACGAAATGTAGTGGCATAGAGTTGACTGTACTTCAGTTAAATCTTTGGGTAGAGTGCACTAAAGTAGAAAACGCCTCTCAATATCTGATAGAGCAAATAGCATATATTAAGCCTGATATTGCTACATTTTGTGAACTATACAAAGGTAAAGAAGAAAATCCCATAATACCCCGATTAACAGAACGGCTTTCGGAGAAAGGTATGCATTACTATAGCGCACAAATTGATGGCCGGGCTGTCATATCTAAATATCCTATAATTGAAAAAGAAAGAGTGAACAAGTGGATGTTCAAGGCTGTTCTGAATGTTTTTGGAAATCGTGTTGCGGTATATCCCTTTCATAGTGAATATCGTTATTATGCTTGCTATTTTCCGCGTGGCTATAATGATGGTAGTGCTAATTGGGAGAAATTATCTTCTCCGATTGTGGATGTCGATCAGATATTATCGTCAAATCGAAAATCCGGCAGAATTGAATCTACCCAAGCTTTTATTGCTGATGCAAAAAAGGAAATTGAGAAGGGCGCCTTGGTTTTCTTTGCCGGCGATTTGAACGAGCCATCTCATTTAGACTGGCAGGAGAATACAAAAAACATCCGGGATCATAGAGGATGTGTTGTTGATTGGGATGTATCTAAGTTGCTATATAACCATGGATTTAAAGATGCTTATCGTGAAAAGTACCCTGATGCGGTTAATTATCCTGGATTTACTTTTCCTGCAGATAATAAGAGTGCAGATATCAGCCAACTAACATGGGCGGCTGATGCGGATGAACGTGAAAGAATTGATTTTATTTACTATTACTCCCGGAATGGATTAAAGGTAAAAAGTGCTAAAATTGCAGGACCTTCAGGGACGATTATCAAGTCTGAGAGGATAAATGAGAAGTCGAATGATTCCTTTATATCATCGAATGATGATCATTGGCCTACGGATCATAAAGGAGTATTCATTACTTTTGTAGTGAAATAGACTCTGTTTTTATAATATATTTTTTTACTATTGTAACTTAAACGGTTAAATTCATTTATATGCGTCCATCTTTAAAAGATATAGCACAGGAACTGAAGCTGTCTAAAACGACAGTCTCTTGGGTATTGTCCGGTCAGGCAGAGCAGAAAGGAATTAGTGAAGCTACGGCAAAAAAAGTTATTGACTATGCTTTGGAGCTTAATTACCAGCCTAATCTGATTGCCAGGAGTCTTAATACCGGAGAAACAAATACGATTGGCTTAATACTGCCTTCCATATCCGATAGCTTTTATTCTGAAGTAGCTCGAGAAATAGAAACGACTGCCCGTAGCAGAGGTTACTCGTTAATGATAAGTAGTTCGGAATCGGATATTGACAGAGAAGAGGAGATTATACGATTATTTAA
This sequence comes from uncultured Bacteroides sp., assembly GCF_963666545.1. Classification (NCBI taxonomy): domain Bacteria; kingdom Pseudomonadati; phylum Bacteroidota; class Bacteroidia; order Bacteroidales; family Bacteroidaceae; genus Bacteroides; species uncultured Bacteroides sp. Next base: position 910,528 of record NZ_OY762899.1, on the reverse strand, counting down.
AGCTAAAGGTGTGGATGGCATTATAATGGCACCGATAAAACGTTCGAAAATCGAGATACAAAGATTAATTGATGAATCTTATCCATTGGTAACTATAGACCGTTATTTTCCGGAGCTTGAGGCCAGTTATATTATTATAAATAACAGAGATAGTAGTTATATGCTAACCAAACATTTGATTAATAAAGGATGTAGAAAAATAGCCATATTAACAACGAATCCTCATTTAACAACAATGAATCAACGGAGAGAAGGTTTTGAAGATGCTCAACGCGAATCGGGAATAGCTATTAATCCTCATTTATACGGAGAGGTAAACTTTGTTGGTTATGAAAAAAATATATATAAAGTGCTGGATGATATTTTTTCTACTGTGCCTGATGTGGATGGTTTCTTTTTTGCCACTCATATTTTGGCTTTAGAGGCTTTCCAGTATTTTAATGATAAGGGAATTAAACCAAACTTTGAGATGGCAAGCATACATGGGGTACCTGTTTTCAAAATATTGGCCCCCAAAATGAATGTGGCAAGAATGCCTATTGAAGATATTGGTCGAAATGCTGTTAGCCTTTTAGTGGAACAAATTGATTGTGTAATACAAAATAAGAAGAGTAAAAAGTTTAAGAAGCAGAAAGTTGATCCTAAAAAAATGGTTCTTTCTTGTTCTTTAGAATTTCACAGTTAATCTTTTTTTTAATTAGTCTTTATCCATTGTAACATGATTTTTCTAAATGAAGTCTAGTCTTAATGTTTTAAATCAATTTTGCTTAACCGTTTAAGTTAAATAAGAGGAGTTATGAAAAACTTAGTAAAAGTGGCGACTGTGTGTATTTTTATTTTCACGTCGTGTATGACGAATAAACCTGCATTGACTTCTGATATGCGTTGCGAATATCTGAAATCACCAATTAATCTTGATGCTCAAAATCCAAGATTCACATGGACATATGAGTTGGGGGGCGATAGAGTCCCAAGACAAACGGCCTATAAATTGGATATAGCTCTTTCTAAGAAAGCAATGGAACAGAATGAATTTTTCTGGTCTTCCGGTAAGATATCCGGTAATACAACTAAGAGTGAATATGGGGGAAAACAAAAATTGCAAAGTCATTCAAAATATTATTGGAGGATAATTTCTTGGGATGAGAGAGGGAAGTCACGGGCTTCCGCTATAGACAGCTTTGAAATGGCTAAAATACAGATGTCGGACTGGTCTGCTAAATGGATAACGGATAAAAATGATAAGGCATTTGGCGCGGCTCCAATGTTTAGGAAATCATTTAATATAAAGAAGGATATTTTATCGGCCAAAGTAACTATCAGTGCTGCTGCTTATTATAAATTGTATGTCAATGGGGTAGTGCCTAATAAAGAAAAACTTGATCCAGGATATACTCATTACGATAAACGAAATCTATATACCACTATTGATGTGACTAACTTGCTTCAAAAGGGAGAAAATGTTGTTGCTACTGTTTTAGGTAATGGTTTTTACAACGAGGATGCACCTGTGGCTACGTGGGATTTCGAAAAGGCAGGATGGCGCGACAGGGCAAAGATGATAATGGAAATTTATGTAAAATATGCAGATGGGACAACATCAATAGTATCTACCGATGGTACATGGAAGACCTCGATTGGACCACATATATATAATAACATATATAGCGGGGAAATATATGATGCACGGAAAGAAATTCCCAATTGGAATAAATCTCAATTTGATGATACGAAATGGGATCATGCTGTGTTGGCACAAGCTCCTTCGCAACAATTAGTATCACAAACAATGCCGCCAATAAGAATTACAAAAGAGTATCCGGCTGTTTCTATGCGAGCTTTTGGCGATACTGTTTTTGTTTTTGATATGGGAGTGAATCTGACAGGTGTGTGTAACATCAAATTGAAAGGAGAAAGAGGCACAAAAGTGACTCTGACTCATGGAGAATTACTCAAAGAGAATGGACGTATAGAAATGAGAAACTTGGATATTTATTATAAACCCATGAAAGATGTTGAATTCCAGACGGATACTTATTTTATGAAAGGTGAAGGAGAAGAATCATTCACGCCGGAGTTTACTTATCATGGATTTCGCTATGTGGAGGTTAAGGCTGATCGTCCGATTGAACTAAAGAAGGAAGATATCTCAGCGCTCTTTATGCATACTGATCTTGAAAAAGTCGGAAACTTTAGTTGCTCGAATGATTTGCTAAATAAAATATGGAAAGCTACTATTCAATCTTACTTGTCTAATCTTTATAGTATACCTACTGATTGTCCACAGCGGGAAAAGAACGGGTGGACAGCCGATGGACATATTATGATAGACTTTGCTTTATTAAATTTTGATGGAATTAAATTTTATGAAAAATGGATGGACGATTTTATAGACAATCAAAAACAAGAGGGAAATATTTCCGGGATAATCCCAAGCTCTGGTTGGGGGTATGATGACTGGATTGGTCCGGTATGGGATGCGGCTTTGTTTATTATTCCTGATGCGTTGGAGAGATATTACGGAGATGCAAAAACGATACATAAAGTATATCATACTTGTGAGAAATATCTTAAGTATCTGAAGAATAGAGAAAATGAAGACGGTACAGTCACTTATGGAATTGGTGACTGGGTATACTACAATACACAAACGCCAACGGACTATACCACAACTTGTTTCTATTATTGGGATAATGTGTTGATGTCTCGCTTTGCTGAAGTTACGGGGCACCCGAGCGAGGTGTATAAGCGGAAAGCCGAAGAATTGAAAGATTTAATAAACAAAAAATATTTCAATAGATCGTCTTGCTCGTATGCAAATGGCTCACAAACAGCTTTGGCTATAGCTCTTGCGTTAGAACTTGTGCCGAAAGAATATGAGGCAAGGGTTGCTGAACATCTGAATCGAAAAATAGTAGAAAATAATTATCATCTCGACTTTGGTGTTTTAGGTAGTAAATATGTTCCCAGAATGCTATCGAAATACGGATATGCTGAAACGGCTTACAAAATGGCTACACAGGAAACCGCACCTTCATGGGGTAATTGGATAAAACTTGGATTTACAACATTGGCTGAAACTTGGGTTTTATCACCGGAATTTCGCGATGCATCGGTCAACCATGTGTTTCTGGGGGACATAAGCGCATGGATGCTGAACACGTTGGCTGGCATTAATTATGATGATAAGAACAGAGGATTTGAGAAGATAATTATAAAACCCGATTATGTGAGAGATCTTTCGTGGGTGAAAGGTGAATATAAATCGGTTAAAGGATTGATCAAATCTGAATGGAAAAGAAATGGTGATAAAATAAAACTATTGGTTACTATTCCTGCAAATGTGACAGCAACAATCTATACTGATAAAGTAGTCGAAGTTGGAAGTGGTTATTATGAATTTGTATTTAAAAAATAAATGATTGATAGAAAGGAGGGGGTATGAGAAAAACTGACTGAAAATTTAATTGAAGCTTTTATTAAAGTTAATCTAATATTTTAATGAACTAATGAAAAATACAATGAGAAAATCTAGATTGAGATTTTTATTATTAAGCATCATGCTAGTGGTGATTGGTTATATATCTGCTCAAAACCAATCTAATATTATTGAAATAAAAGGGACGGTTGTTGATATTAACAACGAACCTGTAATCGGAGCGTCTGTGATAGGTGAGACAGCTTCAAACGGGACTGTAACCGATTTGGATGGGACGTTTGTAATTAAGGCAAGATTAGGAGCTGAGATTACAATATCTTATGTCGGATGTGTAACTCAGAAAATAAGGGTTAATGAGAGAAATATACATGTTGTACTAAAAGAGAATAGTAATCTTCTGACAGAAACCGTAGTTATCGGGTATGCAAGCATGAAGAAAAAGCTTGTAACAGGAGCTACTTTACAGATTTCCGGTAATAAACTTCAGGAATTGCATACTATTAACCCTTTATCTGCCTTACAGAGTTTGGCACCGGGGGTTCAGATCACAAAAACATCGGGGCAACCCGGATCTGGCTTTAAAGTCTATATTCGAGGTATGGGTACTGTTGGTGATGCTAATCCGTTGTACATAATCGATAACATGCCGGGAGATATTACTACATTGAATCCTGCCGATATTGAGTCTATCGATGTGCTTAAGGATGCAGCTTCTTCCGCAATTTACGGAGCTCGCGCAGCAAACGGGGTGGTACTTATTACTACAAAGAGAGGAAAAACGGGTAAGGCCAGAATTTCTTATGATGGATATTATGGCATACAAAACGTGTTGAAAAAACCTTATTATTTAGATGCCAGAGCTTCTGCATTTCTGGCAAATGAAGGATATTTCAATTCTCATGGCATTAGTTATGATTTTCCCAATCTTGTGCCTAATTGGGATAAAATTGTATCTGGAGAGTGGAATGGAACTAACTGGTTCGATGAAATAACGAACAAAAATGCTCCGATACAGAGCCATACAATGTCGCTCTCGGGGGGGACGGATAAATCTAATTATTTTACAAGTTTCTCTTTTTCTCGTGAAGAAGGAATTCTGGGAAAGCCAGCTGTACCTACAAATGATAAATTTACATTCCGTCTCAATACCGATCAGGTAGTATTTACTTCAGGTGGTCGCGATATTATCAAAATAGGAGAAACGGTTAACTATACTTATGGACGAAGAACAGGCATCATTAACGATAGTGGGCGTACGACCAATTATTTAAGTATGGCAATGAATGGTAGCCCATTGATGCCTTTGCACGATGCTAATGGTAATTATCACGGTCCTATAGCATTGTCTCCGTTGTCTCCTAATCCAATAGCTTTGCTGGATTATAATAGCAACAATGAAGCAAAATCACATGTTTTGACTGCTAATGGCTATGTTACAGTGGAGCCAATAAAAGGTTTGACTTATCGTGGCAGTTTTGGAATGAGTGTAACAGGTAATTCCGGTAGAAAATATATTCCTACCTATAATCTTGCACCTGAATACCAGAAAACAGAAGATGAGATCACGCAAGATATGTCGCTGGGAATACAGCGTTGGATACTGGAAAATACGCTAAATTATAAGTTGAAACTTAAAGATGTTCATAATATTGATTTTTTAGTCGGCATGTCTGCCGAGCGTGGTGGAATGGGCGAAAGTCTTTATGGATATAATACGAACTCCATTTTCTCGGATTTTGATCATGCGTATCTTACTAATGCACCATCAATAGATGCTACAACTACACGCATGGGAGGTTCTCCTTGGGATAAAACAGGAATACTCTCTTATTTCGGACGTATAATTTACGATTACAAAGAAAAATACATGTTGACAGTTCTGGCACGCACCGATGGCTCTTCGGCGTTTGCGCCCGGTAAAAGATGGGGAACATTCCCCTCAGTGTCTGCCGGATGGGTTGTTTCAAGTGAGGATTTTATGAAACCGTTGGATAATGTGATCAATTTCTTTAAACTAAGGGCAAGTTGGGGACAAAATGGTAACCAATCTATAGGACTATACCAATATCTGGCAAAAATCAGAGTGGGAGGAGCAAATGCGGGTGATTATCCGGGAGTAGAATATAGTTATTATTATCCGGGAATAGATAAGAATAAATATACGGTTGCATCCTATCCCATCAATATTCCAAATCCCGATATTACATGGGAAACATCGGAGCAAATTAACATCGGATTCGATGCTAGATTCTTAAGATCTCGGCTCGGTGTCAATTTTGATTTTTATAACAAAACTACTAAAGATTGGTTGGTTGCAGCTCCGACATTGGCATCGTTTGGAGCTCTTAGTCCTGATATCAATGGCGGTAATGTAAGGAATCGTGGAATAGAAATCGGTTTGACTTGGAATGATAATATTGCTGACTTCGAATACGATGTAAACGTTAACTATGCATTTAATAGAAATGAGGTGACTCGTATTAATAACAATGAACGAATTATTCACGGGGCCATTAAAGTACCCTCAGATCAGGCACCTGAGTTCTACCGTGCACAAGTCGGTTATCCAATTGGTTATTTTTGGGGTGTAAAGACTGAAGGCATTTTCCAGAATCAAGATGAAATAGACAATTATGTAAATTCTAAGGGCAAAAGAATAATGCCTAATGCACGCCCGGGAGATCCAATATATGTAAATCAAAATGATGATGCGGTTATTGATGATAACGACCGCGTATTTATTGGAGATCCTAATCCTGATGGAACGTTTTCCATATCGTTGGGTAGTAGGTATCGAAATTTTGATTTTAGACTTTCGGCTTCAGGTGTCTATGGCAATCAAATACTGGGAGGAGCTCACGATCCGTTCGATCGTTGGCATGGTGAAGGCACTTCTAATAAGTGGCCAAGATTGGGTAATACCTCATACCCCAACATTATATCTGACATAAACATTCAAAATGGAGATTATTTAAGACTAAATGACTTGACGCTAGGTTATGACTTTAGCAAATTATTTAAGTCACAGCTTACTCAATTAAGAGTGTATGCGACGGTGCAAAATCTATTTACCTTGACTTCATATAAAGGCTTGGATCCTGAAATTGGGCATGGAATAGATAATTGGTCAAGTGGGATCGATTTGGGGTATTATCCTAAACCTCGTACCGTTCTGTTTGGAATAAGTATAAAGCTTTGATAATATATTAATAAGGGATTACAATGAAAAAGTCTATAATATTAATTTTTGTTTTATCTATCCTATTTTCCGGATGCGATATTTTGGATTCCGAGATGATGACACAAAAAACATCAGAAAACTATCCGTCAACCGAAGAGGAAGCTTATGAGGCTTTGATGGGCGTTTATAATGCTTTTGGATCGAGAACGGGGAATGATGAATGGCAACACCCGTTTATTTTACTTGAATTAATGTCCGACGACAGATTGGGCGGTGGAGGTCAAAATGACTCTCATGCTCATGCGATGTCGTTATATAAGCTTATAGGACAGGATATGTATTCATCTTTATGGAGTACGAGATGGCGGGCAATCTATCGCGCAAACTTACTGCTTAGTTCGTTAGACAATGTGGCTTGGAAAAGTCAAGCTTATCGAAACAAAATTGAAGGACAGGCTTTATTTCTTAGAGCTTATACAAATTTTACATTAAGTTCTTTGTTTGGTCCTATTCCTTTGATTACGGAAGCTGCACCTGAAAATAAGCCTCGTGCCACTCCTGCTGAATTATATGGGCAAATAGGACTGGATTTAAAGCGAGCGATTGAATTACTCGAACCGATTCCGTATAATCAGATACCCAAAGAAGAGAATGGATTAGCTACACATTGGGCTGCGGAAGCTTTGATGGCTCGTGTGTTCTTGTTCTACACCGGATATTATAATGATACACAAATGGGTACTATCACCAAGAGTGAAGTAGTATCGTGGATTGATGAATGCGCTAACTCTGCTATAAGTGGTCACGACCTTTTGCCCGATTTTCGTAATCTATGGCCCTATTCGATTAAAATAAATGGAAAAGATTCGGACTATAAATATGCAAAAGATCATAATCTAAACTGGATCAACGAATATGGGGATAATAACGAAGCAATATTTGCAATTAAAGTTTCTACTGCTTCGCAAAATAATAACTATGATCGACGCAACTCTATCCTTCTAAATTTCGGGTTACGTGATAATACTTTGCTTCCATTTGGTTTTGGATGGGGGCTTGGACCTGTAAATCCGCAATTGTATGACGAATGGCCTGATAGTGATTTGAGAAAAGATGGCTCAATTCTGGATGTCAGGAATGCAGAAGAGGGAGAGAGTGTTACCAAAAAATATAAATGGGGTGGTTTGATGCAATGGCACGAAACAGGCTATTGGCAAAAGAAATATATACCGATTAATGTTTTGGATGAAAAAAATAACATTGTAGCATACAGCAGTGTATTGTGGAATATGCCGAACGATCCTCAGTTTGCCAATACGCAAGACCTTGTTCTTATACGCTTTGCCGATGTCCTTTTGATGGGCGCTGAATTGGGTAGCTCAAAAGCGCAGGAATATTTAAATAGGGTAAGAAGTCGAGTGAATTTACCGTCTGTACCGCTGACTTTGGAGAACATCAAAAAAGAACGCCGTCATGAACTTGCTTTTGAAGGGGTGAGATGGCTTGATTTGTTGAGGTGGTATGATGTAGAAGCTGCTATTAACAAAATGAATGGTATTGATGTGACAAATAATCTGTCGACTGGTGTATATAAAGTGAAATATCGTCCTGAAACAGGAGGATTTATCCCTATTCCTGAATCGGAAATAGCATTATCAGAAGGCGTGCTGACTCAAACTCCGGGATGGGGAACCAATGCGATGCTGCAGCCGGGCGAATAATGATTAATGAAATGTCGGTAATATGAAAAGATATATAAAATTGTACCTGCTTTTGCTTTTGAGTGGATTGTTTCCATCCAGAATGGCAGCCGAAAATATTTCATTAAATGGAAGCTGGAATCTACAATTTTTTCCTCAACCCAAACATGCTGTATATAGCCCGGAGGAGTTATTGAGTGTAAATGCTCAACAAATAGATGCAACGGTTCCGGGCAATGTTGAACTTGATATGCTGAAAGCCGGATTAATAGATGATCCTATGATTGGCAATAATGTATACTCTTTGCGTAAATACGAGGGATATCAATGGTGTTATATTAAGAAGTTTGCATCGCCTCAGATTAAAGCAGATGAAGAAGTACAACTATTCTTTGGAGGTATTGATTGTTTGGCTGAAATATGGTTGAACGGCAGCAAGATTGCCTCTGTCAGCAATATGTTTATAGAACATGTTTTTGAGGTGACAGATCTATTGCTTAAGGATCGGGAGAATACGTTATGTGTGATTATTCGTTCACCGGTAATGGAGGCTCAGAAGTATCTGTTGGGAACTTTCAGTATTGGTAATTTTGCGGCAACAGAGTCTACTTACATTCGTAAAGCACCTCATTCCTACGGATGGGATATAATGCCTCGTTTGGTTAGCGCAGGGCTGTGGCGCGGAGTTGAGTTGAGAGTCATAAACAATACGCACATTGTGAATACACAGTGGATGACGTCGAAAATTGACCTAAAAGATAAAACGGCCCAATTATTTGTAGACGTGCAACTAGCAATTCCATTTGAAAATCTGGATAAGACATCTGCGAAAATAATTCTTCGACGAAAAGGTAAGGTGGTTTACGAAAGTACGCAATTAGTGACATCTCATGCTTTTCGTCATATAATAGAGCTTAATGATGTAGACTTTTGGTGGCCACGTGGCTATGGCGAAGCCGCACTATATGATGCAGAGATACAGCTTGTTTCAAAAAAGGGTAATGTAGTTTCTGCAAACTCATGTAGAATTGGTGTGCGCACAGTACAATTAGATATGACCGACATTAACGATTTGCCGGGTAATCAAGGACGCTTTTGTTTCGTTGTGAATGGCGAGAGTTTATTTATTAAAGGAACTAATTGGGTGCCTCTGGATGCTTTACATAGTAGAGATGCTTCGCACCTCGATGAGGCTGTACGTTTGATGGCAGATGCTAATTGCAATATGGTGAGATGTTGGGGAGGTAACGTGTATGAAGATCATCGTTTCTTTGACTTGTGTGATGAAAACGGGATAATGGTATGGCAGGATTTTGCTATGGGGTGTACGTTTTATCCTCAAAGAGAGGATTTTGCCAAAGCGATAGAGCGAGAGGCAATAGCTGTTGTTACGAAACTTCGGAATCATTCATCTTTGGTATTATGGTCGGGGAATAACGAAAATGACTTGGCCTTGCGCTGGACTCTTATCAACTTTAAGATTAATCCCAATAGTGACGTGATTAGTAGAGAAATTCTTCCTCGGGTTATTTACGAAATGGATCCTACCAGGGCATTCTTGCCAAGTTCTCCCTATTATAGTCAGGCAGTATATGGAAAAGGTAGTAATGATGATCTTCTTCCTGAAAATCATTTGTGGGGACCAAGAGGCTATTACAAAGACGAGTATTATACGCATAGTAAAGCACGTTTTGTAAGTGAAATTGGTTATCATGGATGTCCCAATAGGAGCAGCCTTGAGAAAATGTTCACAAAAAAGGCTGTCAGTCCTTGGCTAAATGGGCAAGTTGGTTTATGGAATGATGAATGGATGACAAAGTCGGTAAGAATATTTCCTAATGCACCGAAGCCGGGAGATCGTAACGATCTGATGACAAATCAAGTGAAGATATTATTTGGATCGATACCGAAAGATTTAGATGACTTTATAATGGCTTCACAATCTGTTCAGGCTGAAGCGATGAAATACTTTGTTGAGATGTGGAGAGGTGATAAGCCTAAAAGATCGGGTATTATCTGGTGGAACATCCGAGATGGCTGGCCTATACTTTCAGATGCGGTTACCGATTATTATCATTCTAAAAAACTGGCTTACTATTTTTTAAAGAATGTTCAAGCAAATGTATGCGTGTTTATTAATGATGCTAAAGACGGAAAATATCCGTTAGTAGTGGTTAACGACACGCGTCAACCTTCAAAAGGATCAGTGGACGTTATGGATGTTGCAACCGGTAATCTTATTTATAAAGGGATTTTTTCAGTTGAGGCTAATGGAAGAGTTCTGATTTCATCTTTGCCCGAAATGCGAGGTCAGGGAATGTTGCTTATCAAATGCAAAATAGATGGGAAAGATTTCTCAAATCACTATTTGTATGGTGAACCGCCATTTAAGCTAGAAGAATATAAGTGGCTATTAAAGAAAACAAATATATACGCAGTAAAATAATTAAGTATGAAGGAATACATTGTGGGTATTGATATTGGAGGTACAAAATGTGCCATAAACTATGGCTATAAAGAAGGTGCAGATTTATATATAGTAGATAAAGAAAGATTTCCCACTACCGGGCTAAATGAAACCATTGAGAATATTTTACTATCTATTGAGGTTATGATGAAGAAACATGGTTTAACTAAAGAAAAAGGAGTTTGTGCCATAGGAATAAGCTGTGGGGGGCCTTTAGACAGCAATAAAGGGCTGATCATGTCTCCTCCTAATCTTCCCGGTTGGAATAATGTTCCTATCATAAGGATAATAGAGAGTCGTTTTGGGGTTAAAGTCGGTTTGCAAAACGATGCTAATGCTTGTGCTTTAGCTGAATGGAGATATGGGTCGGGCCGAGGAACTCAAAACATGGTATTTATGACTTTTGGTACCGGTTTAGGGGCAGGACTTATTCTCGACGGGAAGCTATATACCGGTGCTAATGACAATGCCGGAGAATTAGGACACATACGTCTCTCTGAATATGGGCCTGTCGGATATGGTAAAGCGGGTTCTTTTGAAGGCTTTTGTAGTGGTGGAGGGATCACACAAATAGCCAAAATGTTATTATCTGAGAAAATACAAATGGGGCTTCAGGTAGAGTGGTGTAAGCCCGAGGAGCTAGATTTGCTTACGACTCAGAGGGTGGCAGAAGAAGCAGTTAAAGGTGATGAGTTAGCCATTCAAATTTTTGATATATCTGCCAAAGAATTAGGACATGGATTGTCTGTTGTTATTGATATTCTTAATCCTGAAGTCATAGTTGTTGGTGGTATTTATACCAGATGTCAGGCTTTGATGCAAACGCGTACGCTTGAAATAATAAAGAAAGAGGCGTTGCCTAAATCCAGCCAGGTATGTAAAATAACGACTTCGCAATTGGGCGAACGGATAGGTGATTATGCGGCCCTTTCTGTAGCGGCAGATTTATTGACTAAAAATGAATAAAATGGAAAGTTTAATTTATGAAAGTTTAAGTGAATCTCAAAATGTTTTGGATGAGTTCATTAAATCGGATGCTGCCGAATTAATTAATAAGGCTGCAACAATTATGACTCGAACTTTTCAGAATGGAGGGAAAGTGATTAGTTGTGGTAATGGAGGCTCTTTGTGTGATGCGGCACATTTTGCAGAAGAATTGACGGGACGTTATCGAAAAAACAGAAGGCCATACGCTGCTATTGCGATTAATGATCCTGCTTATATAACTTGCGTAGGGAATGATTTCTCGTTTGACGAGATTTTTTCCCGCTATATAGAGGCAATGGGTAAACAGGGAGATACATTGCTTGCAATTAGTACGAGCGGAAATTCTGAAAATGTGATACGGGCAGTGAAAACAGCGAAATCTATCGGCATGAACGTGATTTCGCTAACCAGAGTAGGAGAGAACAGGCTGTTGGAGTTATCTGATATTGCTTTAGTAAGTCCGGCTACTGACTTTTCGGATCGTATCCAGGAGATACATATAAAGATAATACATATTCTTATTCAAGCTATAGAAGCAAAATTAGGACATAATTAATAAATAGAAAGTATATCTTATGAAAAAACTTATTAATAATACTATCGTTTTAAGTGCTATTCTTTTGATCGTTTCATGTGGTAAAGATGATTACGATAAGGATAAGTATACTAGTAAGCCTCAAACTTATGAAGAGGTGGTGATAGGAGCTAATACTGGTGTGAAATTAGATGGCATAGGAGTAGAGTTTGATCCTCATTTCTTTTCACAAAATCTAACGCGTAATGATGGTTCGAAAGCATCTGATTGGGATATCGTTGCTCGACGGGTGAAAGCTATGGGAATTCATCAGTTTCGTGTGATGCTGCAACCTCATTGGTGGGAGCCGGTGAATGATAATGATGACCCTAACAATGCCGATCTCAGTAAATTTACTTTCGATTCGGAAGAAATGAAATCTTTGTATAAAGTGCTCGATTTAGCGCAAGAGAACAACATTGAAGTAACGTTAGTTTTATGGGGATGTCCAATTAATATGACTTTGATATCAGGAGATTATTACCATCAAAAACATTTTTTATGTGATGATCGTCCTAACCCTAATTGGGTCTGTGGGACCGATAAGTATGAAGAATTTGCTGAGAATTTTTCAACTGTCACCAAATATTTGATAGAAACTAAAGGTTACTCATGTGTGAAAGCCATTACTCCATTTAATGAACCAGATACTCACGTTGCTGAATATGGGCGAACTATGTGGCAAGGCGATTCGAACTGGGCTGATCAATATGCGCCAATGGTGAAAGTGCTTGACGCGAAATTCAGAGCGGACGGGATCAGAAGTAAAGTGCAGTTTAATTTATCAGATAACACTGATGGCTCGCCTGACTATTTGAAGTCGTGTACCGAGACATTGGCTAATGAAGCTGATTTATTCAACACTCACACTTATCGATTTGGTTATAATACGCCCAATTCGGAAATATACAGTTGGGAGAGCCAAAATGTGGTTCAGGCTAAAGTTGCAGGTAAGAGACATTTTGTGGGAGAATTTGGTTCGAACGAAACTGTTGGGGCTACTCGCCAGAATGATATAGACACATACAAGCGAGGAATTCTGATGGCTCGCATTGTTCTTAATTGCCTTCATGCAGGAGCTGCCGGAATAAGTTACTGGAGCTTGATAGATCAGTATTATGATCGTAATGGCACTTATTCGGAAATGCAACAACTTGGCCTGTGGAAATATGTGAAAGAGGCATATTCTTCTGATGCTTCTGTCTATAATAAAATGAAAAAAGATTACGAAGTGCGTCCGCAATACTATGCTTATTCATTGTTGACGCGCCACATTAAGGCGGGATCGGATGTCTATCCTATTAATCTGGGTGAGGAATTTGCTGTAGGTTCTGCGTTTAAGGATAAAGACGCCAAATGGACTTATGCTTTTGTAAATGGAAGTGAGATTCGAAAAATGTTATCAATTAAAAATGCCGAAGCAAGTGGCAGTTTTGATATTTATGTTTATGATGAAAAGTCTTTGCCTGAAGGGGATGGCTTGATTGAATCTCAAGAAACGAAAACTGTTACAGATGGAAAAATAGAGGTGATAGTTAAGCCGAATACAATAGTACTTTGTTGTCAGAAATAAAATTTGGAAACCTAAATAATACGGATATGAAAAATAGTTTAAAAAGTTTTTTGGCTGTTGTGCTGTTTCCGCTCGTTCTTACTGCTTGTTACGAAACGGAAGAATTTAATCACAGCATATCATTGACAAATATTGATATTCCTGAGTTGGAATTGGAAACTCCCGGAACAGATGTGACTATAAAAGGAGATGGTTTCAGAGAAGGAGATGGCTTATTGCTAAGACCTTTGAATACATCGGTGGAAAATCAAGGGGATATAAAAGTGAAAGTTCTGGATGTTTCTTCTGATCATCTTACCTTCCATTATCCGGCAACAGCTACTAACAATGGTTATGCATTGGTGCTTGTACGCCAGGGCGATTTGGATTTAGTTATAGGGGTTATGCGATCGTATGAAGAAAGAGGATGGATTAAGGATGTTAATCTGAGGAATGCTTTAAAGGCAACTTTTCCAGCAGTGTTTGATGCTCAGGATAGTGTTGTAATAACAAGAGCTGCTAAGGCTGAGGCTGTAGACGGAACCCTTAATGTTTCGGGCAAAGGTATAAAGAGTATGCTTGGCATTGGTTATTTTCCTCGTATAAAAACATTATGGTTTACTGATAATTCGCTCGGAAAGGTTGACCTAAGAGGCTGTGAAGACCTTACGGCTATCTTTTGTTGGGGAAGTAATATCACTGAGTGGGTTATTGATAATCCTAATCTTGTGTCGGTATATGCGGGCTCTAATCCGTATACGTCTATCGATTTAAGCAAAGCTCCCAAAGTTTCTAACCTTGTAATAGACAATGTTCCGTTGCGACATCTGAATATAAGTACCCAAAAATACTTTGATTTTGGAAATTTCAAATTTGCATTCACAGATAATAAAGAGGTGCAAAGAACACTGTATGTTAACCATACATTCTTTGTAAACAATGACCTTGCCGAAAAAGCAACTGCGGTGAGAACAGCCGGTTTGGATGGAGTGGTTGTCAGTACGTATAATGATGATGGTAGCGTAAATGTACCTGTTGTTGATTTTGGAAAACCTGATTTACCTGATCCTAAGGGAGCGACAGTTGCAATTCCTGATGCAAATTTCCGGAAGGCATTAAAAGCATCATATGCATATATGTTTAATGATAAAGATGAAATGTATATTGAAGCCGCAAACAAGCTTACCGGAGAACTTAATGTTTCAGGAAAGGGTATAAATAATATGAGTGGGTTGGAGCACTTCATTAAGATTACAACTTTGCATTGTACTGATAATGGAATCTCGACACTCGATCTTAGTGGTTGTCAATCATTAGAAGCTGTATTCTGTTGGAATAGCGGTATTCAGAACTTGCTGGTAAAAAACAGTAAATTAATAACTGTATATGCCGGGACAAATCAAATTAAGAACTTAGATTTGACTAAAGCCCCTAATATACAGAATATTGTGATGGATAACGTTCCTTTCCTTACTTTAGATATAAGGAGTAATAAGAAAGTAGATATTTTGGGTAACTGTAATTTCTCGTTTACTCAAGATGCTTCCAAGGAAAGAGTGTTAAAGATAAGCCACCAATTATTCACGGATAAGGATTTACTGAATAAGGAAAGTTTAGTAAGCAAAGCTGGAAAAATGGGCGTTAAAGTTATTACTTATAATGATGATGGAAGTGTAAATATTAATGGGGTTGTTTTCCCTTGATGTGCCAAATAGCTTAATGATATGGGCTACCATAAGCCCATATCATTAATTTGGAAAACCAAAATTAAAATGTAATGAAAAATATTCTTGTTTTTTGTTTTATAAATATTATCTTGTTTTTTGTTGCTGTTTCGTGCAAGGAAAGCAAAATATATACCGATGTATTTGTGGGGCAACCCACAGGAACAAGGTTGGAGGCTATGGGCGCAGAACTTGATCCTCATTTTTTCTCTCAAAACTTAACTCGCAATGATGGTTCCAGGCAGTTGGATTGGCAATATGTGGTGGAAAGAGTTAAAATGATGAATTTGCAGAAGGTAAGAGTAATGGTGTTGCCTCAATGGTATGAACCGGTTAATGATAATAATGATCCTCATAAGACCGATTGGAGTAAATTTACGTTTGATTCTCCCGAGATGCAATCATTGTATAAAGTTCTTGACTTGGCTCAGGAACAAAAGATGGATGTCTGCATCGTTGTTTGGGGTTGTCCGGTCTGGGTATCATTGATTGATCCGAAATATTCTCATGTGAAAACCTGTTTTATGGCCGACCCTGAGAAAAAAGAAGCATGGATAACAGCTCCTGTGAATTATGACGAATGGGCTGAAAATTTCTCAATATTAATCAAACACCTTATTGAAGATAAAAAATATACTTGTATAAAAGAAATTACCCCGATGAATGAGCCTGATGGTGGTCCTTTACTTACATCGTCTGAATATATTAAAATGGCAAGAATACTGGATGCTCGTTTCAAAAAAGATGGCATAAGAAAGAAAGTTCGATTCAATCTATCGGACAATACGGATACAAGAACATTTTACTTAAGTGATTGTGCTAATAATTTGGCTGACGTGGCAGATATTTTCAACTCTCATACTTATATTTTCGGGTACGATACACCGAATGATTCCATCTTTAATTGGGAGAAGAGAAATGTCAATATTGCTGCTCTAGCAGGTAAAAAGCATTTAGTCGGGGAATTTGGCTCAAATATGTGTGTTGGAGCCACTCGACAAAAAGATATTGATCTTTATGCGAGAGGCGTGTTGATGACTCGTTTGGTGCTTAACTTTCTCAATGCTGGAGCGGCTGGAGTGAGTTATTGGAGCCTGATTGATCAATATTACGGTCGAGATGCCGATTACTCGCAAATGCAGCAACTAGGACTGTGGAAATATATAAAAGATGCATATAAAGAAGATTCTACTTATACCAAAATTCAAAGGGATTATGAAGTACGTCCTCAGTATTATTCGTATTCTTTGCTGACACGTTTCTTAAAACCGGGAGCAGAAATTTATCCGATAGATCTTAATGATGACTTTGCAATAGGTTGTGCTTTTAAAAATGATGATGGTAAATGGGTTTATGCTTTTGCTAATGCAACAGATTCTTTAAAATATTTAGCAGTAAAAAATTCATTGATAGATGGTTTGTTTGATATTTATAGATACGAAGAAGGGACTTTGCCAACTGGTGATCAGATGATAGCGTCCCATGAGAATATTTCTATAAAGAGCAGCAAACTTTGTATTGCTTTAAGGCCTAATACCATTCTTCTTTGTCGTCAAAGATAAATATATAAAGAAAAAATACAATCTGATGGATAAGAAAATTGTCGTAATGAAAATATTGCCTGTGATGTTTGGCTTCTTCGTGATGGGATTTGTCGATATTATTGGCATCGCTATAAACTATGTGAAGCAGGATTTCCCCTTTTTAAATGATACATTAGCTAATATGTTAGCTATTTCATGTTTTTTTTGGTTTTTAGTGCTTTCAATCCCAACTGGGATGTTAATGAATAAAATTGGTCGAAAGAATACGGTTCTTACAAGTTTCGTACTACATATCATTGCTCTTTGCATACCTGTTGTTGCATACGACTTTGCATCTGTTATGGTTGCTTTTGCGTTTGTTGGCATAGGAAATACTTTATTGCAGGTTTCGCTTAATCCTTTAGTAACTGATATTGTAAATAAGGAGAAACTAACGGGAACTCTTACTCTTGGCCAGTTTGTGAAGGCTATTTGTTCTTTTTTTGGTCCTATTATTGCAAGTTGGGCTACTGGAATGTTCTTTGGTTGGAAGCTTATATTCCCCATTTATGCATCAGCATCATTGATAGCATTGATTTGGCTGTGGCTAACTCCCATTCCCGAGTCGGAAAGGGCAACAACGGTTTCTTTTAGTGTGACAATCGGTCTATTCAAAGATAAATACATTCTCGCCTTCTTTATTGGAATACTAGTGCTTGTCGGAGTAGATGTTGGTATAAATGCGACCTTTCCTAAATTATTAATGGAAAAATGCAACCTTCAACTAAATGAGGCCGGATTAGGAAATAGTATTTACTTTTTTGCCCGTACATTAGGTGCTTTAGGCGGAGGAATCTTTCTATTGAGATACTCCGAAATTAAGTTTTTTAAGTATAGTGTATCTTTCGCAATAGCTGGTCTTATTGCGATGTTGTTGACCAACAATATGTGGGTAATACTTGCTTCTGTGAGTGTCTTTGGGTTAGGTTATGCCAACCTTTTTTCCATAATCTTTTCCTTGTCATTAAAACGTGTTCCAGATAAAGCAAACGAGGTTTCCGCACTGTTAATAATGGGAGTTTCGGGAGGAGCTGTCTTGCCACCTCTTCTTGGAGTCGCTTCGGATTTCTTTAAAACGCAGACTGCTGCTCTTATTGTTATTGTACTTGTTTGGCTCTATATGGTATGGCTGATAAAGCAGGTTAAAAAGATTAGAATATAAATTAAATCTATAAGACGGGAAAATATGAATAATATGTTGTGCTGTTTAAGGCGGCTTTGTTTATTACTGTTGATAGTATTATTCCCTGTGGCTTTAATAGCTCAGGCGCAGACTAAACTCTTTACAAAACCTCTAAACATAAAATATTGGATAAACAATAGTTTTGCAAAGGGAAAAATTCCTCCGTTCTCGTTTGTCTATGATAGTAGAAGTTCAAATGATTTTATTCAGTCGTGGGACCATTCTTTCACAAGACTAGCAAGTGATGAGCCTAATGTTATTAAATATCGCATAGTTTATGAGAGTAAACAATGTGGATTGCGTGTAGAGTGTGATGTAGACGGATATACTGATTTCGACGCTGCTAAATGGCTTCTTCATTTTACTAATATCGGATCTGGCAATTCGAAGTCACTTAAGGAAGTAAAGGCTATAGACCTTGATTTGAAATATGCAGAGTCTGGTCAGTTTAAATTACATTTTGCAGAAGGTAATCATATTTCGAAGGCCGATTTTCACCCTAGAACGCGAGTGATGAATATTGGGGAAAATTATCAAATTTCACCTGAAGGAGGGCGTTCGTCTGAAGAATCATTTCCGTTTTTTAATATTGAATCTCCTGCAAACCAAGGTGTTATGTTCTCAATTGGGTGGACAGGTACATGGGTTGTAGACTTTGTGAAAAAAGACAATAAAACTTTCTCGGTAAAATCGGGGATGAAACGTTTCGACAGTTATTTAAAAACAGGTGAATCTATACGTACGCCAAGTGTATCTTTGCTTTTTTGGAATGGCAAAGACCGCATGATCGGACATAATAAATTTCGTCGGTTCGTGTTAGCTCATCAAAGCCGCAAAATTAACGGGAAATTTGCCGAATACCCTCTTTCTAGCGGATTTAACTATCGTGATCCCGCTCCATGTACCGAATATTCGTGCCTGACGGCAGATTATGCAATAGCTATGATTCACAGATATACACAGTTTGGGCTTGTGCCTGAAGTATATTGGCTTGATGCAGGATGGAATACGGGAGCATCTAACTATGAGAATGGGCAAACATGGGCAAATACAGTCGGGAATTGGACTGTAGATGAAGAACGTTTTCCTCAAGGATTAAAGCCTATTGCTGATGAGGTTCATAAGATTGGTGCGAAATTTATGGTATGGTTTGAACCTGAACGGGTTATTCGCGGAACTCAGTGGGCAGAAGAGCATCCTGAATGGATGCTTGACATACCTAATAGTAATAAAGATACTTATTTATTGTTCGACTTGGGCAACAAGGAGGCTCGAATTTGGATGAGTGAATATATTGCTCGCATGATACGTGAAAATGGCATAGATTATTATCGTCAGGATTTCAATATGCAACCTGATATTTATTGGGAAGCAAACGACGAACCAGGGCGTGTGGGAATAAAGGAAATCAGACATATTGAAGGGCTGTACGCTTTTGGGGATTATCTTTTGGAGACATTCCCCAATTTATTAATTGATAATTGTGCCAGTGGTGGTCGTCGTATTGACTTAGAAACAATATCGCGCAGTGCTCCTCTTTGGCGTAGTGATTATTATCATTATGACGATCCGGACGGATATCAAGGGCATACCTATGGGTTAAACTTCTTTTTACCATTACATGGAACAGGTATACTACAAACCGATAAGTACTCTTTTCGTTCAAGTATTAGCAGTGCGTTGATTTATAATTGGAAAATTACAGATAAAAATGTTTCTATTATAGATATGCAGAACTGTCTAAAGGAATATGCTGAGGTTCGACCTTATTTTTATGAAGATTATTATCCTTTGTCGGGGATAGAAGACCTTACTCGGGATGATATCTGGCTTACTTATCAGATGCATCGGCCATCGGATAATAGTGGAATTGTGGTTGCCTTTCGTCGTTATAAATCATTGGATAATTCGATTGTAGTCCATTTATCAGGACTGGATCCCAATAAAAAATATATTATCAGAAATCTTGATAATGATGTACGGATTGTTAAGACAGGAAAAGAGCTAGCTGATAGCTTTCGGTTGAATATAGAGCAGCCGAGAGGTTCGTTGTTGTTACATTATAATTTAGAAAAGTAGTGATATTATGAAAAAAATATATTGCTTGTGTATTCTCTTGTCTGTTTTTATATTTCGCACGCCTGTTAATGGGCGAGTCAGCTATCAGTTCTCACAAAAACCTGTAGATATTATTAAATGGATTGAGAGCAACTTTAGGAAAGGGAAAAAGCCCCCTTTTTCCTTTGTATATGGTAATAAACATTCTAAAGATTTCATACAGAAATGGAGTTTCTCATCTGAAAAAGTTGCAAATTCGGAGATTGGAGTGAAATCTTATTCTTATACTTGGAAAGATAAAGAAACCGGATTGGAATTAATTTGTGAAGTAAAAGGGTATCCTGATTACAATTCTGTAGAATGGGTGCTTCGGTTTATTAATACATCCAACAAGAACTCAAAAGAATTAAAAGAAGTAAAGGTTGTCGATTTAGATTTTCAATATCCCTCTGAGGGAGATATAACACTTCATTATGAAGACGGAACACATGTCTCTAAGGCTGACTTCCACCCTAGAAAAAAAATACTGATACCTGGAGAAACGTTAAGTATGTCTCCTCAAAGTGGTCGTTCTTCGGATAATGCATTTCCATTTTTTAATATAGAATCTTCATCCAATCAGGGAGCTATAGTAGCAGTTGGATGGTCAGGTACATGGTTTGCTGATTTTAAAAGAACAAGCAATAATAGTATATCTCTGGCCTCAGGGATGAAATGGTTAGATACCTATCTTCGTGAAAAAGAGACGATTCGTACACCGAGTATTTGTTTGCTATTCTGGAATGGTAAAAACCGTATGGTCGGTCATAATATGTTTCGTCGCTTTATCTTGAATTGTCAAACGCATAAGATTAACGGAAAACCAACTAAATATCCCGTTTCAACCAGTTTTAATTATGGAGATCCTTATCCGTGTAATGAATACACCTGCTTGACTACGGATTATGCTTTAGCTATGATTAATAGATATAAACATTTTAAATTAGTTCCTGAGGTTTTCTGGCTTGATGCAGGATGGTACGTTAAGTCGGCCGATGTTGCCCATAATAAAAATTGGGCGAATACTGTCGGCAATTGGGAAGTAGACAAGGAGCGTTTTCCTGATGGATTAAAACCTATATCTGATGCTGTCCACAATGCTGGTGCTAAGTTTATGGTTTGGTTTGAACCTGAGAGGGTAATTAAGGATTCAGATTGGGGAGTAAAGTTGCGTAAATGGATGCTAGATGCTAAAGGCACAGATGCTTATTTGTACGATTTAGGCAATAAAGAGGCACTGGATTGGCTCTGTAAATTTATAGGTGATATGATGGAAGAAAACGGCATAGATTATTATCGTCAGGATTTTAATATGAAGATTGATAATTTTTGGAGAGAAAATGATGAACCGGGGCGTATTGGTATTTGTGAAATAAGGCATATTGAAGGATTATATGCTTTTTGGGATTACTTACTAAAGCGTTTTCCTGAATCTATCATTGATAATTGTGCGAGTGGCGGACGTCGCATTGACTTCGAATCTATAAAGAGAAGTGCTCCTTTATGGCGTACCGATTATAGCTACGGAGAGCCTGTAGGTTATCAGTGTCATACATATGGTTTGAATTTCTATCTGCCGCTTACAGGAACAGGAGTTGAAAAAAATGATCATTTTACGTTTCGTTCCAGTTTTGGGACTTCCGTTATCTATAATTGGAAAATAACAGATGGGGCATCATCTTTTACGGAGATGCAAAAATGTCAAAAAGAATTCAATGATGTTAGACCCTATTTTTACGAAGATTATTATCCATTGACGACAGTTGAAGATATGACGTCAGATCATATTTGGATGGCTTACCAACTGCATCGACCATCAGATAGCACTGGTTTTGTTGTCGCTTTTCGACGAGAAAAATCGGAAGATAATTTCATAACGGTAAATCTATCGGGACTCATGCCGAGCGAGAACTATGAAATAAAAAACTATGATACGGGAGACGTTTTGATAAAAACAGGAAAAGAATTGATGGAGGGGCTAAGTTTAATGTTGAATGAACCTCGTAGTTCTCTATTGCTTAATTATAAACCCGTTTCTCGTCATGGGCCGAAAAGGCCTTAAGTAATAACTATATCTAATAATCAGCATAATAGATTTTGTGTGAGAAATAGAGAGATAGGATAGTTCTTTGTAGATGGCACAAATAGATCCCTGTGTTGGTTGGTAGAAGAATGTGCTGAACTAGGATACGATGTACCCTAATAATATAAAACTTTTATTTTAATGGATATAAAATAATTATTGTATTTTCATGTGGATCTATTCTCTAAGTAAGGATTAGAAGGTGTTACAAGTATTATTTTTTTTAATATGATATTATGCATCTGGAAATAGGAACCTTGTCAGTAGAAGGCTCTTAAACTTGAATCACTCTTTCATAAATTAGGTAAGAGCACTTGATTGTTAATCTATAATAATTTGTATCATTTGTCTTTATCGCAATTTGAAAATAGTAGAACATATAAGCTTAGAAGCAAAATTAGCCGTTTTTTCATTTTTGATGTATATTCGATTTTTATAAAAAGAATGTTTGCTTCTTCTGTTTTCCTAATTTCGAAATAATCTCGCCAAATATGCTGATTTTTGGTTATTACGCTCCTTACAAATAAAATTTATTCAATGGATTTATATGGAATGATACTTTTTACGGCAATGGATATTAAACCTCTGCTTTGAAAATTCAGTAAATTGAAAGAACCATTAAGCCTCTCTGTATGTTTCGTTCAAATACATTGGATGTGATTTTCTCGGGACGTATCGTTTCCGCAGAGCAAAATTAAATTAAAATTCACCCAAATAATTGATAAAAAATGAAAACCATTATTAAGATCAGTCTGTTTGCAATGATAACTCTGTTGTTATTCAATAATTTGCAGGCGCAGGAAGCGGTTGTAGCAGCCCCTAACCCTGAAGCTTTGTTCACCAGTACCGACCTCAAACTGCACAAAAACAAGCAGGTAGCATATCATATTGTGAAAGATTTGCTGGAATGTAATCATTGGGAGTTGGCCGACAAATACATTTCCGAAGGATATATTCAACATAATCCGAATGCAGCCAATGGGGTGAAAGCTGTTGTGGCATTTTTTACTGAAGTAGTAAAGGTGAGGCCAACTCCAATACCGGAAAAAATGAAGACCAAAGTGGTGTCCGTCGTGGCCGAAGGCGATTTGGTAACGGTGGCTTATGTCAGCGAACAAAAAACTAAAAATGATTCATCCAAAACTTACACTACTACATGGTTTGATCAATGGAAAATTGTAAACGGTAAAGCGATAGAGCACTGGGATGGGGCGCTCTTAATGAATTAGTTGTCTTTTTCATCTGATGATTCATCTGATTGATAGAAACAACTGATACACAGCGAAGGTTTTTTTTGCTATTAATCCTGGCTTCCTACGAAAGCTGCATGCAATGCTGATGCGGACAGAATGTGCTTTGATTTTTGTAAAGAACAATGCATCTCCGAAGTCAACTGAAAACATACTTTTTCTATTTTTATTTGCTTATCTATATAAAACAGCCTATTTTTGGTCGCTGATAAAAACGAAATGATTCGGTTGAATGATTCAAGCCTAATCGGAAAGACCCTAAATGACTAATACAGAGGAACAAGAGCGAAAACACAAGTTTGAACAATTCTTCATCATTACCTTTCCTAAAGTGAAAGCCTTTGCTTGGAAGATTTTGAAATCTGAAGATGATGCGGAAGATATTGCCCAAGACATTTTTGTGAAGCTATGGGATAATCCTGAGCTTTGGGAGGACTATGACACATGGAACAGCTACATCTATACCATGGTACGTAATCATATTTTTAATTTTCTGAAGCATAAATCAATTGAGTGCAATTATAGAGAGCAAATGACTAAGGAGGATGTTCCTTTATATCAGAGTGATATTCACGACGAACTTTATGCTAAGGAAATAGAACTTCTGATAAAGCTGACAATTGACAACATGCCGATACAAAGAAAAACTTGCTTTCTAATGAGCCGTAAGCAGGGAATGAGTAATGCTGAGATTGCAGAAAGGCAGAAAATCTCTGTTCGCACAGTAGAACGCCATATTTATCTGGCATTAATGGACTTGAAAAAAACTATTTTATTTTTTTTCTTATATCTGTTGAGTAGTTGACCTTTTATAACTGTCTATACAGTATAAAGGCAATTATAAGATGAAAGATTACATCTCCAAGATTATACGTATTTTCACAGACTTCGACCAGAAGCCGGAGATAACCCAAGAGGTGCATCAATGGTTAGTAGACTCCGAACACGCTGATGAGAAAGAAACCGCATTGAAATCATTGTGGGAAAGAACTGAGCGAATGCCCGATACAAGCACATGGGACTCTCTTGTTGCTGTGTATAAGAAAGTGGAAGTCGAGAAAAAAACGCCTTTCCGCCATCTCCGCCTCTGGCGTTATGCTGCGGCAGCTGTGGTTCTGCTGGCCGTTTCGGTTTCAGGTACTTTCTTTTTCACAAAGAATAGATACTTGGAAGTAGCTATGGTACAACAGTTTACTCAAGACGGCAATATGAAGACGGTTGAATTGCCGGACGGTAGCCTTGTGCAGACTAATTCCGGCACATTATTGCTTTATCCGAAAGCCTTTAAGGGAGATACCCGTACCGTTTATTTGATAGGAGAGGCCAATTTCAAAGTGAAGAAGAATCCGGATAAACCTTTTATTGTAAAATCGACAACAATGTCTGTCACTGCATTGGGTACGGAGTTTAATGTAGCTGCCTATCCAGAAAGTAATGAAATTGTGGCTACGTTAATCCATGGGAAAGTATTCGTGGATTGCGGAGAAGGTAAAAAGAATTATATATTATCTCCCGGCCAGGAAGTTACATTCTCGAGAAATACAGGAGTGAGCTTTATGAAGAATGCAGACCTTGCTGATGTGACTGCTTGGCAAAAAGGAGAGTTTGTATTTAGAGGCGTTACAATCAAAGAAATTCTATCTACACTAGAACGCCGTTTTAATATGACAATTCAATGTAACGTTAGTTTCTTCAATAATGATAAATATAATTTCCGCTTCCGTAAGAATGCTGATATAACTGAAATATTGGAAGTGATGAAAGAAGTAGTAGGAGGATTTAAATATAAAATAGATGGAAACGTTTGCTATCTGAAGAGTGCTAAATAATTAACAATAAATATATTAACCTTAAAAATATACGCCATTATGTAAAAAAGTATCCGGAAAAAGGAGGACGCCTAATTCCGGATATGAAATAATCTCTTAGCATTAAAGCATACTGCTTAATTTCTTTGAAGAATAATATTATGAGTTTAACACTAAAAGCGCTACTAAGATATGAATTTATATCGATTAAAAGCTAAATGTATAACATTTTTTTGCTGTTTGTTGTTTGTGCAAATAACTCTCTTCGCTCAGGAGAATATCAAAATTACAATTATAAAGGATGATATTTCTTTACGCGAAGCATTATTGGAGGTGGAAAGACAATCTAATATGTCTGTTGCCTACAATGAATCTCAACTAAATACGACCAAACGTATCTCTTTGAATATTAAGAATCAAACTGTTGAACATGCTTTAAACTTTATACTGAAAGGAACAGGTTTCAGTTATAAGTTAAGTAATGGCTATATAATGATTTTTGCTGATAAAAAAGAGAATGTTGTTCCGAAAAAAATAAAAGGAAAGGTCGTCGATATTAACGGTGAGCCGTTGATTGGTGTGAATGTTAAAATAAAAAATGCGCCTTCAGGAACTATTACCGATATTGACGGAGACTTTACGCTTCAAGCCGGCAAAGGAGACATTCTTGATTTCTCTTATGTGGGCTATACTGCCCAGAGCGTGAAGATTACACTTGATTCCAGTTTGTCTATTGTGATGAAAGAAGACACAAAAATACTTAGCGAGGTTGTTGTAACTGCGTTGGGTATTAAAAAGGAGGCAAAATCTCTGTCTTACAATGTGCAACAACTTAATGCATCTGACATAGTGGGAGTGAAAGATGCCAATTTCATGAATAGTTTGGCGGGTAAGGTAGCCGGTGTAGCTATTAACACGAGCTCCTCCGGTATTGGTGGTGGCACCAAGGTGGTGATGCGTGGAGCCAAATCCATAACGGGCAATAACAATGCACTCTATGTCATTGACGGTATTCCAATGCCTTCGCTTGAGACAACACAGCCTAGTGATCTTTTTACTGGGATGGGACAATCCGGTGATGGGGCATCTATGATTAACCCTGAAGATATTGAACGCATGTCTGTGTTGAGCGGTGCTGCTGCATCTGCATTGTATGGTAGTGAGGCGGCTAATGGAGTCATCATGATTACCACGAAGAAGGGTAATACGGAACGCTTGAATGTGACTTATTCCAATAATACTTCATTTCTTGATCCGTTTGTAATGCCCGAATTTCAGAACTCTTATGGTTCTGAAACCGGTAGTTATTACAGTTGGGGGAGTAAGCTCTCTACTCCGAGCGGATACAAGCCGAAAGATTTTTTTCAGACTGGTTGGACTGAAAATAATTCAATAACGATTTCTAACGGTACGGAGAAAAATCAAACGTTCTTATCAATGGCTTCGACCAATGCTGAAGGAATTGTAGACAACAATACACTCGCTCGCTATAATTTCTCTATCCGCAACACAACCAGTATGCTGAATGATAAACTTCATCTGGATCTAAATGCCAATTACATGAATGTCCGCGAGCAGAATATGGTAGCACAAGGGCAATATTTTAACCCAATTGTGGCTACTTATCTGTTTCCTGTTAGTGAAGATATGAATAAATATAAGGTGTTTGAACAATACCAAGACCCTGACCGTAACTTCAAGACGCAGTATTGGCCTTATGGCAATCTGGCTATTGGTATGCAGAATCCTTACTGGACCACTCAACGCGATTTATTTATTAACCATAAAAACCGTTTCTTGATGAGTGCCGGTCTGAGTTACAACATCGCGAAAGGCATCACTCTGGGAGCCCGAGCAAAGATGGATTACACTTCGGCTATCAGTGAAAAAAAATATTCGGCCTCTACCGATGCTGTTTTTGCAGGAGAGATGGGTGCCTACTATAAATCTGATTATTCGACACGTCAGACGTATGGTGATGTGATGTTGAATATTGACAAGTATTTCGGGGATTATTCTTTAACCGCTGCTTTAGGTACCAGTATTCAAGATGTTGTTTATGGATACTATTCCATAGGAGGCGACTTAAACTCTGTCGCTAACCGTTTCACTTTAAGGAATCTGAATACGACTAAAATTAAGCCGGATCAAGATAATTATCATGACCAAACTCAGTCTATTTTTGCAACCGCACAGTTGGGCTGGAAGAGCAAACTTTATTTGGATGTGACTGGTCGTGTTGACTGGGCTTCTGCTTTGGCTTGGACTGATTATACTTATATAGCTTATCCATCGGTTGGGTTATCTGCCATTCTCACTGATTTGTTACCTATCAAGAATGATGTATTAACTTATTTAAAAATTCGTAGTTCCTACAGTGAAGTTGGTAATGCACCTACTCGTTATATCGCTCATCTGGGCAATCCTTTTGAATCGGGTACGCCAACGACTCAAACAACTTATCCGAATACGGATATAAAGCCGGAACGTACAAGAGCATGGGAAGTAGGTTTAGAGTCACATCTCTGGAGCAACAAATTGGCGCTGAATGTCAGTCTTTATAAAACGTCTACTTACAATCAGTTATTCAACCCTTCATTGTCAGCTGCTTCCGGTTATAAATCAATGTATATCAATGCCGGTCGTGTTGATAATAAAGGTCTTGAAGCTAGTCTGACATTAAATCAGCCTGTAGGACCGGTGAAATGGACTTCTTCATTAGTTTATACCAT
Organism: uncultured Bacteroides sp.; assembly: GCF_963666545.1. Classification (NCBI taxonomy): domain Bacteria; kingdom Pseudomonadati; phylum Bacteroidota; class Bacteroidia; order Bacteroidales; family Bacteroidaceae; genus Bacteroides; species uncultured Bacteroides sp. Next base: position 882,168 of record NZ_OY762899.1, on the reverse strand, counting down.
TAATCGAAATAAGATTAAGCGGTTGCTGCCCCCTACCCAACTAAAGAACGGTGAGGTTGTTGAATTGGATCGACTAGAGGTGGGTGGTATTGGTAATGTTAAAAGCATTTTGACAGAGGGCGGTTCTATTGGTGATCTCTATGTAACTTGTCTTCAAACGGATGAACATGGGTTTATCAATGTAGATTATACTTCGAAAGGCGTGTTTGTAGATAAAAATGCAGGTGAGAAAAAAGATGGATATATTTATGCGGGTAATTCACAAGCGAAGTACACTCTTGGATGGCGTAACTCATTCACTTGGAAAGGATTCTCGTTGGGCTTTTTGATTAATGCTCGTGTGGGTGGTATTGGAGTTTCAATGACTCAGGCTCTTATGGATTCTTATGGCGTATCAAAGGCTACGGCTGATGCTCGTGATGCCGGAGGTGCTTTAGTGAATGGTTACCGCATACCAGCCCAAGCATATTATCAAACCATAGGTACGAGCGCCGGATCAATGTATGTATATAGCGCTACGAATGTTCGTTTGGCTGAACTTACATTGGGCTATGATGTGCCTATTACGCACTGGGTATCTTGCATCAAGGGTATGAACGTAGCTTTTACGGGACGTAACCTGTTTATGTTTTATAATAAAGCCCCTTATGACCCCGAATTAACGGCTAGTACGGGTACTCACTTTAGTGGTATGGACTACTTTATGATGCCTAGTCTTCGCAATCTTGGTTTTTCTGTTAAACTTAACTTTTAAAGAACTATGATGATGATACAGATATCAAAGTATACAAAAGCGATTAGTGGTGTGTTAGTTCTGGCAGGATGTCTGGGATTAGCATCTTGCACCGGTGGATTTGAGAAGTGGAATACCGATCCGAACGAGGTGACTCCCGAGCAAATGACTCACGATAATTTGACTACCGGTGCGTTTCTTACGCAGATGGAGAAGGGGGTATTCATTGTGGGTGTAGATAAAGGCGGTGAATATCAGATTACTGAAATGCTGGCCGGTGATATATTCTCCGGTTATATTGCCAATATAACAACTTTTTCTTACTCTACTTATAACAACGATCATTATGCACTCTATCAAGGTTGGTATAATGCTGCCTTTAATGATGCTTATACTGATATTATGCAACCTTGGTTCTCCATTAAGAAGGAAGCAGCGAAGAACGGTACACCGGCTGTAGGAGCGTTGGCAGATATAATGAAAGTAGTGGGTATGTCGCGCATTACGGATATGTATGGCCCTATTCCTTACACTAAGTTTGGTACTACCATACATGTACCCTATGATTCGCAGAAAGATGTGTATAATGCGTTTTTCGATGAATTGGATGGAGCTATCAATATTCTGACGGCTTATCATGCAGCCAATAGTACGGCAAAGGTCTTGTCGAAATACGACTACATCTATAGCGGCGATGTAGAAAAATGGATTAAATTCGCCAATACATTGCGTTTACGTTTGGCTATGCGCATTTCTTATGCAGATGAGGCAAAAGCAAAGACTGAGGCGACTGCCGCTATCAATCATAGTATCGGTTTGATGAAATCGGCCGACGATTCGGCTATTCTACGTCAAAATACGACCTTCACTTTTACCAATCCACTTTGGGAGGTTAGTCAAAGTTTTAAAGATATGCGTATGGGGGCTAGCATGGAGTCGTACTTAAAGGGGTATGACGATCCTCGTTTAAAGATGTACTTTCGTCCGTGTGATGCGGATGGTGGTTATCACGGTGCACGAAACGGTATCAATCGCCCGAACAAAGATAGCTATTCTCCCAAAATTTCCGGTTTGAATTTTGAGACAAACAGTGATATGCAGTGGATGGATGCAGCTGAATCTTATTTCTTACAGGCTGAAGCTAAATTGCGCTGGGGTTTGGGAGCAGAATCTGTGCAAAATCTTTATGCAACAGGTATTAGAACTTCTTTTGCTTCAAAGAAAACAAATGGAGCTGATAGCTATATGGTTAATGCCTTAAATACTCCTGCTGATTATGATGATCCTGTTGGTTCCAGTGATGCAACGAAAGTTACGGCACTCACTGTGGCTTGGGATGAAAACGCTACAATGGAACAAAAAATGGAGCGCATCATGATTCAAAAATGGATTGCTATTTTCCCCGATGGGCAAGAAGCTTGGAGTGAGATGCGCCGTACGGGATATCCTAAAATTTTTACGATTGTTAGAAATCAGAGCAATAGTGAAGTAGCCAATGGCGAACTGATCTGTCGTTTGAAGTTCCCTACTACCGAATACTCTAACAACTCTGAAAATACCACAGCAGCAGTATCATTGTTGGGCGGCAATGGTGATAAGGCCGGCACGAAACTTTGGTGGGATGCAAGGTGATTTGTTTAACTTTTTAATATTAGTAATATGAAACTCTTTAAATATTTGTTCGCGTTTGCCATATTAGGCCACATGGTAACTTCTTGCGACACTGACACCGAAGCTGAGATGATACAAAAGCCTTATACTTACAGCGAACTCTATTATCAGAATTTACGTGATTATAAGTCTTCCGATCACTCTATTGCCTGGGGATGGTTTGCCGACTATTCGCAGAGCCATTCTTTGGCACTTCGTTTCTTAGGCTTGCCCGATAGTTTGGATGTATGCTCCTTATGGGGTGGCCTGCCCCAAGACGATGCTGTTTGGGAAGAACTTCGTTTTGTACAAAAAGTGAAGGGTACTAAAATGGTATGTCCTACCATCATTCGTATTGAAGATAAGGTGGCTTATGGCGATCATGAGTTTTATCAGCTTTTTCAGGATAGCTATAATTCTTCAAAGGGGACTGAAGAGGATCGTTTAGTAATGCGTCACAAAGCACTCGAAATGTATGCTGATTATTTGATGGATCCTATCTTTAAGAATGAACTTGATGGCATAGATCTTGATTACGAACCCGAAGGTGACCGTTTGTCGGGAGATAATATGGCTTATTTCTGTAAGTATATTGGTGCTAAAATAGGGCCTCTTTCTGAAAATAAAGATAAATTATTTTGTATTGATTTCTATGGTACTTATCCACCAGATGAGTGTGTGCAGTATGCTAATTATCTGGTTAATCAGACATATGGTGGTAGTCCTCGTCTTTTAGGGAATTTCCCTGTGGAGAAGTGTGTGTATACCGAGAATGTAGGTGATAACTGGCAAACGAGCGAGGCCGGACAATTGCTGACTTACGCCAAATGGCAACCTGTAACAGGACGTAAGGGTGGCTTTGGAGCATTCTATATGCATCGTGACTACAATATTGCTAAAGATAATCAATATCCATATAAACGTTTTCGTGAAGGTATCCAGATTCAGAATCCGGCGATACATTAATGAAACAATCTAATTAGAAATATATGAAAACAATCTATAAGAATCTATTATACACGAGCATTCTCGCCCTCTCTCTTGTTGGCTTATGGGCTTGCGGAGAAGATGAAAGCTATGATTTTCCCGGTGATGCGATGAACCGAATCTATGTGAAAAATGGCTCCTCGAGTTACCTATTAATACATACTCCGGCGAGTAGTGTGAGCACTCTGGATTTTAAAATGCCTGTATATGCTACTCAAAAGGCTTCTGCTAACATTAAGGCTACGGTAGAAATTGATAATGCTCTTGTTGAAGCATACAATAAACGGAATGGCAAAGAGTTTGTTGCTTTGCCCGATAACGCCTTGAAAATTGAAAGTGGAACAATGACCATTTTGGCAGGTGCAATGGTTTCCTCTGATTCTATTCATATCACTATCAATGAAAGTGCCTTGTCTGGTTTGCGTAGCAAAACAGGGTACTTAATTCCATTGAAATTGATATCTGTTGAAGGAGCAAGTGCGGTAGCAAGTACTAATATAAACTATGCGTATTTGACGATTGGTACAACGATTGATGATGATATGATTAAGGATGGTGCAAATGACAATGATGCACAAGGACAATTGATAGAAGAACGTGCTGGCTGGACTGCATCTTTGGTTGATGCAACAGGAATCGATGTGACTGGCTCCACTGATGCAATGTTTGATGGGGACGAAAAAACCGAATGGAAAGCAAGTGCTCCTGAGGCATTTGATTTTGTAGTTGATTTGAAGAAAGAATATGGTGTAACGGCTATTTCTGCATACTATAAACTTTATAGCTATTATGATTATGGCTCTATCTCGAAAGACTACAAGATTAAATCAAGTAAAAATGGCTCAGAATGGACGGATGTAGGAACGGTTAGTTCCGGTGGTGGTTGGAGCTCCAAAAACATCATCTTTTATTTGCCTATAACTGCACGTTATTTAAAAATTTCTGTTCCTTTAGTGACAGATTGGGATGGGAGTAAGTCTTCGTCTGCTCAGATTGGTGAATTTAAGATTTATGCAAAATAATTTTAGAACAATATGAAAAAATATACATTATCATCTTTATTATTTTTTCTGATTGCCTGTATGACGGGCTGTCAGAATAGTTCTGAGTTTGGCGATGTTGTCTATCTGACCGGTACGTTGTCGCAGTCAGTTGTTAGATTTACTGTAGATGGCCCCTCAAGCTTGGGGCTTACTGTGACTGCAACAGATAAAGTGACAACGGATCAGAAAGTGACTATCAAAGCAGTACCTGAATTGCTAACTGCTTATAATGAGGCCAATGGACGTAGCTATGAAGTACCTCCTGCAGATGCTTATACGCTGGAAAATGGCAGTGTTACTATTAAAAGTGGAGATTATATCTCTTCTCAAGCTAAACTTTCTGTTGATTCAGAAAAATTGCAGAAGGGGATAGCTTACTGTTTACCTGTTACAATTAGTTCTTCTGAAGGTGGATTTAATGTACTGGAGTCTTCGCGTACAGCTTATATTGTATTCAACCAAGTGATTACTTCAAAAGTTGCCAATATTCAAGGTATGTATTATTCTGTACCTTCATTTATGGGCACCGGTGCCGCTGATGTAAATGCTTTGAATCAGATGACCATGGAGTGTAAACTTTACGTGAATGCTTTCCAAGGTGGGAGCCCCTTTATTAGCTCTGTAATGGGCATTGAGGAGCGTTTTCTGCTTCGTTTTGGTGATGTGTCATGTGAGAAAGACCAGTTGCAGCTTGCTGCGGCTGCAGTTGGTGATAATAAAAAATACCCAATGACCTTAGATATGCACTTTGCAACAGGACGTTGGTATCATTTGGCTTGTGTGTATGATGGTAAAACCATTACGATGTATGTAGATGGGAAGGCCCAATCGAGTGTAACGACTTCAGGTGGAAAAGTTGATTTATCTTGGGACTATATGGACGGATTCCATATTGGACGGTCAGAACGTGGACGTTATCTGGATGGTTGGGTAAGTGAGGCCCGTGTGTGGAGCATTGCCCGCACTGCTGCCGAACTAGAAGATGGTGTCTGTTATGTAGACCCGACAACTAAGGGCTTGGTGTCTTATTGGAATTTTGACGGAACGGTGCAAGAAGATGGTTCCATCCGTGACTTGACCGGACATGGACATAACGCTATTCCTTCGAGTACTCCTAAATGGGTTGAAAATCAGAAATGCCCGTTTTAAACTTCGTTTTTGGGTAAAAAGATTGTTTTAGTTTTAAATAAAATCGTGTAACCGCATAATCTTGTGTGATTGCACGATTTTCTAATAGTTATCAGTATGAGATACCGTTGTTTCCTCCTAATGTTATTAAGTTTGCTTTGCTTTAATTCTTTCATACAGGCACAACCTTATAGGAATCCTGATTTATCCGTAGAGGTTCGGGTGCATGATTTGCTCTCTCGGATGACTTTGGATGAAAAGGTTGGGCAACTATTATGTCCGTTGGGTTGGGAGATGTATGATTTAAAAGGAAGTCAGGTAAAGGTCTCCGAACGGTTTAAATCTTTAGTAAAGGAAAAACAGGCGGGTATGCTTTGGGGCGTTTATAGGGCGGACCCTTGGACAAAGAAAACTTTGGAGAACGGACTGAGACCTGAATCTGCCGCTAAGGCGGGGAATGCTTTGCAGAAGTATGTGCTTGAAAATACCCGTTTAGGCATTCCGATTTTTTTGGCGGAGGAGGCTCCTCATGGCCATATGGCCATTGGTACAACCGTCTTACCAACCGGTATCGGCATGGCCGCCACCTGGTGTCCTTCTTTATTAGAAGAAGAGGGAAAGGCTATCGGTAAGGAGATCCGCTTGCAGGGAGGACATGTCAGCTACGGGCCGGTCATCGATTTGGCCCGTGATCCGCGATGGTCCCGGGTGGAGGAGACCTTCGGTGAGGATCCTGTCTTATCGGGCTCCCTGGCTGCGGCCATGGTGAAAGGCCTTGGCGGGGGAAAGCTGGATCAGGAATATTCGACTGTCGCCACATTAAAACATTTTATTGCTTATGGCATACCCGAGGGCGGCCAGAATGGCAATCCTTCTTTTGTCGGAAGAAGAGACTTGATGACTGATTTTCTACCCCCTTTTCGTAAAGCGATACAAGCGGGCGCATTGTCCGTGATGACATCCTACAATTCCATGGACGGGATCCCCACCACGGCCAATCATTATCTCCTGACAGAGTTGCTGCGTAACGAGTGGCATTTCCGTGGTTTCTCGATCTCTGATCTCTACAGCATTGAAGGACTCCATATTCATCACTTTGTTGCCCGTTCAAACGCCGAAGCCGCGGCTATGGCACTTACTGCCGGTCTTGATGCGGATTTGGGAGGGGATGCTTTTGCCACTTTGAGCCAGCAGGTGCGTGAAAAGAAGATTGATGAAGCCCTGATTGATACGGCTGTTTGTCGTGTCCTTCGTTTGAAGTTTGAGATGGGATTGTTTGAACATCCGTATGTGAATCCGCGGAAAGCGAAGCAGGAAGTTCGTTCCGCCGAACATATTCAGCTGGCACTTAATTGTGCCCGGCAGTTGATTACTTTATTGAAAAATGAAAAAGAGACTTTGCCACTTTCCAAACAAATGGGTAAGGTGGCCGTGGTGGGACCTAATGCGGATAACCTGTACAACATGCTTGGTGATTATACCGCCCCTCAGGAGGAGAGCAACGTGATTACGGTCTTGGAAGGGATTAAAAAGAAAATTGGCGCCTCACGGGTGGAATACGTTAAAGGATGTGCCATTCGTGACACGACTGATTGTGAGTTGGAGAAGGCTGTTGATGCCGCCCGTCGTGCTGATGTGGTCATTGCCGTGGTGGGAGGTTCCAGTGCCCGTGACTTTAAGACAAGTTATAAAGAGACCGGAGCCGCGATCACCAATCCCAACGTGGTGAGCGACATGGAGTGCGGAGAGGGATTCGATCGGGGATCTTTGGAACTTATGGGCAAGCAACCGGATTTGCTCAAAGCGCTCAAAGCAACAGGGAAACCATTGATTGTGATTTATATTGAAGGACGTCCGCTGGATAAAAATTGGGCGGCCGACCATGCGGATGCTTTACTTACCGCCTGGTATCCCGGACAAGAGGGGGGGGATGCGATCGCGGATGTTTTGTTTGGCGATTACAACCCTGCCGGGCGTTTGCCTGTTTCCGTTCCACGAAATGTTGGACAACTTCCTGTCTATTACAATAAGAAAAATCCGGCTAGTCATGATTATGTTGAAATGTCTTCCGCGCCACTTTATCCTTTTGGATACGGGCTAAGCTTTTCTACTTTTGAGTACTCGAACCTGAATATCTCACAGAAGGCGCCTTCTTGTTTTGAAGTGTCTTTTGATGTCAGTAATACAGGGAAATACGATGGTGATGAAGTTGCCCAACTCTATCTTCGGGATGAATATGCGTCGGTGGTGCAACCGGTGAAACAGCTCAAACATTATCAACGCCTCTTCATTAAAAAGGGAGAAGTGAAACGTGTCTGCTTTTTACTTGCGGAAGAAGATTTCTCCTTGATCAATGCGGATATGAAGCGGGTGGTGGAACCCGGCGACTTTCAAGTCCAAATAGGTGCTTCCTCGAATGATATACGATTAACAGATAAAATAGCAATCAAATGAATAAGTTTAAATTCGTACAATTAGCCGGGATGTTATTATGGAGCTTTATGGGTTGCCAGCAACAGGCAGTTGCGTCAGAAATCAAGAATCCCGTTCAGTATGTTGATCCTAGAATAGGCTCCGGCGGACACGGGCATGTGTTTGTGGGAGCAAATGTTCCTTTCGGATTTGTACAGTTGGGCCCTACCGAACCTGTCAGAGGGTGGGACTGGTGCTCCGGTTACCATTATAGCGATTCTGTTTTGGTTGGTTTCAGTCATTCGCATCTCAGTGGAACAGGCATAGGCGACTTGGGAGATATCACCTTCTTTCCTACCCAAGACCAAAGCCGCTCGGCCCGTTTTAATCATGATGATGAAACAGTCTCACCGGGATATTATTCCGTTCGCTTGTCCCCATCTAATATAAATGTGAAGCTCACCGCCACGGCACGGACGGGTTTTCATCAATACACATTTCCTGCCAAGGGAGAAGCCATGGTGGTGGTCGATCTGCAAAAAGGGATTGGCTGGGATCAATGGACCGACAGTCGTTTGGCGCAAGAAAACGATAGTTCGATTTCCGGATATCGTATCTCAACCGGGTGGGCAAAGAATCAGCAAGTCTACTTTGCCGCCGTCTTTTCCAAACCGATTCGCCATTTTACGGCGATCAACGATTCTGTTGGAATCTTCTCCTTTCTGACGAACGGAGAAACCGATCCGCTTTATGTCAAGGTAGGTCTCTCCGCTGTCAGTGTGGAAAACGCAAAGTTAAATTTGGAAGCTGAAGTTGGTTCACGTCATTTTAACGCAGTGGCCGATGAAGCGAAACTCCTTTGGAATAAAGAGCTGGAGAAGATACAAGTTTCCATGGACGATGATGTCGCTAAAAGAATTTTCTATACCGCTTTCTATCATACCATGATCGCTCCGTCCGTTTTTTGCGATGTCAATGGAGACTATCGGGGGAGTGATGGAAAGATCTACCGGAAAGCTGATTTTGTGAATTATACCACTTTCTCTTTGTGGGATACTTATCGGGCTGCGCATCCTCTGGCCACGCTGGTTCACCCGGAACGCATGAGGGATTATGCCCAAACGTTGCTCGCTATTTTCAGGCAGCAGGGAAAGTTGCCCGTCTGGCATTTGATGGGCAATGAGACGGATTGCATGGTGGGTAATCCCGGCATTCCCGTATTGGCTGATTTGTTGCTGAAAGGATTCGTGACAGATAAAGAAGCCGCTTTTGAGGCGATGAAAACCTCAGCCATGCTCGATGAACGCTCGATGAATTTGCTGAAAGCGTATGGCTATATTCCTTATGATAAAGAGCCGACAAATGAAACGACTGCCAAGGGGCTTGAATACGCTTTGGCGGATGGTTGCGTGGCGCAAGTTGCCCAACGGCTGGGTAAGAAGGACGACTATGCCTATTTTCATCGCCGGAGTCAGTCTTATCAATTTTATTGGGACAAGAACACCCATTTCATGCGTGGCCTTTCCTCTACCGGAAGATTTAGCGAACCTTTCGATCCATTTCTGACCACTCCGGGTAAAGGAGATTATACCGAAGGCAATGCCTGGCAGTATGTCTGGCTCGTACCGCATGATGTACATGGATTAATCAAATTGTTCGGAAGTGAGGATGCCTTTACCTCGAAACTGGACTCCTTGTTCGAAGTGAAAGGCGATTTGGGAAAAGAGGCCGCTCCCGACATTTCAGGTTTAATCGGGCAGTACGCGCATGGCAACGAGCCCAGTCACCACATTCTCTATTTATACAACTATGTGGGGAAACCATACAAGTCAGCTCCGAGATTGCGTGAGGTGATGCAGACTTTATATCACGATGCCCCGGATGGCTTGTGCGGCAATGAAGATGTCGGCCAGATGTCTGCCTGGTATGTTTTATCCGCACTCGGTATATATCAGGTAAACCCTGCAGGAGGTGTTTATGTCTTTGGCAGCCCGATCGTCAATGAAGCCGAGTTGGCTGTGGGGGCGAACAAGACTTTTAAGATTATCGCCCATGATAACAGCAAAGAAAACAAGTATATTCAGTCGGTTAAGCTCAACGGAAAAACGTACACTAAATCATCTATTCATTATAAAGATATTGTGGCAGGTGGTGTGCTCGATTTTGAAATGGGAAGTAAACCCTCTTCAAGCTTTGGAGTGGCTCCAAGGGACAGGCCTTTGCAACGGTGAATAGCCGATTAAGTATAAATCCAAAAAATAAGAGAAAATGAAAAAAAACATGATGTTGATGATTTGCCTGTTTGTGATGGTGAGTCTAGCAATGGCTCAGACAAGCAATGAGGATTTTAGTACATATAGAATATACCCAAGTATACGTTAAGCTCCGTATACTTGGGCGAAATTTAATAGAATTCATTTGAAGGAACTTAGTATTCAACCTCAAACAACTTTGTTTTTACTTGATGGGCTTCCATTGAGGATTGCTATCATTAGTCCAACATGAGCATGTCCAACGATATGGAGCAACATTTGTTGAAGTTAATGTTAAATCAATCAAGGATGAATCAAAAAGGATCCCATGTACTTCAGCAGTAGACATTGAAGCTGGAAAATCCGTAAAGCTAACAGTTCCAGAAAAGAATGTACCTTTCTCCAAATTAAGAGCCACTAATGAACCAATAAATTTTTTTAAAGTTGAATTAGTTACAACGCCACTAATTTCAGACAGACTTACAATTTTTGCCATAATAATTTGTTTTAAATTTAATAAAAATAATCAATTTTTAAATATATATTTAAAAACAATATACTTATTGTTTTTTTTATAAATAATATCACATTAATACGGTAAAGTATTTATATTTATATGAGAAAGGTAAAGTAATGAAATGAGTTTTATCATAGATGTGATTATTTTATGCCTATGATAAATAGATATAGTCCATAAATTGTCTGTGAATAGTGTCTATTTGCGACTCTCTATATTGGATGATGAGAATTAATTAGATTGATAAATAGAGTAACTATTCAAAAAATAGGTTTTTATTCCTAGAAATCAATATTATAGTCTTTTTTGACTCTATTTTGTATTTACGTTTACATTGAATCAAATATAAAATATTTAATAATTTTGTTATTACCTTGTGCTAATTATTTCTTTATTGTTAAACTAAAAAAAACAACTATTATCTTTGTCATGAAAAAAAAGATGACTCTTAAAAGTTCAGAATCGTTACAATTCAATTATCACGATATATCCTTCAGTTATTATTTCAATAATGAACGAAGTTGTACACACTTCGTTCTGAAAATGCCGTCAAGTATTGATTTAGCAGTTGTAGCGCCTTTACTTTGTGCCGGAATTACTACTTGATCACCACTTTACCATTGGAAAGTTGATAAGGGTAATAAAGTAGTATCGGCGGCATTGTAGAAACACAAGAATTGTTGGACTTCTGTGGTGAATACAATGTTGTCTCCGAAATACAACTAATCAATATGCAAGTCATCAACGAAGCATACGAAAGAATGCTGAAAAACGATGTCCGTTATCGTTTTGTAATCGATATGGCTTCATTAAAGCAATAACTCAATAACGCTGTATGGGCATGAGCTTTACTTACGCTACTATTATCCGATAAGAAAGAAATGATACCCCCTTTCCATTTTGTTCAAGAATGAAAGACGATATATTTAGGCTGAAAAACATTCTGTGAGCCAATAGACAACTGATATGAGGATTTATAATGAGAAAGTTTTTTGTTGTATCGTCTATTTCATCTATATTTGCGTGCTCTATTAAGTTTGGACGAAAATGCAAGATGGAGTCGTATTTTCTATTAACCGAAAAGAGGTATTCGAAAAGCTCTTTAATGATTATTATGGGATTCTAGTCTATTATGCTCTGAAATATGTGAAACGAGATGATGTGGCGGAAGATCTCGTTCAAGACTTGTTTTTGTCTCTTTGGGAGAAGCAAGTGACGTTCAATTCTATCCCTGCATTCAGGTCCTTTCTCTACACTTCTATTAAAAATTCGGCTTTGGACTACCTGAAGCATGAAGCTGTGGAAAGCCAATATATACAGGACTCATTGGATAAAAAAATCCCTTTACACGATAATCCGGTGCAAAAAGAAGAAGTCTACCGACTTTTATTTAGTCAAATTGATAAATTGCCCGGGCGATGCAGAGAAATCTTCTTGTTGCACCTTGATGGGCTGAGCAACGAACAAATAGCGACTAAGCTGTCGCTCTCTATAGAGACGGTGAAGACTCAGAAAAAACGTGCTATGAAAGCACTTAAAAGCAATTTGATAGAGAAAGACAAAAATATATATCATAAAATACTATTTTATTCCCTTTTCTTGTACCTCGAATTCATGCTATAGTCGTTTATATTGTATAAATGATATTGTAGTATGCTAATGGAGGAATTAATCGTAAAGTATTTAATAGGCGATTTATCGGACGAAGAGCGCAGCCTCTTGCAGCAATGGCGGGATGAAAGCCCTCAAAATGAGGCGTTTTTCAGGAGCTTTTGCGAGCAAAAAAGTTTTTCGAAAGAATATCGCGAGTATCACCTGTATAAAAATAGGTCGAAACAACGGTTTAATGAGGCGTGGGCTTCTTTGAATCCGCAACGCTCTGTGCTCTATAGGAGTCGGAAATTATTGCTCAGGGCAGCCGTGTGGCTATTGCCATTGGTTATTGCCGGTATAGGCTATGCCATATACAATAGTTCTGAACGGATAATGCCCGGCACATCCAAGGCCACGTTGCTGCTGAGTAACGGCTCTGTAATGGAATTGGGCAACTCGCAGCAGCAGAACTGGATTTATGTGGGCAAAAACTCTGTTGCCACGGAGCATAATGGCATGATCTCTTATAACTTGCCTGACAGGCAGACTTCTGCCGGATATAATGTTTTGTCAGTTCCGCGTGGCGGAGAATTCCAATTAAAATTGTCTGATGGAACATTGGTGCATCTGAATGCCCAATCTGAATTGAAATACCCGGTTCGTTTTGCTGATGATAAACGTGTGGTTATTCTTACAGGTGAAGCTTATTTTGAAATTGCTAAAGATTCTAAGCGACCTTTTTACATTGAGACAAATGGCTTGCTCATCAGGCAGTATGGTACGAAATTTAATGTGAAGTCGCGCACACCCGAATCGACAGAAGTAGCGTTGTTGGAAGGCTCTATTGGGGTTATGCCCATTCATGGAAAGATGCAAATGCTTAAAGTGGGGCAGTTGGCTGTCTGGAATGCTCTGAGTCAAAAATTGGATGTGGAAAGTAGGGATCTTTTTCCTCATGTAGCTTGGCACTTTAATCGCTTTGTATTTAATAATGAAAGCTTGGGTAATTTGTTGCAAGAGATTTCGTTATGGTATGAGGTGGATGTGAAATTTAGCGATAAGTCTTTAGAAAATCTTCATTTTACAGGAAGTGTAGGGCGTAGCGACGACATGTCTATTATGCTGCGTGCTATTGAAGAGACTGTGAATGTTCAGTTTAAAATATCAGGGCACGAAATTTTAGTTACCAGAAAATAATAATTTAGATATTGCTTATGAAAAAAATAAAACTATTAGTGTGGCTTGCGGCTTTGTTTGCTTGTAGCCCGACTTTCTCCGGCATTGCAATAGCAGGGCAAGTGGCTCATGGCACAACTGCTCATGAAGCCGGAATGGCGATGGACGAGCATCGGATAACTCTGAATGTTACTCAGGTCCCCATTCGTTCGCTCTTTGATGAGATTCACAGACAAACGAAATTGGATTTTGTGTTTAATAATGAACAGTTGCAGACAATGCCTCTGGTCACAGTGAAGGCTACTGACGAGCCTGTTGCCCAAGTACTTTCACGCGTGTTTGCGGGAACTGATTTCTCCTTCAAAATTTCATCACGTATAATTACGGTTAGTAAGAAAGAAGAGGTGGGTCAGAAGGTAGGAGATAAGAGAACAATATCAGGAAAGGTCACGGATAGTTTTGGTGATCCTTGCCTGAGTGTTACCGTACAACTGAAAGGGACAAAGATTGTGACCATTACCGATCTTGATGGACGTTATTCGTTAGTCGTGCCAGATACAGAAAATGCGCTTTTATCTTTTTCGTTTATTGGAATGAAGACGAAGTTGGTTGCTCTCAAAAATCGAAGCGTCATTAACGTGCAGATGCAGGAGGATGCCATTTCCGTTGGTGATGTGGTGATAGTGGGAGCCTATGGTACAGCGCAGAAGCGTTCTGACCAAGTAGGTAGTGCTTACCAGGTAGGGGCCGACCAGTTGAAATCTTTGCCGGCTTTGCGGGTTGATAAGTTGCTGGATGGATTGGTACCGGGCATGAGGATTGATCCGAATACGGATTCACCAGACAACACCCGCCCCAGATATAATCTGCGCGTGCGAGGTGATGCTTCTTTATCAGCTTCTAACGAACCGTTGTGGGTGGTAGACGGCACACCGATTTACACGGGAGAAAGCACGAACCTCATTCCGGGATTAAGTAGCACGATTAGTCCGCTGTCTTTTATCAATCCAGATGATATTGAATCGTTTACAGTACTGAAAGATGCTACGGCTACTTCTATTTATGGGGCGGATGGAGCAAATGGAGTGATTCTAATTACCACAAAAAAAGGCCGTGAAGGAAAAACGAGATTACATGTACTGACACAATATGGAATAGCACAGATTGATAAAAGTACCAAGTATAAGATGTTGAATGCCAAACAGTATCTTGGATTGGCTAAAGAGGCTTATCAGAATGCCGGAAATGATATGCGGTATTTCCCGTTTACTGATAACGAAAATAATGCTTATAGTAGTACCGATACCGACTGGTCGGATGTGTTTTACGGCACTGGAAATACTTGGCAAACGAACTTGTCGTTAGAAGGCGGGACAGAGGCTTCGAAGTATTATATTTCGGGGGCTTACTTTGAGAATTCAGCTACAATAAAAGGAAACAAACAGCAACGTATGTCTGTGCGGACGAATATTGATATGAATTTGAATCGGAAGTTGAAGGCGGTATTTAACTTGAATGCTTCTTACAACATCAATGATTTGTTTAATCCGGGAACTGATTATTACGAATTCTTACCAATTGTTGGACCTTATAATGCGGATGGGACGTTCAGG
The DNA here is from genome assembly GCF_963666545.1 of uncultured Bacteroides sp. Lineage (NCBI taxonomy): Bacteria > Pseudomonadati > Bacteroidota > Bacteroidia > Bacteroidales > Bacteroidaceae > Bacteroides > uncultured Bacteroides sp. Next base: position 867,064 of record NZ_OY762899.1, on the reverse strand, counting down.
CTGTATAATACAACCATTGAAGGTAAGAATACCGATGGATCTCCAAATTGGGTTGCAAATAAGTTCTTTAACAGTGTGGCCGAAAGAGAGGAAAACGTGAATAATCAGAAGACTCTTTATACGAGTGGCAATTTGCTGCTAGAGTATAAAGTGATGAAAGGGTTGACTTACACGGTACAGTTGGGGGTAGATTACCAAAGTTCGCGTGATGAACAATACGGCGCCCGCACAAACTGGTCAGGGATGACGATCGCTGATGGTCCGATAGGCAATTCAACCAGAAACACATTGACTCTGCTGAACTGGACGAACGTTCACCGATTGAATTTTAACCGTAGCTTTGGTAAGCATACTGTAGGAGCATTGGCGGCTTTGGAAGCAGGAGCTAAAGAATATACCACTGTTGGAGTTACGGGATCGGGATTTATTAATGACAAGATACAAGATGTAAGTTATGCTGAAGAACGCTACGGCTCTAACTCAAGCAGTACGACGCGAAAAGCTTCTATGTTGTTTCAGGGAAGTTATTCGTATGATCGCCGTTATTATCTGACTTTTAATGGTCGTCGCGATGGTAATTCTCGCTTTGGTACTGATGTTCGTTGGGGTAACTTCGGTTCGGTAGGAGCATCATGGAACGTTCATAACGAAAGCTTTTATAGTATTCCGTGGATGAATATCATGAAAATTAAGGCTAGTTATGGAGTAAATGGAAATTCACGTTTGGGATCTCAGGAAGCTTTAGGGCTATATAAGTATGGGGAAACTTATAGCTACGCGGGCGAGAACGGAGGAGTGCTGGCTGGAGCTTCAAATTCAAAACTAAGCTGGGAAACAACGTATATGACGAATGTTGGTTTGAGAGTACGCTTGTTCAATCGTCTGGATGTTGAGATAGAAGGCTATCACAACAAAACAACTAATTTGCTGAGTCAGCTCGATGTGAGCAGAGCAACGGGTGATACACGTGTATATAGAAATGTTGGAACGATTCTGAATAAAGGTTTGGAACTCACAATATCAAGTGAGAATTTTAAGGCGAAACAAGAAGGTGATTTCGGCTGGACTACCGATTTAAACATGTCTCACAATAGCAATAAACTCTTGAAATTGTACAATGGTATTTCAAAGAATATGGGCCAACAGGTATGGAAAGAAGGATATGATACTCATACTTACAACTTGGTTCGCTGGGCAGGGGTTGATCCACGAGACGGAGCTCCTTTGTGGTATGACGCCAATGGCAATATTACCCGCACTTATAATACGGATAACAGGGTGCCTTCAAAAAGTTCCACTCCCATTCTTTTTGGTGGTATCACTAATACTTTTGAGTATAAGAATTTTGAGCTTCGTGCCTTGTTGAATTATACGATAGGAGGTTATGCCTATAGCTCGTTCGGACGAAACTCTAATTCGGATGGTTTAAATATAATGTCTGAAAACCAATCTGTCGATCAGCTCGATCGTTGGCAGAAACCTGGCGATTTGGCATTGAACCCGAAACCGCTTTGGGGAATCTCTACGAGTTCAGTAATGGGTTCTACCCGCTATTTGTATAACAAAACCATGGTGAGACTTCAAAATGTGGTGTTGACTTACCATGTTCCGGTTAGCCTGTTGAGGACAATGGGCATCAACAACTGTTCTCTATCATTTATTGGTGATAATTTATTGGCGTGGTCGCCTTATTCAAGCAAAGACAGGAACTCTTATAAAACAAGTATGAGTGGCTATCCGCTTGAAAGAGGTTATTCATTCTCGCTTAATTTTGGTTTGTAATTTTTAGATAAGAAAGAATATGAAGTGGAAAATATATATTATGCTGAGTGCCTGCTTTTGGACATTTCTTTTGAGCGGATGCGATAATTTTTTGGAAGTTGAGCAGAAGGGCCAAACGACTATTCCGGTATTTTTCTCGGATGTAGAGGGATTGAATGCCGGGTTGGTAGGGTCGTATAATAAGGTGTACGCCTATTATGATAATGAATTTCTTAAATATCCAGATGCGGCGGGAAATATGTTACGAATGAACTCTGTAGCTGCCGGAACGGAAATGCTCGATCAGTACAACTATACATCTGATGCAGAGCAGGAGACCGGTGCTGTTGGCTATGTTTGGCGCAGGATATTGGAGGCACTGGCTAATGTGAATAATGTGATTCAATATCAGCCCAGTATTTTGTCTAAATATCCCAATAAATCGGAAGAGTGTAACCGAATACTTGGCGAGGCTTTATTTTTGAGAGCTTTGAGTCATTTCGATTTGTGCAGAACTTATGCCCAGCCTTATAATTACACGAGTGATGCTTCTCATCTGGGTATACCTGTTTTACTTAAAACTCCCGGACCGGATGATGACATTTCACGTGCTAGTGTTAAAGCAGTGTATACGCAGATTTTATCGGATTTGGATAAGGCGGTTGTGACCTTTGCAAATATACCGCAAAGAGGTGTTTATCATGCCTCCAAACAGGCGGTGTATGCTTTGTATTCACGGGTGTATTTATACATGGAAGACTGGGTGAATGCGGAGAAATATGCTAAACTGGCTATTGCTTCTACGCCACTGGCGGAAGGAACTACCTTTTTGAATATGTATTGGACTGTTTCTACGCCGGGCGAGACTATTTTTCGCTTGAATGGGGAGGACCAGAGTGGAAAGTTGAAAACTTTTTATGATCTCTCTGCTGCACCTGCCGATACGCTGCTGACACTCTTTGATGAAGGGGACATACGATTGAAATTGTTGGAGAATGCTAGTGGTAATTCTTATTGCTCTAAATATCTGTTTAGCAGTCAGTCCGGCACTCAGGTAAATAGGGATGATCCAATGGTTTTCAGAGTCTCTGAAATGTATTTGAATGCAGCCGAAGCGTGCTGGCACAATGCACAATATGCAGATGCCAGAATGTATATAAAAGCTATTTTGAAAAGGGCTATTGATGAGAGTTATGCTAATGAGATAATGGCACAGTATTCTGATGAAAGCTTAAATACTCTGATAGAGAAAGAGAGAATCAAAGAACTTTGCTTTGAAGGGCATAACCTCTTTGATATAACCCGAAAGAAGCAGAATCTGCTCAGGGGAAAAAGTACGAATTCTGTTGTACGGCAGATAGCCTATCCGAGTGACTATTTTGTATTACCCATACCTCAGGTGGAACTGGATGCGAATACGAATATGCAACCGAATCCTACAGTTAATAAATAATATAGCGATATGAAACGATTAATAATATTACTGGGAGCGCTTTGTTTCTTGGTATCTTGTAATGAAGAGGAACGTACGAGTTATGACTATCCTTTTGTATATATAGCTTCAGAAAGTGGAGCTTCTAAGGCTGTTGTTGGATCAAACGTGAATAACATAAATACGTATAGTGTGTATTTAAGCTCTAAGCCTTTGGCGGAAAATGTAGAGGTGTTTTATGAAATGGTTGTAGGCAACGGCTTAAAGCAGGGCGTTGATTTTGAACTTGTTACCAAGGGCGCGTCGCTGGTTTTTTTACCCGGCATTTATGATATGCCTATTCGCATACGTTGGAAACCGAACAAGGTAGATGAAAGTAAAGACAATACTATTACGATTCGTTTGTTAGGCAATAGCTTGGATTTGACACTAGGATTGCCGGGCCCCGATGGATTGCAGAAAGAACTAGTAATAGAAAAGAAAAATTAATAGTATAGATAATGAGACAAATCGTTATAATGGTGTTTATCGGATTATGGCTAGGGACACTGCAGGTGCTGGCGAATGGAGGCCGGCCGCTACCTGCCGATCCGAAGTTAATAAAGGGACAGTTAAAAAACGGACTTACTTATTATATTTATCCCAATGATTATCCTCGGGGAGAAGCCGTGTATAGACTTTTTGTGAAGGCGGGATCGACCATAGAACAAGATAATCAGAAAGGTCTGGCGCATTTTCTGGAACACATGGCTTTTAATGGGAGCAAACATTTTCCGGATGATGGAATGGTGCGCTTCTTAGAGTCTAAAGGGGCCAAATTCGGCAAGGATTTGAATGCGCATACTTCTTTTAATGAAACGGTCTTTAAGTTGCAGCTACCTTCGGCTAACCCACTAATGGTAGATTCTACCTTAACGATCTTGGCCGATTGGGCCGGGGGCTTGTGTATAGATAGTATGCAAGTGGAAAAGGAGAGAGGGGTTATTCTTTCGGAATGGCTTTCTAAAACGGGACCCAAGCGTGATAGCGAGAATGCGTTGTTGATGGAGCTACTGAATGGATCTCGTTTTGCGGAAAGGTTGACCATTGGAGATACGGCTGTGATAAAGCACTGTTCTCCGGAAAGAATCCGAAATTATTATAATACATGGTACAGGCCTTCTTTAATGGCGGTTGCGGTGGTAGGAGATGTTAATCCCGATCAGGTTCGGAAGCTCATTGAAGAGAAGTTTGGCGGGTTGAAACCAGTTGAACATCCAAAGGCGAAGTTGTACGACATCGCTTCATATAAAAAGGAGAGTGCCAAGATTGTGACGCATGAGTCTTTGAACACCGTTGAACTGGACATGATTTTATTACTCCCTTTGCCGGGAGCAGTGAAAAATGAAACGGATTACCGGGAGTATCTGACCAGGGCCCTAATAAACCGACTCTTAAAAGTAAGGATGAATGCTTTTGCTTTTGAAAATCCTACTTATAAAAAGGCCTCTATTCAATATTCCGGTTTTTTAAATACGAAAGGGATCTTGCTCGAATCAGTAGAATTGGTACCGGGGAAAGTAAAGCAGGGCATTGGTGAATTTGTAGCTCAGCAAAAACAACTGTTTAGTTATGGGTTTAACAATGCTGAAATTGATAGGGTGAAGAAAACCTTGATGAGTCAACAAAAGAACAGGATAGATAGTAAGCAAAAGACTGCTTCAGATAAGCTGATGGAAGATGTTTATTCTGAATTTTATGTGGGTAATCAACTCATTTCTCCAGAGCAGGAATATGAACTGCTGGAGCATTATTTGCCTAAAATAGATTCGGTGTATCTGGTGAAAAAGTTGGCAGAGATGTATCGTCCTAAAAAGATGCATTACTTGTTAAGAGCCAATAACGAGGTATACAAAGAAGTTTCTTCTACCGATGATTTGCTACAGTTTATTGCTGAAAAGAGAAAACAGTCGGTAATTCCTTATAAAAAGGATGTGTTTATTCCGGAAGTGTTGTGCCGGGTAGATAGAAAAGGTACTATTACGAGGGAAGATAGCATCACTGAACTGGGGGCTGTCTCTTTGTATCTGGATAATGGAGTGAGGGTGGTGTTTAAACCATCGAAACAAGACTTGGGCAAAATTATGCTGACTGGTTTTCGTAAGGGCGGTTTGTATTCACTGGACTCTTTGCAATACAATAGCGGGGTGTTTGCCAGTTCCATCATACCGGTATCTGGAGCAGGTGAATTTAGCAGAAGTGCTTTGAATTACTACTTGGCCGGAAACTCGGCATCGATGCGATTCCTTGTTGATAAGACAAGGACAGGGATAGCAGGAGGTGCGCAGCTAAAAGATGCGGAAACTCTCTTTCAATTACTCTATTTGAAATGGACCGAGCCCAAGCTTGATAAAGAAATCTACAAGCAAGTCATTGATAAGACAAAAGAAAGTTTCCGATTGAAAACGGATACACCTGCGGATGTCTTCCAAAGAGAATTTTCGTGGTTGCTTAGCGGACGAAATTATACCAATACAGAGTTGACTGACTCTTTAATTGACGCGAAAGTGCACGAAGATGTCATGTTGCCATTGTTTAATCGTTTTTATGGCCCGGCCGACGGGTATACGTTTGTGATTATTGGCGATTGTAAACTGGAAGATATTAGAGAGTACGTTGTGACGTATTTGGGAGGATTGCCTAAAGGAAGTTCAAATATCGGTTATCAATTTGCCGAGAGGATGATTCCACGAAAAGATGTGGTACTTGAACGGCACGATGGTGACTCTCCGAAAGCGATTGTTTCACTGGCTTTTCAACAGGATACGTTGCAGGGCGATTTTCGCACATATCTTCTTAAGCAGAATGTGTTGAAGGCTGTTTTAAGAACTTCTCTGCTGAATCACTTGCGTGAAGAGATGGGAAAGGTTTATAGCGTGAGTGTGGCGGCGAGTGCTACTCGTTATCCGAATTTCTTGTCGCGTACAATGATTGGCTTCTCTTGTTTGCCGCAAGATGTGGATGTGTTAGTGAAGGCTGTGAAAGATGACTTGAAGAACTTATCGGATCATCCGCAGGCTTTTGATGCTATTTTGCGTGATGTGAAACAGAATATGCTGAAAGAGTTTATGCTTGACAAGCAGAAGAATTCTTTCTGGAGTACTTCCATCAGAAATTCAATTTACAATGAGGAAGAGAACTGGGGCTATTTTGAGCAATACGAGCAATTGGTTAACCGCTTGACTGTTGAAGAACTAGCGACATTCATTCAGTCTTCACTTTTGGAAGAACCAATGATTAAGGGGGTGCTTTATCCCAAAACATATACGATAGATTAGCTTTTTATTAATCGGACATTGAGTCCTTAAGATTGTTTTTTATGGAAATTTTAAGAAAATTAGTATGGGTATTAATGATTGCCACGGTGACTGTGTTTTCATCTTGTTCTGATAGTGGCGATGATGAGGTGGAAACGACTATTGAGCCTAAGTTATTATCGTTTGGTTTTTATGCAGAGGATAATCAGGGTATACTTTCTAAAGATTATGTTGTGAGTGCTGTTCCAACTGATAATAAACTGACGATTCCTCTTCCTGCGTTTTTGGATAGAACGCATCTAGTGGCTCGTTTCACGATGAACGACAAAAATATAGTTCTTTTAGATGGCGTGACGCAAGTTAGTGGAGCATCGCCTAATGACTTTTCTGTTCCGTTGGACTATATTGTGAGCAATGGGAAGTCGAATGTCAAGTACTCCGTAACTGTAACCAAAGCCACCAATATGGTTTGGACGAGAATGGCTGATTTTGCTGATAAAACGGTTTATTCGGGAGCCCGGTTGGTGATTAGTCCCACAGAAGAGATTCCATATCTGGCATTTAAAATAAAGGATGCTGAGGCTCCCAAATCTAAGATGTCTTTGGCTAAGTTAGTCAACGGAGTTTGGGCAATCGTTGGTTCAACAGATGGTTTTAGCGAAGGAGAAGTTGCTTCGTCTAATTATAGCGTTGATTTTGATAGTAAGGGATATCCTTATGTGGCTTATAGTGATCAAACTGCGGCTGTTAAGGGTGCTGCTTCAATGATGAAATGGGATGGAACTTCTTGGAATTATGTAGGAGAGAAAGGTTTCGTGCAGGCTCAATCTACCAAAATAGAATTGGCGGTAGTAGAGGAGAATAAGCCTATTGTAGCGCAAATTAATACAAGTAGGGCGGTCTCTTTCGCTAGAAATGAACTCGTGATGTCTCAATATAGCGGAACATGGAATAATGCCGGGTTACCTTTATTAGCTTCAGCTACACCGATTTATCTATGTAAAATGGCAAAATCAGGATCGGACGCTTACTTGTCTGTTATCTATCGAGGAACTGTGGATGGGGTTAACTATGGCTATTCGGTTTATAAATATTTGAATGGATCTTGGACGAGCTTGTTGAGTAATTATTTAGAGGCGGGAGCAACACAAACCAGTATTGTTACTTTGAATATGGCTGCTACAGATGAGGCCGTTTATGTGTTGACGAGCGATGATGCGTTAATCGCCGGTTCGTACAGACCCAGACTGAGAAAGTATAACGCGGCAGATAAAACATGGTCTACCGTTGGTGGAGAACCGATTAACATGATTATCAATAGCCATACTTCTACGGGGCTGGCCATTGCGCCCGATGGAACACCATTTGTGGTATATCGTAATGAGCAAGACTATCCTACAGTTGTGTATCTGGACAGCGACACTCAACAATGGAGTTCGCCAAAAGTAATAGCAGATGTGGTCTGTGATGATTTGAATATGCAGTTTACATCAACCGGAATAGGTTATGTGTCGTTCTTAGACGCCAATAATCATGTGCTGACATTTAAATATGATGTAGCAGTCGAATAATTTTTTCTTGAAGAAGTATGTAATGAGAAAGTCTGATTTTTTATTTTTCGGAGGGTTAGTGTGTCTCTTTTGTTGGAATGTTACAATCTGTAGTGCACAAAACGTCAACGAAATAAGAGGCGTAATTTTTGAGGATAAAAATGGGAACGGTATACTTGATAAAGCAGAGAAAGGCTTGTCGGGTATAGAACTCTCTAACGGTGATACAATTGTTGTATCTGACAAACAAGGAAAATTTTCTTTGATTGTAGGGCCCAATATGAGCGTTTTTCCCATTTTACCTGATAATTATCGTTTGATAGGCTCTAAAGTGCAAAATGCCAATTATTATAGAGTTGATTCTTTTCAGAGTAATCAAAAAGAGATGATTGAGTTTCCCTTACAGAAAAAAGAATCAGTCTCTCATTTTGTGCTGAATGCTATTGGCGATGTGCAAGTAGGAGATAAACAGGAAATGCATTATGCCTCGCAGACTCTGTTCTCTGAATTACTATACGATCAACCGAGTTCTCTGAATCTATTTTTGGGAGACTTGGTGAATGATAACATCGGTCTGTTGCAGGAGATGAAATCCATGTTTGAACAATTACCGTCCGAATCATGGACGGTAATTGGCAATCATGATCGGGATGCAGACATTTTGAGGGAAAAGCAGGAAGCTACTTACGACAATCTATTTGGAGCATCGACCTATGCATTTAACAAGGGAAACGTACATTTTATTATCCTGAATAATGTGTATGGAACAGGTGCTAGATCGTACACGGGACGGATATCCGAAAGGCAATTGAAATTTGTGAAGGAGGACTTGAAAAGGTTGTCGGCAAATAAGCAATTGGTGTTTTGCATGCATATCCCTCTAACTTATACTCAAAATGGATCCGAGCTGATTGACTTATTGGAAGGAAGAGGTAAGGTGTTAGTACTTTCGGGACATATGCATCAGGTGTCGAGACATTTCTTTGAAGGAAAGAACGTGCGTGTGCATGAATTGGTGACCGGAGCAAGTTGTGGCTTTTGGTGGGTAGGGGAGAAAGACTGGAATGGAATCCCTACTGCACTGATGCAATGCGGTTCTCCGCGCAACTATTTTGTATTCAGTTTTGCTAAAAACGATTATTCATTTCGTTTTAAGGGTATTGGCTTAGATGAAACAAGGCAGATGGATATATGGGTTGCGGGCATTGATAGTACCGATGTATCTGTGGAGACGCTAAAGGAAATGCCTGTTGGAATGGTACTAGCTACCGTGTATGGAGGCGCTTCTGACGCTACTAAAGTGCGTTGTAAAGTAGATGGGGGAGAATGGCTAACGTGTGAGAAAAAGAACGTTCTTGCTCCTAACGTTGCCCGCTTGCTTACTTGGAATCGTAGTCATGTTTATCCAACAAAATATAGTCGTTCCAATCCTCTTCGTAGCCGAGCTTCTTCTCAGGTATGGAGCATCCAACTGCCTGAGAAGTATTGCAAGGGAGTACATTCTATTCAAATAGAGGCTACTGATGAGTGGGGTTTTACGGCTGAAGGACGGCGTACTTTTTTGATATCCGGGAATTAGTCGGACTAAGGAACTTTACTTTGCACAAGAAGGGGTTTATCGGTAAATTTTCCGGTAAGCCCCTTCTTTATGGTGAGATTCTCAACATTCGCATATCCTCAGGCTCTTCTTTTAGCTGGTTGTATTATCGAATTGCCCCCGCCGAAAACGGCATCAGGCAAGGAGTCACCACAATAAAAAACGGCTAAAAGACTTGTTCAAGGAGGTTTTGTGTTGTATATTTGTAGAATGAAAGTCGGGCTCTAACTACCCATAAAAAAATATATAATGAATAATATATACAATGATAAAAATACGACAACGAAACAATACACAACATTAATACTTCAAACAAGAAGCGTTATGGAGTAGCAATCATAACATCATATATATGAAAAGGTGGTAGTTCCCGACTGGAATTGCCACCTTTTTTGTATTTAAAATTCATCAGAAACTAAATAAACGGGGAATAGAGGTATAATAAGTTCTGGTGCCATTTATTATAAATTGTTTTGGGATTTATTATAAATTGATTTTATAGTTATTAAGAGCCTGCTTTTAATTGTAAGGATATTAAACCATGCCCTTTTTATCATAAGTTTCCAAAAATAACTTTAATAAAAATAGCCTTTTAAAGTCTACAAATATTCATTACATAATTGAGGAACTCAAGCTTTAGGAATGAGCGTTATTCATTACAAACGGTTTAAGAATTTCGTTTCATCCGTAATATCTTTTATTATATTACATTTTAAGAATTATAGTATCCTCTTTCTTGATTTTTTTTAGCAACTAGAATAATATCTTTTCTGAATCTACCTCATTTGTGGTATAAAAATACCATGATTATAGTATCTTGCAGTTGGCTAAATGTATCTAACTTTGCATTATATAAACGTCATATGAAACATTTCTTTTCAAACATAATTGTACAACTATTATTTGCTGTTGCGGTAGGCTTGCTCATCGGAGCATTTGCTAATGAATCTATTATCAAGATTGCTCTGGTAATGAAGCAAATCGGCGGACAAATAATCTTTTTCTTAGTGCCACTCATTATTTTTGGCTTTGTGGCTCTATCCATTGCCCGCTTAAAAAGTGGTGCTTCAAAAGTTCTTTTGTTTACTTTCGCTATTGCTTATATTTCCTCTATTGGAGCTGCATTGTTTGGAATAACCGTTGGTTACGAGGTTATCCCATTCCTCAATATCTCACCCGATTTGGACAACTTACGCAAGCTTCCGGAGTTACCATTTTCATTGAAGATACCTTCAATAATGGATGTGATGTCTGCCTTGGTATTATCTATATTTGTAGGTTTGTCAACAGCATGGGTAAAGAGTAAAGAAATAATTCTTCTGTTAGATCATTTTCAGCAAATGGTTATCTTATTAGTGCAGAAGATATTAATACCTATTCTTCCTTTTTTTATTGCTGCTAACTTTTGCGTATTGAGCTATGAGGGAGCCATAACAAAACAATTACCTATTTTTGCAGTAGTAATTCTGATTGCTGTCTTTTGCCATTATATATGGATGTTTTTACTCTATACGATTGCATCCTTATATTCAAAGGAAAATGGTTGGGAGATTCTCAAACACTATGGACCGGCTTATGTAACGGCTTTAGGAACGATGTCGTCTGCAGCAACATTGGGCGTAGCTCTTACCTGTGCCAGAAAGAACAGAATATTAAAAAAAGAGGTAACTGATTTCTCAATTCCACTTTTCGCTAATATTCATCTGTGTGGTTCGGTCTTGACAGAGGTGTTTTTGGTGATGACAGTCTCGCAGGTACTTTATGGAACTTTGCCTGATTTGTCGACTATGATTGCGTTTGTTCTTCTTTTGGGCATTTTTGCTATAGGAGCTCCCGGTGTTCCCGGAGGTACTGTGTTAGCTTCTCTTGGTATTGTAGTTTCTGTATTAGGGTTTGATGAAGCAGGAACAGCCTTGTTGATCACCATTTTTGCTTTACAGGATAGCTTTGGTACGGCTTGTAATGTAACATCAGATGGTGCATTGGCACTAATTGTGAATAAGTTTGTTGCGAATGAGCGGAGTTAGGTGTGATATAACCGATACAAAAGCAAGTAATCCTAGTAACTCAATATAAGTTGCTAGGATTACTTGCTTTTGAATTATTCTCCTCAAAATAGAATTTAGAGAAATTCTATTTTAATTCAATAAATTAGGATTACCGTCGACTGCTTCAGTAGGGAAGGGGAGTACATATCTGCTATCTCCTTGCTCTAACGTGTAACTTTCTCCATTAAATGTTTTGATGACTTTCGGTTTACCGAAGTAACGTAAATCATACCATCTAAAGCCTTGGCAAGCTAATTCTCTGTATCGCTCGTCAGCTACCCGCTGAATAAATGCTTGTTTGTCCATTGCATCTATTGCTGCTGCTTGGGCGGCATAATAGTCCGGTTTGAGACGCTTAACAAGGAGCTGCTTCAAGTAATCTTTTGCTTTGCTTAGATCGCCGCCGGATACTTGTGCTTCGGAAGCAGCCAGAAGCAAATAGAATTCGGCCGTTCTCATTGATACTTTGTTTGCTAAAGTATATCCCAACGAACAACGATAGGCCGTACCTCTGGCCTCAAAGTATTTAGCAAAACGTAGATCGTTTGTCTTATCAAAGGCATTGATTAACTTGTCAGAGATGTTGAACTTGTTTTTCAACTCAGAATAAAATGTTTGTTCCATAGCCAACACATTCTCCTCAGAGGTGTAATTCATGGGAAGTTTTGCACCAGAGACATTCATGTCAATCAAGGTATGATTGAGATCATACGCTTTCTTTGCATACATCCCGGCATTGCTCCAATTGCCTGTGTAAGCATACACACGAGCTGCAAAACCGTAGGCTGACACTTTTGAGAAGCGATAGTTCAAACCTTTGGGTTGTTCGTCAACGTTCAACAATTTAATTCCTTCCTCAATATCAGCAAAAATCTGTTGATACACCTCACCGATTGTATTTCTTTCATAGTTCTTCCAAATATCAATCGTTGTGGCCAAAGGAATGGATTTTTTATTCAGATTCTCCGTATTGTACACATCTGAAAACAAACCGGCTAAACCAAAATGCATATATGCTCTCATTAGATAAGCTTCGCCTCTCACTTGATTAATCTCAGCTTGAGTACCATCGGTCGCTTTGTCTCCATCGATAATGATCTGATTAGCGTTTAAGATGGCTCTATAATACTGTTGCCAAGCAAAACTTATCGTGTTTGCATCCGGATTGATATCTTTCCAGACATAGATGCTTTGATAAAGGAGATAATCGCCCCAATCATCGTATACTAATTGCAATTCATCTCCTCTGACGGTGCTTAATGAGCGATCGGTGGGAATCACTTCGTAAGCATTAGTCATCAGGTCACGATAATCCTGGAAAGTGGTAGGGATCACTTTTCCCACAGGCGTTATATCCAAAAAGTTATCACAAGAAGTGAGCATTAATAGGGATAAAGCCACTATATATAAATTAAATCTTTTCATTTTTTTTCTGTTTTTTTAGATTAGAAAGTGACATTTAATCCTACTGTTATTGACTTAGGCATCGGTTGAGCATAAATGTTTCCTAAAGTCTCCGGATCAAAATATCCATCGTAGTTAGATGCTATTACAAACGGATTCTGAGCCTCTACGTTTATTTTTGCATAAGCAATGCCTATTTTTGTTAATGTACTCTTTGGAAGCTCATAACCAAAACGTATGCTGTTTACGCGCAGGTAATTCATTTTCTTATACCAAATATCCAAATCAGAGAATACATCGGTAGCCAACACATAGCCTGTATTGAAGGCCATATAGTCGCCCATACGGCTACCATCTTCCGTATATGCCCCTATCATTCGTGGATAGATGCCCGATTTATTATCAGGAGTCCATACTTGGTTCATCATCGTGGTGCGGTTAACTCCTCTGTCCATTTCAATGATGTTATAGAACGGTTCAGTCTTCACCCACTGACCAAGGTTAAAGCTGCAAGAGATGTTCAGTGAGAAAGGGCCCAGCTCAAAATTGTTAATCAACCCTCCTGAAATCTTTGGGTCTTTATCTCCTATATAAGTATATAAGTCACGAATCTGTTCATTGGATAAGGTGCTTTGATACATCCCCCAACCTTCAGGATCTACTAATCCGAAGAATTCAGTGGCAGAAACCTTCTTGTCTCCTTTTTGGAACAAAGGATAGCCTTGTTCGTCGAGCCCTGCCGTTTTGAAGGCGAAAAGAGCGTTCACCGGACGACCTATTAATGAAGGAGTGACCTGATTCTTTGGGACATGGATCTCATCTACATGATTCGTATTTTTAGCGATGTTAATTGTTGTACTCCATTTGAAAGCAGAAGTGTGGATGTTGCGCGTTACTAAGGTCAATTCAAAACCTTTGTTAGTCAATGCAGCCCAATTAATGGTAGCAGTTCCCATTCCATTTTCTAGTGCGACAGATCTGGAACCAATCAGGTCGGTCGACTTACGATGATAAACATCTGCACTGAAAAAGATTCGATTGTCGAGCAATGCCACATCAAACCCTGTATTCCAAGTGGCCGTCTTCTCCCAACGTAGGCGATCATTGGGCAAATTGGTCGGAGAAATGGTAGGCTCCGATTGTCCGGGTAGCAAAGTGACTGTCTTTCGTTCCCCAATAATATATTTTGAAGTATTTTTATCTATATTTCCCTGTAATCCGTATGAAAGGCGAAGTTTCAAGTCATTCAGCCAGTTAACATCTTTCAGAAAGGCTTCTTCTTTTACTCTCCATGCACCGGAAGCAGCCCATAAAGGAAGATATCTGTATTTTGGATCAACACCAAACAAATCGGATCCATCCATGCGCACACTGCCAAAGAAAGTATATTTCTTATCAAAAGTGTATCCTAGCGTTCCAAAGAAAGAGGCATACGCATTTTCTATCAATGACTTTCTGAACAGGGGAAAAGTAACGGCGTAAGAAGCATCAGGGAAAATAACCGGTTCGGTAGTCAGTGTTTCTTTGTTGAATCCATACCCGGCAGAGGTTATCTTCTCTTCTTTGGTACGTCTCAATTCACTGCCGACCATAAAGTCGAACTCGTGCTTTTCCGCAAATGAAAGATTGTACTCTAGTACAGTTTTTAAATTCCATTGGTTAAAAGTTCTCTCTTCATTCTTAATAACGCCACCCTCGGGGATGAAGTAAGAGTTGCCTACTTTACTTTTTTCTCTTTCAAGGCGAGAGAAATAACTATTCGTTCCACCGTATTGTTGCGAATTATCGTTATCGCGTTGTAGCCCCAGTTGTGTTCTGAAATTTAATTTTTTTATAATCTCCCAGTCAAGATCAAAAACAGCATTTAATGTACGGGCCTTTAAGTCGTTGGAGGTATTGTTTCTCTCTTCAATAATATTATAGTTGAGCGTATTACCATTATATGGAGTGATGTCCGGGTCGTACACATAATCACCGTTCTCGTCATAAATAGCCAGATAAGGGTTCGCCCTTCGGGAATATCTAGCAGGATTAGTTTGTAATCCTGTGTTAGAGAGATAAGAGCTCTGTTTCCGCTCATTTGTATAGAGGGCAACGCCAACTTTCAAATTATCCCAAAGTTTATAATCTCCCTTCAGCGTAAAGTTCAGTCTTTTGAGAGATGTACCAATGGTTGTTCCCAATTCATTATAATATCCGGCAGAGAAATAATAAGTGGAGCGATCTGTACCTCCGTTAATGCTCAAACTATGATCTTGATTGGCGGCTGTTTGGTAAAGTTCATTTCCCCAATTGGTGTTCCCCATTCGTAGACGAGTAATTTCACTCTGTACATTTGCCGGCAGACCTTCCAGTCCTCCTTGACGATACTGATTCCATAAATTATTCGCTTCAAAAAGTCTTCCAATGGCTCCTCTCTTTGTGATCGTATTATCCGAATCCAAATCACTATATTGAGCCAATCGCAGTTCCATGTCCAACTTTTCAGAAGAATTCATCAGATTTAATTTACCCATATCCGGACGAGACACGAAAGAGAGTTTTGAGTTAAACTGAATGGTAGGCTTTCCTTCTTTTCCTTTTTTTGTTGTGATGAGAATTACTCCATTAGCAGCTCTTGCACCATAGATGGCTGTTGCGGCAGCATCTTTCAGGATTGTGATGTCTTGTATGTCGGCAGGATTAATACCTGCAATAGAGGAAGAGAAAAGCTGATCAATATTCTTATCCGTCATATCAGGTAAGCTTGTACCCTCAAGCGGCATACCATCTAATATCCAAAGAGGATCTTGTGGTCCGTTCAATGAAGCCACTCCACGAATGCGTATTTTAGCCGGAGCACCCGGAGCACCACTTAACGCAGTTGTTTGCACACCGGCAACTTGTCCGCTCAACATCATATCCACACTCGAAACGCCTGCCTGCAAGATGCTTGCAGCTTTGATAGTAGAAACAGCAGACGTCAGCTTCCGTTTTTCTATCTTCTGATATCCGGTTACTACCACCTCACCCAGTGTACTCTCTGACTCCTTCAGTGTAATTGCTACGAAAGATTTGTTTCGGATACTGACCTTCTGTGTTTCATATCCAATGAAGCTACAAGTCAATTGCACGATTCCTTTAGGAATAGAGACTGAGAATGTACCATTTATATCGGTCGTTGTTCCGAGATTATAATTGGCGACAACTCCCTCAATGGATGATTTTTCGCCAATAGAATTTTTATCTATGTAGACAGAAGCACCCGGTAACGGAGTTCCATCTTCTGCCACCACTTTTCCCTTGATCAACACTGTTTCTTGTGCTGATAAGGTGAAAGGGAAAATAAAAAGAAATAATAACACGATTAATTTCATTACCTTAAAGATTTAAATGATTATTTACGTTATATACCTATCCACTTTTTATCGCAAAGATTTATCAATGCGAAGCAACATATCTTCATAATGATAGCGGGTCGACTGGTCTGCCAGAGCAAGTTTTGATTTCAAAAGTCGTTCAATGCGAAGCAGAATTCCCCGTTTGACTGAGATAGCCTCCGATGTTCTTTTTGGCCCTGAAAAAAGAAGATCAGAACTAAAGTTGACCGAATGATCGTCGATTGCCTTTTTCTCTTTACTCACTTCATTCCTATCAGCAGCAACGATCAGTGCATCAATAAATCCCTTCTGAGTGGCCATCTCTACAATACTCAACGCACTGCTCTGTTTTGTCTTAGCAAATATAGCATTATACAAATCTTCCATCAGTTCGGAGGCTGTATAAGCTTGCTTTCCATTCTGAACTTCATTGGCCACCATTCGATCCAGACGCTCATTTGTTAACAAATCCCACAAAATAAAAGATTGCATATTCTTGTAAGTGGCAAAAGGATTGTATTCTTGGTATCCGGCAGGAGACTCTTTTACCGGATATACATAATTGAATAATTGATCTCCAAAGAGCCACGTGGGATAAGTGATCACTTGGTCAATTAAATACTTAACAGCTCTTTTTTGCCTTTCGCGGGGAACAAAAATAGTACTTTTAGTCTCATCGCCGTAAATTGTATTGTTCAGATAAACACCCCCAACATTGGTCAATACATGGTAAGAGTAGATATACCACTGTCCAATCACATCATTGGCCAATTTCCCGGCTTCCAGATAATCATCGCCGACAGAAGTGGTCCATTTCAAAATATTGGGAATAATTCTCTTTAAGTTTCTCACACCATATTCACTTGCTTTTACTGCATCATCGCCTAAGTCCTCACTTTGAGCTCGCGGATCAACAGCCGTACGCATATCTTGCTGTGGCAAGTAATGGCAATTCGGATTCTTATAAGCCTGAGCAACCATTCTCTTTAACTGAGCTAACTCTTTATGAGCATCTTCTTCCGGATAATAACGATAAGCCCATTCAATGGCAAACTTATCATACTCTCCGATTTTAGGTGTAAGAGATTTTACATTATCCCCCGGCTGTGCTATATAATTAAAACGAGCATAGTCCATAATTGAAGGAGCTGTAGCCATCTTTTCACAAAACGTTTCACTACGCAGTGAATCGACAGGGTAGAAGTAAGATGCTCCCATATTATGCTTCAATCCGAGCGTGTGACCTATCTCGTGTGAAGAGACAAAACGAATAGCCTCTCCCATATGTTCATCACTGAACTTGTTGTCTCTTGACTTTTGATCAATAATCCCAGTCTGCACGCGCATCCAGGAATGAACAGAAGTCATCACGTTATGCCACCAGATGACATCCGATTCCAGAATTTCCCCGGAGCGAGGATCAAAGACAGAGGGCCCCATGGCGTTTGCCCTATCGGATGCGACATAGGTAACAACCGAATAACGCGAATCATCAATATCAAAATCAGGCTCTTCAGCAGAAACTTCTTTTGCAATGATCGCATTCTTAAAGCCAGCAGCTTCAAAAGCTTTTTGCCAGTCATAAACTCCTTGAATGATATATTTTCTCCATTGCGAAGGAGTGGCCGGGTCAATATAAAACACAATCGGGCGTATTGGCTCTACCAATTCTCCACGAGCATACGCCTCTTTATCTTTCGGTTCCAATCTCCATCGCGTAACTAAATTACGCTTTTCTAATTCATGTTGTTCATCATTGAAATACCAACGGGGAGTGGAGAAATAACCCACTCTGGAATCTTCAAAACGAGGAGTCATAGGTGTTTTGGGGAGTAACACCAGATTGGATGTAATCTCCACAGTAAGATTTGCCTCTGTTTGCGCAGCGGGAATCTTTGTGGTTTGCATCGATTTCACCACAATATTCTGCGGAAAACTCTTCATGGAAGAAATATACGAATAATCACTAATGGGAGAAGTACCTATTCCTGTCATTCCAAAGACATTATTGAAACTAGTTCTTTTCCCATCATATACCTTGTTCACTTTGATCAGTACGGCAGTACTGTCGACATTGTAAGCTTCAATATCAAAAGATTCTAAGATTGATTTCGCAAAATTACTTGCAACGCTTTCACGAATCTTAGCCGAATCAGAAACAGCCACAAAAGGTTTATATTGAAGGGCATAAACCTTTTTTTGTTCTTTGTTGATCTCAAACTGAATTACAAGATCTTCGAACCCCATTCCTTTATTAATGCCGGCATCATTAAAGTTTGCCGGTACTTGAGAGATCTTATTTACTATTAGAAGATCGCGGCCGGTAAGGCTATCCGGAATTAGAAAATAGTAATCTCCCTTTTGCTTATAAACAGAGAAAAGACCTAAATCACAAGTAGAGCTGTCTGTTAGTTGCTTAAATTTATCAACTTTTTCTACTCTTTCTTCTGTTTTTGGCTTCTTTTTCTTCTTTGTAAGTAAACCTAGATGTGCCCCAACTCCAAGCGAAGAGGACAATAAAATGATACTTAGTAAATATTTCATAAACTATAACTTTGTGCCAAAAGTAATAGGGAAATTTCTTATTAGAAAAAGAAATGTAGTGAAGCGGGTAAAATGGGTAGTGAATCTGGTAATCAGATGTGTTTATGAAATGAAAAGAAGCGGAATTCTGGCAATATAATATCCATCTATCACTCCGAACCGACAATCTGTTTGCGTTAAGAAAGAGTATCTTTTAATTAAATTTTCAATACCTCTACCAGAGTACTCAGTCTCCGATTCACGGGGGTTGTAATTATTAGCCACTACCAAAAAGCCATTTTCTTCATAAATGCGAATGCGAAGTGGCTCACTATCTGATATTTTTGTATGCTTGATACAATTCTCCACTAGTAATTGTAAGGAAAGTGGTGGAACTTTATATTCCATCCATTCTTTAGATAAAGAAACGTCCGTGATCAATTTATTAGCAAATCGGATTTTTTGTAGACTGATATAATCTTCAGTAAACTCCAATTCCTCTTTTAAACTAACCGTATTTTGATACTCCTGCTTTAGCATATATCTATATAAATTGGATAAAGTAATGGCAAAATCCTTGGCTACTTCCGGATCTTTGCTTACCAATACCCTCAAATTACTTAAAGAGTTGAAAAGAAAATGAGGATTTAATCCACTCTTCAAACGCTCCAATTCAGCAGTCGCCATCGTTTGTTTATGCTGTTCATTTTTCAATTGGAGATTCAGATTTTGCTGTTCTATCTCTCTACGGCGAATAAATTCTTTTCTCCATCTTAAGGCTCCTAAACTAAAAACAGTTAAGAAAGAAAAGATGGCCAATAGAGAGATCATCAAAAAGTCATTTCCTGTTTTTCGGGTTGATTCTATTAAATCTAAATTTGGAATATTAGCAGTGAACATCCATTTTTCACCATTCATATTCATCAAGTAATAATAACGGTAGACGGGGAGATTTAGATAGTCGGAGTTTACTTTTTCTATAAAATGATCCTTTAGAGCGAGAACTTTTTTCTCATTGGCAATGTCTTGAATTCCCACTTTAGTCCCAATTTTCTTTTCATCGGGATGATATAGATAGATGCCCTTCCAGGTAATCGTGATATAAGCATTAAAACTTTTTGTGTCTGTTTCCGAAAACTTCTGGTGAAATCCCATGAGATCTACCAATAAGCTTAACTTACGATTCGAGTCAATCGGCAAAGAGAACTTTAAGTAATTACGTCCGCCTTTTACAAACACTTCACGCCATACATGCGTGTTGTCTTTGTGCAAAGCATCCAGTGGTTCCAGATAGATGTCATTGATACTTGAGTCCTCTTTTTGCATATACATCATCGTTTTGCGTGATATATCCTTCGAAGCATCTTCGCTGAGTGCTGCTTTTAAGAGAGAAAGTCGTTCTTCATAATTATCGAGCATGTTAGTTACCACGTGGATATTGTTGACTGCTAAAGTTTGCGTCATCGTATTCGTACGTTGAGCCGCTTCATTTTCCACTTGCACGTTTACATACCAAGTTGCAGCAAAAAAAATCACAAGGATGAACACGCTAGCTTTAAAGTAGACGCTAGTAAACAGACCATCTACTATCTTACCAGCCATTGCTTAAACTCTTTCACTTTTTCGGAACTAATAATAATCTCTTCATCCGGTTCAGGCTTTAACTTCACCTTCACTCTACTTTTAGAATAGGCAGTAAAATAAGCCACACTGGCAAAGTTGACAATGAAACGACGGTTGAGCCGAAAGAAGACACGATTATCCAATTCCTCCTCCAACTTAGATAAAGTACTCTCACAGAAATACTTCTCTCCGGCCACTGAAATAGCAAAAAGATAACGTCCATCCGCCATGAAGTAGGCAATATCTTCTACATTCATTGCCA
The DNA here is from genome assembly GCF_963666545.1 of uncultured Bacteroides sp. NCBI lineage: Bacteria > Pseudomonadati > Bacteroidota > Bacteroidia > Bacteroidales > Bacteroidaceae > Bacteroides > uncultured Bacteroides sp. Next base: position 846,209 of record NZ_OY762899.1, on the reverse strand, counting down.
TCTGCGCTTTACCGGAACTGAGCATGATGCGGCTGATAAAGGTTTTGGTTTCAGTTTGTGACTTCCCTAAATAGTTTAGTAAAGTCTCAAAATCAGCTCGGAACATGCCCCTTATTTCCCTATACTTATTCAAAGATTTCTCCAAATCTTTTTCGTCGATAGGTTTTAATAGATAAGCAATGCTATTAACCTCAAAAGCTCTAATAGCGTATTGATCATAAGCTGTGGTGAAGATCACGGGGCATTTCACTTTTATTTTATCGAAAATAGAAAAAGAAATTCCATCACTTAAATGGACATCCAGGAACATCAGGTCACACTCATTGTGTTGTAACCATGCCACGGTAGAAGCAATGCTGTCTGCTTGTCCCACAATCTTAATTTCACTATCTAGATGAACCAATCTTTCAGCTAATTCAATAGCCAGTAGGTTTTCATCTTCTACAATAAGTATATTCATAGAGAGAAAGATCGAAAATTTGATATTCAAGTTATCTGTCCCAAAGCCTGCAATTTAGATATATTTCAGGGATCATACAAGATTGGTGCCTAATTTAGTATTTTTTGTATTTTATGATATATTAGAAGAGCAAGATGCATTGCCCAACATCGAGGAATTAGCAATGCACCCTGAATAATTTCTCATGTTACCGGATACTAATAATAATTCAGAGGTTTTTCAGTATTCTAATGTAAATATTGCATACCTACCGCTACAGGCCTTGTGAGAAGGGTTTGTTGAATGTCCGATATCAGCGTGTTGAATGTACGTTTTCAACACACTGATATCGGACATTCAACACGCTGAAGTTACATGATATAAAAAATCAAATCTATTTGTAGATATTATTCTTTGATAACGTTTGGTTTGATTATATAGTATAAGGTGAACTGACGTAAGTCATTATGATCCATTTTATTTAAGTTGTGTATTCATTATGATATTATAATAGTTAAATAGATATCATTTTATTGTTATATTATTGTTTTTGATATAAATGAGCTATATATTTGTCTCTCGTTATTAACAAACACTTAAAATTATGGGTAAAGAGACGGAAAAAACTACTTTGAAGCGTTCTTTGAACAGCTTTCATCTTTGGGGGATAGCCGTAGGGCTGGTTATTTCAGGGGAGTATTTTGGCTGGAGCTACGGTTGGGCATCAGCAGGTACATTAGGTTTCATGATTACAACAGCTTTTGTTGCCGTCATGTATGTGACCTTTATTTTTAGTTTTACGGAACTGTCTACATCCATTCCACAGGCCGGAGGGCCTTTTGCGTATGCACAGCGGGCATACGGTTCGGTGGGTGGTTTTTTGGGTGGCTTTTCTACTCTGGTTGAATTCATCTTTGCTCCTCCTGCCATAGCGATGTCTATCGGAGCCTATCTTAGCGTACAATTCGAGGGGGTGAATCCGCAGATGGTGGCGGTAATAGTCTACATCATCTTTATGAGTTTAAATGTATTGGGAGTAACCACTGCGGCTATTTTTGAATTGGTCGTGACGTTGTTGGCCATCTTTGAATTATTGGTTTTCATGGGCGTGGTAGCTCCCGGATTTGAACTAAGCAACTTCACCCATAACGGTTGGGCGGGTAGTGACACATTTTCCATGTCGACTATGTCGGGTATCTTCGCTGCCATTCCGTTTGCTATCTGGTTTTTTCTTGCCATTGAAGGAGCCTCTATGGCTGCTGAAGAAGCTAAAAATCCGAGAAAAACGATTCCTAAAGCTTTTATTGGTGGCATTCTTACCCTACTAGTTTTGGCTATGGGGGTGATGATTTTTGCCGGTGGAGTAGGAGATTGGAGCTCGTTGGCAAACATCAACGACCCACTTCCGCAGGCGATGAAAATAGTGGTAGGTGGCACAAGTGGCTGGCTTCACATGCTTGTGTGGCTTGGCTTATTTGGTTTGATAGCCTCTTTTCATGGTATCATCATGGGCTACTCCCGCCAGATATTTGCTGTAGCCAGAGCAGGATATTTACCTTCTGTGTTGTCGACTGTTAGCAAGCGATTCAGGACACCGCATCTTGCTATTTTGGCTGGTGGTATGATTGGTATTCTAGCTATCTTCTCGGACAATATTATTGTTTTTGGGAATCTGCCACTGACGGCAAACATCGTTACTTTGTCTGTGTTTGGTTCTATCACTATGTATATTGTATCTATGTTCTCACTACTGAAACTCCGTAAGTCTGAGCCCGATTTAAAACGTCCTTTTCGAGCCCCTTTTTATCCGGTGTTTCCTATTATTTCTCTCTTTTGTGCAATGGTCTGTCTGGCTGCAATGATTTATTATAATTTTCCCATCTTTTTGCTGTTTATGGGCATGATGTTTTTAGCTTATGGTTACTATTATTTCTTTAGAAGAGTAAGCATAAGAAATGCAGTACCGGTTACTATTCCGATTGACGATTAAAAAACATAAGAATGTATAAAATTAGTTTAGGTAATCAGAGGTATCATTTTGATGATTTGAAAGACCTTCTGGCAAAAGCATCGCCTGCTCGTTCGGGCGATGACCTTGCCGGAATCTCTGCCGGGAGCATGGAAGAGCGCGTTGCTGCTAAGATGAGGCTGGCCGATCTGCCTCTTGCTACTTTTCTGGAAGAGCAACTCATTCCGTACGAGACGGACGAGGTTACCCGACTGATTGTAGACACTCATAATGCGGAAGCTTTTGCACCTATCAGTCACCTCACTGTGGGAGATTTCCGCAACTGGTTGCTTAATGAGCATACCACCAGTGAGATGTTGAGTGCGGTAGCATCTGGAATTACCCCCGAAATGGCGGCGGCTGTGAGCAAGATTATGCGCAATCAGGATTTAATTCTTGCTGCTAAAAAATGCAGAGTGGTCACTAAATTCAGAGATACAATCGGTTTGCCCGGTCATCTGAGTGCGCGGCTACAACCAAACAATCCTATAGACGATTTGAAAGGCATTTCGGCTAGTATCATCGATGGCTTGATGTATGGATCAGGTGATGCGGTAATTGGCATTAACCCGGCGAGTGATAGTTTTCCTGTATTGAAGGAGTTGAATTATATGCTGGATGAAATTATCCATCACTATGAGATACCTACACAATCTTGTGTGTTGACTCATGTGAGTACGACCATTGATTTGATTAATCAGGGCGTTCCGGTGGATCTTGTCTTTCAGTCCATTGCGGGCACGGAAGATGCGAATACCGGATTCGGGGTAAACTTAAAAATGCTCGAAGAGGCTTATGATGCGGCCTTGAGTATGAAGCGTGGAACAATAGGCGATAATGTGATGTACTTTGAAACGGGACAGGGAAGTGCTCTTTCCTCTAATGCGCATCATGATGTAGATCAGCAAACTTGTGAGGCGAGAGCTTACGCCGTAGCCAGACGCTTCAAACCTCTTCTGGTGAATACGGTGGTGGGCTTCATTGGTCCAGAATATTTGTACGATGGCAAACAGATTACTCGTGCGGGACTGGAAGATCACTTTTGTGGGAAATTAATGGGGGTTCCATTGGGATGTGACGTTTGCTATACGAATCATGCTGAAGCCGATCAAGACGATATGGACGGACTACTTACCCTGTTGGTAGCCGGAGGACTTACCTACATTATGGGAGTGCCGGGAGCAGATGATATCATGCTCAATTATCAAAGTACTTCTTTTCACGATGCACTCTATGCTAGGGAGATTTTTGGGTTAAAACATGCACCCGAATTTGCCGATTGGCTAGAGAAAATACAGCTCATTAATCATAAAGGGCAGTTAAAGTTATGGAAGAACAAGCATCCGTTGTTGAGCATTCAGAAGATTTAAAGAGAAAGGGAATGAGTATGAGTAAGCTAATTAGGATAAAAGAAGAAGAAATCATTGAACAAGATTACTGGAAGGAATTAAAAGCTTTCACAGATGCCCGCATTGCATTGGGGCGAACAGGTTACAGTCTGCCTACCCGTGAGATGCTAGAATTCAGTCTGGCGCATGCCCGGGCCAAAGATGCCGTTCACTTGCCATTCGACAAAGATACGTTGAAACAAAAGCTTGGGAGTATGGGATTAGAAACGATTTATGCTTCGAGTGCCGCTCCGAATCGTACCGTCTACCTTACCCGTCCCGATCTGGGGCGTCGTCTGTCTGAAAGCGCCCGACAACATCTGATTGACTTGCAATTTACCGGTGCCGACGTGGCAATTGTTATTGGTGACGGATTGTCATCTAAAGCGGTGCATAAACAGGCTATTCCACTTATTGCTCATCTTCTTCCTTATATCAAAGAACTCGATTTATCACTTGCTCCTATTGTGTTGGCCGATCAGTCTCGTGTGGCTTTGGGTGATGAAATAGGGCAGCTATTAAAATGTAAAATGGTGATAATGCTTATTGGTGAACGTCCTGGACTGTCCTCACCCGATAGTTTGGGCATGTATCTCACTTGGATGCCCTATGTGGGTCGTTTGGAATCGGAACGTAACTGCATTTCTAACATTCGTCCCGAAGGGTTGAGTTATGCCAAGGCAGCCTTTAAATTGGCATGGATTATAGAGCATGTCTTTGAAGCACAACTATCCGGCATTCGTCTCAAAGATCAGAGTGATGATCCTGCCAGTTATAAATTGGTTAAGCCGATTCCGCAATTGCTGAAATAAAGATCATTTGCATGAAAGAACGTTTCTTTGGGTATATTTTAGCTTGCGCGGCTATACTCAGTAAACGACGAATAATGAAAGTATATATCCTTATTTCCAAATATTTCTTGATAGGGGTAATCCTATTGCGCTTCATTGGATGATATTACTTTTATTGATTCGCGTTTTATTATTGTTGGCTGTAGAAGTATCTCTGTGTTTAGATCTGTTTTCTCAATAATCTTATGCATTAACATTTTGACTGCAATCACCCCGATATTGGTAAGCGGTTGAGCAATACGAGTAATCGGAGGGTTTAGATAATCGAGGTATAAATTATCATCGAATGAAATTAGGGATATGTCTGCTGGCACATGAATATTGTGCTCATTTAACGCTTTTATAGTTCCCAGTAAGATTGTGCTACTTAAGGCAAATATAGCGGTAGGTCTAACTTCCTGCGTTGCTGCTAATTTAGTTTCAATATATCCGTTCTGTATGGAGAAGTCGTTCCCTTTGATGGCTAAAAGATTCGGGTCTCCCAATTCATTTACTGCATTTTTACAACCGCGGACACGTTCCTGGGAGGTGATGGAAATTTCGGGTCCCTGTATACATAAGATTCTTCTATGTCCCGATTCGAGTAATAGTTTGGTAGCTTGATAAGCACCTACATAATTATCCGTAGAGACGTAAGGAAGATTATGCCCTTCGAAATAGCGGTCAATTAGAATGAGAGGGATATGCTTGCTGAAGTCTTCTAATTTTTTAGGGTTGTCTCCACTGGGTACTAGTATGATACCATCAATATTGCGGGCAAGGAGGGACTCTATTGCTTTTTCTTCCTGTATGGGATCTTCGAGGGTGTCGATTAGCATAACCGTGTAGTTGTATTTCTGTGCTTCGCTAATAACAATACTAGCTATGTTCGCAAAGAAAGGGTTGTCGATATGAGGTAAGACAAGTCCAATGGTATGTGTAATGTTGTTGCGCAAACTTTGTGCAGTAACGTTCGGTTTATAATTTAACTCTTTAACAACCTGTAATATGTTATTTTTAGCAGTTTCGCTAATTCGATATTGCTCTGATTTACCATTTAATACTCTGGAAATGGTTGATTTAGAATATCCAGTGATTTTAGCTATATCTATTAGGGTATCTTTTTTCATTAATTGTATAGTTTTTGCAAAATTAATATTTTTTCTAATAAAAAAGTGCCTAATATTCTTTTTTTTATAAAATATATCTATATTTGCACAATCGATTGTGCAAATGTGGATACTTGAATGTGTAACCTTAAATATTATATATTATGCAGATGAATAAAAAAATTATTGTAATAGGTAGCAGTAATACAGACATGGTTATTAAAGCAGAGCATTTACCCAAGCCAGGGGAGACTGTTATGGGGGGAAGTTTCTTAATGACCCACGGAGGTAAAGGGGCAAATCAGGCAGTGGCGATTGCCCGATTAGGAGGACAAGCCGTATTTATCTGTAAGGTAGGGAATGACATGTTTGGGAACAATACTATAAAAATGTTGCGCAATGAAGGCATTGAAACTACGTATGTGGGTACGACTTCGGAAAAACCGTCGGGTGTGGCATTAATCAATGTAGACAAGAAAGGAGAAAATACCATTGTGGTAGCCTCGGGGGCTAATAGTATATTGTCTGTGGATGATATAGAAAAGGCTGAGCCGGAGATGGGTGAGGCTTCTATTGTGGTGATGCAGTTGGAAACTCCTATAGAAACATTGATATATGCTGCAGAAATTGCTAAAAAAAATGGAACGACAGTTATTCTGAATCCTGCTCCTGCTCCTAAAGAGCCTCTACCTGATGAATTACTCAAAAACGTTGATATTCTGATACCGAATGTGACAGAGGCCGAAATCATTTCGGGAATAAATATTATTGATGAAAACTCTGCTCGAAAGGCCATTCTGAATATTATATCAAAAGGGGTAAGTACTGTTATCATTACAATGGGTGCCAAAGGTGCTATTGCTTATGAAAAAGAGGAACTCTTTCATATTCCTGCTTTTAAGGTTGAAGCTATTGATACCACTGCTGCGGGAGATACTTTCTGCGGGGCTTTATGCGTTGCACTTTCCGAGAATAGGAGCTTAAAGGAAGCTATATGCTTTGCCAGTAAGGCATCTTCTATTTCGGTTACTCGGATGGGAGCGCAAATGTCTATTCCTATGAGAGATGAAATCATATTATAACTTTAAAATCAATAATCTAATGAAACTATGTTCAAATCACAATCTGCTTACAACTATGTTGTGGGTGGCATTATCCCTAGTCAGCACTAGTGTGGCTGCTCAAAGGGTAATTAAAGGTAAAGTTCTGGATGATGCAAACGAACCGGTTATTGGAGCTAGCGTACTTGTGAAGAATACGACTAACGGTACTATTACGGACTTATCCGGTGCTTTTGAATTGAAAGCTAAAAACTCTGATGTTTTGGTTATTTCTTATGTGGGATACGTTGCGGTAGAAGAAAAAGTAACCAACCGAAGTGAATTTACTATTCATCTACATGAGGACATGAAGGTCTTGGATGATGTAGTTGTGATAGGCTATGGCTCGACTACCAAAAAGGAATTGACAGGTTCCGTGTCAAGCATTAAAAAAGAAGGGTTAAACCCAGGAACATTTAATAATGCGATGGGGATGTTGCAAGGTAAAGTGGCCGGACTACAAATAGTAAATCCGGATGGGGCAGATCCTAATGCAAGTTATGAAATATTGCTTCGCGGAACAAATACTCTTTCGGCCGGACAAGGCCCATTGGTGATTGTTGACGGAGTGATTGGCGCTGATATTCGGAATATAAATTTTCAAGAAGTGGAGTCCATTGATGTATTGAAAGATGGATCTGCCGCGGCAATTTACGGAACAAGAGGTACTAACGGAGTGATAATTGTTACTACTAAACGAGCAAAAAGTGGAGTGACAGAGATATCGTATGACGGACAACTTACTGTTGGTACCGTTTCGCATAGAGCTAAGCCATTGTCTGCTTCTGATTTTAAATGGGTGATTGAAAAATATCGCCCGGAATTGAGCAGTTATGTCTTTGATGGCAAAACAGATTGGTTTAAAGAGATAACACAAACTCCGATAAGCCATAAGCACAATATTTCTATTTCCGGAGGATCGAGCACATTTTCTCACCATACTTCATTTAATTATGAGAAAAGTGATGGATTGCAAAAACGCAATAGCTCTGAAAAGATGATGGCTCGCACTAATATTCGTCAGTCTGTTTTGGACAAGTGGCTGGATTTGGATTACAATATTAATGTATCTCATCGGAAATATGCTCCATCTTTGACAAGTGCTTTTGAACAAGCGTTTACACACAATCCGACAGAATCTGTTTATGATGCTTCTGATACGGAATCAGGAGGATACAGTCGCATTAAAGCAATGTCTTATTACAATCCCGTAGCAATGATAAATGAAAGGGATTTGAGTAATAGGGATGACAACTATGGAGCAAATATGCGTATCACTCTGAATGTAAAACCTATTGAGGGATTAAAATGGGAGAACTTCCTTTCTTTTAATAAGGAGCAATTTGAAACTCGGGAATATTATTCTCATTATTATCCGAGCCTGATAGGAACAAATGGCCAGGCATATATTTCAAACTATCAGCAAAATGACAGGCAGTATGAATCGACAGTGAATTACTTGAAAGAATTCGGGAAACACTCTATCCAGACTCTTTTAGGATATAATTATCAATATACTTATAGTTCAACTGCTTCTATGAAAAATTCCGGTTTTGACTTTGATGATAGTAAAACAAATAATATAGGTTCTGGTACGGACCTCGCAAGTGGAAAGGCTTCTATGTCTTCGTACAAAGAAGATAATACTTATATTGGATTCTTTGGACGTTTCATGTACAACTATGATGATAAATATCTGTTTTCTGCTTCGTTAAGGCGTGATGGCTCCAGTCGTTTCGGAGCAAACAATAAATGGGGATGGTTTCCTGCTGTAAGCATGGGTTGGCGTATTAATAAAGAGAAATTTTTATCTGATGTAACATGGATAAATGATTTGAAATTAAGGGTAGGATATGGCGTTACCGGAAATCAGGATTTTGCGAATTACAAATCTTTGCTAATGATGACTACTGCCGGGAAATTCTACTATAACGGACAATGGATTAATACATATCAACCGGCCAGTAATGCAAATCCGAATTTGAAATGGGAAAAGAAAGGGGAATTTAATGCTGGTGTGGATATGACATTGCTGGATAGCCGTCTTTCTTTTGTTATTGATTACTATAAACGTACTACATCTAATTTATTATATAATTATATAGTTCCAACTCCACCATATGTATATAATACTTTATTTACTAATGTAGGTAAAGTTACCAACGAAGGAATAGAACTTACTGTTTCAGGGACACCTGTGAAATTGAAAGACTTTGAATGGAATACTGTATTTACCGTGTCTCATAACAAGAATAAGCTAACAAAATTCACAAACGAAGAATTCACAAACGGAACGTATAAAGTAGGGTGGTCTACTAGCGGAGCATGCTATACGCAGCGATTAATTGAAGGACAGTCTCTGGGGACATTCTATGGTCCGGTTTGGCTAGGTACAGATACTGATGGAACAGATGTATTGCTCGGGCAAGATGGTAATGGATCGGTGCCTGAAAAAGATTGGGTGAAATTGGGGTGTGCTTATCCCGACGCCACTTTGGGGTGGAGTAATACTTTTAAATATAAGAATTTTGACTTAAGCTTTGCTCTTCGGGCGTCAATAGGTGGTGATGTTCTGAACAATTACGCAATGGAGTACGAAAACCTTAGTAGTATTGGCTTGCGAAATATATCATCTAACTGGTTGTCGAAAACTAATTTTACGAGTACAACATATAAATACTCATCTAAATATATTGAAGATGCCTCGTATCTTAAGATGGACAATATCTGCCTGGGATATACATGGAATTTTTCTCCCAGATTGATAAAGAAACTCAGATTGAGTCTGACCGCACAAAATGTTTTCTGCATTACGGGGTATTCGGGGGTGGATCCTGAAGTTGCACTGTCGGGGTTGGAGCCTGGTATGGAAAGTCTGGATTATTATCCACGGACAACGGAATTTACATTTGGTGTTAATGTTACATTTTAAAATCAAAAGCGATGAAAAAGATTAATATTATATTAGGCGGCTTTGTTTTGGGACTGTTGTGCGGTTGTACTGATCTCGACGAGCATGTTTATTCGAATATCTCCATAGATAATTTCTTTAAAAATGAGAACGAACTAATCGCCAATGCTGGAAGGGCATATACTAAGTTACAAGGCTATAATGCGGAGCAAAGTTTATGGACATTGCTTTTGCAGGCTTCTGATGAATGCGCTGTGCCAGCTTGTGGCGGTTCATGGTATAGCAACGGGCGTTACGAAGAAATTCAAACCAATAAGATTCCGGCATCGAATAAATTGCTTACGAAAGGTTGGAACTGGATCTTTAACGGAATAGCATCTTGTAACGAGATTATTTATGAGACTGAACTTTCTAGCATTGAGTTTGATGGAAAAGATAAAATTGTGGCTGAAATGAAGGTACTGCGTGCCTTTTATTACTATCAAGCTATTTCTTGCTGGGGGAACGTGCCATTTACTGTTGACTATACGGATACGGGATATCCGAAACAGGAAAGCCGACAGGAAGTGTTTGATTTTCTTGTAAAAGAAATCAATGATAATATTGATAAGCTGGACGTGCAACCCTCTACAAGTAACTATGGCCGTATTACTCAGGCTGCTGCTAATTGCATATTAGCAAAAATGTATTTGAATGCCGAAGTTTGGTTTGGAACGCCGATGTATGATAAGGCGGAAGCTGTTTGCAAGAAAATCATGGATACAGGTGTTTATTCGTTGGAAGATGATTATTCTGCTAATTTTAATGCTAGCAATGAAAACTCCAAAGAAAATATATTTGTTATTCCCTATGATCATGTATATACGAGCGGTGAAACAAATGCATTTTATTTGTATATACTAACGCTGGAGGCTGGTTCGCAGGCTACATTCAACATTCCGGCGGAACCATGGTCCGGATTTATTTGTCAACCTGACTTTTTTCAAACCTATGCCGACAATGATCTACGCAGAAGCCAGAGTTGGTTGTATGGCGAACAATACGATTTAAGTGGGAATGATTTAAAATTCGCTTACACTTCGGTCTTTGATGAGAAGAAATATTACAATAGTAATGGAGGACGTGGAACTTATGACGGTGCAAGATGTTGGAAATGGCATTATCAAACAGACGGTTCGCTGAAAGACTATACAGTGAGTATGGATAATGATTTTGTGATATTCCGCTATGCCGATGTCATTTTGATGTATACTGAAGCACTTATTCGCCAGAGCAAAGAAAGCCAAGCTGTACAATTGGACGGTCTGAAGAAAATTCGAACAAGAGCCGGACTCCCAATTTATAAATCAGGAGAATTGACTTTGAATGAATTATATGCGGAACGTGGTCGAGAATTGGCTTGGGAAGGATGGCGTCATGAAGATATGATTCGTTATGGAAAGTATCTGAAAAAATATTGGGCTCATCCTGATCAAAGTACTCAAACTTTCCGCAATGTTTTCCCTATTCCTGTGGATATATTGAATGCAAATCCTAACTTAGTGCAAAATGATAGTTACTAAAGTCTAGCTAACTAAGGTGCGAAACTTTAAATCTTGTATTAACCTAAAATATTTTATAATGAGGAACATTTGTATTATTTTGATAGTGCTTATAGGAGTATCCCAAGCTTCGGCACAAAAGATATCAAAAGAAGAATTGAAAGATAAAATTGCCGGAGCATGGATAGGACAAATGGTCGGAAATATCTATGGACTACCTTTTGAGAATAAGTTTGTAGATGAGCCGGCTTCTGAATCGAGATTTCCTTTTGGATATACCAAGAATCTGGATAAGTTGCAGAAGTACAACGGAGCTTTTTCTGATGATGATACTGATATTGAATATATGTATCTTTTATTGATGGAGAAGTGTGGTGTTGAGCCTACCTATGCCGATATACGAGATACATGGATGTATCATGTAACAGACAGGGTTTGGTTGGCTAATAGGGCTACACTTGGGTTAATGCATATGGGACTAACTCCTCCATTTACCGGAAATAAAGATTTGAATCCGCATTGGTATCAGATAGATCCGCAGTTAATCAATGAAATATGGGGCTATACGGCTCCTGGAATGATAAAGTATGCTGCGGGAAAAAGCGATTGGGCAGCACGGATTACGAGTGATTCATGGGCTGTCTCTCCAACGGTGTTATATGGTGCTATGTATGCAAACGCCTTTTTCTGCAAAGATGTATATCAACTAATAAAGGAAGGGCTGAAAGAACTTCCGGCCGACGACCGATATGCATTGGCAGTAAGAGAAATGATGGATCTTTATAAAGAATATCCGAATGATTGGGTGAAAGTTCGCCAGATAATGGCAAAGAAATATTATATAGACGAACCTGCCATGACAAAGACTATTTGGAATGCTAATCTGAACGGACTTTGTGGCATTCTGGCCATGCTGTATGGAGGAGGAAACTTCCAGCACACACTTGATTTGTCTTGCGCGATGGGTTTTGATTGTGATAATCAAGCTGCTACTATATCCGGACTCTTGGGAGTTATGTATGGAGCAAAATCTCTGCCGAAAAGTTTAACTGAGCCTATAGAAGGATGGACAAAACCATTTAATGATCGCTATATCAATATCACTCGTTTTGATATGCCGGATGCATCTATTGAAGACATGATAGAGCGAACTTATCAAAAAGCCCTTGAGCTTGTTTGTGCAAAGGGTGGTAAGGTTAAAGGAGATATGGTTTACATTAATGCCAAGGCACAATATGTACCGCCGTTGGAATTTTGCGTGGGCCCCAATCCTGATTTGGAAGTTGGAAAAGCAACCGATTATTCCTTTGCTTGTAAAACCAATGAGAACTTTGGCTGGGAATTGATTAAAGGTAACTTACCCGAGAATGTAACATTTAAAAACGGAAAATTAGATGGTGTTCCCGGTAAAGCAGGTATATATCCTATCACTCTTCAGTTGAGTTGTGGCAAAAAGCATATTACAAAAGATTTCAATTTATTAGTTAAAACTCCCAATATCGCCCAGCAAGCTGATACGATATATGCTAATATTCGCCAACTAAATGAGGCAGTACTCGATTCTTGCTGGATAACTTTCGGAAAACCTATGTATGCGAAGGATGTTAAGGTAATAAATGATGGAGTAAAAAACGGGGTAGGATCTGTATTTTATTCATTGGCTGCAAAAAGTAAATTACCAAAGATTGATTATTTCGGTTATGGTTGGAAAGAAGAACATGTTATTAATATGCTTACCCTTAATATGGGCTGTCTGGAAGAATTTGGAGGATGGTTTACTTCATTGAATATTCAATATTTGGGTGATGACGATCATTGGTATGATGTTGGTAAGTTTAAATCAACGCCTGAACTTCCTAAAAACGATATTGTTTTCTTCCAGCCTCATTTTGCACAGTATGTGTTCAGCTTTGGCTCTGTGCAAACAAAAGGTATTCGTATTATTTTTGATGATAAAGTTCAGGATCATTGGCACAAGTATACTAAAGATGTATCCTCATTTATCTCTATTACAGAACTAAGTGTTTATGAAAGTGAATAAAACCATGAGAAAAGAAACTATAATAGTACTAACAATTTTCTGCTGTGCCTGCATAAACATAAGGGCACAGCAGAGTACAATCCTTAAACTTTCGGATAGTGAGTTAATGGATAAAATAAAGGGAGGTTGGGCCGGACAAACTATCGGAGTGGTATTTGGAGCTCCTGCCGAATTCAAGTTCACCGGTTCGTATGTACAAGATTATCAACCCATTCCATGGGGCGATGGATATGTCAAATACTGGTGGGATAAAAAGCCGGGGCTTTTTGATGATGTCTACAATGATTGTACTTTTCTAGAAGCCTTCCAGGAACTCGGTTTAGACTGTTCGCAAGAACAATTGGCAATACGTTTTGCTAATGCTGATTATCATTTGGCTCATGCTAATCAGGCGGCGCGTTACAATATACGTAACGGTATAATGCCTCCAGCCTCTGGTAACTGGTTGAATAACCCGCATGCTGATGATCTTGATTTTCAGATAGAAGCAGATTTCATAGGTCTAATGACTCCGGCAATGTTGCCGGAAGCCTTGAGAATAGCGTCACTTGTAGGTCATATAATAACTAGTGGTGAGGGTTTTTACGGTGGTGCTTTTGTGTCGGCTTTATACAGCTCTGCTTTCTATGAAAATACGCCTGAAGCTATACTGAACAGTTCCATATCCGTAATTCCTGTAGAAAGTACATTTTATCAGTGTATCAATGATGTTATCAAATTTCATTCCCTGCATCCTGATAATTGGAAAGATTGCTGGTATTTTCTGCAAGATAAATGGAACTGTGATGTAGGATGTCCGAAGGGAGTTTTTCTGAACTTTAATATAGATGCGAAACTGAATTCTGCTTTTGTTGCGTTGGCACTGCTTTATGGAAATGGAGATTACACAAAATCGCTCGATATAGCAGCAAGATGCGGACAAGATGCAGACTGCAATCCGTCGACGGTTGGTGGAGTACTTGGTGTAATGAATGGCTATAATAACATTCCCTCGTTCTGGTTGAATCCATTAAAAGAAGTTGAAAACAGGACCTTTGATAAAACGGATATGTCTTTGAATAAAGCATATCAAATGAGTTTTGAGTTAGCAAAAAGAATAATAGTCAGAGCGCATGGAACAGTTTCGGAAGGAAAAGTAGAAATTCCTGTTCAAAAAGCAACTGTTCTTCCTCTTGAACAGAATTTTGAGAAGACATACCCTCTTTGCCGGGAACGGAAAGATTGCTTCCTTACCGACACTTTTGATTTTGATTTCAAAGGAAATGGCTTTGTTATATGGGGCAACATTTGTTGCACAAAGAATATTACGATGGATTATATTGACCGTGTTTCAACAAGACATATTGGTTCGGAAGTCTTCGGACTAGCAGAACCACGTGATTCGTATGTGGCAAAAGTGGAAATTTGGATTGACGGCGTCTTAGACCAGACAGCTTTGTTACCTATGCGCAATACGGATCGTAAAGTGGAACCATGCTGGAAATATTTGTTGAAAGAGGGATCTCATCATGTTGAAATGAAATGGATAAACCGTAAAAAAGATTATGTGATACGAATTAATGATATAATGTATTATTCGGAGAATAAAGAACATGATCGATTTTATTATAATAAATAGATAACTATGAAATATATTCTTTCTAATATAATATTATTTTTTGTTTTGATATTACCTGCCAAAGCGCAGATAGACTATGGGAAAACTATTGTTATTGACAAAAAAACTCTGCTGGATAAGATAAAAGGAGGTTGGGCCGGACAAACCATTGGATGTACGTATGGAGGTCCTACGGAATTTAAATATAAGGGTGCCTTAATACACGAGCTGACTCCTATTACATGGTATGATGATTATTGTGCAGATATATTCAAAGAAGATCCGGGCTTGTATGATGATGTCTATATGGATCTTACTTTTCTTGAAGTAATGCAAAAAGAAGGGATTAATGCTCCGGTTGAATCATACGCTACTGCATTCGCTAATGCCGATTATAAGCTTTGGCATGCTAATCAGGCTGCCAGATACAATATTCTGCATGGCATCATGCCACCTGCCTCCGGATATTGGAAAAATAATCCCCATGCAGATGATATCGATTTCCAGATTGAATCCGATTTTATAGGTATGATATGTCCTGGGATGGTCAATGTTGCCTCTAAATTTGCAGATAAGATAGGACATATCATGAACTATGGTGATGGATGGTATGGAGGAGTTTACATGGGCGCTATGTACACGTTGGCTTATGTGAGTGATGATATCCCTACAGTGATACAGGAAGCGTTGAGGACAATTCCCACACAAAGTAAATTTTATCGTTGCATTGCTGACGTGATAAAATATTGGAAGCAATATCCAGACGACTGGCATAAATGCTGGCTCGAAATAGAAAAGGGACATGGTTTTGAGGTTGGTTGTCCTGAGGGTGTTTTTAATGCATTTGATATTGATGCTTCCATAAATGCAGCGTATTGTACCATCGGTTTATTGTATGGCAATGGCGACTTCTTCAAAACGATGGATATAGCTACACGTTGTGGACAAGATTCAGATTGTAATCCGGCCACGGCAGCGGGTATTCTTGGAGTGATGAAGGGCTACAGTCAAATTCCTGACTATTGGAAGCCGGGATTGGAGAAATGTGAGAATACCAAGTTTCCATATACAAATATATCTCTAAATTCTGTATATGACATTAATCTGAAATTATTGGCAGATGTACTAAAAGCTAATGGAGGTAAGATAAAGGGCGATAAATACTACACAACTATTCAAAAACCCGAAACAGTTGCATTTGAGCAATCTTTTGACGGATTTTATCCAAGTGAACGAAGGGTGATTAAATTTGATCTTGGTATGGAAAAAAGATTTCGGTTCAATGGGAAAGGAGTAGTCTTGATGGGTTTGGTACGTCAGGATGCCCCCGATACAGAAAATTATATTGCTCAATTGGAGGCATTCATAGACGGCAAGAAAGTGGAAACAATTGAAATGCCGTATGACTATATAAAGAGAAAATATGATATATTCTATAACTATAATTTGGAGGAAGGATCCCATGAATTGGTTATTAAATGGTTGAATCCCAATAATAAGTATGCTATACAGTGCAAGGATCTAGTTGTATATTCTTCTGTGCCTAATGCCACAGTAAACTTAGGTGAGTAATAAATATATTTTAAAATCAATGAAAACATTACTATATATAGTTTCTTTTTGGACATTTCTGCTCTTGGCTGCATGTTCTTCCGGCGATGACGGAGGCGATGGAGATATTGATAAGCCTGTGCAATTTACTCAGCGCTATAATGGTAATCAAAGTTTTTATAGCAAGAAACTGGGGCAGATTATTAAATATTCTGTATTGCTTCCGTCGGAGTATCTTTCACAAGATAACTCTAAGTTTGGAGTCGTGTATTTGCTCCATGGATGGGGAGGAGACGAAAGTTCGTGGGGGCCATCGGGTATGAATATTCAATCACTTGTTGATACGGCAGAAAAAACTGCCGGTGTACGGCCGCTAATCTATGTTATGCCACAAGGATTCAACTCCTACTTTTGTAATAAGTACGATGGCGAGTTTAACTATATGGATATGATAACAGATGAGCTGATACCTATGATTGATAAGCAACTCAGAACAACAGCCAGTTCATCCGAGAGAGCGATTGCCGGCTTTTCTATGGGAGGATTCGGAGCGTTGACTATTGCTTCTCAGCATCCTGAACTGTTTAAAGCATCTATAGGACTAAGCCCTTCTTTAAATTCGGACGAGCAATACACGACTTTGTCTCAGGATAGTTGGAATCTACAGTGGGGAACCATATTTGGTGGTGTGGGGCAAACGGGTAATAACCGTATAACATCATACTATAAAAGTCAGTGTCCGCTACATTTCTTTGCAGATAAAGCATTATCCTCTTTTCAGGATATTCGTTATTTTATAGATTGTGGCGATGATGAGGAAAGGTTGTACGTTGGTAATGGAGAATTGCATGCCTTGATGCGTGATAAGGGAATTAAGCATGAATTCCGGGTGAGAAACGGAGCACATACAGAAGAATACTGGCGAGAAAGCATGAAAGAGGCTCTGCCTTTTATCGAATCCTCATTTAGTGCTATTGATTATTCTAAAGAAACAACGCATAATTTTAGTACCAACGCTCATTCTTATAGTAAAACAATTAAAGTGCAGAACCTTGATCTTGAGCTATGGATGCCGAATGATTATAACGAAAGCAATTCTTATAAGATTCTGTACTATAGCAAAGGAGCGAGTGAAGCTGAAGTCACTACCGAGCAAGTTGCAATATCTCTAGATTCTATTATGGGAATCAAGAAATTTGTAATAACAGGTTTTGATGCCAAAGAAATGAAAGAAAACGGAATCTCTTTTGCCGAAATATGTAGTTCTGTACAGGGTGTTATTCATACGGATGATCTATCCTCTGCTCGTTTGGGCTTGGCCTACGGATCAGATGCTGATTATTTGTATAAATGTACACTTGGTGATACACCCCAAGTGAGCTATTTCTTTGCCGAAGATGCCAACGTTGGAACGGTAACCGGAAACAATTCAGCAAAGTTATACTATTTGGATATCACAGATAATGGAACAAACTATACTTCAATGTTTCAATTCTTTTGTGCTTTGAGAGCACAGAATTCTACTGTGCAATACAGAGTTCGCAATGGAATGAGCACAACCGCTTCTGCAATGACTGGCATTTATTCGATGAGCTACTTTATTAGTGAACAGTTAATAAAAAAGTGATATGAAAAGAATTATACTTTATTTTATCTTGTCATTTTTTACCTGGCAGTTGGCCATGGGAGAGATGATTGAAAAAGAAGGACTCTCTTTTTATAGTAACTGTTTGAAGAGGGAGGTCTCTTATTCGGTTATTCTGCCGGATGGATATAATTCTTCTAATAAGAATTATCCGGTATTGTATCTGTTTCATGGGGTAGGAGGTGATTGTTCAAGCTGGTTGGAATATGGGAATGTTGCTAACGTAATGGATCGCATGGCAGAAAAGGGTGACATTGCCCCTTTCATTATTGTTATTCCGGATGGGTATTTATCCTATTATGCTGATAGCTATGATGGTTCTTTTCCTTATGAGCACTTCTTTACCCAAGAGTTCGTTTCTTTCATTGATCATACTTACCGAACAAAGAAAGATGCATCTCAACGGGTAATTGCGGGATTTTCTATGGGAGGTTTTGGCGCTCTTTCCGTAGGATTGAGAAATCGAAATTTATTTGGGGCAGTTGCTGCCTTGTCTGCTTCCATACGTACTGATAAACAATATTGCGAAGAAATCCCTCAGGAAGGTTGGGACCACCAGTGGGGGCGTATATTCGGTGCTCCTGGAAAAACCGGCATTGAGCGTCTTACAATGTATTACAAACAACGATCTCCTTATCACATTTTGGCAAGTTTGACAGCTCATGATTTAAAGGATTTTGCTTTGTTTTTTGATATAGGCGATAAGGAAGGTAGTTTGTGCAGAAGCAATGAAGAACTACATGTTTTGCTGTTGCAAAAGAAAATACCTCATTCCTGGATGGTTCGGTCCGGTGGTCATGATTTCACCTGTTGGAATGCGGCTTTGCCCGGTGTACTGATATTTGCGGATAAGCGATTTGGGCATGTCAACAAACCCTGCCATGTGCTAAATGCCGACAGGCAGGCATTCAGAAAATGCCGTATTCTGAAGGTTGATAATAGAGCAATTAGAATCTATCTTCCGGCAGGCAATGATAGCACTTATAGAAAATATCCGATTATTTATATACAAGGAGATGTGAGCGAAAACGTAGAAAAAACACTGATTACGCGTTTAGGAAAAATGATAAATAAAGGGTCAACCTGGCCTGTGATAGCCTGCTTCCTCCCCAAAGACATTCATTTAACTAAATCCGTTTTTTGCATCGAAAAACAAGTTCCAGAAATCAGAAACTCACAGCGTATGCGTGGTCTGATTTGTCTTGAGGAGGGAGCTCTTAGTGCTGTTGAATCAATTAAAAAAGAGAATCTGTTTACCGGAATCGTATTGGTAAATCCATCTTCTGCCAATGTCTCTTCTGAAGAGATTGTGGAAAAGATCAAGTCTTATTCAAGATATCCGCGATGCTGGATTGAAGTATCTCCGCAATTCGGGAATTATCTATTTAGTAGTCAGCTGCATGTTGGTTTGCAAGAGAGTGGGCTAGATCATGAATTTAGATCCAGAGATTTGCCTATTTATTCTTTCTGGGAAGATTGGATAACTTATTTGAATAATAGAATTCATATTTAATAAAAAATCTAATATTATGTTTACAGTTAGCAGTTATTTATTGGCAATTGTGTTCTGCGTCGTGACTATGATTTGTTGGGGATCGTGGGGGAATACCCAGAAGTTGGTTTCCAAAAATTGGCGTTATGAACTATTTTATTGGGACTATGTAATCGGGATGGTCTTATTTACTATTTTGTTGGGCTTTACAATGGGTAGTCATGGCGACGCCGGACGTCCGTTTATAGAAGATTTGTCACAGGCTTCGATGAATAATGTCGGTTGGGTATTATTAGGTGGAGTGATTTTTAATGCTTCTAATATACTTTTATCTGCTTCTATATCATTAGCTGGCATGTCTGTGGCTTTTCCACTCGGAGTAGGCATTGCATTAGTGCTTGGTGTTATTGTTAATTATCTCGGTTTTCCGTCTGGGGATCCGATGCTGTTGTTTGGAGGTGTTCTGCTAATTGTAGCTGCTATTATCTGCAATGGCATAGCATCCGGCAAGATGCATAAGAATGAAGAAAACGGCAAGAACAATCGGAAAGGAGTGGTTACTGCTCTAGTTGCGGGTGTGTTGATGTCGTTTTTTTATCGTTTTGTTGTAAAAGGCATGGATATAACTAATTTCCAGACTCCTGCATCGGGAATGATGACTCCGTACTCTGCCATTTTTGTTTTTTCTATAGGAGTGCTTCTTAGCAACTTTATATTCAATACAATTGTGATGCGCTATCCTTTCGTGGGTAATAAGGTTAGCTATTCAGAGTATTTCAAAGGCAACTTCTCCACACATACTAGTGGTATGTTAGGGGGAGCGATTTGGGGACTAGGATCAGCTTTTAGCTATATCGTATCCGGAGTTGCAGGTCCTGCAGTGTCTTATGCGCTTGGGCAGGGTGCTCCTATGATTGCTGCAATTTGGGGTGTCTTTATCTGGCATGAATTTAAAGGCTCTACAAGAAATGTTAATCTGCTCTTAGCCTTGATGTTTGTATTCTTTCTATCCGGACTTGCTATGATTGTATGTGCCGGTAATTAGTACTAATTAAAATAACTTTATGAAGATATATTATGAAAACACATTTTATATTATGGGCTGTTTTAGCCACCCTCTTTTCTTTCGTATCTTGTGATAATGATGAGAATTATCAGGATAAAAATATATTGGGAAAACCCGAAGTTACGGTTGCGAATGTGAAAGAAAGTTCGGCCGTTGTAACATGGAAATCTGTTGATAATGCCAATGCTTATGTTTATCGTATAAATAATGGGGACGAGCAGACAACGAAAAGCAATACCATTCAGTTAACCGGATTGGATACCGAAAAAACATATACTATAGATGTAAAAGCTCAAAAGTCCGGTTCATTATATTTTGAAGATTCCGAATTTTCTCAGGTTTCGTTTACTACTACATCACACGTTGTTATATATAGAGTAGCTACGTTTGCTGATGACTGGGATACGTGGTATTACGAATACAATGATAACGGAACAGTAAAACGGGTATATAGACTTTATGATGGGCAACTGGATCGCGAATGGGTTTTTGCCTACTCAGGCAGTTCTGTTTCGGTAACGGGTAAAGACACTTATGCGATGACGCTAAATGATAAGGGATATGTAGCTACCTTTATTACTGGTCAGGATACATACGCCTATACCTACAATGATAATGGCAATATGATAAAGGTAGAAAAGAATGGAAATATCTACTCCAATGCGGTTATTGAAAATGGCAATATTATTAAATGGAGTAAGTTTACCGATGGAGTAGAACAGTTTAAGGTACAAACATACTCCGAAGTTCCTAATGTAGGGAATACCCATTGCATTTATTCTGAAAGGGCTGGTATTAGTCATTGGCTGGTTGAAACAGGATTATTCGGAAATGCTTCAGCCTATTGTCATAAAACAAGCGGTTGGGATTATTCTAGTGTAGCAGCTACATATTCTTTTGAGTATGATCAAAATGGTTGTATTAAAAAAGAAATAAAAGATTATAGTGGCTCTATTGAGAATTTTTCATATACTTATTATGCGGAATAGAATCTTTTTACATGCTTGAATAATAAAGAAGAAGAGTGTTGCTTTAAGGGAGCAACACTCTTTTCTTGAAAATACGTTTTCTAATTTTATAGTTTGATCGTAAGACCTATCTTTCCACCGGAGAATTCCGTTTGTCCGCCTAATTCTAAGTTGATACCTACTTTATCGTTGAAGAAGTAGCGACCGCCTACTTGTGCACCTAATCCCAAGCCTGAAGTATGATCACCGTGATAGCCATCGGGTGAATCCCAAGAATAGAACCCAAGGTTTAGCCCTGCATAAAAATCCCAATTCCTGGGAATGCTCATCAAGTTATTGAAATGATAATTAGCATTTCCTGAAATCCCCCAGACATGACGATCATAATCATAGCTATTCCATCTATCATCATAATTCCTGTATGAAAGTTCTCCACCAAGAGTAATATCGCGACTAACAGCGTGATCTAGTCCGATATAAACAGGCACTCCATAGTCTGAAAGTCCTACTCCTACATTAAATTGAGTATCTCCTTTTGGAAGAGAATTTTGCGCACAAGCGATCGACATAGCTAACATTAATGCTACGGATAATACTAATTTCTTCATCTTTTTTTGATGTTAATTTTGTTAAGTAAATACTTTAATTAGCTGCTGTCTATTCAACTATACTTAGCTCATCTCTGAGCTATTTGATTATAGAACAACAATCTCTTAGGTATAGTTCATATTTAATATGAAGTAATGTTATTTGTTTTTTTCTTAAAGTTATTGCTTTGCGGAATGAAAAAATGTGTATTTTCGCATAAATATTTAATAAAAAGAAGAATGATAGAAGTATCTGATACAGCTTTGAAAGCTGCTGCGGGAGAAGGAATGGATGAGTTTATCAAGGTGTTTACTGATAAGTACCAAGAGGCGATGGGAAGTGAGATTACAGCCGAAACAATGCCGTTACTTACTGGCGAACAGCATTCGTTGCTTGCCTATCAGATTTTCCGGGATGAAATAATGATTGGTGGATTTTGTCAGTTGATACAAAATGGTTATGGAAGTTACATCTTTGATAATCCATTTGCTAAAGCGATGCGTTTGTGGGGTCTTGACGAATTTTCTAAGTTGATATATAGAGCAAAGAAACTTTACGATGCTAACCGTGAAGACCTAGAGAAAGAACGCACTGATGAAGAATTTATGGCCATGTATGAAGCATACGAAGCCTTTGATGATTTGGAAGAAGAATTTTTCCAGATGGAGGAAGATTTGACGGAGCGTATTGCTATGTATGTAGACCAAAATCTGGAATTGTTTGCCAAAATAGAGAAGTAAGCAGCGCTTTCGTCTTAATAATTGGTAATACTAAGCTCATTATTAAGTAATAATGGCTTGCTATAAAAACGGACAATGGTAGGGCTCGATGTGTTGCAGTGACGAAAAAAAATAAAAAACATCTCATATTAATGCAGTATTTGTGTTTTAGCTGCATTTATGTATTAAAGTTGATTAAAAAAAGAGAGAACTAACGGTGTGCGTTTCTCTTTGTTTTGTATATTTGCGCACCAGATAAAAACACACAATATTATAGATTATGAAAAAAATGAAATTTGTTGCTTTAGCCCTTACGTTGTTAATGGGTATTTCTTTCACTTCTTGCTTGAATTCGGATGGTGGTAATGCTTCTTACTCTGGGTTTGTTACTGTAAGTCAAGGTTATTTAAGCGACAATATTGTACTATTAACAGATGATGGTTTAACTCTTACGCCTACTAATCCATCAATGTTGCTTGTTGACAAGAAATATCCTGAACGTGTTTTATTAAATTATGAGTTGGTTGCAGGAGAGGAGCTCGTATCAGGTAAGACCAAGTATAATGTTACAATACTTGGTGGTTTTGTGATTCCGGTGAAGACCTTTAATCAAAGACCAGATACTTTGAAGAATGATTATAAGATTTCTCAGCTAACTGCGGCTTGGTACGCAAATAGATATGTTACTTTTAATATTGGATTCACCCATTCAAATTCAATCGTTGATTTTGATATATATCAGCAAAAGATTGGGCATGATACTCTATATGTGAAGTTAAACTATTCTAAAGGTGGAGGTGATGCTGCTTACGGCGATGGAAATACGTTTTATAGTTTCAGAATTCCTTCTAGTGTCTATGGCCAAATAGAACCTAAGAATGATTCTATTTGGGTCAAGATATTAGCAAAAGGAACTTATGAAACTTTACAGAAGAGTGTACGAGTAAAATATGGTTATTAGAAATTGAATTATAAAGAACTTTTTAAAATAGCATTATTACTGATTTCCTCTCCGGCCAAGGCTTGGGAGGAAATTTGTTTGCATGAGGATAAGCGACGGGTCTTTACCGAGTTCGTTTATCCCATGATTGGTTTATGCGGGCTCTCTGTCTTTGCCGGCTCATTGTTTGCCAACGGATGGGGTGGTCCGCAAAGTTTTCAAATAGCAATGACGCAGTGTTGTGCTGTGGCAGTGGCACTGTTTGGTGGATATTTCCTGGCGGCTTATGCCATAAACTATTTGGGTGTGAGATTGTTTGGTATGGATAACGACGTGTTGCTTGCGCAACAACTAGCCGGATACTCCATGGTGGTTACTTTCCTAATCAATATCGTGATCGGATTGTTACCCGATTTCACAGTGATAGGTTGGTTGCTCCAATTTTATCTGATATACATCGTGTGGGAAGGTGTTCCGGCGGTAATGTCGATTGATGAAAAGAAGCGTTTGAAGTTTACCGTCATGGTATCTGCTTTGTTGATCTTCTGTCCGACTATTATTCAGGTCGTATTCAACAAGCTGATCGTGATACTTAATTAAAAAGAAAAATGAAACTGGCTCCCGTAAATATAAAGAATAAACGCGCGACGTTTGACTATGAACTGACGGATACTTATACGGCAGGTATTGTGCTCACCGGTACAGAGATTAAATCCATCCGCTTGGGCAAAGCTAGCTTGGTCGATACGTTTTGCTTCTTTGCCAATGGCGAACTGTGGGTGAAGAACATGCACATAGCCGAGTACTTCTATGGCTCATATAATAATCATGTTGCGCGCAGAGACCGGAAACTATTACTCAGTAAAAAAGAACTGAAGAAGCTGGAACGGGGAACGAAGGAAACAGGATTTACCATTGTCCCTGTACGGATGTTCATTAACGAAAAAGGACTGGCCAAGGTGGTGATTGCATTGGCTAAAGGTAAAAAAGAATATGATAAACGTGATTCTTTGAGAGAAAAGGATGATCGGAGAGAGATGGACAGGATGTTTAAGCATTGATGATGAAATGAAAAAGACTATTCAGCAACTTGTGGTCGAGCGTATCCTAATATTGGATGGCGCGATGGGGACCATGATTCAACAATATAATCTTCGTGAAGAGGATTTTCGCAATGAGCGTTTTGCGCATATCCGGGGACAATTAAGGGGAAATAATGACTTGTTGTCTCTTACACGACCGGATGTAATTCAGGAGATTCACCGTAAATATTTAGAGGCAGGTGCCGACATTATAGAGACGAATACGTTTAGCTCTACTACCGTGTCGATGGCCGATTACCATGTGCAGGAGTATGTACGTGAAATGAATTTGGCTGCCGTAAAGTTGGCACGGGAGATAGCTGATGAATACACAGCCAAGAATCCTGATAAACCACGCTTTGTAGCAGGGGCTGTGGGGCCAACCAATAAAACTTGTTCGATGAGTCCGGATGTGAATAATCCTGCTTTTCGTGCTTTGAGTTATGACGGACTGGCTGCAGCTTACCAACAACAGATAGAGGCACTGCTTGAGGGCGGTGTGGATGCTCTTCTGATAGAAACTATTTTTGATACATTGAATGCCAAGGCGGCTATCTTTGCTGCCGAAAAGGCGATGAAGGTAACAGGCAGAGAAGTACCTCTGATGATTTCTGTTACCGTGTCCGACATAGGAGGGCGTACGCTCTCGGGACAAACACTTGATGCCTTTCTGGCATCTATTCAGCATGCTAACATTTTCTCTGTGGGACTCAACTGCTCGTTTGGTGCGGATCAGTTGAAACCTTTCCTTGTACAAATGGCGTCTCGTGCTCCATACTATATCAGTGCTTATCCTAATGCAGGATTGCCTAACAGTCTGGGTGCATACGATCAGACACCTGAAGAAATGGCCGCGCAGATAAAAGAATACATTGATGAGAATCTGGTGAATATTATTGGCGGATGTTGCGGTACCACAGATGCATACATTGCCAAATACACTGACCTCATCAAGGGAATCCAACCTCGTGTTCCCGTTGCAAAACCCGATTGTATGTGGATATCGGGTCTGGAGTTGCTCGAAGTAAAGCCGGAAATTAACTTTGTGAATATCGGCGAGCGTTGCAACGTAGCCGGCTCACGTAAATTCCTCCGACTGATTCAAGAGAAGAAATACGAAGAAGCTCTCTCCATTGCACGCACACAGGTGGAAGATGGTGCGTTGATTATTGACGTGAACATGGATGAGGGATTGCTGGATGGAGTAGAAGAGATGACGACTTTTCTGAACCTGATCGCTTCAGAACCTGAAATAGCCCGAGTGCCTATCATGATTGATTCCTCTAAATGGGAAGTGATTGAAGCCGGATTGAAATGTCTCCAAGGTAAGTGTGTGGTGAATTCCATTTCTCTGAAGGAGGGCGAAGAGGCTTTCCTTGAACATGCCCGTGCTGTGAGACAATATGGTGCGGCGGTAGTGGTAATGGCCTTTGACGAGAAGGGGCAGGCGGATACTGCTCAACGGAAAATAGCAGTCTGCGAACGAGCTTATCGTTTGTTAGTAGACAAAGTGGGCTTTAATCCACACGATATTATCTTTGATCCGAACATCTTGACGGTGGCTACAGGGATTGAAGAACACAATAACTATGCAGTCGATTTTATTGAGGCTACGGAATGGATACGTAAGAATCTGCCGGGTGCTCATGTCAGTGGTGGCGTAAGTAACCTTTCGTTCTCTCTGCGTGGCAATGACTACATTCGTGAGGCTATACATGCGGTGTTCTTGTACTACGCCATTCAAAAAGGAATGGATATGGGCATTGTGAATCCGGCTACTTCAGTGCTCTATACTGATATTCCGGCTGATGTGCTTAAGATTATCGAGGACGTAGTCTTGAATCGTACTCCAAATGGTTCAGAACAATTGATAGAGTTGGCCGAGAAACTAAAAGCAGCCTCTAGTGGTGAAACGACACAAGTTATACGGCACGATGCTTGGCGAGACGAACCGTTGGAAGAGCGATTGAAACATGCACTCGTTAAAGGTATCGGTGATTTTCTGGAAGAGGATTTGGCCGAAGCTTTGGTGAAGTATGATAAGGCGGTGGACATCATCGAAGGTCCGTTAATGAAAGGTATGAACTACGTAGGTGATCTGTTTGGTGAGGGAAAAATGTTTCTTCCGCAAGTGGTGAAGACTGCCCGCACGATGAAGAAGGCAGTGGCCATACTCCAACCTGTGATAGAGTCAGAAAAACAAGGAGATGTTCAGAATGCGGGTAAAGTGTTACTGGCTACTGTAAGAGGCGACGTACATGACATTGGTAAGAACATTGTGGCCGTGGTGATGGCTTGCAACGGCTATGAAATTATTGACCTTGGAGTGATGGTACCCTCTGAAACCATCCTTAAACGTGCGATAGAAGAGAAAGTAGATATGATTGGCCTGAGTGGATTGATTACGCCTTCACTCGAAGAGATGGTGCACGTAGCTTCCGAGCTACAGAAGGCAGGCTTTACTCTTCCTTTGTTGATTGGCGGAGCCACTACATCAAAGTTGCATACTGCGCTGAAGATAGACCCTGCATATCATGCTCCGGTGGTGTATCTGAAAGACGCATCACAAAATGCCGGTGTGGCTGCTAAGTTACTTAACCCGCTGATGAAGGAGGGCTTTGTCCGAGAACTGGCTGAAGAATATCAAATACTTCGTGAGAAAGGAAAACCGGTGCATCGCGAGATTGTTTCTCTGGAAGATGCTCAAAAGAATCGGTTGAATTTGTTTTAAGAGAAGGTTATTTCTTAATCTTCTTTTTATATACTTCGTAGCGTGCAATAATGTCACGTACGAAATTGTAGGTTTCGATGCCACGAAAGTACCCATTCTTACAGACTGGATCGGTAAAGTATTGTTCGTGACTCTTGAGCAAGATGTAGTTCTCTACATTGTTGTTCCATACATATTTATTCTTTCCATATTTCTCGGCCAAAGCCATGGCGTCTGAGATGTGGCCAAATCCCGCATTGTAAGAAGCTAAGATAAACTGCATTCTTTCTTTTTTATCGTGAACCATATTCAGGCTACGACTTGTTACAGCAATGTATTTTATCGCAGCTTTTATGCTTTCTTCGGGATTTTGCTCCTTTCCACGGGGAATGCCCATTGCTCTACTTGTAGCAGGCATCAATTGCATTAATCCCTTCGCACCGGCCCATGACACAGCTGTGGTATCAAAGTTCGATTCGGTATAAGCCAATGAAGCCAGTAATCGCCAATCCCAGTCAATCTTTTTAGCATACTTCTTGAATAACTTGTCAAAGTGAGAGATCTTGCCTTCGCGAAGCGAGAGAATGGGAGTGTATGAGATTGTTTTGCTAATTTCAAAGTAGCGTTTCATACTGGCTGTATAGGCCGGTGAGGTAAGTTTCTTTTTGTTCCATTTATTGGCAGCTTCCGCTAATAACGGACAGTCTTTGCGTACCGCCCAAGAAGAGCGTTGGTCGAAACTGATGGATAATTTAATATCCAGGTTAGCATGATAGGTTGTATTGATTCGTGCCAAATCATTATCGCAGACAGTATAAGCGATCTTTCCTTCGGCGACTTGCGTGATGAGATCTTCAGTAGTGATGCTGTCTCCCTCCACCTGATGAATGCGGATACCTCCCCCCAACTCTTTGTTCAGATTTTCCAAGCGGTTAAGGTACTTGCCCGGGTTTACATATACTTCTTTGCCAACCAATTGGGTGACATCTGTCAGCGGCTTCTCTTTTCCGTTGGTTCGTTGCACAATTACCTGGTGCGTGATCATCTCTTCTCCACAGTACGTAAGACTATCTTTCAACTCTTTGGTGATGGGCAAGTTGTAAGCAATCATATCGCCCTCTTTGTTGCGCAACTTTTGGATTAATTCCGGAACATTGCGCGCTACTTCAACCCGTAGTTTCAAGCCCAAACTTTTGGCAAATTGCTGGCTTAGTTCGTATTGAAATCCCATCTCCTGTCCCCGATAGATGAAATAAGAGGTGGAGCTGTAAAGCGTAAGTATCACCAACTCTCCGCTATCCTTCATTTGAGGTAGGTCGTACTGATCTTCCTGCGAACTTTGATGCCCGTTGCGACAACCAAATAAGCAGAATAATAGAAGAAAGAAAGCCGGTATCAAACGGTGGAGACTTCTTTTTCGCATCTGGTTGTTTTTATTCGTGTTTATAGCAAATGCTTTTTGATATACATCGTTAAGATGTCGATGGCCACTTTGTTGCTTCCCCCCTCGGGTACAATCAAGTCAGCGTAACGTTTACATGGCTCAATAAATTGTTGATGCATTGGTTTCAGTACATGTGTGTAGCGATCCATCACTGCTTCCGCTGTTCGTCCTCGTTCTATTACATCCCTCTGAATCACACGAATGAGACGTTCATCGGGATCGGCATCGACAAAAACCTTCAGGTCCATCATACTGCGAAGTTTTTTATCGCACAAGGCAAGAATTCCTTCTATGATAATCACTTCGCGAGGTTCTATATGAATCGTTTCAGGTTGCCGGGTGCAGGTGAGGTAGGAATATGTCGGCTGCTCAACGCATTTACCCTCTCTGAGCATAGACACATGTTTAGAAAGCAAGCTCCATTCGAAAGCATCCGGATGATCAAAGTTGATATTTTGTCGCTCTTCCACTGGAACATGGCTACTGTCCTTGTAGTATGAGTCTTGCGGCAGTAAAACAACTTCTCCCTTTGGGAGACTTTCTATAATTTTCCGTACGACGGTGGTTTTTCCCGACCCCGTACCGCCTGCAATTCCGATTATTAACATTTGTTGATGATGGGTATATGAACAATATAGATTACTTTTGCGTATTCAAATCGTGCAAATATAGAAACAATTCATTAAAATAACAACGTATGATAAAGCACATTGTATTATTTAAGCTGAAAGAGGAGATTTCTGTTGAAGAGAAACAGGTTGTAATGAACAAGTTTAAGGAAGCTATAGAAGCACTTCCGGGAATAATTTCCGTTATACGTAAGATAGAAGTGGGGCTCAATGTGAATCCGGCAGAATCATGGAACATTGCTTTGTATAGTGAGTTTGATTCGCTGGATGATCTTAAAATGTATGCTACTCATCCCGATCATGTAGCAGCAGGAAAGATCTTAGCAGAGACAAAAGAAAGCCGTGCTTGTGTAGACTATGAATTTTAACAATGTATAATATATAAATAAGATGAAGAAGATACAATTTCTGTTACTCGCTTTTTCTCTTTTCTTTTGCCACACTTTTGCTCAGATTCAAGAGCCGGTGAAGTTTAAGACTTCTCTTAAATCGATTTCTCCTACGGAAGCAGAGATAATCTTCTCTGCCACGATAGAAAACGGTTGGCATGTCTATTCTACCGGTTTGCCTGAAGGTGGTCCTATATCGGCTACCTTTACAGCCGAAAAGATTCAAGGGGCTCAGCTTGTGGGTAAGTTACAAACCCGTGGAAAAGAGATTACTAATTTCGACAAAGTGTTTGAAATGAAACTGCGCTATTTTGAACACTCGGTTCAATTTGTGCAAAAGATTAAAATTACCGGCCCTACATATCATGCCGAAGGTTCTCTGGAATTTGGTGCTTGCAATGACGAAAGTTGTTTGCCGCCTACACAGGTTCCTTTTAATTTCTCTGGCAAAGGTGTAGCAGATGCTGTAGCTACTGAGGAAGCGGCTACAACAGACCCTGCTGCGGTAGATACTGTTGCTTCTTTGGCTGTGGCGGCTGATACGACAACTGTGGATAGTACCGTTGTGGCACAAGATCTATGGACACCGGTAATCAACGAGCTACATGCTTTCGGAGAAACTACTTCTCAGAAAGACATGACTTGGATTTATATTTTTGTGACGGGTTTCCTTGGTGGACTGTTAGCACTCTTCACTCCTTGTGTGTGGCCCATCATTCCGATGACGGTTAGTTTTTTTCTAAAACGTAGCAAAGATAAAAAGAAAGGGATTCGTGATGCATGGACGTATGGTGCATCCATCGTAGTGATTTATGTGATGCTTGGTTTGGCTATCACGCTGATCTTTGGAGCAAGCGCACTCAATGCCTTATCCACCAATGCCATTTTTAATATTCTTTTCTTCCTGATGTTGGTTGTGTTTGCCGCTTCTTTCTTCGGAGCGTTTGAAATCACCTTGCCTTCAAAGTGGACCAATGCTGTAGACAGCAAGGCAGAAACAACGAGCGGATTGCTCAGCATCTTCCTGATGGCATTTACACTTTCACTGGTTTCTTTCTCATGTACCGGCCCTATTATAGGTTTCTTGTTGGTGCAGGTTTCTACTACGGGAAGCATCATTGCACCCGCTATCGGTATGCTTGGTTTTGCTATTGCGCTGGCTTTGCCTTTCACTCTATTCGCCCTCTTCCCTTCTTGGCTGAAATCAATGCCTAAGTCAGGTGGATGGATGAACGTAATCAAGGTAACGCTTGGATTCCTTGAACTGGCTTTCGCCCTGAAATTTCTTTCGGTAGCTGATTTGGCTTATGGTTGGGGATTGCTCGACAGAGAAACATTCCTTGCTTTGTGGATTGTGATCTTCGGTTTACTAGGTTTCTATCTCCTCGGAAAAGTGAAGTTTTTGCACGATGATGACGATACAAAGGTGGGTGTAACCCGTTTCTTCATGGCTTTGATCTCGCTTGCCTTTACTGTTTATATGGTTCCCGGTTTGTGGGGTGCACCGTTGAAGGCAGTTAGCGCCTTTGCTCCACCCATGAACACTCAGGATTTCAATTTGTATAAGAATGAAATACATGCTAAGTTTGACGATTATGATAGTGGTATGGAGTATGCTCGCAAGAATGGCAAACCTGTGATGGTTGACTTTACCGGTTTCGGTTGCGTAAACTGTCGTAAGATGGAAGCTGCTGTATGGACTGATACGAAGGTGGGGGACATCATCAACAACGATTACGTGCTGATCAGTTTGTACGTGGACGATAAGAAACCGTTGCCTGAACCGATTAAAGTAACTGAAAACGGAACTGAACGTACACTTAAAACAGTCGGTGACAAGTGGAGCTATCTGCAACGTGTGAAGTTTGGTGCCAATGCACAACCTTTCTACGTATTACTTGATGGTGAGGGCAAACCCTTAAATAAGTCGTATGCTTACAATGAAGACATTCCCAAATACGTAGAGTTTCTGCAAACAGGATTGGAACGTTATAAGAAATAAGTTCGCTTAGTACTATAACTATTGAATCCCGGCTCACAGTGCAATAAAGATCATGTGAGCCGGGATTTTTTTGTTTATTCGTAAATAGCAAGTCATTTCCGGTTCAAGATTAATATAATAGTGTACTTTTGTAATACAATTGAAAAGTGATAGAATGGAAAAGCCCTATAAAGTGTTGTTTTTTCTGGAAAATGAGTCGGTTGTTATTGCAGAAATAAAGCGTACTGATCTGCCTGATACGGCTACGCCTGATATGAAATTTCATTGGGTGAAGTGTTTGAAAAAGAGTACTTTGGTGGAGATCTTTACTTTTCGTGCAATGAATGCTACAGATGAACTGCAAGAACGTTGGTTTGAACAAGGCGAATTGAAGTTCTCCAAATCCGAGGGCTATTTTGAAGATGCCGATGGACGTATTGCTTTGCAAAACCACACAGATCGTTTGCTAACCGATGCTGTTTTACTTTCCATTTATAAAGCTTTAGATGCTTTGTACAATAAATAAACACACAAGATTATGAAGAAGATTATCAATCCCTGGAAAGAGAAAGAGGGATATAACTGTTTTGGTTGTGCGCCCAATAATCCTGTCGGCGTAAAGATGGAATTTTATGAAGATGGTGATGAAATAGTGAGCCTTTGGTACCTTAAAGCCGAATACCAAGGATGGATAAACTCACTGCATGGTGGTATTCAGGCTGTGTTGCTTGATGAAATTTGTGGGTGGACTATCCTTCGCAAATTGCAAACAGGTGGAGTTACTTCTAAAATGGAAACTCGCTACTTGAAGCCTGTTAATACTACGGATAATCATGTGGTGCTTCGTGCCCATATTCAGGAAAGGAAGCGTAACATTGTTTTGCTGGAAGCAGGCTTGTATAATCAGCAAGGCGAATTGTGTACCAAGGCTCTTTGCACTTACTTTACTTTTCCTCAAGAGAAGGCTAAAGCGGAAATGCATTTTATGGGTTGTGAAGTGGAAGAAGAGGAGGTAACTCTAAAAGAACTTCAACATGAAGAAACTGTTACGATTGACTCTTTAAAATAACAATCCTTTATTAAAACTACGAATATTGTGATAATTGTTTGGCGGTTAAAAAGAAATGCTTTATTTTTGCCGCTGTAAAGATAGAAAATATGATTTATACAACTACACATCATCATCATTCTCCTGACGAATAACTCGGTGGGCATGTATGATTTTGTATAGAGATGATATAGCGAGGCTTACCGGTGAGGTAAGCCTTTTTTTGTATCCATTAGTCAATATAATAAATTAAAATAAGCACTATGTTAAGAATTGCAGTACAGGCCAAAGGCCGTCTTTTTGAGGAAACAATGGCTCTTTTCGAAGAATCGGATATTAAATTGAGTTCATACAAACGCACGCTATTGGTGCAGTCGACCAACTTTCCTATTGAGGTATTGTTTCTCCGTGATGATGATATTCCTCAATCGGTAGCAACGGGCGTAGCCGATTTAGGTATCGTGGGCGAAAATGAATACGTGGAAAAAAAGGAAGATGCCGTGCTTGTAAAGCGCTTGGGTTTTAGCAAATGCCGATTGTCACTGGCTATGCCTAAAGATATTGATTACACTGGTATTGAATGGTTTGATGGGAAAAAAATTGCGACTTCTTATCCCGTTATCTTAAAAGAATACATGAAGTCAAAAAGTGTAAATGCTGAAGTACATGTTATCACCGGTTCAGTGGAAGTAGCACCGGGCATTGGATTGGCCGACGCCATCTTTGATATTGTAAGTTCAGGGTCTACCTTGGTAAGCAACCGCTTGAAAGAAGTAGAAGTCGTGATGAAGTCGGAAGCGTTGCTCATCGCCAACAAAGAGTTGAGTGAGGATAAAAAAGAGATTCTGAATGAGATGCTTTTCCGCATGGATGCTGTGAAGGCGGCTGAAGACAAGAAGTACGTGTTGATGAATGCTCCAAAAGACAAGTTGGAAGAGATTATCGCTGTGCTTCCGGGCATGAAGAGTCCTACAGTGATGCCGTTGGCGCAAGAGGATTGGTGCTCTGTGCATACAGTACTCGACGAGAAGCGTTTCTGGGAGATCATCGGAAAACTGAAAGCATTGGGTGCGGAAGGTATTCTGGTGTTGCCCATAGAGAAAATGATACTATAAATTAATTAGAGCCATCGCTCAACTATAAAATAGAAATGTATGATTCTGATTAATTATCCCGATAGAGACCAATGGCCCGAGATCCTTCAACGTCCTGCGCTCGACACAGCGAACCTCTTTGATACTGTGCAAACCATTATTGATCGCGTAAAGAAGGAAGGTGATAAGGCGGTGTTGACTTATGAGTCGATGTTTGATAAAGTGGAACTCGACACTTTCACCGTTAGCGATGAAGAGATAGCTGAAGCCGAAGCATTGGTTAGTGTGGAGTTAAAAGCGGCCATCTATCTGGCCAAGAAAAACATAGAGACTTTTCATGCTGCACAACGTTTTGAAGGCAAGAAGATAGAGACTATAGCAGGTGTTACCTGTTGGCAAAAGGCTGTAGGTATTGAAAAAGTAGGTTTGTACATTCCCGGTGGAACGGCACCTCTGTTCTCTACCGTACTGATGCTGGCTGTCCCCGCTAAGTTGGCCGGTTGCAAGGAAATAGTGCTTTGCAGTCCTCCCGGCAGAGACGGGAAAATACACCCTGCCGTACTGTTCGCTGCTCGTGTGGCAGGAGTCAGCAAGATTTATAAAGCCGGAGGTGTGCAAGCTATTGCCGCTATGGCCTACGGAACGGAAAGTGTTCCCAAGGTATACAAGATCTTTGGTCCTGGTAATCAATATGTCACTGCCGCCAAGCAATTGGTTAGCCTCCGTGATGTGGCGATCGACATGCCGGCGGGGCCTTCGGAAGTAGAAGTCCTGGCCGATGAAACAGCCAACCCTGTGTTTGTGGCAGCCGATTTATTGTCGCAAGCCGAACATGGAGTAGACAGTCAGGCAATGCTCATCACTACTTCTGAGAAATTGCAGAAAGAGGTGATGTACGAAGTTGAACGTCAATTAGGATGTTTGCCTCGTCGGGATATAGCTTCTAAAGCGTTGGCCAACAGCAAGTTGATTCTTGTGAAAAACATAAAGGAAGCTTTAGAAATCACCAATGTGTATGCGCCGGAACACCTAATTGTTCAGACGAAAGATTATCAGACGATAGCCGAACAAGTAGTGAATGCCGGTTCTGTATTCCTTGGCCCTTTGTCGCCCGAGAGTGCGGGAGATTATGCTTCCGGAACCAACCATACTCTGCCCACTAACGGTTATGCCAAAGCCTATAGCGGTGTTAGTCTGGACAGTTTCATTCGCAAAATAACTTTTCAGGAAATATCTCCCGAAGGTATGCGTGCTATTGGCCCTGCTATCGAAGTGATGGCTGCCAACGAACAACTGGATGCACACAAGAATGCAGTAACCGTGAGACTGGATGCATTGAATAAACTCTAAAATCTACATAGAAACGATGAAATCTTTGAAAGAACTTACCCGATCGAATATAAGAGCGTTGAAACCATACTCTTCGGCACGTGACGAATATAACGGAGCTGCGGCTTCGGTGTTTCTGGATGCCAACGAAAATCCATATAACTTGCCTCATAACCGCTATCCCGATCCTATGCAACGCGATCTGAAAGCGGAGTTGACGAAGATAAAGAGAGTCTCCGCCGAGCATATTTTCTTAGGCAACGGAAGTGATGAGGCCATTGACCTTGTCTATCGTGCTTTCTGTGAGCCGGGGAGAGATAATGTGGTTGCTATTGACCCTACCTATGGCATGTATCAGGTGTGTGCCGATGTAAACGATGTGAAATATCGTAAAGTGTTGCTCGATGATTCTTATCAGTTCTCGGCCGATAAGCTGCTTGCTGCGGCAGACGAGCGGACTAAGTTGATCTTCCTTTGTTCGCCTAATAATCCTACAGCGAATGATCTGCTTCGTTCCGAAATAGAAAAATTGTTGAATACATTCGACGGATTAGTGATTCTGGACGAAGCATACAACGATTTCTCCGAGTCCCCTTCTTTTCTTGAAGAGTTGGATAAATACCCCAACCTGATTGTCTTCCAGACATTCTCAAAGGCATGGGGCTGTGCAGCTATTCGTCTGGGAATGGCTTTTGCTTCTGCTGAAATTATTGCCATCCTGAGTAAGATAAAGTACCCTTACAATGTGAACCAGCTCACACAAGAACAAGCGATCAGCATGCTGCAGAAGTATGACGAGATAGAGCGTTGGGTAAAGACTTTGAAAGAAGAACGCACACGCCTGATGGAAGTTTTTGCCACATTGCCTTGTGTTCAACATGTGTTCCGTTCGGATGCTAATTTTTTCTTAGCTCGTGTCTCGGATGCGGGTGCCATCTACAATTATTTGGTAGCAAAAGGCATCATTGTGCGCAACCGTAGTTCGATTTCTCTTTGCGGAAACTGTCTGCGTGTTACTGTGGGCACGAGAGAAGAAAACGAGCACTTGCTAAAGGCTTTGCAGGTTTACGGAAAGTAATCCTCTGTAATATAACAGTTCTAGTTAATAACGCTATCCTTGTATGCCCTTTGCTGAAAGGCGATTTGCGACAAGAAATTAATTGAATAGTAAATGAAAAAGAAAGTATTATTTATAGATAGAGACGGTACACTCGTCATTGAACCACCGGTAGACTATCAACTCGATTCGCTAGAGAAGTTGGAATTCTATCCCAAAGTATTTCGTAATCTGGCATTCATCCGTAGCAAGCTCGACTTTGAGTTTGTGATGGTGACGAATCAGGATGGCTTAGGAACAGCTTCTTTCCCCGAAGAGACCTTTTGGCCGGCACACAACCTGATGTTGAAAACTTTAAAAGGCGAAGGCATCTCGTTCGATGACACCCTGATAGACCGCAGTATGCCTGCCGATAATGCACCTACCCGCAAGCCGCACACAGGCATGTTGACGAAGTATATCGATAATCCCGAGTACGATCTTGCTGCAAGTTTCGTGATTGGTGATCGCCCTACAGACGTGGAACTGGCAAAGAACCTTGGCTGTCGTGCCATTTATCTGCAAGAATCCGTAGCCGAACTGGAAGAGAAAGGACTTGCCGATGTTTGTGTGTTGGCCACAACCGACTGGGATAAAGTGGCGGAATTTCTATTTGCCGGAGAGCGTAAAGCGGAAGTACGTCGTACAACGAAGGAAACCGACATCTTCGTTTCCTTGAACTTAGATGGTGATGGCTCATGCGATATCACTACCGGCCTCGGCTTCTTCGACCACATGTTAGAACAGATTGGTAAGCACTCAGGCATGGACTTAACGATTAAAGTAAAAGGAGATCTGGAGATAGACGAACATCACACCATTGAAGATACCGCCATTGCCTTGGGTGATTGCATCTACAAAGCGCTGGGCAATAAACGAGGTATAGAGCGTTATGGCTATGCTTTGCCTATGGACGATTGTCTTTGTCAGGTCTGTCTCGACTTTGGCGGACGTCCCTGGTTAGTGTGGGATGCCGACTTCAAACGTGAGAAGATAGGGGAGATGCCGACTGAAATGTTCCTGCACTTCTTCAAGTCGCTTAGCGATGCTGCCCGTATGAACCTAAACATCAAAGCCGAGGGGCAGAACGAACATCACAAGATAGAGGGTATATTCAAAGCTTTAGCCCGTGCGTTGAAGATGGCCATCAAAAGAGATATCTATCATTTTGAGTTGCCAAGTTCTAAAGGAGTGCTTTAATGGAATTTTTTGTAATAGCTAGCTAAGCTTTATCTTTCCGTTTAGTTAGCTATTACATGTTCTTATTAGATTACCTATCCATTTTCAGCTTTCTATCAATTCGTGAATCTCATTCATGTGCAGATGCAGATGATCCAGATAGCCTTCTATCATTTCGGCTAAAGTAACTTTTGTACCTTCAAAATCGTACCAATCATTGTTTAGTTTAGTCTGATCAACAGATTTTATAACCTGAATGATGTGGAGATTATAGTATTTCCATAATTGAATAAGATCTTTCCAATTAGTATGTTGATAGTCCTGCAAGGCAATCCACAAGTCATTATCTTGACGATAGTCGGGGAAGACTAAATGTTCTGTGTATTGCAACCGGATCATCCGTTGGTGATTGTTGGATGCCGAGTCGACCAGATGACCAAGGATTTGTTTGATGGTTCTGTTTTGCTTGTTGCGTTTTAACGTGATTGTTTCTTGTGATAAACCAATCAATACTTGTTCTTCGGTTGCTATAACCTTCGAAACTCCATCTGTGATGTGAGAAAAATCAATGCTTTCTAAAGATTTTTGAAAGGCAATTCTTGGTGTTCCATTCGAAATATAAATGATACCGCAAGTAGTATAACCATTCCTCTTTAATATATTCTGCATTACCAGATTGTCGTGATGGGTATCCACCCGAATGTCTGAACATTGTTCAAAACACCATTGCAGGCAGTAGGTGCCGATATTTTTCCTTTTCCCTGTTCCGGCCAGGCGATGCACAACGCCGTATGGTTCGTCGTTCAGCCATTGTCCATTTTCTATTCGGGCATAGTTGGGATCCTCACCTTGCAGGAAGCAAAAGGTAGCAATTATTTCCTTGTCATCGTCAATGCAGGCGTAGCTGTTTCCGTTCGTAATATCTTTCAGCACTATTTCACGCGAGGGATAGCCGTCAATCCATTGATTTTTGTTACCGCTATTTCGCATAAACAGTTTTGCTTGAGCGTATATATCCATTAATGTATCGAGGTCTTCCGGTTGGCTCTTTCTTATTTCCATAAATCAGTTATATAATATAATCAGTCATCTTCTTCAATGATTTTTCAAAAATAGGAATATAATGTGAATGTTGTCGCTTTGTTCTTCTACTTTTTTGCTTAATAGCTAATCTATCTCCACTTAAAGCATAATATATCCTCACTTAATACGTGTCTAGAGAACGATAGTTTCATCAGATTTCTATACTATAAAACTTTTGTTTTCATACTTGAAAACATTTAGTTTCAACGTGTTAAACATTTTGTTTCAACCTGAGAAACCTTTTGTTTTATCACTAGAAAACATATTAGTGGCTTATTCTTTGTGACTTTTACCTATCAAAAGAGCTTCGCTTATTCATTGAATAGATAGAATCATTCTAAACTAATCTTGCTTCGGTAGTGTTATAGTAGAACACTAAAACCTTTAAATTATGAGTAGTACTAAAATTAGTAATTTGTTGGGCGACCAAGCCGAATATTATCTTGGTCACGTTAGTAAAACAATAGAGAAATCTCTTATTCATGTTCCTTCTCCAACTATTATAGATGATGTTTGGATCTCTTCGGATAGAAATCTTCCTACATTGAATAGCTTGCAGGCATTGCTCGGTCACGGTAGGTTGGCCAATACGGGTTATTTGTCTATTTTGCCTGTTGATCAGGGTATAGAGCATACTGCAGGTGCTTCTTTTGCACCCAATCCGCTCTACTTTGATCCGGAAAATATTGTGAAATTAGCCATTGAAGGCGGATGTAACGCAGTTGCTTCAACGTATGGCGTTTTGGGATCTGTGGCACGTAAATATGCGCACAAGATACCTTTTATCGTGAAGTTGAATCACAATGAGTTGCTGACTTATCCGAACACGTACGATCAGGTTATGTTTGGCACGGTAAAAGAGGCATGGAATATGGGAGCTGTGGCTGTTGGTGCAACCATTTATTTTGGTTCTGAAGAAAGCAGGCGACAATTGATCGAGGTGTCTGAAGCTTTTGAGTATGCACATGAACTGGGTATGGCAACC
The DNA here is from genome assembly GCF_963666545.1 of uncultured Bacteroides sp. NCBI lineage: Bacteria > Pseudomonadati > Bacteroidota > Bacteroidia > Bacteroidales > Bacteroidaceae > Bacteroides > uncultured Bacteroides sp. The sequence continues at coordinate 806,227 of NZ_OY762899.1, read as the reverse complement.
ATCTTGTGGTGTTATCTGAGGAATAGCGGTTTTAAGAAAGATGGTGTGGATTATCATTCAGCAGCCGACCTCACCGGGCAGGCTAATCATTTGGGAGTGACCATTCAGGCGGATATTGTGAAACAAAAACTGCCTACCAATAATGGTGGATTCTCGGCTATTAACTTTGCCAAGACGGATAAACGGGTTTATACGCAACTGAGTTCAGAACACCCTATTGATTTATGTCGTTATCAGGTAGCCAATGGCTATATGGGCAGAGTTGGTTTGATTAATTCCGGTGGAGAATCAAACGGTGCTTCAGATTTGAAAGACGCTGTAATTACGGCTGTAGTCAACAAGAGAGCCGGTGGCATGGGATTGATCAGCGGACGAAAGGCATTCCAGAAACCAATGAAAGATGGAGTGGAACTGCTGAATACCATTCAGGATGTTTATTTGGATTCTACGGTAACGATTGCTTAAAGCAAAAGTTCGTATTTGTTATAGTATAAAAGTAAGAGGAGAGTTTCGTTAAAGAATGCTCTCCTCTTTGCTATTTATGAAAGTTATAGCTCTTCAATCTCCTGTAACCAGGCGGCCGATGAGGCGTCACTTGGCATACGCCAGTCGCCACGGGGACTGATGGAGATGCTTCCTACTTTCGGACCGTCGGGCAAGCAAGAACGCTTGAACTGTTGGGCGAAGAAACGGCGGAAGAATGTATGCAGCCATTTCTTTATCGTATCACGGTCGTACACCTCTTTAAAAGCGAGGGAAGCCAGATAGAGTATTTTGGCGGGGCGAAATCCGAAACGCATAAAGTGATAGAGAAAGAAGTCGTGCAATTCGTAAGGGCCGACAAGATCTTCCGTCTTTTGTATGATATTGCCATTCTCATCGGCTGGAATCAACTCGGGACTGATAGGAGTATCGACTATATCTAATAAGGTGATGCGAGATGCTTCGTCCACTCCGTTTTCTGCCACCCATTGCACCAAGTATTTTACTAATGTTTTAGGGATGCTGGAGTTAACGCCATACATCGACATGTGGTCGCCGTTGTACGTAGCCCATCCCAGTGCCAGTTCCGAAAGATCTCCTGTGCCGATCACCATTCCATTGGTTTGATTGGCTATGTCCATCAAGATTTGCGTGCGTTCCCGAGCCTGAGAATTTTCGTATGTCACATCGTGCACATTGATATCGTGCCCTATGTCCGCAAAGTGTTGGATGCAGGCCGCTTTGATGTCTATCTCACGGATGGAGACACCGAGTGACCGCATCAAATCCAAAGCATTGTTATAGGTTCGATCGGTTGTGCCGAAGCCGGGCATGGTAATTCCCAGAATGCCATCACGAGAAAGCCCCAGTTTATCGAATGTTTTGACGCAAACGAGCAGGGCAAGTGTAGAATCCAATCCACCGGAGATACCTATGACGGCTGTTTTTGCTGCGGTATGCACAATGCGTTGTGACAATCCGCCCACCTGAATGGAAAAGATTTCTTCGCAACGTTCTTTCAATGCTTCTCCTTGCGGCACAAACGGATGTGCATCGAGCGTACGGGTTAAGTTCAATTCCTTGGTATTTACCAATTCTGCCTGAACATGAATGGGCTCTTTAATGACGAACAAAGATCGGTTGGTAGCAAAAGTGGTATTGGTACGTCGTTCTGAACGCAGGCGTTCTGCATCTATTTCACTGATAATGAGTTGTTCTTCGTGCGAGAATCGCTGGCTACCTGCCAATAATGTACCGTTTTCGTAGATAAGTCCGTTACCGGAAAAGACGATATCGGTGGTAGACTCACCAAATCCGCATGAAGCAAACACATAACCTGCTATGCATCGGGCAGACTGCTGACTGATAAGTGAACGCAGGTAAGTATGCTTGCCGATGCTTTCGTTGCTGGCCGAAAGATTCAGTAATATTTCGGCACCTTGCAAAGCGAGTGCTGAGCTTGGAGGAATAGCTGACCACAGATCTTCGCAAATCTCAATTCCAAAAGTGGTGCCGCAAGCGTCAAATACGAGGTTGACTCCAAGAGGTACTCTTTCTCCGCAAAGGCGCATGCTTGTTAGCGTTGCGGCGGCGGCAGCCGAGGTGAACCATCGTTGTTCGTAGAATTCTTTATAATTAGGTAGATAAGTTTTAGGAACGATTCCTAATATTTTCCCTCTTTGAATGACCACTGCTGCATTTAATAGCATCGAATCGACACCTAGCGGCATACCCAGGACAGAGATAATACCAAGTTGACGGGTGTTGTTCAGTATCTGTACAAGAGCCATTTCGGCTTCTTCGATAAGTAATTGTTGTGCGAAAAGATCCCCACACGTATATCCACTAATGCACAGTTCAGGAAATACAACGAGTTGTACACCTTCTTTTTCAGCATTAACAATAATGTTTTCTATTTGTTGGGCGTTCGTTTTGCAGTCGGCAACCTTTACGTGAGGCACTGCTGCTGCTACTTTCACAAATCCATGATTCACCATAATTCTTTAGTCAATTTGCTGCAATCTGTTTCCGGTTGCAATATCTATTCATGCAAAAATAGAAAATATTATTCAATAAGTTTGCTAAAACCCCGAAATACCTGTGTTTAAAGCTTTTTTCATTAAAGAAAAAGTTCTTTAAAGCATTTGTTCGGGTAAAATGTTTTTTTACCTTTGCCTGCGGAAACAAGATATAATGATTGAAAATTTATAATATGACAAACGCAGTAGAATATCTACTTAACCACCAGGTAAAACCATCTGTGCAACGCATGGCAATTATGGAGTATTTGTTGGAACATAAAACTCACCCTTCTGTTGAAGAAATCTATTCGGCACTCTCTCCTGCAATACCTACGCTGTCAAAAACAACGGTTTACAATACATTAAGACTATTGGTTGATCAAGGGGCAGCACAGATGCTCACAATTGATGAGCGAAATGTTTGTTTTGATGGCGACATCACTCCTCATTCACATTTCTTATGTAAGAAGTGTGGCAAGATTTATGATCTATTCCTTCAAGTGGATATGAAAGAGGTGGTGGCAAACGATATAGAGGGACATCAGGTGACTGAAATTCATTACTACTATAAAGGGGTCTGTAAGAATTGTTTAAATAATAAGTGACTAATTAATGGAAAGTAATGGTACGTATACTGCATACTGCCGACTGGCATTTGGGACAAAGTTTCTTTGGCTTTGAGCGTGCGGAGGAACATCAACACTTTCTCGATTGGCTCGCTGTTGAACTGAAACAGAACAACATTGATGTGCTTATTATAGCGGGCGATGTGTTTGATGTATCCAACCCTTCTGCGGCTTCCCAACGGATGTTCTATCGTTTTCTCAGTCGCGTTACTAGCGAGAACCCTTCACTGCAATTAGTGATTGTTGCCGGCAATCATGACTCGGCGGCACGTTTGGAAGCACCCCTGCCGTTGCTACAGGAGATGCGTACGGAGATTAAGGGTGTTGTACCTAAAAAGGAAGGCGTGTTGCTCTATGATGAGCTCATTGTGGAGTTAAAGAATGCAGCCGGCGAAGTGGAAGCGTTGTGCATGGCTGTGCCTTTTTTGCGCCAAGGTGATTATCCTTCGGTAGAGACGGAAGGAAATCCGTATGCTGCGGGCGTGAAGGAGTTTTATAAACAACTCTTGGAACATGCCTTGTTGCGGAAGAGTGACAAGCAGGCCGTGGTGGCCATCGGACATTTACAAGCCACAGGCTCTGAAATAGCCGAACGAGATTATAGTGAGAGAACCATTATTGGAGGCTTGGAATGTGTATCACCCGAAACGTTCGATGAACGGATTGCTTATACGGCTCTGGGACATACACACAAAGCGCAACGTGTGTCCGGTAGGGAGAATGTACGCTATGCCGGCAGTCCGCTGCCTATGTCGTTTGCCGAGCGAAACTACAAACAGGGTGCGGTGTTGGTAACATTGGCTGATGGAAAGCTTCAATCCATAGAGAGGAGGGAATATATTCCGCTTGTTTCCTTGCTTAGCGTGCCCTTGGGTGAAGCTGTTTCACCGGAAGAAGTGTTGGAACTATTGAGGAATCTTCCTGCAAAAACGGATTCGAACCTTGCTCCTTATCTGGAAGTAAAAGTGTTGCTTACTGAACCCGAACCGATGTTCCGCAATCAGGTAGAGGAGGTGCTGCAAGACAAGCATGTTCGCTTGGCCCGTATTGTTTCCGCTTACCGCAAAGAGCAAGGTTCTGACTCAACTGAACAGCAGATGACGGAAGGCTTGGAGGCTATGGATCCTTTGCAAATAGCCCGATCTGCTTTCGAAAGAATTTATCAGGCTGAGATGCCCGATGATATGGTTGCTCTTTTTCAAGAGGCTTATCAGGCATTGTCTGTAGGCGACAATCAATAACGAATGAAACTTTTCAATAGATGAAAATACTCTCTATCCGATTAAAGAATCTGGCATCCATAGAAGGAATGTTTGAAGTTGATTTTACCGCAGAACCTCTTTTATCAGCCGGTATCTTTGCAATATCCGGACCTACGGGTGCAGGAAAGTCGACGATACTTGATGCGCTTTGTCTGGCACTTTACGACAAAGCACCCCGCTTTGCTGCTTCGGGTGAGAGCCTCTATCTGCAGGATGTGGGCGATAACTTAATCAATCAGTCGGATGTCCGGAATATATTGCGAAGAGGCACAGGAGAGGGATTCGCTGAGGTTGATTTTCTGGCGGCTACGGGGCGTCGCTATCGTTCTCGTTGGTCGGTGCGCAGAGCCAGAAGCAAATCGACAGGTTCATTGCAGCCCCAGGTGATGGAGATCATTGATCTGGATACTGAAGAGGAGTTGCAAGGTACAAAAACAGAACTACTTGCGCAGTTGACTGTATTGGTGGGGTTGACTTATGATCAGTTTACCCGTACGGTATTGTTAGCTCAGAACGATTTTGCTACCTTTCTGAAATCAAAGGAATCGGCAAAGGCGGAACTTTTGGAAAAATTGACAGGAACGGAGATTTACTCACGTATCTCTCGCGAGGTGTATGCGCATAGCAAGGCAGCCGATGAGGCTTTCAGGCGAGTGAAGGAGAGTGTGGGGCTCATCGAATTGTTGCCTCAAGAGGAAGTAGACATCTTGATGAGAGAAAAGGGAGAACTTATTGTGCTTCGTGAAGCAGGAGTGAAGCAGCTCTCAGCACTAAAGGAGCAGCTCACTACGCTTCGTACTTTCGTTCTTCAACAGGAACTATTTGCTAAGAAGCAACAAGAAGAAGGGGCACAAAGTACCAAGTTGAAAGAATTAGAAGCAGGATTGGGAATTCGCATACAAAACATAGAAACTTTCCGGCAACAATGTGTGGCTTTGCAACCGGAGTTGAACAAGGCACGTGCATTGGATGTACAGATACAAACAGCGCAAAAGGTTTATGCTCAGGCTAATGATTCTTTGCAAACCGTACACAAACAGACTGAAGAGGGCAGGGCAGTAGTGGTGGCGAAGGAGAAACGTATGCTGGCTTATCGGGGAGAATTGCATTCGCCTGATTTGCGTCAGATTATGGCTGCTGAGGAATTGAGAGGGGAAACCCACGGTGTGGTTGCAAGAGAAAATACAGAATCAAGTGATGTCGCTGGAGCTGTACCCAGCATAGAATCTGAATTGCAGCAGGCAGAAATGACTTTATTTCAGGCTGAAAAATTGCTCTTACTGCTTCAGCAAGCAGATGATGAGTTGCAGGTTCGCCTGAATGCTTTTGGTATCGAAGCATTGGGCAAGGAGCAAACTCGCCTGACGCAAGAACAAACTCGCTTGCAGCAAGTCCGGCAGACAGCTTTGGACTGGAGCAAGGTACTTCACGAGTTGCAAGAACTAACCGTTCAACTTTCCGCATTGCGTGTCAAGAGAGAGAATTCGGAAAAAGAAATGGACGGGTTGGCTCAGCAGTTTACTCTCAAAGAGACGCAGGTTAAGACGCTCCAACGAGTGTATGATAATGCACGCATGGCTATGAATCAGAGTGTATCAGAGTTGCGTGGCCAACTTCTTGAGGGAGAGGCTTGTCCTGTATGTGGCAGTAAGGAACATCCTTACGGCGGGCACGGCGAAGTGGCCGATACAATCTATCGGGGCATAGAACAGGAGTATCAGGCAGCTTCGGCGGAATTGCAACAATTAAATAATCGCACGATTTCCTTGAAGAGTGAACTCATTCATTTGCAGCGGGAAGAAGGACAATTATCTTCTCAGTTCGGTGCACGGCAGGAGCAAGAAAGTGCACTCTCGGCACAACTAATGCAGCAGGCCGGAAATGAATTTGCTCTTTCGCTTTCGGTGGAACGGCAGGAAGCGAAAGATCTCTCTATTCTGTTTGCTGCTCGTAAGCAAGAAGCTGAGCGATTATTCAAATCCTTTGAGGAACAACTGGAAGGTGTAAAGTTGCATCTTCACGAACTTTCAGTGAAACTACACCAATACCAACAACTCTATACTGAGTGGCAACAACAGGATGGAAAGGTGAAGCGATTGCGCAACAGTTGCGAGGCGCTACGTAGCACTATTTCAGCGAGTCATCTGTTGTTGCAGGAAGTGGAAGCAGCCAAGGAAAAGTTGAGTTTACTACTAGCTTCGGAGGAAAAAGAACAAAAGCGATTTACCACGGCAAGCGAAGAGTTGCAACGCTATCGAACAGAACGTGGAGCATTGTTACGAGGCAAGACCGTGGATGCGGCTGAAGCAGCTGTGCGTCATAAAGAAACCGAACTAAATACTTTGTTGGATACCGATCGCAAAGAAGTGGAACTTTGTCGTAGTCGTATAGCCGGTTTGCAAGGCGAAATGCGGCAACTAAATAGTACGATTCAGGAACTGGCTGAGAAAAAAGCATTGATTGAATCACCCGACAGTCTGCCTGAAACAATTGCTGTACAGCAAACGGCGAATGAGGAAAACGACCGGAAGTTTTCTCTGTTGGAGGCAAAACTGTTGCAGCAAGAACAAAATCGCATTCGTTTGCAAAGCATTGAGAAAGAACTGAAAGAGAAGCAGGAAATAGCGGTACGATGGGAAAAACTAAATAAGCTCATAGGGAGTGCGGATGGCAATAAATTTAAAGTGATAGCCCAAAGTTACACGCTCAATTTGCTATTGCTTCACGCCAATAAACACCTTTCTTACTTGTCTCGTCGTTATAAGTTGCAGCAAGTACCCGAAACTCTTGCCTTGCAAGTGGTAGATGGTGACATGTGCGACGAAGTACGCACGGTTTATTCGCTCTCGGGTGGTGAGTCGTTCCTTATTTCGTTGGCTTTAGCACTGGGTTTGTCTTCCTTATCAAGCAATAATTTGCAGGTAGAATCCTTGTTTATTGATGAAGGATTCGGATCACTTGACGCTGATAGTTTGCGCACTGCCATGGAAGCCCTTGAAATGTTGCAAATGCAAGGACGTAAGATCGGAGTCATCTCTCATGTACAGGAGATGAGCGAACGAATTGCCGTGCAGGTACGAGTTCATAAATCAGTCAATGGTAAAAGCCGGATTGAAATCAGTTAGCTTGAAGAGTAATCACGGTAATCTCCGGCCATGCACCAAAGCGGAAAGGTATTCCCACGAAGCCTAGCCCCACATTGACATACAATCCACGTTCCCCTTCTTTGTACATTCCGCTCCATTCCGGGTAAACGAATGAAGAAGGCGAGTGGTGTCCCCATGCCATCTGCATAGCGTGTGTATGTCCGGCAAGCATCAGATCCACATTTGACTTCGGAAGAACTTCTCTTCTCCAGTGAGTCGGGTTATGACTAAGTAATAATTGAAACATGTTTTCTGTACCTTCTGAGGCTCTGGGTAAATCACCATGCTGAGAGAAAGGGGGCTCTCCTTCATTTTCTACTCCTATTAATGCAATACTATCATTAGCCTTGTGCAGAATAGCATGAGAATTATTTAGCAGTTTCCAATCCAATTGCTTTTGCCTTTTTTCCAGTTCAACCAGATTCTTTGCTTGATCAATCTTACTTTTCCAACGATAGTAGGGGCCGTAATCATGATTACCTAAGATGGAATAAATACCATCTTTAGCTTTCAGTTTGGCTAGAATATCCTGAAAACCATCGAGTTCGTCGGCACGGTTATTCACTAAATCGCCGGTGAATACAATCAAATCAGGATTCAATGCGTTCACTTTGTTCACCGCTTCTTGCATTGCCTTTTCATTGCCCTCCCAACTACCGATGTGAATATCCGATAATTGCACGATGCGATAACCGTTGAAGGCTTTTGGTAGTTTGGAAGAGGCAAAGTTTACCTCTTTGACTTCAAAACGTGTTTTGCCCACGAACGAACCGTATAGTATAATGCCTGCAAGTGAAGCAGCCAGTATCAATCCCGCATAAATAAAAGGCGTTTGAGGCCAGTGGAGTGCAAATTTGAAAGGTAGTCCGATGAGTGAGCAAAGCATAAAGAGTATCTTGGGCAATGTAAATAGGAAAAAGAGGACTGCGAACCAACCTACCCAGCGACTGTGCTGGCTTATAAACGAACCTTCCGCGGAGAGAATGAGAAAAACCAGTCCCGCTAAAAGGAGTAAAGAAGGGACAAAATAGAGCGTACGCAAAAATAAACTATCTGTTAATCGGATGATATGTATCCGATAAATATAGATGTCAGGAATAATAAGAGCGATTGCCAGAATGGCTAATATTCGTTGTATCATAAATCAATGCTTCGTTTCTTAACTAGAAATAACAGCGAAACACTTGGGGTTGTTCATTGCTATGAAAGAAAAACTCCAGGCATCAACAATCAATAATTGCATAATGCCCGGAGTTCTGATGTGAGTTGTAAACTCTAATTAATTACTTGTTGCCTTCTTACCCATTAAGTTGAACGTTGTTAGATTGTCGACGTTATGTTGCTCTAGCACTTCTCCGAAATACGGTGGACGAACATCTCCCCAGCGAACAGATGAGTTACGGATCACAATATCTGAGGCTGTATCAAAGTAGAACCCGGCCGTAGTTCCTTTCACGAACTGATCACCATCGCAAGGACGTTTGTCATAAACTCCACCAATGAAATTGGTACGTTTGAAGATATATAAATCTACTTGATCGAAATAGATGTTCTTAATCTTTTCTTTCGAATCACCACCCACAAATACTCCATTCTCACTTTCACACTTAATGTTACTGAAGTAGATGTTTGTAACGGCACCTACATTACACTCTGTGGTGCCTTTTGGGAAACGCCAGCCGGCATCCTTGTGATCTCCCGCTTTGCGAGGATAAGCTGTCACATAGATGGGCTCTGATTTACCCCACCAAACATCAGAGAAGAATTGGCAATCAATGGTGATGTTTGAGAATACCACATTCTCCACTACGCCTTCATCACGGTTTTGAATACCTATACCCCGATTGCTCGCTTTAATGATACAATTATCAAACACAACGTGACTGATACGATCCATATTTTCCGAACCAATCTTAATGGCACAAGAACGGGAGGTCATGATGCAATTGGTTACTGTGATGTTTTCACAAGGTCCCCATTCTTCATATTCTCGTCTATTCTTCAGGCAAATGCAATCATCGCCGGACTCAATATAGCAGTCACTGATGCGCACATTTTTTGAATGATCCACATCAATGCCATCGCCATTGCGCACTTTAAGATTATTGAGTAAGGTTATACCTTGCACCACTACGTCATTGCACCCGACCAAATGAAGAGCCCAATAAGCTGAATTAGTAATGTTGACATCCTGAATACGAATGTTCTTTCCTCCTATAATGGTGATAAGATGAGGTCTGGGATCAAATTGATGAACCGGTTTCAGTTCATAAGAGTCACTCAATTCTTTGCCCATAAACGCCACCCCATTGCCATTGATTTCTCCCTGGCCGGAAATACTGACATCTTTAAGATTCTCACCACTGATCCACATCATTCCTTCTCCACGATTCTTTTTGAAGGCACTTTTTGTATATACACTCTCATTCGGATTAGCTAATAACTTAGCATTAGCCTCAACATGTAAATCGACAAAGGAAGCAAGAGTAATAGGGCTTGTCATATAGACACCACCGGATGGAACCACTACTTGTCCGCCACCCGCTTTGTTACAGGCATCAATGGCTTCCTGAATCGCTTCAACATTATCGGTTAAGCTGTCTCCTTTAGCTCCATAATCGACTATATTAAAAACTTTTTCTGCCGATTTATTGCTTTGGCAGGATACTAAAAATCCAACTAGCAGCAATAAAAGGAGTGTACTTTTCTTTCTCATAAATAGTATGTTTTACTGTTCTTTCTTTTATTAGTATCCGGTATTCTGTGTCCAGTTGGTATTAGAATTCATCACATTTTTAGGAATCGGGAATATACGGCGCCATGTCTGAGTCTTGGCAGCTGGATTCACAACATGTTTCAACCCCCAATCATTTTCGAATTGACCGAAACGGATCAAGTCATTGCGACGCCACATCTCAGTAAAGAACTCACGTCCACGTTCGTCAAGAACATCTTGCAAAGTAGGAGATGTGGTCATTGTAGGAGCTTTCACATAACTGCGAATCTGGTTGAATAAACTCATAGGAGTATCGTTATTGGTAGCTGTTGCACCGCGAAGAATAGCTTCAGCTTTCATCAGCAGAATATCTGCATAACGGAAAATAGGCACATCGTTACTTTGGTTACGCTCATAGGTGTCATAGTCGGCAGCCTGTATGGCCCACTTGATGCAACGGTAACCCTGATTCCAACCATTGAAATCATCACCTACATTCATAGAGGTATCATTCGATTTAAGTAAAGTAACGTTTTTGGTAAGCACCACACGCTGTCCATTATACATATAAGGCGTTGTGGTTTTAGCAAATGTTGAAATATTATACTTATAAAGAGATTCTTTCAAAATGATATCATTACGTTCGTCTCCTTCCAAGTTGAAACGATCGGCTGCTTCGGGTGTAACTGTAAAAATACCACCTGCATTCTTTGAAAGAGTTACGCCGAGTAAACCAGTGCCACTTCCTCCATCGTTGTTGAATTTAGGCCAGAATTGGAATCGGGCGTACGTCATACCTTTTGCTGTGGCATTATCATAAGGCATTGCATAGATGAAATCTTTAATCAGGTAATCATTATCCGGCATGAACTTCTTGCGATAACTATCGCTCAGATTAAACTTACCGCTATTAATTAGTTCATCACAGTATTTCACTGCATCATTAAGTTTGGAATTTGCCAAAGTGGGCGCATAAGTAGCAACATCACCGGAAGTGTAAACAGCCCAGTTTAGATATAGTTTCACAAGAAGAGCTTCAGCCATCCATTTAGTTGGTTTTCCATAAGTAGAGGCATCAACCTTTTCGGATAAGCCGCCGGAATTAATGGCACGAAGTAGATCGTTTTCTATAAAGGCTGCTACTTCAGCACGTGGAGAACGATTAATTGCCTCATTCTCTCCAATAACATGATCCAAAATAGGAGTATTGCCGAACATATCCATAAAGATGAAATGATAGAAAGCACGCATTGTCAAAGCTTTTGCGATAGACTCATCAGTTGCGCCGTCACCTCCAAGGTCTACAATAGCCTGATTACACTTGGTAATGGTTCCGGTGATATCACCTAGCCAATCGATATGTGCATCATCCGGATTAGTCATATGAAGTGAAGAGTGGACATAATTACCTGCGTCATACCAGTTATTGCCATAAGTAACTGCCGTAAGTTCATCGGAAGATAAACATGTGGCTTCAACATAACGACGTCCCAAAGGGCCACGGAATCCATAGTATAAATCTGCCATCTTTGCTTCAGTTGCAATTTCGGAACTCGGATAAGAAGTATAAGTGGACATGATCTTTACATCCAAATCGGTGCAGGCTGTTGCTGATGATAACAGCAAACCTGCAAATAAGGTATTTTTGATATAGCTTTTCATTGTAAGTTCAATTTTTAGATGATTAGAAATTAACATTTACACCTAACATAAATGTACGGGTACGAGGATAATAGCTAGTACGTCTATCAATTCCAGGATCCAAGCCACCAAGATTAATTTCAGGATCACGACCGGAATAGCCGGTAATTGTAAACAAGTTATTGCAGGTTGCATATACCTTGAGTGAATTCGCCCAATTACCCATCTTTCCGAAAGAGTAACCCAAAGAGAGGGTTGACAAACGGAAATAGTCTCCATTCTCTAACCAACGATCAGAAGGAGCTTGTGACTGAATATCTGTAGCTTTTTGTTCTGTTGCTACTGATTTCAATACATTTCTACCTTCGGTAACAAACCCCACATTACTATATTGCTCGTTAGTTGCATTATAAATTTTATTGCCAAAGACTCCTGTAAAGAACAGGTCCAAACTCCAATTCTTATATTTGAAGTTGTTTGTCCAACCCAAATTTAATTTAGGTTGCGCATTGCCTGTAATGGTACGGTCTGTATCAACCGGGTCTTTTGTCGTTTCACCGGTGCGTTCGCCGGTTTCCGGATTATGTTTGTAGAATACTGATACGCCGTCTGAGTTATAACCGGCCCATTCATAAGTATAAAACGTTCCAAGTGGTTGGCCTTCCATAATACGCTCTACATCTGCGTTTGATGAATAACCTGCAATTTCGGGATCACCTGTTGCAATATAAGCTACAGAATAATTACTGTTGGAAATACTCTTCACATTATTTTTGTTGTGTGAAAGGTTCAAGCTTGTATCCCAAGTGAATTTCTTTGTACTGATAGGGGTTGCATTGATTGTAAATTCAATACCTCTATTGGTAATATCACCCACATTTGCAATCATAGTGCCATAAGGATAGCGGTTTGTTGATACTTTATATGAATAAATCAAATCGCTTGTACGCTTATCATAATATTCGATTGTACCACCCAGGCGCCCTCCGAAGAAACTAAAATCAAAGCCTGCATTGAGCATTGCAGTTCGTTCCCATTTCAAATTTGCATTTGCATTTGATTGAGCAGCTATTGTACGGTAAAGGCTTGACTTTCCATTAGCGTCTGTGTAGGTGAACCATCCGGAAGGACCATAAGTTTGAATTGCCTGGAAAGCGCCAAATCCCAAAGAGTTACCGCTGACACCATAACCTACGCGGAATTTCAAATCATCAAACACGTTCAAATCTTTAATGAATTTCTCTTCGCTCATACGCCATGCAAGAGATGCGGAAGGGAATGTTCCCCAACGATTGTTCGCACCGAAAGCAGAAGAACCATCACGACGAACTGTAGCCTGAAGCATATATTTGCTATTATATGAATAATTCAAACGGCCATAGAAAGAAATCATACGGAGTGTTTCCAATGGATAGGCAGTTATACCACTCATATCCATTTTGTTAGCAATAGCAAGGTTATAGTATGAAGTAGCATTGCTATAGAAATGATAAACCGTAAGACCCAATCCATCGTTATTATCCTTTTGGTCATAAGAATAACCGGCCATCAGACCTAATTTATGAACATTAGCAAATGTATGATCATAATTGAAATAGGTTTCCATCACTTTCTTTTTATTCTCAAAAGTTCCACGATAAGCCTGTCCATTAGCAGTAACGATCTGAGACTGTATAGTATTGTAATTATTATAGTTGACTTGTTCGTTTTCATAAGAAAGATTCAAGTTCCAAAACAAACCCTTATTGATTTCTAAAGTGGCCTTACCCGTTCCCTGAATAACTTTCTTAACCGTTTCATAAGTGTCCTCGTTAATCATGGACAGCGGGTTGTAATATTGACTTGCCGATGTGTAATTATACCACGTTCCATCTTCATTTTTTGTAGGAAGTAAGGGTGAATAATAGTTCATGGCATCAAATACACTTTGCCCATCTTTATTTGATGAAACGCTTTTGCCTTTACTCTGTACTGCATTAATATTGAAAGATAAGGCCAAACGATCATTTAAACATTTTGTCTGCACATAAGCACGACCTGAAATACGCTCAAATTCAGTACCACGCACGATACCTTCCTTGTTTAAATAATTTAAACTTGCATTGTAACTGGAACGTTCATTTCCTCCGTTAATAGAAATATTATGATTGTGGCTGACTGCCGTACGAAGCACTTCATCATTCCAATTCGTATTGTAACCTTTATTATTAGGCAGCGTAATATTGTTAGCCGACGCATAAGAAAGCAAGTCACTGGCTGTCATCATATCAAGACGTTTGGCAATGTTATCAAATCCAACATAGCCACTATATGAAACAGATGAACGATCACTTTTGCTTCCTTTCTTTGTTGTGATAACAATCACACCATTGGCAGCCTTAGAACCGTAAATAGCAGTTGCAGATGCGTCGCGAAGTACATCAATGGATTCAATGTCCTCTGGAGCTATAAGATTCAAAGACATACCGGGAATACCGTCAACAACATAATAAGGCTCCATCGCTTCACCTGTACGAAAAGAAGATGCGCCACGAAGAGAGATTGAAGTTGTTCCAGATGTAGGATCACTGCTCTGAACGACCGTTAATCCGGGGACCTTGCCTTGCAGCAACTGTCCGGGATCGGTATAAACACCGGTATTCAGTTTGTCAGCTTTCACTGTAGTAATAGAACTGGTGACATCCTTACGGGTCATACTGCCGTAGCCTATCACTACTACTTCATCCAATGTTTTATTGTCCTCTTTCAATATGACAGTCATAGAGGATTGATTAGTGACTTTTACTTCTTGAGGGATGTATCCTATATAAGTAAATGTAAGAGTCTTCCCGGAAGCAGCCTTAATTTCAAAAGAACCATCCATATCGGTAATTGTACCAATGGTTGTTCCTTTTACAAGGACATTTACACCAACAAGTGTCTCTCCTTTCTCGTCTTTTACTTTTCCGGATATGCTGCTTTGAGCAAAAGCGGAAATGCTAGTTATCAGAAAGACGAATAGATTCAAAAAAAAAGTTTTTCGCATAATGTGATAATTAAAGGTTAATAAAAACATTTTATTGTAGGCAAATGTAAAGGTTGGCTGGATAGGGTAGGGGGAAAATCAAAAAGAAAAGGTGTATTTTTGAACACTCCCCTATTTATTCATCATATTTTAATATAGACTTCTTTTTTATAGAGAGGATAGCCAATTCCCCAGTTCAAAAAGACAAAGATGACGGCATATACTAATGATGATACTTGGGCATCTGCTATGAAAGAATGAATTTCGCTATATAAGTTGTTTGAAACACCATACTGTCCGAAAACAATTGATAATAATTCACTCATCACGTAAATGAAAAGAGGATTCACACCAAAACAGACGAAGAAGGGCGTCCAGTTTTTATGCTCTTTGGCGTCTATGATATACATGAGGAAGGCTAACAGACTAGCTGCCATGCCACAGGTGAACAATACCAATGTAGGTGACCATATTCTTTTATTGATAGGCATACCATATGAGAAGGCCAAGCCAATAATCATTAGTACAAAGCCGAAGAGAAGCAAATGCATGATTTTTTGATCCAATGTTTGCTTCTCTATGATCAATTTACCACACCAGAAGCCGATAAGGGTGTGAGCAATGGAAGGAATGATGCCTAGTAATCCTTCAGGGTCAATCGGACTTTTATGATAGAGGTGTGCTTCTCCAAAGATTAAACGGTCTGTGATAGATAAAATATTGGTGACATCACAGGAATAGCCATTGCCCCAGTAAAGAATGGCTGTATATCCTACTAACAATGCACCGCATAACCACAATGTCCATTTATGTTTCATGGTAATAGCTATGATGGAAACAATGCCATAGCAGAGACCTATTCGCTGCAAGACGCCTGTGAATCGTAAATGATCAAAGGGAAAAAAATCTCCTTTGCAACATGCTTCAAACCAATGAATGGCACATCCTATCAATAAAATGATGCAAGTACGTTTTAAAATCTTCAAAATTAACGGACCAGACCACTCAAATTGATATTTCCGCAATGAAATATAGGTGGAGATGCCTACCATAAAAAGAAAGAAAGGAAAAACGAGATCAGCAATTGAGAGACCATTCCAAGCCGAATGGCGCAAAGGTTCATACGAGGAGTCTCCTCCGCCATTGTTGACCAATATCATCCCTGCAACGGTCAATCCGCGCAGTACATCCAAGGATAGTAATCTTTGCTTCTTTTGTGATAGATCCATCTTGATATTCAATTAATTGATTATAATCATTATTTGCCGAAAGCTTTCTTGAAAACTTCTTCGGCTGTTGTAACGCAATCGCCTTCAGGCTCAGCGGTGTAGATGTTCGTTGCTTTTGTCCAAGGTTCTTCCATGGCGTAATAATCTAGTTCAACCATTGGTTTACCGGCTAATACATCTCGTAGTACTTGCCAATAAGCACTCCATCTTTTATAGTAGAAATCTTTTAAAATTCCATTCCATTCTTTGTGAGCATAGTCACGCAGTCCGCCGTCATTGGCAGAGAAACGGTTACCCCATGTGGTGATTTGTACGCGTGCATTCCATTCATACAGATTTTTTTCTTCTTCAGTGTTTCCTAAAGCGCGTGCCTGCTGAATCCAGTTGCCTACACGGAACTCTTTTCGGGTACCAAGCAGTTTATCCTGTGCCAGCAGCAGATCTAAAAATTCTTTTGAATCCGCCTCAAAACTCTTCTTATCGAAACTTTTGAAATCGGCAATGGTTCTGTTATAAACGATTCTTGCTTGATCAGAGATGGCCTGACGAACAATGTCAACCAAGTCATATTCAAAGTTATTATTCCCGCGATATTGATCGGCAATACTCAGTAACAATCGGGCCGCATCAGCTGTCGTTGTGGGATCATAATAGTTCTGCATCTTTGACCAACTAGAGGCTTGGAAGTTATTTAGCGAAGGGCGTCCGCAGAAGATAGATTCGTGAGTACCTTGTTGATTATTTCCTTGCGGACAATTGTAGATGCCATTGATCAAAATGTTCCAACTTTCATCAATCGCTTTGTTTCTTGTGCCATAACGAGCTGCTGCATATTCCTTTATCCAGCTCTCTTTGGTGATTTTCTTTGTACGCCAAGGAAGCTCTGACATCAGTTCAAACATTACCGGATTATTCTCTATACCTTCCATGGTAAAACCGATACCTTTTAGGTGTGCTGCCAATGGATTATCTTTTGTTTGGTAGAAATTGTTCAATAACTGGTCCATGCGCCCATGAAGTCCCACATTCGCACCAAAGTTCTCTAACATGCAGAATAGCCAATCATGTTGATGATAACCCTGTTCGCGATACCAGAGTGAAGGTTGCATTCCCCACATAGGTCGGCATTCACTAAATAAATCGAGTATCAACAAATCACCGTTTTTCATGTTTTTGATCATCTCGTCACGAGGATTCTCTGTCCAGCCCTGCACTACCCAAACAGCTTTCGGGTTGACCTTCTTCATGGCATCCATAACCGCTTTTCCTGCTGCATCCAAATCGACACTTTCAATACCTTTTGCTTCGTGAAAAGGATCCATTGAATAGTAGTTGGCTTTGCCAAATAAACTCTCCAGTTCTTTGTAGTAAAGTGCCGCAATCTCTTGGAAGCGGCTATCGGTAGGTTGAAGAAAAGTCGGGCGAATATACCCATTCCATAGTTCAGCATCTGCTACATTCAATCCCAGTTTTTCTTTCGCATTGTGAGGAAGCATGCCCGAATATCCGGGAAAAACCGGTTCAATGCCATATTCACGCATGCGCTTCAATATCTTTTTCTGTAAGATCGTTTGCTGAGTATACCAACTGTCGGGATTTGGGCCACCCCAGCCTTCGAGGTTATTCATTTCCCACCAAGCCAGAAAAGCCGGACCGGCAATAAATTCATTGATTTCCTTCTTGCTGTAACCTAGCTTCTTAAGCATATTAAACCAGACGCATTCTTCTCCCACAATAGTTAATGGAAGATTTACACCATGTAGCGCCATCCAATCAATCTCTTGCTCCCAACGCTGCCAATCCCAAAAGGCCATGGAATAAGAATAAGTGCAATAATTGAAATCATAACGTAACTTCAACGGAGTTTCAAAATGTTTTTTTTCCTTTACTGCAGGCAGAATGTCCGGCAACTTAGCTGACATACCGTTCCACGATAATTGAATGCCTGCATAATATTTCAGGTACCAATTTAGTCCCGTAGCAATGCTGACATAATTGTTACCTCGAATCACGACCTTTGAACCTTTTTGGTCTAATTCAAAAAAATCGTTGTTTGGTTGATTAACCACCTCAACTATAAATTTCTTAGAAGCCCCTTGATCAATACGTTCCAATAATCCCTTGATAGGATTATTAGCAAATGAGAATAAGGAGGATACAGAAGCCAATAAAAAACAGATTATATACTTTTTCATTTTTCTATGGTGTTTATTTATTAATTATCCAGTCAATACCTAATGGACTTTTTGAGGCTTTACATATAAGTGGGAGCGTGGCATTCTTACTAATCCAAAGCTCTGTTCCATCGATATCGGCCACTACTTTCAACAGAGGACAGCGTGTCCCACAAAACTCAAACGAACCTTCTTCATTTTGGAGACGAAAGGTGGTATGATTGTAGACGAATTTTTTTTCAGTTATCAGAGATTGAAATGCTGCCTGAGAAATGCACCCAAAAGTTTCATGTTCTTTCAAAAACAGTTGTTCCCCATCATTTGGCTGAGAGAAACTTAGCATGGTTCCGTGTGATAAACCTTGAGCCGTAGTAACAATGCAACCTGTATGTGTCTTCAAGTTCCTGACGATAGACCATTGCCAATACATAGTGCCCTCTTTTTGCTCTATAACCACATTGTAACTACGTGTTTGCCCATGCAGTTTGAATACATAATGCAATGTATCACTTTTCTCAACGGCCTGATTGTCAGCCTGAGCAGCTAGTTGTTGAAAAAGGCAGATAGCCAGCAACATCATTCCTATCATTTTTCTCGTTTGTTTCATCTTCGTATCATTTTAGTTGTTGTGGAGGTAATTCCTGAGCTCCCCATTTAGTCGGCTTGGCAACCATTTCCAATACCAATTCACCACCTTTCATTAACTCATCATGCGAAATCCATGCCCGACTTAATTGTTTACCGTTCAATAAAGCCTTGCCTACGTATCGCTTTTTGTCCGATAATTGCTGCGCACTAATCTTGAACGAGTTTCCATTGTCCAGATGAATCACCGACTCTTTTAAGAATGGAGTATTGAGTAGATAATAACCCTGACCTGCATTTGGATAAAGCCCCAACATGTGAAAAGCCAGCCACGAGGACATGGCACCCGAATCATCATTTCCAGGGAGTCCCACGTTTGAATCATTGAAGTGAGTGGATATAATCTGGTGGATTCTGTTGCTGCTTAAATACGGTTTCCCAATCCAATGATACAAGCAAGGAGTAAGAAATGAAGGCTCATTGTTTACATTATAATAACTACGATCAAAGAAGATGTCCAATCGTTTTTGGAAAGCCTCCTTACCACCCGATTTCTCTATTAAACCCTGAACATCCTGAGGAATGCTCAACGAATATTCCCAAGAAGTACCCTCGTACAAGAAAGCACTCCACCAAGGAAGGTACCATGGTGCTTCACTGATTAGCGGATGATAAAGAAAGGTAGGACTATATACTTTCGAGGAACCGAAAGGAATTTCGTCTAACCAATTACCATTGGCATCCCGAGGCATGATGAATCCTTTAGCGCCGTTATTTTCATAGTTATCGCGCCATAAATTTTTCCAATTGGCCGACTGTTTGATAAAACGCTTGTAAACCTCCTCTTCGCCTAATCCTTTGGCTACCGTAGCAATGTTATAGTCGTTGTATGAATATTCAACCGTTCGATTACCTGCCCGGTCAATGCCATAAGGTACATACCCTAATCGATTGTATTCTACTAATCCGCCACGTCCTTCTTGTTCTTCGTTACCACCCGGAGGCACCAATGCATCTTTCAACATTGCCTGAAGACCCTCTTGGTAATTGATCCCTTTTAAGCCTTTTACATAAGCATCGGCAATTAGTACTTCTGCGTTCGAACCACCCTGTGTACGTCCATTGGAGTTACCACTCCGAGCGTCGGGCATATAGCCATCCTGCTTATAAATATCGATCAAAGAGTTTATAATATCCACTTCTCGCTGTGGGGCAATGAGTGTAATGAGCGGATTTGAGCTGCGATACGTATCCCAGATGGCATAGAAATCATCATAATAAGGAGCCTCACTGAACCACAATGGGTTTTCGCCTGTACGATCAACCGGCATTAGCATCGTATGATACAGACCGGTATAGAACATTCGCTTTTGAGAAAGAGTAGCTTTTGGATCGATTTCAATCCGGCTCAATAACTGCTCCCATTTTTCTAAAAGTTCCGAATATGTTGTTTTGAAGTCCCAGTGGGCAATTTCTGTCTCTACATTCTCTTTCGCTTTCAAGTAGCTGACAAACGAAATGCCAATCTTCATTTGGAGTTTCTGATAAGAGGCATCTTTGAAAGAGAGCAAGACTCCGGTCTTTTTACCTGCGTCGTACTGAGCTTTTTGATTGGGCATTAGCAAACTATCTTTCCACGAAGTAAACGCATCAAAAGGGTGATCAAAGATCGCATAAAAATAGACTGTATAAGCTTTTCCATTGTTCCATCCTCCACGAATGCGACTATGGCCTCTTACCTCACGATCCGACAATATCTCTATTTCAGAACCAATGAATTGCTGAGCTTCTCTGGTATTAGGTATCGGACTCTCTCCCAGGAAAAAGGCGGCATCAATCTTTATTGCTTTTTGTGCTGTTTGAGGATATGAGAAGCGATAGAAAGCGGCACGTTCGGCTGTAGTGATCTCTGTTTCGATGTTATTACCTTCAAACTTTGTTTGATAATAGCCTAATGTGCTCTTCTCTTCTTTTCGAAGCGCCGACTGATCTAGTTGAGTTAACGGTCCGCTAAAAGGCATCACCTGAATGTTGCCATATTTGGGTCCACCACCTGTGCCGCTGACATGCACCTGGCTAAAACCGGTTACTTCTGTAGGCATGGGCAACCAACCACTATTGGGCTTTGAGGTGCAATCGGGACTAGGCTTTACCATGCCAAAGGGGCATGACGGGCCAATAAACACGCGACCTAATCCTTCTGATCCAATCATCGGATTAACATATTGTCCATAGTTTGTTTGAGTCTGCGAGAATACATGCAGAGGTAAAGTAGATAAGGTAGCGATTAAAAATAGATAAAGAGGTCTATTCATTACACATCTAAATAAAGGTTTATAGGGCAAAAATAGGTTAATTCTCGCTAATAGAAGGTGAAAAAAGAAAAGGAAAGGAGGATTATTGAAAACTATCAGCTTCATTAGACTGAAAAGAGAGAATAGTACTAGGCAACATACCAAATTCCTTTTGGAAGCAACGAGAAAAATATTTTGGGTCGTTGAAGCCTACTTCATAAGCTATTTCCGAAATATTAAGATTCTTTGTTACCTTATTGACTTGTACCAACTCCCATGCTTTTTTGAGCCGATAAGTGCTGATGAGTTTAACGCTTGGTTGCCCTACTAAATTTTGTAGCTTTTGGTTTAGCAAAGTTTTACTAATGCCCATGGCCGATGCAAAGTTGCTCACTTCAAAATCCGGGTTCTTATAGTTTGCTTCAATCACAGAGAGAATAGAAGCCATAAATTTACTGTCGCGCGATTCCTCGTCAATCTGCAAAGTTGCCGGATCAAGCTGAAGAGCAAAACGTGTTTGGTTTTGCTTGCGATTATTGAAAATATTCCGAATACGTACGATCAGCAATTCTTCGTCGAATGGTTTCTGCAGATATTCATCTACTCCAACCCGATAACTCTCAAGTCGTACTTCTTCTGAGATCTTGGCTGTAAGTATTAACAAAGGAATATGAGAAGTAGCCAGGTTTTCTTTTACTCGTTTAGAGAATTCCATCCCATCCATCACAGGCATCATCAAATCGCTCACGATAAAGTCAACAGTGTTGTTTTCCAATACGATTAACGCTTCGGCACCATTTCCGGCTTCTAAGATATGATACTCAGATGAGAGAATAGAGCGTACATAGATACGCATGTCAGCATTATCTTCTACTATTAAAATCGTTGGAACTTCTTGCTTTTTGCCTACACTAATCTCCTCTTTCTCCTTTATAATCAACTTGTCTGAGTATTCGGTGGGTGATGGAGCGTTGAGCGGTACCGCCAATTCTTGTTGCTCAATGTCATAATCGGGTTGCAGGGATAGCATAACTCTCACTGAAGCGCCTTTACTGTGATTGTTACGCGCATAGATACTGCCGCCATGCTGTTGAACAATACGTTTGCAAAGATAAAGTCCGATACCTGTTCCACTTTGTCCGTAGACCGGGAACTTGACGTGCTGGCGCGATTGGTAGAAGCGATCGAAGATACGAGTTAAATCCTTTTCTAAGATACCCACTCCAGAATCAGAGACAGCTATATAAAGAGATTCTACACCTTCGCGGCTAATGTATGAATAGAGGTAAAGCGTTACTGAGCCACCGTCGGGAGTAAATTTTACCGCGTTCGACAATAAATTGACTAATACTTTACGTATCCATTCTTCATCATAATAATAATGTGAATGTCGCAGATGAATGATCTTGCGGATTTCGATCCTCCGTTCCTTGGCAAAAGCTTGAAAAGGTAACACGAGATTGTCAATGAAGGAGAGTAGCTCGTTACTCTTCTTAGTGATTGTAATTTTGCCAGACTCTACTTTGCGGAAATCAAGTAATTGATTGACCAAAGCCAGGAGTGATTTGGAGTTGCGCTCCACAATGTTTAATTGCTCTATAACTACGGGATTATTGCTTAGTTTTAGTGCGCGCTCTATAGGGCCCATAATTAAGGTAATGGGAGTGCGGAACTCATGCGTGATGTTTGTGAAGAAGGATATTTTATCGGCCGTAATCTCCTGAATTTTCTTGGAGAGTTCAATTAATTGTTTCTTCTGCTGCGTGAGTAGTTCATTTTGTTGTGAAAGCACTTCCATCTTTTCTTCCAACGTCAAGGTGCGTTCTTTAACCTTTTCGGTTAAGATACGTCTTTGCTCTTTATAGGAGGCTATTCTACGTTGGTAGAAGTAAGCAGCAGCCAGACCAATAGCAAATAGAACAAGCAGAAAAAACCACCACGTTTTATAGAAAAAAGGAGTAATATTGATAGGCAATTCTGTCACTTCGCTTGTTTCTGGATGCGAATAATCTAATATCTTCACTTCAAAAATATACTTACCTGCCCGTAAGTTGGTGTAGCTGGCAAAATGACGTTTGGCATCCGCTTCAATCCAGTTATTATCAAATCCTTTCAAACGGTAGAGATACTTTAGCTTATCCGAATTTTCGAAGTTGAGAGCAGAGAATTCGATTGAAAAAGATTTATCACGTTCGTGTAGAGAAAGCTTCTTGGCCCATGCAATATTGTATTTCAGGTATTTATTATTACCCTGCACAATGTTTTCATTCAGAATAGATAGATTGGTGAAAACGACTTTGTGTTTCTCCACTTTTGAAGGTCTGAGCACACCTTCTATTCCTATCATGCCATTCGCACAACCAAAGAAAAGAGTTCCACTGGCTGATTTGCAATAAGCATTCCAATAAAATTGATCAGACAACAAGCCATCTGCTTCAGTATAGTTGGTGAAATTGCGAGCTTTTGTATTATAATGAGATAGTCCGAAATTAGTACTTAGCCAAAGATTACCGGCTTTGTCATCCAAAATACCAAAAACTGTATTATCCGGTAATCCGTTCTTAGTCGTCATGTTAGAGAAAACATACGGATACTTAGCATCGGATTCCAATTTATACATGCCGTAGCCATTACTACCCAGCCAAATAGTGCCCTTTCTGTCTTCATAAATACAATTTATTTTTTCTATCAGACGAGTCTCTTGATTATCCAACTTATATTCCATATAACGATAGCGAATGTCGGAACGTCGCTTGGCAAAAGAGAATAAATTGATTACGATCAGGCCGTGGCGTGTACCTATCCACAAGCGGGATTTACTATCAATGAGCATACCTGTCATTGAATTATTTGGAAACTTATCTGTGGGTAGTGTGATATTCAAAAAACGTTGGCTCTTCAAATCAAAGAAGTTTAATCCTTCCGATGTGCCTACCCAAATGCCATCATTCAATTTATCGAAAGCCAGTATACTCACAAAGTCGTTTTTGAGGGCACTATTTTCTACGCCATAGCGCTTAAATGAGGCATTGGACGAGAGATGGTCCAAATTAAGTACACTGATGCCATGTCCCCATGTACCTACCCAGAGTTGATTACGATTGTCTTGCGTAATGGCGCAAACCGAGTTGTGACTCAAACTACTAGGATTCCCCGGTTGATGAGTGAAATGTATAAAAGCCTCTGTTCCTTTTTTACGTAGGTTAAGTCCCCCTTCTACATTTCCTACCCATAGATTATTGTGATTATCTTCAAAAATTGCATTAACCGGATTATCAGCTAACGATGACTGATCGTAAGGGTGGTGCATATAAGTTTGCATCTGTAAGTTGCGGTTTACCATTTTGTTTAATCCACCAATTTCGGTACCTATCCAAACAATATTCCCATCGGAATAAAGGCAATTGATGAAGTTGCAGTTAATGGTCTTGTCGGACGACTGTCCGGTATGAATAATGCGCACAAAGCCATTAGTCAGCGGGTCATAGAAGTTTAATCCTTTCAGTGTGCCTACTACCAACTCATTCTTATGGGTCAAAGCCAAATCTGTGATGTAGCTTTGGCTTAATGAGTTTGGGTTTTCTTCCACAAACTGATAATGCCGATATTCATTGCTCTGAAGATTGTAACGATACAAACCGCGATTAGTCCCCATCCAAACATCTCCATCCCTTTTACAAAAGCAGTGAATGCGGGTAGTCGCATCAAAAAGTTGTTTGGCAAACGCTCGCTTCAAAGATAATTTGTTGGCACCTCCCTCTTTAACTACGTATACATTGCGATTATAACCGATCCACATCTCATTATTGATCTCTTTTAATGCGGTGATGGGAGCAGAGTGTCTTTCATAAGTCGAGTAGAGCGAAGTCAGTTTGCTCAATTTACCCGCTTTATCAAAAGAAAGCATAAAAAGATTGTCCTGTGTAGCTAGCCAAATATGCCCTTGATGGTCTTTACGAACAAAATAGATGGCAGATTGCATTAGCTCGCTTGCCTGAAAAGTTGATAAATCGATGGCCTCCAGTATATTTGTTTTCAGATTGAGTACTTCAAAGCCTGCTTCCGAAACAATCCAAAGGCGATTAAAATTATCTTCGCATACTTGATTAATGAAATTATTCTTTAGCTGAACACCATTCGACGAGATATTGTAATGAGTAAAACTATACCCATCGTATCGGGAAAGTCCGTTTTGGGTAGAGAGCCACAAAAAACCCCGACTATCTTTATAAATATCGTCAATGAAATTATGAAGTAAGCCATCTTTTATGGTTATTGCCGAAAAGCTATATTGATCCATCAGCTTACGCGATGATACTTGGGCATCGCTAAGTTGATGGATTGTAAAAAGCAAAATCAACAAAAGAGCTTTTTTCATAGAAGAGGTTTATATCAGAATAAGGAATAGCCGGAAGTGTAAAATAACACAGAGTGCACCTCTTTTACGAAGAGTAAAGAAATACGCTTTTCAATGAAGTGATTATGCTTCTTCGCTGTTGTTCGGTGTCTCTGTGTTATTTAATCCTTTCAGCTCATCAATGTTTCTTTTTATAGCATCAAG
Source organism: uncultured Bacteroides sp. (assembly GCF_963666545.1). Classification (NCBI taxonomy): domain Bacteria; kingdom Pseudomonadati; phylum Bacteroidota; class Bacteroidia; order Bacteroidales; family Bacteroidaceae; genus Bacteroides; species uncultured Bacteroides sp. The sequence continues at coordinate 780,485 of NZ_OY762899.1, read as the reverse complement.
ATGGGTGTATATTAGTTTTTTGTAGACGAAATAGATGATAATAATATCCATTGCAACCAATAGGGATATAATCATGAGTTGAAAAAGGTATGACTGATTATATAATCCCATGACCCAGTAGTATAGTGCAGTGAAGGCCACAGCCCATACGGATATGGCAATTACTTCATACTTCATCCAACGGCTAAACTTGTTCATGCGTTCGGCCACAACGAGAATAGGCATTTCATCGACTTTGGTCTTTTTACTCCACAAGTAGGTTTTGAAGTCCCATCCGATTCCGGCAATGAGTGTTAGACCAAAGAACAGGCAAAGAATGGTTGATTGTTTCTTCGTCTCATTATCGGATACAACAGAAGGTAGTATGCACCATAGCAAGGAAACAATTACAATAGCTATGATTCCTACAACGATAGAAAATCTTTGCCAGCCGGTGATGCTCCTTATACTCTTGCTAGTGCCGCTTTTGTATTTGGAAATCAGTTCTGCCAGCTTATCTTCATCAATCAGCTTATCTTTTTGTAGCTGTTCATCCAGTGCATTCCACGATTTTTTCAAATCATCCAGTTCCATATAGCTAATTATTATTTTGTTATTGGTTGTTCTGTTTCATCTTCTTAAGCTTGTCCTTAATGCGACTTAGCTTGGTGGCCACATTGGTCACCGTCAGTCCGGTTATTTCGGCAATCTCTTCATAGCTCTTTTCTTCCAGATAGAGCAGAATGATGGATTTATCGAGTTGGCCTAACTGACTGATTAACAGATACAACTCTTTGAGCATAATCTGTAGCTCGTCTTGCTCTTCGGTCATCCATTCAGCCTCATTTTGTGTCAAAGTCACTATCTCTGGCACATTTTTCTCTTTTCGAATGAAACTGATACAGGTATTCAGAGCGATTCGATAGATCCATGTAGAAATCTTGCATTCATGCCGGAACTTTGGATAAGCTTTCCATAAGTTGAGAGTCACTTCCTGATAAAGGTCGTTGAGCGTTGCATTCTTTGTGGTGTAAAGGTAGCAGACCTTATAGATGACCCGCTCGTACTCCTTGATAACCGACACGAACTCTCGTTCTACATTCACATTCATTTCTTTCAGATTCCTTTTAATAGGTTAGTCGTTATCGGCGTATAAAAATCACAGAGTTGCCCCATTTTAATTTATGGGTTTGTTTCCTATTCTTTCTGCCTAGAGACTGAGATTAGCAGCCAGAAATTTCTTCGTTTCTTCCACGCTCATACCTCTTCTGGCGGCATAGTCTACCAGCTGATCTTCACCTATTTTTCCAACAGCAAAATAGTGAGAGGCTGGATGGGAGAACATCATCCCACAAACTGAGGCATGCGGATACATTGCACCGTTTTCTGTGAGGTTGATACCTATTTGGCTCATGTCGAGCACCTCATTGAGCAGAAAGTTTATCGACTGATCGGGTAGGGAAGGGTAGCCTACAGCAGGCCGTATACCTTGATATTTCTCCAGCATAAGATCCTTCATCGATAAGTTTTCGTCTTTTGCATATCCCCAAACTTCTTTGCGTATGTGTTCATGCATTTTTTCTGTGGCAGCTTCGGCCAAGCGGTCGGAGAGTGTTTGTACAAGAAGATGTTTATAGGGATCCTTTTCGTATAAACCTTCCATGTCGGCATCAATGCATGCGGCAAAAACACCCACAGTGTCGGTGATACCCGATGAGAGTGGACGTACAAAGTCGCTCAAACAAAGGAAGGGACTATTGTCTTTCTTCTTCGTTTGTTGGCGCAGTAGCGGAAATACAATTCCGTCAATGATCAGGTTATCTCCGTCTCCGTTGGCCGGACAAAGTTTAAAGAGCGTTTTTACTTCGAAATCTTCATCCAGTTCGTCGAGCATGCGATTGGCTTCTTTGAATAACTGCATGGCCTCGGACGCTTTTTCTCGTTCATCTTCGGCGAAATTCGTGAGCCATGAAGCACGACAGGAATCACATCCATGAATATCGGCAATGGCGGCAAACCTTGGTTGGAAGCCCCATGCATGGAAAAAATAGATCCAATTAACGTAAGACGCTACTTGATGTATCTTGTAAGTTACTATCATCTAAAATTAAGTTGTTGTCCACGGTAGCTTTTATCTACTTGTCCTTCGGAATAAACCAAATGGCCATTGGCAAAGGTTTTTTCCACACGCCAGTCAAAGCTTCTGCCTTCTAGCGGACTCCATTGGCATTTGCTCAAAATGGAATCTTTGGTCAGCTCCCACTTCGTATTGGGACGAACAAGTACGAGATCGGCTTGATATCCGGGTCGGATGTATCCGCGGTGGTTAATATTATAAATTTCGGCAGGTGCGTGACACATCTTCTCTACTATCTTTTCGATGGTAAATACACCTTCATTAACGAGCTGAAGCATGCTGACCAACGAGAATTGCACCATAGGCATTCCCGAAGCAGCTTTTAGAGCACCGCCTTCTTTTTCACTGAGCAAATGAGGGGCGTGGTCAGTAGCGATAACATCGATCAATCCGGAATTGATGCCGGCTCTGAGAGCTTCACGATTACCTTCACGTTTGATGGCAGGATTGCACTTGATGCGAGTTTTCATTGTGCGGTAGTCTGCTGAAGTGAATAGCAGATGTGGAATACAAGCTTCCGCGGTAATTCGTTTTTCTACCAACGGTTTGTCCTCAAACAATTTTAGTTCTTTTTCCGTAGAAATGTGCAGAATGTGCAATCGGGCACCTGTTCTCTTAGCCAGTTTTATAGCTAGTCTAGACGATTTATAGCAGGCTTCTACTGACCGAATCAGATGATGGTAGCGTACCGATAAATCTTCTACTTCACTATATTTTTTCTTGTATTTCTCAATATTTGCTTTGATGATCTCCTGACTTTCGCAGTGGGTAGCAATGAGCAGGTCAGTCTCCGAGAATATTTTCATTAAGCTTTTCATTCGTTCTACTAACATGTTTCCTGTGCTTGAACCCATAAATAGCTTGATGCCGCATACTTTGTGAGAGTCTAAGTGCCCAAAGTATTTATAATTGGTGTTGGTAGCACCAAAATAGCAAGAGTAGTTGACTACTGATTTTTGAGCCATCAGGTCGAACTTATCATTGAGTGCATCAATAGTTGTAACAAGTGGGTTGGTATTTGGCATATCCATGAAAGAAGTAACTCCTCCGGCTGCCGCAGCACAGCTCTCAGTCGATATATCGGCTTTGTGAGTCAATCCCGGATCACGAAAATGCACATGGTCATCAATGACCCCGGGGAGCAAGTAACAACCTGAAGCATCAATGGTTTCGTCACAAGGAGGAACAGGTGCTTGTCCCGCAGTCAGTATTTCAATGATTTTCTCATTTTCTATTACTACAGAACCTTCGAAACTTTTTCCTTCGTTTACAATAATGGCGTTTTTGATGAGTGTTCGTTTCATTTTTTTTGTGGATATTTGTAGAACCAACTGTTTATTTTCAATTTAATCACTCCGAAAACAGCTTCTCCAAAAATGCTGCTGTCCATCTTTGACGTTCCCAGCTTTCTATTGATAAAGATAACCGGCACTTCAACAACTTTAAATCCGCACTTAAAAGCTGTGAACTTCATTTCTATCTGAAAAGCATAACCTTTAAAACGGATAGCATCGAGATCGATTGTTTCGAGTACCTGACGGCGATAACATTTGAATCCGGCTGTAGTATCGTGCACCGGCAATCCGGTAATGATGCGTACATATTTCGAGGCAAAATAAGACATCAATACACGTCCCATAGGCCAGTTCACTACATTTACTCCGCTCACATAACGGGAACCGATAGCCACATCTCCACCTTCTTCACTACAAGCTTTGTATAGGTAAGGTAAATCGGCAGGGCTATGCGAAAAGTCCGCATCCATCTCGAAGATATAATCATAATCCCGCTTTAATGACCATTTAAATCCGGTGATGTAGGCTGTCCCCAGTCCTAGTTTGCCTTTTCGTTCCATCATAAACAGTCGTTCAGGAAATTCTTGCTGCAAAGTCTTTACTATTGCAGCAGTTCCATCCGGCGAACCGTCTTCTATGATAAGAATGTGGAATATTTTTTCAAGCCCGAACACGGCTCGGATGATACTTTCGATATTTTCCCGCTCATTGTAAGTGGGGATGATTACAATGCTATCCGATGTTTGCATATAGGAGTTTTGTTAATTTCAGAAACAAAAGTAACGTTTTTCCTGTACTTATAAAATATTGGGCAATAAAACTAAGGATAATTTAGTACTTTTGTCGCCTAATTAGCTTTTTGATAGTATCGAACGATGACAATAACGCAACTGCAACAACAATACGCTGCTCATCCGAATACGGAAGCAGTGAACAAATTACTGAAAGATTCTTCTATAAAACATCTTTTTTGCGGAGGGCTATGTGCTTCCGCAGCCTCTTTCTTTTCGTCAACTTTAGTGCAACGCACTGCTTACCCTTTCGTTTTTGTGTTAGGTGATCTTGAAGAAGCAGGTTATTTTTACCATGACCTCACGCAAGTACTGGGTGCGGAGAATGTTTTGTTCTTCCCCTCCTCTTTTCGAAGAGCTGCGAAGTATGGACAGAAAGATGCTGCTAACGAAATATTACGTACTGAAGTCCTCAGCCGTTTGCAGAAGGGAGATACGTCACTTTGCATCGTGACGTATCCGGATGCGTTGGCCGAGAAAGTGGTTTCCCGTAAGGGGCTGAAAGATAAAACATTGAAACTTAGCGTGGCTGAGCGTGTAGATACAGGATTCATCACTGATATGTTGCATAGTTATGGATTTGAGTATGTAGATTATGTGTACGAACCGGGTCAATATGCTGTTCGTGGTAGCATTATCGACGTATTCTCTTTTTCCTCCGAATACCCTTTTCGTATTGACTTCTTTGGTGATGAGGTGGAAAGTATCCGTACGTTTGAAGTCGAATCGCAATTGTCGAAAGAAAAAAAGGAAAACATTGCGATTGTGCCCGATTTGGGCTTGGCTAATGATGATGACACCTCCTTTCTCGATTTCATTCCCGCCGACACGATACTGGCTATGCGTGATTTTCTTTGGGTACGTGAGCGTATACAGGCTGTGCACGATGAGGCTTTAACTCCACAGGCTATTCTTTCGCAAGAGAGTGAAGAAGGGGGCGGCTTCAGCCTCGAAGGACGGTTGATTGACGGCAGTGAATTTACCCTTCGGGCACTCGATTTTCGTCGCATAGAGTTTGGCAATAAACCTACCGGCACACCGGATGCCAGCATTACGTTCAACGTTGCTGCACAGCCTATCTTTCATAAGAATTTCGATATGGTGGCCGACTCGTTCAATGACTTTTTAGAGAATGGCTATACCCTTTACATCTGTAGCGATAGCACAAAGCAGACGGATCGTATTCGTTCTATCTTTGAAGATAGGGGAGATAAAATTTCTTTTATCGGAGTGGAGCGTACTCTACACGAAGGTTTTGCCGACCACGTGTTGAAGATATGTGTCTTTACCGATCACCAGTTGTTCGATCGTTTTCATAAATACAATCTCAAGAGCGACAAAGCACGTTCGGGTAAGGTGGCATTGTCACTTAAAGAATTGAATCAATTTACCCCCGGCGATTTTGTGGTGCACACTGATCATGGAGTAGGGCGCTTTGCGGGCTTGGTGCGCATGCCCAACGGCGACACAACGCAGGAGGTCATCAAACTTGTTTATCAGAATGAAGACGTCGTCTTTGTATCCATTCATTCGTTACACAAAGTTTCAAAATATAAAGGCAAAGAAGGCGAAGCACCCCGACTGAATAAGTTGGGTACGGGTGCTTGGGAAAAGCTGAAAGAACGCACTAAGTCGAAGATTAAAGATATTGCGCGCGACTTGATAAAGCTTTATTCACAACGACGTGATGAGAAGGGTTTTGCTTACAGTCCCGACAGTTTTTTGCAGCGCGAACTCGAAGCCAGCTTCATCTACGAAGATACTCCGGATCAGGGCAAGGCTACAGCTGATGTGAAGAAAGACATGGAACGGGATGTTCCGATGGATCGCTTGGTATGCGGTGATGTGGGGTTTGGTAAGACGGAAATTGCTATGCGTGCCGCTTTTAAGGCAGTGGCCGACAATAAGCAAGTAGCAGTATTGGTCCCTACCACGGTATTGGCTTATCAACACTATCAGACCTTTCGTGAGCGGTTGAAAGAACTTCCCTGTAGGGTCGATTATCTGAGCCGTGCCCGTACCTCTACTCAGGTTCGTTCTGTTCTTAAAGGCTTGAAAGAGGGAAGTGTGAATATACTTATTGGTACGCACCGCATATTGGGTAAAGATGTGGAATTCAATGATTTAGGACTACTCATTATTGACGAAGAACAGAAGTTTGGTGTGAGTGTGAAAGAGAAACTTCGGCAGTTGAAGGTAAACGTGGATACGCTTACCATGACTGCAACACCCATTCCCCGTACTCTGCAATTCTCATTGCTTGGCGCCCGCGATCTTAGTGTGATTTCTACTCCGCCGCCCAACCGATACCCCATACAAACTGAATTACATACGTTTAACGAAGACGTGATAACCGATGCCATCAATTTCGAGATGAGCCGCAACGGACAGGTATTTCTTGTCAACAATCGTATCTCTAATTTGCCTGAATTGAAAGCAATGATTCTTCGTCATATACCTGATTGTCGCATTACCATCGGGTACGGACAAATGGAACCGGCTGAATTGGAACAGGTGATTTATGGCTTTGTGAATTATGACTTCGATGTACTTATTGCCACGACCATCATTGAGAGTGGCATCGATATTCCGAATGCGAACACCATTATCATCAATCAGGCGCAGAACTTCGGTTTGAGCGACCTGCATCAGATGCGTGGACGTGTGGGACGTAGCAACAAGAAAGCTTTTTGTTATCTGTTGGCTCCTCCGCTTTCCGGACTTACACCTGAAGCCCGTCGACGCTTGCAGGCCATCGAAAACTTTAGTGATTTGGGTAGCGGCATACACATTGCCATGCAAGACCTTGACATTCGTGGGGCGGGTAACATGCTCGGAGCCGAACAAAGCGGCTTTATTGCCGATCTTGGATACGAGACCTATCAGAAGATATTGACCGAAGCAGTACACGAGTTGAAGACCGACGAGTTTGCCGAACTGTATGCCCAAGAGATACAAGCAGACGGAATTATCAGCGGTGAACAGTTTGTGGAAGAGTGCACAGTAGAAAGCGATTTGGAATTGCTCTTGCCTGCCGATTATGTAACAGGCAGTAGCGAGCGTATGCTGCTTTATCGCGAACTCGATAAATTGACACTCGACTCCGATGTGGCTGCTTTCCGTGTCCGTCTCGAAGACCGTTTCGGTCTAATACCTCCCGAAACGGAAGAGTTACTTCGCATTGTTCCGCTTCGTCGTCTGGCAGCTAAGCTTGGTGCGGAGAGAGTTTTCCTCAAAGCAGGTCGCATGACACTTTTCTTTGTTTCCAATTCTGAAAGTCCCTACTTCCAGAGCGCAGCCTTCGGCAAGGTGATCAGTTATATGATGGCCTATACCCGCCGTTGCGATTTGCGCGATCAGAACGGCAAACGCTCTATGGTGGTGAAATCTGTAACAAATGTAGAGACAGCCGTTAGTGTGTTGCAGGAAATTACAGCAATGGAGGCTTCTTAGCTAATGTGAGGAAGTAATGAAGCAAAACTTATTGCTCAAATAAATATTTTGTTTTCATTCTAATACGTATTATATTTGATGCATAATAAGAGAAAACAATAGTGTGCGGATTCTTCACATATTGGAGCATTTATTCAGGGTTTGAAATAATTATATGAATTTCAAGGATTATGGATGCTAAAGATATACAGAAATACATCGATGAGCGAGTAAAAAGCGGAGATAAGACGCCATCCTCTATGGAGGAACTGAATGCTTATATTGCCGCTTATATGGAAGTTTATAACAATAGTTCACGAGAAGGGTTTGAGGGTTATTCTTCTGCAGAGATGCACCGGATTTTGGATTATGCTTTTGATGATTGTTCGCCAATTAAGTTACAGCGACTTTCAGAAGATGATTATGCTCAAATCCCAATCTTACGCCAAATTAAGCATCTTGCTCAAGCCATACAGAAAGAGGGGAAAATCAAACTGACAAGTATTGGAAATCTCCCGCTACGTATCGTTAAGGAATTATATCCATTAGGAGTTGAAGATCCTTTTATAAAGTGTGAATTTTCAAAGCTCTCTAAGGAAACCGATTCTATTGCAGTGGAGTTGAGCAAAATTTTGGTCAAACTTATGCGGGTTGCAAAAGTTCGTAATAACGTATTGACGCTTACTAAAGAAGGGGAGAAGATTATGGCAAATGATGAACTCCTGATGAAGAATATAATGATCACTTTTTGCTGTAAGTTTAATAAGTCATATTTTGATGGGTATGGGGCAGAGCAGATTGGAAATATGGGCATTGGTTTTACGTTATTATTACTAAGTAAATATGGTGCAGAAAAACGTTTAGATAAATATTACTCAGATAAATATTTCAAAGCATTCCCTCTGCTTCTTGATGGTATAGTACCAGCATATCAAACGGTTGAAAACATGGCATCATCTTGCTACTCGATACGCACGTTCGACCATTTATTACTGCATTTGGGACTTATAGAAATAGATGAAGAAAGACGCTTTGGAATGGAGAAGAAAGAGATTATTAAAACAGAGCTTTTCGATAAATTGATAAAGGTTTTGCCACCACATAAGATGTAGTCGTCTGCTGTAAGGCTAAAATAATAATTATCAGATGTTTTTTGTTATCCAACTAGTTATTTATTCTTTGCACTTTTTTTATTCCAAAATTCGCCCAAATGTAATACTACTCTTTGAATTTTACAAGGTGAGGCATTTATTTAATTGTTTCAGAGTTTAACGTATTGTCTTTTCAGCTTTAATTATGAGTTTTTTAATTCTCTGTTGCGTTATTACGCAACAAGATACCTCTTTTTTTTCGTGACCTTTGCGGAATGAAGAATGATCAGTACTTTCCACACGATGTAACAGCGCACAATAACATTAAACTGTTACGCCTCAAAGCCGATAAAGGTCTTGAGGGATACGGCGTTTATTGGAGCTTATTGGAATATCTGCGCATGCAGAAAAATTATTCGATGCCACTCTCTCTGCTCCTGTCTTGGCTCGGGAGTTTGGTCTTTCGACGGAGTATTTATCTGATATTATCCGGAAGTACTACTTGTTTGTGCTGGATGATGAACAGTACTTTTCGTCCCCCGGACTCAACAAACGAATGAAGCCGCTTGACGAAAAGCGTAAGACAATGGCAGCGAAAAAGAATCAAGCATCCGAGTTTACACCTTTAGACAAATTGCCAAAAAGAATGCAGAGACGAAAAAAACGGTTCCGATGGTTGATTCGCAGCAGGAGTATGCACCGGAAGTGAATACATCAATTGTTGGAACTATCATTCCAATAATTGTCGATTCTCCGGCAAAAGAATCTGAAATAACTAGTTCAGAAGTAATGCAAAAGAGTGCAAACGAATTGTTTCAAAGTGCACAAAACAATGCGCAAAATAGCATGCAAAACAATGTGCAAAACAGTGCAAAAACAACGAAAAATACATGTTTGCAAAACGCTGATAATGAAGGAGTTGCAAGGTGTTCTCTAGAAGAGGAAAGTAAAGTAGAAAAAGATAAAGGAGAGTATGGTTGTTGTGGTACAACAACTGCGCGCGTAATCACATCCACAACCACAAACAATTGCCAAGTTTCTATTCTTCCATTTTTAGTTTGCCGCAAAAAGGAAAGAAGCAGAAAGCCAACTTCCAAGCTTCTCGTTTCAAATTGCTTTGATGGCGATATTGGGGAGATGACAAACCAGCCTGCAATAAGCTCACTTCTTGTTTCGAACTACTTCGATGGTGATTGCAAAGACCAACGATTTCACTTGCTGCACTCAAGCCCAATTTCTTGCTTAACGCCACGACCACCACCTTCGCCTTATGTCTGGCATAAAAAGCTGTTTTTATACTTTAGTGGGGGCTTTGCTTAGGCATTTGTGGAGCTCTAAACAGAGCCATGCAATTGCTTCAACGAAAGGGTGTGGTTGTTGGTAAACAGATAGCCGTGTAGTTATTTCAAGAGAACCGTTCAGTTGGTGAAAGAGAACCGTTCAGTTGCTTAGAAAGAACGGTTCTCTTGGCGCTATTGCATAGTGCGGATTTTTCGGGTAATTGAAAATTTCAGAGTGTAGGCAGCTCTGCGAAAAGACGATTCTGCTTGCTCTATTTATCGTTTCCCGTAAAGTTTGTCAATCAAATCTTGGCGTGAGAGCTTCTTTAGCTCATTGATGATGTTGCGTCGTTCTTCCTCGGGGCTGCAGCTCCACAATGGAGATATGTAGCAAACTTAAGATAAGCTTTTTTGCCGAGAGAGAGTATTCCTGCTTCTCCTTCGTAATGTTAAATAGAAATGACAATCTTTCCGACCATATCGCCTTTTTCAATTCTTCCATAGGCTTTCTGAACTTGCTCCAGTTCGTATACCGTATCAATCACCGGATGAATATTATTGACTTCAATGGCACGGTTTAAAGCGGCAAAACTCTCTGCGCTACCTACGGCAACTCCCTGTATACGCAAAAAGGACATATTGATCTTATGCTCATGTATATTCAAAGGCAGGTCAGCTCCTGAAATAAATCCGGTAGTTCCGACAAAGCCATTTTCTTTGACAGAAAGCAAAGATTTTGCAATTGTTTTTGTCCCTGCGATATCGAGTGTGATATCCACACCTTCGCCATTCGTTAAGGACAGAACTTGTTCCTGCCATTGGGGATACTCACTATAATTGATCACGGCATCAGCTCCTAAGGTCTTCAACTTCTCCGCTTTTTGTTTAGTGCTGGTGGTGGCGATTACCCTTGCTCCGGCAGCTTTTGCAATTTGTAGCGCAAAAAGCGAAACCCCGCCTGTTCCCTGTACCAACACTGTTTGCCCTACTTGTAGATTTGCCTGATTGATCAAAGCATGCCAAGCTGTAAGTGCCGCAATGGGAAGCGTAGCTGTCTCCTCAAAACTAAGATTTTTTGGTGCTTTTACCAACCCATGTTCCGGCAGGCAAGCGTATTCTGCCATTACACCAGGCGTTTGCCAAGCTACTCTGACACGATTACTTTCCCTGTCAATTTTTCCTTTTATCCAATTTTGAACATATTGGATAGCAACACGATCACCCACTTTCCATTGTGTAACATCTTCTCCGATGGCTTCTACCACACCAGAACCATCAGATGCCGGCGTATATGGAAAAGACAAGTTCTTATCAAAACTTCCGTTTGCCAATATTACATCAAGATAATTGAGTGATACGGCTTTTATGTGTACTAACACTTCCCCTCTTTGGGGGCTTGGTTTTGTGATTTCCCTTACGATTAAATGTTCAATTCCGAACTGTTCCAATTGTACTGCTTTCATTTTTTTTATTTGTTAAATTTTATCTCCTAATGCAATGCGAAGCCGATTGAGTGCATTCATCAAAGAAATGCTTGCCGTGAGATCAACCAATTCTCTTTCTGTAAAATTGTTTCCTAATTCTTCTTTAATATCTTCCAGATCATTGGAAAGAAAACTTACGGCATCCGTCCAGCGTAAGATCAGTACCTGTTTTTTATCAAAGGAACTGGAATGTTTATAACCGGGTATTTTGTCAATAAGGCTTTGTTCTATCCCCATTTTTCGTAGTTCACTGGCGTGAAAAGCGCAGCAATAGGCACATCCGTTGAGCTGCGAAACCCTCAATTCTGCCAATGCAATCAATTTGTTATCTATTCCCGACTGCCGTATACTTGTGTGCGACTGGTATAGATATCCAATTGTCTTTTTAGATATTTCTTTGTAATCCATATTCTATTATATTATTTAGAATTATAAGAGCAAAGGTAGTCGACTTAATTTTTATCTGCCCGTAAATAAAAAGGAAAAAACGGTATCTTAATTGGAAAGCATGTGTTTTTAGAATTTTAAAATATTATCTTTGCATCATGGAACAGATACACAATACCTTTGCCATAGAAATTGCAGAATACAGTGAATGGCAAGAAAGAACTCGAAAGAACAACTTTTTCGAGTTGGTATATGTGCTGGATGGAGAAGGAATACACAGTGCTAATTACACTCAGCATAAATATAGCATAAACAGTATTTTCCTGCTACCGGCAGCACGGTGTCACATGTATATTATAGAGAGAAAAACACGCTTCCTGTTTCTGCGGTTTATGGGTAATTATTTTCTGCCTAATTCAAATGATACCGTTGATTATAGCAAATGGTTTAATCAGTTGAATTTCATCATGGGGAACCATAACTCTCTTTCTGGTGAAGTTGTCGATAACCAGGATGATAAAACACAGCTTAAAAGGTTATTGGACATCATACTTTACGAATACAACAAGAGGGAAGTCTGTAGCCCTTTCATCATTCAGAATACGCTGGTTTCAGTGCTGGCAATTATTTGCCGGAATATTCAGGTCAAGACGATTGGCGGCCGTACATTTACCGATAAAAAATTTACCGATCTACTCAATTTTATCAGTTTTAACATTCTCGAGCCCGAAAGATTATCAGTCAAATATCTATCGGAGAAATTTCATATTTCGGAGAACTACTTCAGTGAGTATTTCAAACGCAATGCTTCGGAAAAGTTTCAAGATTTTGTATTGCAATCAAAATTGAGAATTGCCAAATCACGGGCTAAGTTTACTGATGCACCCTTCCAGGTAATTGCTGTGGAATTAGGTTTCACTGATAGTAGCCACCTTAACCGGATGATGAAAAAATACGCGGGAAAGGGGATGCGGGAAATAAGAAAGGAAACACAAGGGCAATTGATCTTAGATTCCAAGAATATGCATGACATGTAGATGTCGCTATACAAAGAGACTTTCTTGAGGTAAGCGATTTTTTTCAAGAAAAGACGTTTATGGTAGTAAATATACGCCCTAACTGTTTCCAAAGGACTTAACGATTATGAATATTGGGAATACCCAGCTAAAGTTGGCTATTCCAGTCTATCTTTTTATAACATTTCAATTTAGCTCATTTTGCGTTGCTTTTGAGCTATAAAAGTATTCTGTGAGCTAATCTTTTTGAGACTATACCTGAAATTAAAATGTCTTATATGTTTTCACTAAATATTGATATGTGGAAGTGCTTATCGTTTTCCATAAAGTTTGTCAATCAAATCTTGGCGTGAAAGCTTCTTTAGCTCATTGATAATGTTCCGGCGTTCTTCGGGTTTGTACCAGAAGAAGAATTGTCGTTGGGCCAACTTTTCACGAGGCGTTTTGGCACTGAAAACGGGTTCTAGTGTATAGGGATGGTAGCCTGTATACCAGGCCTCGGTGGCTACGGTCATGGGTGTAGGAGTAAAGTCCTGTACCTGCTCCAGATGGAAATCCAATTGCTTGGTAGCGATAGCGAGTTCGGCCATGTCTTCCTCTTTACATCCGGGATGGCTGCTGATGAAATAGGGGATGAGTTGCTGACGCAGATTCTGTTCGCTATTGATGCGATCAAAGATCTTCTTGAAAGCTCCGAATTGCTCAAAGGAGGGTTTACGCATGATGTAGAGTACAGCATCGCTGGTATGTTCGGGGGCAACTTTGAGCCGTCCACTAACGTGATTGGCGATTAGTTCGCGTGTGTATTCCGCTGTGCTGCGGTTTACCTCAGCATCTTTGCTTTGGTGAAGCAATAAGTCGTAGCGTACGCCACTGCCGATAAAGCTTTTCTTGATGCCGGGCATGGCATCTACGGTGTGATAGATGTCGAGCAAAGGACGGTGGTCGGTGTTCAGATTGGGACATATTTTGGGATGAATGCACGATGGCCGTTTGCATTTGCGGCATACGGCTTCGTCTCGTCCTCCCATCATATACATGTTGGCTGACGGGCCTCCCAGGTCGCTTAGGTATCCTTTGAAGTCGGGTAGGTTGGTGACTTCTTTTACTTCATTCAGGATGCTTTGCTTGCTGCGGCTTACAATGAATTTGCCTTGGTGGGCGGAGATGGTGCAAAAGGCACATCCGCCAAAACATCCACGGTGAATGTTGACAGAGAACTTAATCATATCATAAGCGGGAATGCGCTTATTTTTGTATTTGGGGTGGGGCAGACGGGTGTAAGGCAGATCGAATGAATGATCGAGTTCCGTTTGCGTCATGGGCGGATAAGGCGGGTTGACTACAATCGTTTCGCTGCCTACTTGTTGGGTAATGCGTGCTGCGGCATATTTATTGCTCTCTTCTTCTATGTGGCGAAAGTTGGCTGCTTGCTTTTTCTTGTCGCGCAGACACTCCTCGTGACTGTAAAGAGCGATATCTCCTTTTTCAGCACTATAGTTTGGCGCTATATAGGATGTTTGCGGAATGTCTGTAAAGGTTTGCAGTAATGTATTGGTAGCCTGCATATCGGGCTGGCCGGCAAGTGTTTCATTCAGGCGGTGGGTAATCTCTATGATGGGTTTTTCGCCCATGCCGTAGATGAGCAGATCGGCTCCGCTATCGCACAATATGCTTTTTCGTACGCTATCTTGCCAATAGTCATAATGCGTAAGACGGCGCATAGATGCTTCGATGCCTCCCAAAACAACGGGTACGTCGGGCCAAAGTTGTTTGAGTATCTGTGTATAAACAATGCTTGGATATTCGGGACGCATGTCCGGACGTGCGTCGGGAGTATAAGCGTCTTCACTGCGCAGGCGTTTGTTGGCCGTGTATTTGTTGACCATCGAATCCATGCACCCGGCACTAATGCCGAAGAAAAGACGGGGACGACCCAGCTTTTTGAAATCACGCAGATCGTCCCGCCAATTTGGTTGTGGCACAATGCCTACACGCAGTCCTTCAGCTTCGAGTATGCGTCCGATCACAGCTCCACCAAACGATGGATGATCTACATAAGCGTCGCCGCTGAAAATGATTACGTCCAGTTCACTCCAGCCTCGGAGTTCCACTTCTTTCTTGGTTGTAGGCAACCAGTCGGTCAGTCTGTATTCTTTCATGGGCGCAAAGATACGGATAATTCTGCTTACATGCAGCAACTTACTCGCTAGTCGTTCATGAAATGGTGAACTCTAAGCTCATCTGATCTCCGTCATATATCTCCCGAAAGCCGATGTCTTGTTCGGATAAATAGGCTTTCAGATCGCTGAATACATTGGCATCATTGATGATGATTTTAAGACTTTCACCTGCCTTTGCATGACAGATGGCAACCATAGCCGGAATTAGCGGACTGTATTTTGTTTCTTCGCAAGTATCAATCGTTTTCATTACTTATCATCTTCTTCTTCTTCTTCTAATTCATCGTCTTTGGATAGCCAACTTAAGTATAGCTTGATCAGTTGTTGCAGTCCGAAGGCCTTCATATTATTATGGTAGATGACGTCAATGCAAAGATCTAGCAAATCTCTGCTGTCTTCTGCTTGTGTGGCTATCAAGGAGCGGATGTTGAGTCTTAACTTCTCGAGTACGTCTTCGTCTATGATTCCTGTACTATCGATGAGGTGCCGGAACAGAGCATATTTTTCTATGGTTGCCAGATTCTTTTTTGAAACTTCCATGCATCTTGTGCCGGATGTATTTGCCTGTATTGTGTACATAGTGCTTCTGTTTTTAGGTTATTACTATAGGCAAAGATAGAATTTATATCGGATAATCCATAAAAAACCTATTTTCTTAACTTAATTTGTTGCTAAATTGTTTCTTAGCGGTCTGAGAAGAACTTCAGGGCAGATGCCATGATGTTTGCCCTATCAACCTCAGATTCGATACTCTCGAAGGGGAAGCTTAAAACAAACGTGCGGTAGTCTCCTTTGTAAGCAATACCTGCGCCTTGATTGCTTGGTGAGTAAAGAAAGGTGGGAAAGGCGGGAGCTACAGGTACGATGCAGTCCGGACGACTCACGGCATAACTTCGTTCATTAGGCAGACGTGGAATGGTGACTGTGCGTCCTAATCCGCTAATTCTTCCCGAGCGGTTATCTCGCAAGGAAGTTTGGTATCCATATTTTAGTATTTTGGCTGTAAATTCACGGTTTCCTTGCGAATCGTTCATGTCGCTACCAATGTATGACCCACTGACCAACAAGTTTCCTCCTGCTTGGCAGAAAGCTGTGATAAGCCGCTGCATGGATGAGGAGAATGTTTTGTAATAAGCATTGCGTGAAGGATTGCTTTCCATATCTTCTTTTTCCAAACCAAGAATGAGATCGACGATGGGATAGCGTTCCAATCGGACATCGCCGCTTTCAACAGCTTCGTTGCTGCACGACACAAAGCTGTAATTGCCTGCCGCTTGTATGGCTTTTCCGTGAATGAATGGATAGTCGAAGGTATTGCCCATAATCTTCATTCCTTCTAATTCACCAGTGCTGTATCCCAAACTTCCCTTTCCTTCTTTGCCGGCTTTCTTTCGGTCAAAACCTATTTGAACGCCGCTATAAGAAATATCGTACAGATAAGGAACCCCCGGATCTTCTTCGAGGTCGAACCCTGCTTCGTTGGCATTGTCTACTACAGCCGGACCACTGATGCGGTCGAATCCGTTGACAATGAGCACTTGCCCTTTTTCATGTTTGGCTTTATAAGCCGCAAGTATTTCGGAAGGAAAACTTTCACCACCATGGTTGACTGCTGTTACTTTGAATGAGTAAACCAGCCCGGGTTCTATCTTTATGGTATGTGACGGGGCATTTACCAATGCACCATTGTCAAAACCTCCGCGTCCTACTCTGGTGTAAACCATGTATTCTTTGGCTTTCGCACTAGGCTCTAACGGATCCTCTACCTCTCTCCATTTTAGTTCCAAAGTATTCTTCTTCTTTCCAAACGCAATGGCAAAATGACTCACAGGTAAGGGTTGCACTACATATTCTTTGTTGTGCTGTGTGCATACAAAGCGGAGAATCGATTTATACATGGAGCGCCCTACTGTGAATTTGAAGTTCGGATCGTGTCCCAGTTTCATATCAGTAAAGTTTTGATGAGCTAACAATTCAATGATAGCGGACGGCACAGCGGGTAGGCGGGTCTCGCTATAATTCCTGTCCCACAAATGGCGTCGTGTCCATTGCACATCAAATTTAGAAGGGATATCTTTTTGCAATTGCGTTAGCATAATGTCCGCCAGATCACGTGAGGCATAACGACTGACACCCGAATTGAGTAACCCGTTATTAGAGTCGGTGGTATAGATGCCCAATGAGCCGATAATGCTATTTTCTTTACTAAATCCTGCATCTGTATGCAGCGCTACGGCCATTTCCATGGGCACTCCCAATCCTTTTTGCTTCGGATTGTACACAGAGCCGCCCGATAGATAATTGATTGTGTTGGCACGTGTGTTAATGTCGTCTACATAGTCGTTGGAGCCTTTTCGGCCTCCATATACTTCATAAGGCATTCCTGCCCATTGGGCAGCATAACGTGCACCTTCCAGATAGCGAGGCAGTCCACTGGTGCTGCCTCCACGCGAAATATTCCCCATTCCGCCTCCAAAACGAACAGCATCAGCACATACGACCCCTTTTTCTTTGCTTTCATTACTCAAGGCCACCATACCGTAGTCGTAATTACCTTTATCAAATTCAAATGTGCCTAGATATACCCACGTGCCACTTCCTATCTTTTGGTTGACTTTAAATTCCGTTACCCCACCTTTGTGAAACACCAGATATTTGGCATCACTTACGCTATTGGGTAGTGTCTGATAAGATACGTATACGGCATAACTTCCCGTCTCGGGGATGTCGGGCACCCACTCGGCAAAAGCTTTCTCTTTTTTCTTTTCTGTTTGCGCATAGCGGGCAGTACCTTCAAGAAACGGGTTCTCCCCATCGTTGTAGATCCGTTTTTTCTGAGCAAACCCCAATGCACCGGTGGTTTCCCAACGCGCTTTGCGACTTTTTATTTCCAGATACATAGAACCGCTTCGCCGACTATCATTGTCTACTATCACCTCATTCTTTTGCGTATCCCTTTCGCGGGGTGTAAACACATTGGCTCCCGCATTTTCGAGCATTGGGATGATATAAGGCAGAATGAAGGATTGCGTGAACTGATCTTCTGTCGTAGAGAATAAGCGTGGACGTTGCCAGCCCCATTCTTTCCTGTCGTTGATGTAATATTTCCCATGACTTTGCCACAAGGCGATGTGCCGCCCGTTGAGCCCCCGATTAACGTTATACGGACGTGATGTATTTGTGACCCATGGCGCGTCTGTGTAGTCTATATCTTCATACAGACGAGATTTATCTTTCTTGTTTTTTCGGTAGATATTGGGGATTAACTCATCAATCGACTTGCCGTCGGCGATCACCGTCATGTCGAAAAAACAAACCGGTCCCGGGAGTAGTTGTTTCAATTGATGATAGATGTTCTCTGTTATTTCAGGTAGAAAAGGTTGGTAGCCAAAATTGCTATTGGCATAAATCAATAGCTTCTTTCGGTTGTAATCAATCCTAAAACTGTCTAGTTGGCAAGTTCCGATATTCGTTGAAGAACAAGCATATTGTCTGAAGTAATTTCTTAATCGTTCAGATGTGTTCTGTTCCACATCCTGGGCCAAAGTGTGATGGACGAAAAGTAACGCTAGAATAGAAAATAGAACCAATTTTTTCATGCTTTGCAAATTATAGTGCAAAAGTATCAGTTAAGAACTGAAAAATGAAGGCTGATAGGTTAAAAAAACACAGATTACACAAATAGCTTAGATCATTTTCTTCTTTAACAAGAAATCTGAACTACCGGTGTGATCTGTGTTTAATACTTGTTTTTAGGATAGTTATCCTTTGTCTTTATAACGGTATGTACTCTACAAAAGCTTCCATTGCTTCGTAAGAAGCCAGCCCCAAACTATCATACAAAGCGGCTGTGCCGTGGTTACGGTCTTCACTACGTTGCCAGAACAAGCGTTCGTCATTACCCATAAACGGTGCACTCTCCATCTGTGATTGATGTTTCAGGATAGAATTTCGTTTGGCGCGCAACTCTTCCGGACTAATAGGAACGACCATTTCTATATTTTCTATTTCCCATTCAGCCCATGCACCTCGATACATCCAGATGCGGCATTCTTTCAACCATTTGGCTCCTGCTTCTTTTTCCAAATCAATGGCTGCAAATACGGCGTCGGTGCAAACACGGTGAGTTCCGTGTGGGTCGGCTAGGTCTCCTGCTACAAATATCTGATGAGGTTTTACTTCCTGAAGTAGTTTCTGAACGATAAGCACATCGGCTTCGCTAATCGGATCTTTCTGTATTTTACCTGTCTCGTAGAAGGGTAAATCGAGGAAGTGGCAACGATTCAGCGGGATATTATTGTATGTACAAGCTGTGCGTGCTTCGCCCCGACGAATCAATCCTTTGATAGTTAAGATGTCGCGCGTGTCGATATCTCCATCTTTTTTGTCTTTCAAGACATCACGGATTTCGGCATACTTCTCACTGATAACCTTATCTTCACTGTTCATGAACAACTGGTTGAAACCATTGATGAAATGAAGAAAGCGTATTACTTCTTCATCACCTACAGCAATGTTTCCCGAAGTTTGATAAGCCACGTGTACTTCATGCTTCTGTTCTACGAGGCGTCTGATTGTTCCACCCATTGAAATCACATCATCGTCAGGATGCGGTGAAAAGACAATGATACGTTTGGGGTAAGGTTTTGCACGCTCAGGACGATACGTATCGTCTGCATTAGGTTTACCTCCGGGCCATCCGGTAATAGTGTGCTGCAAATCATTGAATATCTTGATATTCACGTTGTAGGCAGAACCATACAATGCTAATAATTCACTCAGACCGTTTTCGTTATAGTCCTTATTGGTTAATTTCAGTATAGGTTTTCCGGTTAGCGAGCAAAGCCATGCAATGGCACTACGGATCAGTTTATCGTTCCACTCGCAAGCGGTAACCAACCATGGACGCTGAATGCGAGTCAGATTGGCTGCCGCAGAAAGGTCTATCGCCACTTGTGCATTGTTGTGAGTCTGCAGATAAGATGCCGGTATGGTATCTATCACAGCTCCTTCCACACATTCTTTGATCATACCGGCTTTATCTTCTCCCCATGCCATAAGTAAGATTTTCTTTGCAGCAAGGATAGTCGATACTCCCATAGTGATGGAGCTGATAGGTGTGCTTTCTATGCTGCCGAATGTTTTTGCTGCTTCATCGCGTGAGGCGTTGTCGAGCAAAATCAGTCTGGTAGCAGAGTTTAGACGCGAACCCGGTTCATTGAACGCAATGTTACCTACACGTCCGATGCCCAACAGTACAATATCAATCCCTCCAAAGCTCTCGATGCGTTGTTCGTAGAGGCGGCAATATTCAAAAATGGTATCTTTGGCAATAGTACCATCGGGAGTAAAGATGTTCTGTTTGTCAATGTCGACATGATCCAGAAACATCTCTTTTAATGCATTGAAATTGCTGTTTATGGCATCCGGACTAAGTGGATAGTATTCGTACAGATTGAATACGATTACGTTGCGGAAACTAAGGTTTTCTTCTTTGTGCAAGCGAATCAATTCGGAGTAGACATTACGTGGAGAGCTTCCACCGGTGAGTGCCAATACGCAAAAGCGCCCTGCCTTTTGTTTTTCGCGAATGACTTGGGCTATTTCGTTTGAAACGTGTTTAGCACCTTCTTCTACAGATTCATAAATGTCTGTAGGAATTTTCTCAAATCGGGTTAATACCGATTTCTCAAATGCATTCTCGGGTCTGTAGTATCTGGGGGAGACCCTGTTGAGAGTGATTTGAGAACTAAGATTTGTCTTCATAAGTTCCTTTAAGTTATTTAAAATTAAAGTCGTGTGACTGTTTTCAACGACAAATATACAAAAGATGTTCTTTATGGAAACGTCTTTTTTAGCATATTGTTGTAGGAGGAAGAGGGTTTTAACATTTAAAGACTTTCGGAAGAATCCTCTAATCGGAAGCTATCGGCGTCTCTCCATGCGGGGAATTTTTCTCGGAATTGGTGTAGGGTCTGAAGGTCAATTTTTGTTGTAGAGATATGCTCTTCATTATCGGGAATGACTGTAAGTGTTTCGCCTTTGGCCGAGTAGAGTACGCTTCCTCCATCGTGACTTAAGCCGTTTCCATCACTACCTATGCGATTGACTCCACAAACGTAGCTCATATTTTCAAGTGCTCTTGCTTTTAGTAATGCGTCCCATACGTGGCGGCGAGAAGCGGGCCAATTGGCTACATAAATAAGTAGGTCGTATTCGTTCTTCCTATTTCTGCTCCATACGGGGAAACGAAGGTCGTAGCAGACCAGCAGACAGATGTTCCATCCATGATAAGACACTATCAGTCTTTTATTTCCGGAAGAGAACGAATCATATTCGCCACCCATTCGGAAAAGATGTCGTTTGTCGTAGTAATAAGAATCTCCTTCGGGAGTAAGAAAAAAGGCACGATTGTAATAGGTCGAATGATCGGATGCGATATAACTGCCTGCGATGGCCACAGTATATTCGTTGGCCCAAGCTTGTAGAGTCGTGATTGTTTTTCCGGTAACGGGCTCTCCCAAAGAATGACTTTGCATGCTAAATCCGGTAGAAAACATTTCGGGTAGTATAACAAGATCCGTCTCTCCGCGGAGTTTTTGCAACTTGCCGCGGAGCAAACGGAGATTTTCTTCTTTGTCCTGCCAAACAATATCTGTTTGCAGCATTGATATTCTTAGTTGATCGGAAGACATCGTTCTGTTATATTGAACGTTATTCTATATTTCCTATGGAGAAATTTTCAGGATGTTTACCTCTGAATTGTTTGTAGTACAACTTAATTTCTCGCATATCTTTCTCTATATCACCCGACGGGAAGATGGATTTTTCGGCAGTGATTGTTTTCGTTTGATAGTCAATGGCTACCAAAACAATGGGAATCTGAGCCTTTAATGCGATATAATAAAATCCTTTTTTCCAATTTGGGTTGGCTTTGCGGGTACCTTCCGGAGTGATGGCCAAGTGAAATCTTTCGCTATTTGCAAAGTGCGCCACCATTTGATCTACTAATGATGATTTGCGTCCTCTGTTGACCGGAATGCCTCCTACAGCTCTAAAGAGAATGCCTACAGGAAAGAAGAACCATTCTTTTTTCATCATGAAGCTGGTTTTCTTGCCAATAGTGCCATAAAAAAGCTTACCAATAAACAAGTCCCAATTGGTAGTATGGGGTGCGGCGCAAACAATGCATTTATCAAAATCGAGTGCGGTTGCTTTTTCTTTCCATCCCAATATGCGGTGATAGATAAAACCGTAGATTGCCTTTCTCATTCTAACTTTTTGTTCAGTTAAGTTTTCCTATTGCTTCAATGATATCATTGACTTTAGCATTGAAATCTTCGCGGAATTTCTTGTAGAATCCTTTTACGTTTCCTGGTTCGGTGTGGCTGATACGACTGATAAAATCATCTTGAACCTTTAGAATGTTCAACATTAGTTCATCAGCTTTTGTCTTGTCAGTGCCCGGTATGCAGTTGACACTTACTACGCATTCACTGAATAGCTCACCAATGATATAGTTTACATTCTTTTTAAGTTCTCTTCTGCTTGCCATAATCTTTACGTTTAATGTGATTGATTAAAAATATAATTAGGCAAAGATAGAGACTTTCTTTGGTTTTGGCGAATGTTTGTTGTTTTTTTAACAACGTTGTTTTGTTCTGATATGCCATCTGTGTATTACAAATTAGTTGTGTTGTATACTTTTTCTTGTGCAAATATTCTGTTTTGAGTCGTTCATGCTTTTATAATCCAGAAAAAAAAGCGAAATTTGCCAGAGTTATTTAGGTAGAACTTACTAACCCCTTTAAATAAAATAGAAAAGATGACTAAAAGTGCATTGCAAATTGCAAGGGCTGCGTATCAGCCTAAGCTTCCAAAAGCTTTGAAAGGAACTGTCAAAGTGAGCGAAGGTGCTGCAACTCAATCGGTGGCCGATCAGGAGGCCATCAAAGAATTATTTCCCAACACATACGGAATGCCATTGATTCAGTTTGTTGAATCAGCTGAAGCCATTAATTTCCCTGCAGTGAATGTCGGTGTAATTCTGTCCGGTGGACAAGCACCGGGTGGACATAATGTTATTTCAGGTCTGTTTGACGGCATTAAAAAACTCAATGGCGACAGCAAACTTTATGGTTTTATCCTTGGTCCCGGCGGATTGGTTGATCATAACTACATGGAACTGACTGGAGACATCATTGATGAATATCGTAACACGGGAGGTTTTGACATCATTGGTTCAGGCCGTACCAAACTGGAGGCTGAAGATCAGTTTGACAAAGGATACGAGATATTAAAGGAATTAGGTATTAAAGCACTTGTGATTATCGGTGGAGATGATTCGAATACAAATGCTTGCGTATTGGCCGAATATTATGCTGCCAAGAAGTATGGCGTACAGGTAATCGGTTGTCCCAAAACCATTGACGGTGATTTGAAGAATGAAATGATCGAGGCTTCTTTTGGTTTTGATACTGCTTGCAAGGTTTATTCTGAAGTGATCGGAAACATTCAACGCGACTGTAACTCGGCTCGTAAATACTGGCACTTCATTAAGTTGATGGGACGTTCGGCTTCTCATATCGCTTTGGAGTGTGCTCTGCAGGTACAACCCAATGTTTGCATTGTTTCTGAAGAGGTAGAGGCAAAGGATATGTCTTTGGATGATGTTGTTACATACATCGCTCAAATTGTAGCCAACAGAGCTGCTCAAGGCAATAACTTCGGTACGGTTCTGATTCCGGAAGGTCTGATTGAGTTTATTCCGGCCATGAAGAGACTGATTTCGGAACTGAATGACTTTCTTGCCGTCAATGCTGAAGAATTTTCTCATATTAAGAAATCTCATCAACGCGACTATATTATCTCTAAACTTTCAGCAACCAATGCAGAAATTTATGCTAGTCTGCCCGAAGGTGTTGCCCGTCAGTTGACATTGGATAGAGATCCTCATGGAAACGTGCAAGTTTCATTGATCGAAACAGAAAAGTTATTGTCTGAAATGGTGGCAACTAAACTTACACAGTGGAAAGCTGAAGGTAAATTCGTTGGAAAGTTTGCAGCTCAACATCACTTCTTCGGTTACGAAGGACGTTGCGCAGCTCCGTCTAACTATGATGCCGACTACTGTTATTCATTAGGTTACACTGCTTCCATGTTGATAGCTAACGGAAAAACAGGTTATATGTCTTCAGTGCGTAATACAACAGCACCTGCTGCTGAATGGATTGCAGGAGGTGTGCCCATCACAATGATGATGAATATGGAACGTCGCCATGGCGAAATGAAATCAGTGATACAAAAAGCATTGGTGAAGCTTGATGGTGCTCCATTCAAGGAATTTGTTGCTAAACGCGATAATTGGGCCATTGAAACAGCTTATGTTTATCCAGGTCCGATACAATATTTTGGTCCGACGGAAGTTTGCGATCAGCCTACCAAGACTTTGCAATTAGAACAAGCTAAATAAATTTATTGATACTAAGTAGCCGATAACGAGCAGAAATAATTCAGCTTGTTATCGGCTCTTATGTTGCTACCTTATTATATATGACCGGACCAACAACGACATCACGCGGACGTGCACCCAAGAAAAAAGTGGTTGCTAAGCCACGTTCTACCAATAAACGTAAGCGGAAGAAGGCAGTTCGCACCATGCCGGTGTGGTTTCGCAATTTGCTTGCTATTGTGGTTGTGTTTGCCTTTGCCGCCGGTTTCTATTACTTTTTTATTCGTCCGTATGCATATAGATGGAAGCCGTGCCATACTCAAAAAGAGTACGGAGTATGTATGCCTTGCTGTTACGATGTGCACGGCATTGATGTGTCGCATTATCAGGGTAGAATTGATTGGGAGAAATTGCTCTTAACCAATGAAACTGATTACCCGATACAATTTATCTTCATGAAAGCCACTGAAGGGAGAATGTTGGCTGACGATGCCTTTGAACAAAACTTCGCCCTTGCCCGTAAGTACGGCTTTATTCGTGGAGCTTATCACTTCTTTTCTCCCAAAGCGGACGCCCTGAAGCAAGCTAATTTCTTTATTCGAACGGTGAAACTTAGACCGGGAGATCTACCTCCGGTACTTGATGTGGAATTGACCGGTCGAAAAAACAAGAAAGAGTTGCAAGAAAGTCTCAAAATTTGGCTCAACCGCATAGAAGCTCATTACGGAGTGAAACCGATTCTTTATACTTCTTATAAATTTAAAACAAAGTATCTGGATGACCCTTCATTTGATGCTTACCCGTATTGGATTGCACACTATTATGTAGATTCCGTTGCTTATAAAGGTAAATGGGATTTTTGGCAACATACCGATGTGGGTACTGTAAAGGGAATAAAAGAGGAGGTCGATTTAAATGTCTTCAATGGTTCGATAGATGAGCTTAGAGCGCTTGCTATCCAATAAATAATAGTCTTAAATTCTAACAAACTACTTGCTCTCTGTGGATGTCATAACTTCAGCGTGTTGAACGTCCGCGATCAGTATGTTGAAAGCGTGCATTCAACACGCTGATCGCGGACGTTCAACAAACCCCTCTCACAGCGCCTATAGCCAATGGTTATAAATTAGTACATGAATCCACCTGTGTCAGCAGAAATTTCACAGCCGCCCAATTATTCTTTTCTTTGCTTTCAATAAACTGTAGCCCCAGACTTTCGGCTTCTTCTCTGATCAAAGGAATATCTTCGGTATAAAATCCGCTCATATAGAGTTCGCCTTGTGCTTTCATGCAAGCTACGTAAGCTTCCATATCGTTGAGTAGTATATTTCGGTTGATATTTGCGATGACCACATCAAAGGGACCTTTGCCTTTTAGTGTGGATGCGTCTCCCAATTCTACGGTGATGTCTGTCAAGCCGTTCAAAGCAATATTTTCTTCTGAGTTATTTACGCACCATGAGTCAATGTCGATGGCGGTAATGGGGTGTGCTCCACGCATGCGTGCCAAGATGGACAAGATGGAAGTGCCACATCCCATGTCGAGCAACGACTTCTCACTCAAATCACCATCAAGCAATTCACTGATGATGAGGCTTGTTGTCTCGTGGTGTCCCGTTCCGAATGCCATTTGAGGATTGATAAGAATGTCATATTCCGCTTGTGGAACATCCTGGTGGAAGGTACTGTGAATCACACATCTGTCGTCAATCACTATCGGCTGAAAAAAGTTCTTCTCCCATTCTTCATTCCAATTTTTATCTTCTGCTTCTCGCCAAGAGTAGTCAATGATCACATTTTCTATCGGGAAACAAGCAATCGCTTCTTTTAGCGTTTTTTCATCAAAGATATTTTGTTGAATATACCCTGTCAATCCACCTTCGGATTCTATGAAACTTTCAAATCCCACTTCGCCTAAAACAGCTGATAACACATCATTTGCAGTTTCGGTACAAGGATTCGTATGGAAGATAAATTCTAAATACTTCATTGAGAGAATTTTATTAATCGTTAATAAACAAGCTTATAGACCTTGTGTTATTCTTTTTGAGAAAGAAAGCTTGCCATCAATTGCAAAGATAGGGTATTTAGGGAAATCCCTATAATTAATTGGGGAAAATCTCTTAGTTATGGGATATACCTTATTTATCTTTGTAACGTGAAGAAATAGAATTAGTAACTATATAAACCGTGAGATTATGAAAAAGATTGTTTTTTTACTGCTAATTGCCTTGTGCCTACCTTTGGCTATGATGGCGCAGAGCTATGACGACCTTTATTATACCCCCAAAAAGGATGATAAAGCGGTTCAGGAAGAAAAAACTTCTTCAGTACAAAAAAAGAAAGGAGTTAACACTACTACGCGTGTTTACACAACTCCGGGTACCACTGTGGTGGTTCAGGATCGTAAGGGAAATGCGCGCGATGTGGATGAATATAACCGTCGTTATGACTCTTCTGACAATGAGTTTGTGATGGAGGATGATACTTTGTATGTGAAGGAAAAGGAGCAATCCGATTTGGATGGCGAATGGGTAAATGGCTTCAATGGTTCAGGTGATGATTATGAATATGCCGAGCGTATTATCCGTTTCCGCAATCCTCGTTATGCGATATCGATCAGCAGTCCACTTTATTGGGATATTGTTTACGGTACCAATTCATGGGACTGGAATGTATATACTGATGGCATGTATGCTTACGCATTCCCAACATTCACCAACAGGCTTTGGTGGGACTGGCGTTATAACTCTTTTGGATATGGTTGGGGATATCCTTCTTATTATGGAGGATGGTATTCCGGCTATTGGGGTGGCTATTATGGTAGCTCTTGGGGCTGGGGAGGCTCATGGGGACACGGCTATTATCCCGGTTATTATCCAGGCTATTGGAATGGAGGCGGTCATTGGGCTAATAATAATCGTAACGTTTATTATAATAATCGTCGTGCTGTATACGCCAATGATAGAGGAAATAGTGGTATCTCTACTAGCAGTCGTCGCAATAGCTATAGCAGAGACTCTCAATCCCGTGATACTAGAGTTTACCAATCAGGTACCTCTCGTAGAGTCATTGGAACACGTGAAACGGGTGAACGTCCGGGTGTGACCACCCGTACAGACGCATCTTCATCGCGGAGAACAACTTATACTCGCCCTAGTAGCACTCGCATTACTTATGAAGAAGTAGGAGGCGGTGGAAGTAATAGTAGCTCTCGCAGATCTTCTTCGTCAACATACACCCCAACGCGCAGTAATTCTGAAGGTACTGCAAGAAGCTCTTCTTATTCTCGCGGAAGTTCCTCTTCTAGTCCGGCCCGTACTTATTCTTCGGGTGAAAGTAGCAGACGCTCTTCTTATGATAGCGGTTCTTCTTCTTCCAGAAGTTATTCGCCGAGTAGCAGTAGCAGTTCTTCTCGTTCAAGTGGAAGTTATTCAAGCGGTAGTTCTTCCAGTAGCTCATCTCGTTCGAGCGGAAGTAACTCATCTTCAGGTGGTAGCAGTCGTAGAAGATAAAATTTAGTTGGAACAAAGTTTAAATATTCTCTATTTTTAATCGATAAAAGTTCGAAATCATGAAAAGGATAAAACTAATAATAGCAGCAGTATGTGCCTTAGGAGGAATTTCTGCCTTAAGTGCTCAAACGTTGTATGATGCTAACCGACTTATGGGAAGTGATTTGAATGGTACTGCCCGTTTTGTTGGTATGGGTGGTGCGATGGGAGCTTTAGGTGGTGATATCTCGACAATGGGCACCAACCCTGCAGGTATTGGTATCTATAGAAGCAATGATGTAATGATGTCTTTTGGCTTTAATAATACAAATGCCAAGTCAGTCTCAAGCCAGAGTACAATGGAAATGAATAAGATTCATGGCTCATTTGATAATGCAGGGTTTGTGATCACGAA
The DNA here is from genome assembly GCF_963666545.1 of uncultured Bacteroides sp. Taxonomy (NCBI): domain Bacteria; kingdom Pseudomonadati; phylum Bacteroidota; class Bacteroidia; order Bacteroidales; family Bacteroidaceae; genus Bacteroides; species uncultured Bacteroides sp. Next base: position 752,051 of record NZ_OY762899.1, on the reverse strand, counting down.
TAAAATAAGTAATAACGGCGGGCTGAGATTTGTTAATTTTGGCTTTAACTATCATAAGCTGAAATCGTTTGATAAAGATATGACGATGAATGATAGTTACAAGATGTCGCAAACGAACTTATTTGCCTCTACTGTGAATGACAATTCAGACTATTATAATGCGTTCTTGGCACCGGATATTTTGATAGGCAAGAATGCATATTCTCAATCAGACGTGCCATGGTTGGGGGCCTTAGCTTATGAAGCTAATTTGATTATCCCTAACTCTTCAAATAAGTACGATCCGTATCTTGAGAGCAGACATACAGTGAATGGTCAGTATCATTCCAAAGAAAGGGGAGGATTGAATGCTTATGATTTTAATGTTGCGTTGAATTTATATGACCGATTTTATCTGGGGGCTACTTTAACTGCTTATAGTATCGACTATACCCGAAACACTTCTTATTCGGAAGCTTTTATTGCGGCCGATAATAAGGATGATGGAAATTACACATTGAGAAATAACTATAAATTGGACGGATCGGGAGTCGATTTTAAACTAGGCTTTATTGCTCGACCATTTGAAGAATCTCCTTTGCGCATAGGAATGGCAATACATACTCCAATATTCTATTCGTTAGAAGAAAATGGGATGGCTTATCTTGACTATGATACTTATAACAAAGAGCAAGATAAGTTTCTTACCGGAACAGCATATACTCAAAATGAGTATGGAGATGAAATGGAAGGAAGAACAAAATATGAGCTGACTACTCCCTGGAAATATAATTTGAGTTTAGGCTATACCATTGGTAAATCTGTAGCTTTGGGTGCAGAATATGAATATAGCGATTACTCTACAGCTAAACTCAAATATGATGATGGAGTAAAAATGGCTTCTGAGACAAATGACATAAAGACATACTTAAAAGGGCTACATACAATGCGCCTTGGAGCCGAATTTAAGATTATTCCGGAGTTTGCGTTTCGTTTAGGTTATAACTATATTACTTCATCAATGTCTAATGATACGTTTAAGCCGTTAGCATTGAATAGTATACGCACGGATACCGAATTTTCGAATATAAAAGCAATAAATAATTATACGATAGGTGTTGGATATCGTGGGGCGGTCTTTTATACCGATTTAGCTTACCAATACAATACCTATAAGGAAGATTTCTATCCATTCTATAACAAATCTACTGATGGTATTGTGGCTCCTAATGCAACCAAAGTAACAAATACAAAGAGTCAGGTTCTATTAACCTTAGGCATGAGATTCTAAAACAGACAAGTTTCCATAGATAATTTTTTTAGTGTCTGAACCTCGGAGTGTATCACCACCTCCGGGGTTTTTTCTTGCATCTTTCACAGAGCAATTGCTTGTGACACTTCTGCCTCTCTCTATATATACCTTTAGCGGATAACAAAACAGCACTTTTGGGGCTGATAATGATCGAATCATCGAACCTTTCCTAGGGAATGAGAACTGTTTTAATAAATAAATAAACGTTCACAACTAAAAAAATGAACTTAATTATAGCTAAGGTCAAAAGAAACAGCCCTAAAGTCAAAATCTATATTGTTTGTTGGATAAGAATGCCCTACTTTTGAGAACTGAAAAAACGTTAATCTTAAAAAAAACATGAAACACTTACTTCCAACATCTATAAATGCCATTTTAAAGCCTATTCAGGCAAAAATATTCCCTTGAAACACTGTTATTTATCTATAATCTTAATTTAAATTAATCTATTATGAATATGATGAGCTAAAAATGAACGTTTGTTTTATCTCTGTAAATAGGGAAATGATCTTGATCTGTTTCTTGATAAAACTATTTTTTTTCTTAAGTGCCGTGTTGGATAACGGCTACCTGTACTAACTTTAAATGTATATAATAATGAAAAGCACAAATCTTTTGAGGAGAATGTGTTGTGGCATCTTTTTGCCTATTCTCGCTCTTCTATTTACTTCGTGTGTTAATAAGAATGCGGAAGATGACTTGAATCCGCTTCCGCCGGCAGAAAATCCGGTAAACCCTGGTTACGATGATGATGACCCTACTACTCCTCCTGTTAATACGGAAGGACAGTTTCCTTCTTTCGGCCAAGTAAAAGCTTTCCCCGGAGCTGAAGGATACGGAAGGTATGCGGTAGGAGGAAGAGATGGTGAAATCTACCATGTAACAAATCTTAATGATGAAGGAAAAGGTTCTTTTCGTGATGCTGTAAGTAAAGCATACCGTATTATCATCTTTGATGTATCGGGAGTGATTAAATTAGGCTCTGAACCTATTGTACTAAAAAATAATCAAACTATTTTAGGGCAAACAGCACCGGGTGATGGAGTAGTGCTTTACGGTGGGCGTGTGTCTGCTTCGGGAGCATCGAACACCATTGTGCGTTATTTGCGTATACGCATGGGAGCGGGATATTCTAAACAAGCTGATGCATGCGGTATTGCCAACGGTTCGAATATCATTTTCGATCATTGTTCTATAACTTGGGGAAAAGACGAGAATTTTTCTGTTAATAGTGACGGAAAAGGTACTGCTCCTCAAAATATTACTATTCAGAATTCAATTATTGGTCAAGGGTTGCAAAACCATTCTTGCGGAGGATTATTGCAGACTGGTATTACTGAGGGAGTTACTATTTATCGGAATTTGTATATTGATAATAAAACTCGAAACCCTAAGGTCAAAGGACTAAATCAGTTTGTGAACAATGTGCTTTACAACTGGGGAAATGGCGCGGCATACAATATGGGTGGAGACTCAGAAGGCCCATCAGAAACGGCTATTGAAAACAATTACTTCATTGTGGGCCCGGGCGGTAACTGGATGGATGACGGAACAGGGGCAATTGTATTTAGCTATCTAACTCCGACCAAACCTTTTGTGGATGGAAATCAATTGTTTCGTACGTATTGTGTAGGTAACTATTATGATACAGATAAGAATGGAACTCTAAATGGACGGCCTGTTGATTTGGCTACAGAATGTACCGGAACTCCTACCTTCTTGGAAATACGCTCGGCATTGCACCCACTTATTTCAAATCAAACGACGGCTGAAGAAGCTTATAATTGGGTGGTTAAAAACGTAGGAGCTAATTTACCCGCTCGTGATCAAGTGGATGCATACCTGGTTGATGAGCTTACTTCACTGGGAGGAAAGGGTACTATTATAAGAAATGAAACCAATACAACTCAATTCTCATTGGGAGGTCCCGGTACCTTCAAATCGGGTACTACACATTTGGATACTGATAACGACGGTATGCCCGATGAGTTTGAAGATAAATGGAAGCTAGACAAAAATGATGGCAGCGATGCGCTGAAAAAAGCGTCTAACGGTTACACTAATTTAGAGAATTATGCGTTCTCTCTTGAATTTCCTGATCTATATAAATAACGATATTTTATCTATTAACTACTACTATTATGAAAAACATTACACTCACAAAAAGAATGCTTTGGGTGTTGCTTTTGCCTTTGTTGTCGCTCTGGGGATGCGATGACAAGATGTCCGAGCATTATGAAGTGCCAACCTGGCTGAAAGGTAGTGCTTGGGAAGTACTTGAGGAGAAGGGGAATTACACCATCTTCTTGGAAGCAATTGAAAAGGCCGGTTATCGACCTTTGATGGAAGGGAAAAGTATCCTTACCGTGATGGCCCCTGATGATGCTGTATTCACGACGTATCTGAAAGGACATGCTTATACTTCGGTGGCTGATATTGAAGAGGTTGAACTGAAAAAGCTCATTGGCTTCCACTTGCTGTATTATTCGTATAATAAAGAAAGAATGGAAAACTTCCGTCCTGACGGAGATTCTGAATCGGATGAAGACAAACTGGTAAATGCTGGTTTGTATTACAAATTTCGTACTCGTAGTTCTAGTAAGCCAACGGTGGAACAAGACGGTACGACGGGCAAGAAGATGACCATTTATCATCTGGAACGCTTTTTACCGGTATTCTCACATTATTTCTTTCAGACGAAAGGCATTGACGCCAAAACGAATTATGAGTATTTTTATCCGAACTCTACTTGGAAAGGAGATAATGGCTTCAATGTATCGAATGCGTCGGTAAGTGAATATGCAATTATAGCCGATAACGGATATATTTATTCTATTGACCAAGTGTTGGAACCGCTCGAAACGATTTATACCGAGCTTGAAAAACGGGATAATTATTCTGAATTCCTCAATTTATATGATATATATTCTACTTACGAATATGACAAAACGTTGTCTGATGACTATGGAAAAGCCATTGGGGTTGATTCACTTTATCTCCATAAACACGGCATTTCTTTGCCTCCTATTGCTATGGAGTGGCCAGTTTCTTCGTACCAGTATGTACGCTCTTTGTCGGCGATTTCTTATAGCGTCTTTGCTCCATCTAACAAGGCTTTGAATGATTTCTTTACCCGGTTTTGGGATAAGGGTGGCTACGAATCACTGAATGATATAGATCCACTTGTGATGAAGCATTTGCTTAACCAATTTGTATATGGAGGATCGGTGGTATTTCCCGAGGAAATAAATAAAGGGGAAATTAAAAATGCATACGGAATGAAAATCTCATTTAATACAGCTAGCATTACCGACCGGGTGATGTGTGTGAACGGGAGTCTTTATGGAATGAACAGCATGGATACGCCTCCATTGTTTGCTTCGGTAGCTGGTCCGGCATTTCGTGACAAGAACAGTGCGAACTACTTATATGTATTGGATGGATCGTCACTCATGAATTCACTTGTATCTGATGATGCTAATTTTACAGTATTGATTCCTACGAATCAGCAGCTGCAAGAGAGTGGGATTTACTTGATGAATTATAGCACAGGGAGTATGTTGCAGATTCAGACTACTGATGGATGGAGTAATTTGGGTAGTGCTGCAATGCAACAGATTGTAAATATGCATAGTGTGAATGCTGTGGCTGGACTGAAAACCACTGGTACACAGGTTTGTCCGTTGCAATCGGCCTTTAATTATTGGTTTGTAAAAGATGGACGAATTACCTGCAACGCTTTGTTTAATCAATGCATCGAGCCCGAATATAACGGTGATCCGTTTGTTCCTTTCACGGAAATAACCAATAACGGCACAGCTTGGAGCAACGGAAAAGCGTATGCGTATAATTATAATGCTCTTTTCGAAGCAGACAATTCAGATGGTTTGAAACATGATTTGGCTGCTTGCAACGACCAACGTTATCCGTATTATGCATTTGTGCAATTGATGAAGAAGGCCGGAATGATTTCGGGTACTTTTATTCAGGGACTTGGAGGACGATTTGCGGCTTTTATTCCTACCAATGAGGCAGTGGAAGCCGGATTAGCTGCCGGAGTTATCCCGGGAATTACCAATGGCAAGTTTACCAATGGTGTGCTGGAAGGCACGGTGAATGCAATTTTGTTGAGTAGTTACTTACGCTCATACTTCATTACTTCGGAACTGAATGTGCTAACTACTTATCCGTATCCCGGATCGCCCATGAAGAGTGCTTCTTATCAGACTCCGGGCATGAGCGCACTGATGTATACAGACAATGGCAGTAGCCTGAGTGTGAATTTGGCAGGATATAGCCGCATGGGTCATGTGATTTCGAAATACTATTATTTCCCATTTGCGTATTACGACGGATGCTTTCATCTGATTGACGCAGTTCTATGATAAATTGAATCGATATGAATATGAAATTACTAAAATATGTGTTTGTTGCTATGTTGCTGCTCATCGTGGGAGACGCATACGCACAAAGGCTGGTCGTGTCCGGAAAAGTAACTGAGGATATTGGCGGCCAGAATGAACCCATTGTTGGCGTGAATGTAAACGTGGTGAACAGCCAGAACCGCTCGGTGGGAGGTACCATTACAAACTTAGATGGCGTCTATAACCTGAGTGTACCTACGCAGGATAAAAACCTGACTCTGGTTTATTCTTTTATTGGTATGAAAACCAAAAGAGTGAAGTATGCCAGTCAAAAAGTGGTGAACGTGGTCTTGGAGTCGAATGTGGAAACATTGGACGAAGTAGCAGTCGTAGCCAAACGTATTGACCGGAACGATATGGGTATTACGCAAAAAGAACAAGTCTCTGCAACCCAAAAAATAAAAATGGAAGATTTGATTGCGGCATCACCGGTATCATCGGTGGAAGAAGCGTTGCAAGGTAGACTTGGTGGCGTAGATATTATTTCGGGTGGTGGTGATCCGGGTGCTCGAGGTTCTATCCACATTCGTGGCACGAACTCTCTTAACTCGTCTTCTGAACCATTGATCGTTATTGATGGAGTTCCTTATACCACCAATATTGACGAAGATTTTGATTTCTCTACTGCTAATAATGATGATTTGGGTGCGTTATTAAACATTGCGCCAACTGACATTGAGTCTATAGAGGTATTGAAAGATGCCTCGGCCACTGCTATTTGGGGTACTAAAGGTGCCAATGGGGTGTTGATGATTACAACGAAAAAAGGTTCAACGGGAAAGACTAATTTTTCTTTCTCCAGCAAGTTTACTGCAAAGATTGAGCCGGAAAGTATTCCGATGCTAAGCGGTAATGAATATGTGGCGATGATACAGGAATCTATTTGGAATAGTGCCAACTACACTGGAATGGGAAGTACAAACAAATACCTGAAATTATTATTTGATACGCCTGAAATAGGTTATAATACGGACTGGAAATATTTCGATGAATACAATCAAGATACCGACTGGTTGAGTGAAGTAAGACAAACGGCGTTGACCTGGGATAACAATTTCTCGATGTCTGGTGGTGGTGAAAAGGCAAACTATCGTTTGTCGCTCGGATATCTTTCTGATGGCGGTACTACTATTGGCACCGGATTGAAGCGACTGAACAGTTCAATGAACATAAATTATCAATTCTCAAAGAAGTTGAAGTTTGGTGCTGATTTTGCTTATTCTCAGACGGATAAAGATGCCAACTGGGCGAATTTGCGTAGTGAGGCTTTCACCAAAATGCCTAATAAATCACCTTATTGGATTGATCCAACAACGGGAGAACGCTCTACGCAATATTTTTCTTATCAGACTCCTGACTTTGAAGGTGAATTTAATGGCAAAGAGAATTTTAATCCGGTTGCGATGGGAAAGGAGAGCAAAAACAACACGATGCAGCGAGAAGGAAAAATCACCTTCCGTATGGATTATGAGTTGATGAAAGGACTCTCCTATAAAGGATGGGCTTCTATGAACATGCGTACTACGAAAACGCGCATGTTTCTGCCTCAGGTAGCTACAGGAGTGGTATGGACTAGCAAATATGCCAACCAAAGCACGGATGCGACTTCCGACCAATTCTCTTTGCAAACAGAAAACAAGCTTATTTTTATTAAAGATTGGAACAGAAGGCATAATTTGATAGCCAATATCTTGGTAAGAACATCTCAGACACAGAAATCGAGCTACTCGAGTACGACTTCGGGTAATGCATCGTCGGGCTTATCAGATCCTATTGTGGGAAGTTCGGTAGAAAGTATAGGATCGGGCGACTCAGAAGTAAGAAGCGTATCGAGCATTGGTTTATTAAACTATACGCTTCTGGAACGATATGTATTGCAGGGTTCTATCAATATGGAAGGCAACTCAGCTATGGGTAAATCTCATCGTATGGGCTACTTCCCCGGGGTGGGAATTTCATGGAACGTCCACAATGAAAAGTTTTTGAAAAAACAAAATTGGCTGGACGAACTTAAACTCCGTGCTAGTGTGGGCCAGAGTGGTGATGCGCCAAGTGGTGCTTCTATTTATCTGGGAGCTTTTAGTTCATTGGGCGAATATATGAATATGGCTGCTATCAGACCATTGCGTATGCAGTTGGATAATCTGAAGTGGGCAACCTCTACCGAATATAATTACGGTATAGACTTGGGTCTTCTTAGAGGAAAATTGAGGTTTACGTTTGAATATTATGAAAAATACGTAAAAGACCTCTTGCAGAAAGACGTGAATGTACCTTCGAGTACGGGATATACGACTATTAAGTATTTTAACTCGGGTGAGCTGACTAACAAAGGATGGGAATTCCGTACGGATGTTACTCTGTATAATAGTAAAGACTGGAATGTGTCCGCTAACGTAAACTTTAGTCGCAATACGAATAAAGTGACAGACATGCCTGATAATATAGCTCAGGAAAACTATGCGTTTGGCAATGGAAATTATGCGGTGCGGGTGGAAGAGGATCGTCCGCTGGGATCATTCTACGGTTATCGTTACAAAGGAGTTTTCCAAAACAAAGATGCCACTTTTGCCCGTGATAAGGAAGGTAATGTGATGAACGATGTATCGGGTAATCCGATTGTAATGAAAAACGGATCGGCTACGGCATATCCGGGAGATGCTATTTATGAAGACATCAACCACGATGGGGTAATTAATGAATATGATATCGTGTACTTGGGCAATTATATGCCTGTGGTGACAGGCGGTGCCGGGTTCTCGGTACGTTGGAAAGACTGGACGCTTAATGCATTTTTTCACGGACGTTTTGGACAAAAAATCATCAATGCGGCGCGCATGTCGAATGAAGCAATGTATAAACCTGATAACCAAAGCCGTGCAGTGCTCAGAAGATGGAGAAATGAGGGAGACATGACGGATATTCCACGTGCACTTTACAATGAAGGATATAACTTCCTGGGCTCTGATCGTTTTGTAGAAGATGCTTCGTATGTGCGCTTGAGATCGGCATCACTGACTTATCACATACCGAAAAAAATCGTAAGAGATTGGGGATTGAGCAGTATGAATGTGTATGCAACAGGCTATGACTTGTTTACTTGGACCAAGTATACCGGACAGGACCCTGAAGTGTCAGTACCCAGCAAAGCAAACTCGCTGGCTAAAGATGATGCCAATACACCTTGCTCCATACGTTTTTGTATTGGTGTTAACATGAACTTCTAATGACAATGTATATGAAAAAGATATTTTTACTTTTTACAATGCTAAGTGGGCTGATGATGAGTAGTTGCAGTGACTGGCTTGATGTATTGCCCAAAAATGAACAGGTGACGGACGATTACTGGAAATCGAAAGAAGACGTGGAAGCAGTATTGGCGTCGGGATATTACTATATGCGCACGGCAATTCCTTTTTTTATTGACTGGGGAGAGTTGAGAGGAGGATCGGTGCATACTCCCATAGCAGGTCCGAGAGGCAAAATTCAGGACTTTCAACTTGAAGCCAATTCTACTTATTGCAAATGGGAGGTGCTTTATCAAGTGATTAATATGGCCAATTCGGTGATTAATTATGCGCCAACTGTGCTTACAGTAGATGAAACGTATAAGGAAGCTGCGATGAAATCGCATCAAACAGAGGCTTATTTCATGCGTGCACTGATGTATTTCTATCTGGTACGTAATTTCAAGGAGGTGCCTTTGATTTTGACTCCTTATGTTGACGATTCGGCACCTTATTCAATTGCTAAGTCGAATGAAGAAGCAATTATTGCCCAAATAAAGCAAGATATAGAAACGGCTCTGGCTACGGATGCGGCCAAAGAGAGTTATGAGGATGCATGGGCTAGCAAAGGACGTGCTACCAAATGGAGTTTGTATGCATTGATGGCAGATGTTTGCTTATGGTCGGAAGATTACGATAATTGTATTGTGTATGCGAATAAATTGATTGAGGCCAAGGCTGCTTTCAGACCGGTATTTATGAGTGTGCCCGAAAACTGGTTTACCCTTTTCTATCCGGGAAATAGTAACGAATCTATTTTTGAATTGAACTGGGATTATGCTACGTACGGACAAACGGGAAACAGTCCGTCTAATTACTATCAACTGAGTAATACATCTGTTTATATTTACTCTGAAGCAATGAAGGGGAGACTGATAGAGGAAACGGAAGAGACTCTTGTTGTGGGTAAAATGCCTATTCGTAGCTTGTATGGAGCTTATGTGCCAAGTACTGATGACTATAAAACAGCAGAGGACGCTTATGTTTGGAAGTATCAAGGTGTGGGAGTAGATGAGAAGAGTGCGGTGCGTGCCAATAAAGATGCGAATTACATCATTTATCGGATGGCTGATGTAATGTTGATGAAGGCAGAAGCGCTGGTGTGGAAAGGAGCAAGTTCTTGGGAAGCTGCACTGAAAATAGTAAACCAGATTCGTACACGCGCTAACTTACCTGAAATTGTGGTAAACCTGCAAGAGGTGAATGAACTGACAATGCTGAAATATATACTGAATGAACGCGACATGGAATTGGCTGCTGAAGGAAAACGTTGGTATGATCTGGTGCGTTTTGGTAAGAGCAAAAACTCTAAATATAAAAGCGAATTTATAGAAATGGTTATTGAAAACAATTCAACAGCAAGTCAGAGCTGGCTTCGTTCGGTATTGAAAAATGAGTATGCATGGTATCTTCCTATTTTCCAGGATGAGTTAGAGGCCAATGACTTGTTGAAGCAGAATCCATATTATGATGTTACAAATCAATAAGCAATGATTATGAAGAATATTTTAAAAATATGTGTAGTGGCCATCGTGACGCTTTGTGCTTGTAATGACCCGTATGAAAACTCAACTTATCAGGTTTATGGAGTAAACCCTGTATCTTCTTATCTGGAAACCCGTCCTGAAACTTTTTCGGAATGGATTAAAATATTGAAATACGCCGATTTATTTAATGCAGTGAATCAGGCTAGTCAGTCGTTTACTGTTTTTGCACCTGATAATGAAGCTGTAAAGAGCTTTTTTGAAAAGAAGAAAGTGGACTCTATTCAACAGTTGGGTAAAGAGTATGCACGCAACTTAGCACAATATCATATCATAGCCGACTCTATTGCTTTGGATAAGCTGATTAAAGGTGGTAAGTTGGAAGAGAAAACATTGTCGGAAGATCATCTTTTTGTTTATTTTGACGATTCGTCTAATTCGCAAGGAGGTATTAATTCGCTCTATATTAATAAAGAAGCACATATAACAGAGCCTTCTATTACTGTATCAAATGGATATGTATATGTGCTTAATTCAGTATTGAGCCCTCTGGTTGAAACGGTGTATGAACGTGTGAGTATGGAAAATAAGTATGCTATTTTAAAGAGTGCACTTGAAATGACTACTTGGAAAGATAGCTTGAACAAGGTGTATGATGAGCTAAAGAATCCGAGCGGAATTGTGAGTAAGCAGAAACGCAACTATACATTATTAGCCGTGTCGGATGCAACATTTCAGCTACAAGGCATTAGTTCGGTAAATGATTTAATCACTAAACTGGGAGCGGGAAGTGATTATGCGAATGCAGAAAATGAATTATTTAAATATGTAGGCTATCATATACTAGAGGGAAGTTATGGACTTGCGGACTTGCAGAAATTCGATGATGGCACCAGCAAAATATGGGGAACATTGAGTGGTAATGATATATTTAAAGTGTCGCAGGAAAGTGATGGGAAATATTACATTAATTATAAAGGTGGTGAGGGCGTGAGGGCGCAGTTCTTGGATCAAACATCCGACGTGCAGGCTAAAAATGGAATACTACATGAGGTAGATGCCTACATGCCTGTGTTCCAGTCCGAAGAACCGGCTAAGGTGTTCTTTGACTTCTGCAATTATCAGGCCATCGCTTCTCATATTGCCACCAATGGTACTGCCGGACAGCTATATCAAACGGTAAATGCGACGAATGAATATCGCACAGAAGTAACCTATGCGTCTTGCTATACTACTTCTATTTCACCATCGGGAGTAGGGAGCACATCATCCTATAACTATGTCGATTATTTCACTGTAAAAACAGGTAATAATTGGACTAAATGTATGTACAATGACCAATTGATTCTGAATATCGGTTATACCGGATCAATTGCCATGCAAACTCCGATTATTGTTGCGGGCAAATACAAAGTTACTCTGCGTATGGGATATGCTACATCAATGAACTTTATAAGAACAATGACTGAAGGCAGTAATGGCGGACAGATGAAGTTTTCTTTTGATAATGAAAATAGTGTGACTGTTGCTCCATATACTTCGATAACTGCTAATACGCTGGATGTGTATGATTCTGTTATTTATGATGAAATAGAATTTACTAAGACAGGTAAGCATAATCTGAAGATCGTTGTGATGGACCCGGCGGCAAGTACTCATGCCAAATTCCGTATTCAATTCGATTACTTGTTATTTGAACCGATAAATGAATAATATTATGAATATATTAAGAAAGATATTTTCTGCTATCATACTTTCGGGATGTTTGGTAGCTTGCACCGATAGCTGGGATTCTCACTTTTCTCAGCAGGAAGAGGTCATTGACAATAGCGAAATTTCCGTGGCTCAAACAACGGCTACTGACTATCTAAAATCGGAAAAATCATTGAGCTCCATGTACGCATTGTTTGAAGAAGCAGGGGTGGTAAAGACAATGGATGAGAGAGATCAGGTCTATACTATTTTGGTAGCCGACAATGAAGCGATTGCGGCTGATACTTCTACGCCAACTGATGATAAAGATTATTTGGCTAAATCTCATGTGTCGGATGTCTCTCTTTCACCGGCTAACCTGACTGACGGTCAGCGTGTCCTGATGTGGAATGGAAAGTACCTGAATGTAAGTAAGATAAAAGATGAAAACGGACATATTATTATTGCTTTTAATGGAACGAAAGTGAAAAAAATCGTGAAGGTTAATAATGGGTTTATCTATATTCTAAAATCATATGTTTCTTCACCTAAGTCGATGTATGAGATGATTGAAGATTTAGGGAGTGATTACTCCATGTTTCGTGAGATGATAATGTCTAGAAATAAGAAAGTGTTTGATAAGAATGCGAGTATGCCTATAGGTGTGGATAATACAGGTAGTACCGTATATGATTCTGTTTTTGTAGTTACTAATCCTTATTTTGTAGCTAAAAAGTTTGATTTGATGTCGGAATCTCTTATGGCTACGATGTTGATTCCATCGAACGAAGTGATAACTGAAGCACTGAACGCAGCCAAACAGAGTTTGAAAGAATGGAACATGACCCGTGCTGATTCTGTTTTGGAAAACTGGATTTTTCAAGCGGTCTTCTTTAATCAGAAATACACGAAGCTGGATTTTGCAAATAACATAGATATTACATCGGTGTTTGATAAGCAATGGCGTACAACGATTCAGCAGGTGGATGTGGAGCATCCTGTACAGATGAGTAACGGAGTTGCCTATCACATAACTTGGATGAAGATTCCGACCAATGTGTTAATTTACCGTTTGAAAGATTATTTTAAATGGTATGAATATCTTTCTGCCGATGACAAAGCGAGTTATTTTGCCAGTGAAAATCTTGTGTTTGAGAAATGTGAAACAAAAGTTACAGCTTGGTCGGGATGGCCGGCAGGAGGATTTCCTGAGATTGAAAATCGAGTGTTAAGATATAAACTTGAAAATACAGCCGTACAGGAATATACTTTGAATTTCACTCCGTTGAAATATAAAGCTAATGGAGCTGGTAGCTACACAGCAGCACCCTACATGATTCCTCCGGGAGAATATGATCTTTGTTTGGGTTTTGAGCAGAAGCTTGGGCACGACGTAGAGATCTCTTTCGATAAAGACTATGTGTCGACTATTACAGCTTCCCAGCTAACCTCGACCACATTCCACTATGATCGTGGCGGACAGGGATATCCTGAAGGGTATGACTTAAGTAAAGCTACTAATAGTAAAAAGTCGAATTATGATCGTGATGGAGGTAAAATTGGAGAGGTGACGATTAGCGGCACGCAAGCGAGATCTATTTTGATTACATTAAAAGGCAAGAAGGTGACAAACGGAAAAACCTGTTTCCACCACTGGTGCTTGAGACCGACTAAAAACTGCTACTAATAATTAAGCAAATGATATGAAAAAGATAAAAACTATATTTATTACTTTACTGCTATTCTTGCTAGCTGCTAATGTTGCCGGGCAGGAAAAGCGTAAGATCAATGGTAGAATTCTTTCATCATTGAATGAACCGATGAAGGGGGCGATTGTAACGATTACCGGATCGGATGATGTAACGACAGGCGAAGAAGGTGTTTTCTGTATGGATGCGGATAAAAACGCTGAACGGATTACTGTATGGGCACCCGGTTATTATCCGGTGTCTCAACTGTTGAAAGGTCGTTCGCTGGTTGTCATTATGATGATTCCCGAAAATAAGCATAAATACAATGAGTCTGCTGTACTTCCTTTCAGAATAGAAGATAGCAGAGTTGACCATACAGCAGTTGTAAATATTGCAAAGAAAGACTTTACACCCGGTAGTACAAAAATAGATCGGGCACTAGCCGGACAAGTTGCGGGTTTGAAAGTTACGCGTAGTAGTGGAATGCCGGGAGAAGGCAGCTATATGAATTTGCGTGGTATACGTTCATTGGTAGCTGAAAATTCTCCTTTGATAGTGATCAATGGTGTGCCTTATTTACCTGATAAGAAAGAGTCGCAATTGTTTAATGGATTTACGCGGGATATTTTTCAGTCATATAATATCCAAGATATTCAGAACATTACCATTTTAAAAGGAGCAGAAGCTTCTATGTACGGCTCCATGGGGTCAAACGGAGTTATTCTGATAGAAACGGATGGTGCGAGTTCGAATGACTTGGATACTAAAATCAGTTTTTACGGGCAGTATGGAGTTACTTGGAACAATAAACGCATGCCTTTGCTTAAAGGAACAGATTATAAATCTTATCTATCTGACGTAGGCATGACCTATTTTGATAACATGGAGACATTTTTCTCGAATTTTCCATTTCTTAATAATCCTGACGGCAAGTATGCTTATTTGTATAACAACACAACCGATTGGCAAGATGTAATTTACCGTAATGGTTTTGTAACCGACAACCTGTTTCGTGTAGAAGGTGGTGATGCAATTGCCAAATACGATCTTTCCATTGGATATGCCGGAGAAGACGGTTTGCTGCAGAACACAACCATGCAACGTTATCATACGCAATTGAATACGAATGTGTTGATCAGCAAAAAAGTGGAAATGTTTGCTACAGTGGGCTTGGCCTACATTAACAGTGATCATCAAGATCAAGGTATGGTGTCTCAAACAAATCCCATTTTGGCAGCATATAAACAATCACCTTTATTAAGCCCGTACAAAAAAGATGCAAATGGACAAACATTGGCGAGTAATGCTTCCTATTACTATGGTAATTGTATGAACATGGATTTTGCAACCAGTAATCCGCTGGCTTTGGTAAATACGCTGGATGCACATAGCCGACAGTATGACATCAATGTAAAAGCGGGCCTTACGTACAAACCGTTTCCAGAACTAGCCATAACAGGTACTCTTGGACTGTATTACAATTACAACAACGAACGTATGTTTGTGCCCGGGGTGACAGATAAAAGCATCTTGCCTTTCTTTGATCAGTATGGAGAAGCATCGAATACCGTGAAAAATGGTATTGGCGAAACGTTTAATATGTTTTATAACTTAAATGCCAACTATAAAAAAGTATTTAACGGTGTACATGCTGTTAACGCAGTAGCTGGAGTACAGGTGGTGATGGCTAAGAGTGAATACGATGCAGGCGTTGGAAGAAACACTCCAAATGATTTTTATCAGACACTGGGAAACACGCAGAACATCGGACGCTATTTTTATGGCTACATTGACAAGTGGAATTGGATGAACTTCTATGCACATGCCGATTACACCTACAACGATATGCTGAAAGCGTCTCTGAATATGAGTGTGGATGGAGCTTCTTCTGTAGGAACGTATGGAAACTATTTCACGGTATATCCGTCGGCCGGATTAACTTGGATGGGAAAAGGTTTGTTGGGGCTTACTAATTCAACGCTCATTAATAGATTGAACGTGCGTGCGGAGTATGCTTTGACCGGTAATAGCCGTTATTCTTCTAATTATGGTAAATATTACTATCAGAGCTTACCTTATCAAGACATTTCGGGCATAGTACGTGCCGGTGTTTCAAACACGAAATTACAACCTGAGAAAAATGCTCAATTGAGCTTAGGCTTGGATGTGGCGGCTTTGCATAATCGTCTGGATCTTTCGGTAGATGTGTATCAGAACAAGGCAACTGATGTTATTTTCAACGTTCCTTCTTCTTCAGTTTACGGAACTGGTGCTTATTATGATAATTGTGGCGGAATAACCAATCGAGGGATCGAATTGGCTTTGCAGGCCTCACTTGTTAGTATACGTGATTTTGAATGGTTAGTAGGGGGAAATATTGCTTTCAACAAAGGTGAAGTAAACACCCTAAAAGGTGCAGATCAATTGATACAAAACTATAGCGACGGTGCTCAACTGATTACACAAGTGGGCGATGAACCTTTTCATTTCTATGGTTATGAGGCGGTAGGGGTGTTTTCTACTCAGGCGGACGCTACTCAAGCTAATTTAGTAAATAGTAGTGGTAGCGCTTTTGAAGCAGGAGATGTTCATTATGTGGATCAAAATAAAGACGGGCGCATTGACTATAAAGATCGAGTGTCATTGGGCAAAGCTTCGCCAGACTATTTCGGCGGCTTCTTTACTAGCATTTGTTATAAAGGATTTGAAGTTTCTGCCGATTTTACTTACTCAAAAGGAAATGATGCTTATAATGCTGTCAGAAGGAGCATAGAATCTCTATCTAACCTAGGTAATCAGAGCGTTGCAGTGGTGAATCGCTGGAATGTGGAAGGCCAGGTAACAGATATGCCTCGAGCAGCATGGGGGGATCCGAAAGGAAATAGTGATTTTTCTTCACGGTGGATTGAAGATGCATCTTACCTAAGAATGAAAAACATTACGCTGAGTTACAGTTTCGACAAAATGGTTTTTAATTTCTTCCGGTCAGGTAAAGTATATGTGACAGGAGAAAATCTATTGACTGCAACCAAATACTTAGGTCTGGACCCTGAGTTTTCCTATTCAAACAGTGATGCAATGCAAGGATTTGATTATGCAAAACTGATGCAACCTAAAACAGTAAAACTGGGTATTAATTTGAAATTCTAATAGCAAATGAAACGTAATATATTAAAAATAGCTTCCTTGCTGGTGGTAATGGCATTAGGATCTTGTTCTGATTTCTTTCAGGTAAGCACAGACGACGTACTTGACCATGGAGACTATATTTCGGAAGAAAGTGAAATGTATGCAGGGTATATTGGTATTATGACAAAGGTGCAAGCCATTGGTGATAAGGTGATTTATCTGACAGATACGAGAGGTGAACTGCTCGAACCAACGAATAACGCTTCTAGTGACTTATATAGTTTATATAATTACGATACTGATTTAACCGGTAATACGTACGCTGATCCGGCTGCATATTATGATGTGATTATAGCGTGTAACGATTATCTGCATAAAATTTATGCTTATAAGCAAGAACATGCATCTTCTATTGATTTGTCACACTATGAAGCCTTGGTGAGTTGCACATTGCGTGTAAAAGCATGGGTGTATTTAACTTTAGGCAAGATTTATGGCGAAGCCATCTGGTTTGATGACCCGATGAGAGAGAAGAAAGATTTGGCACAATATCCGGTTAAGAATTTGGATGAGATTGTAGTGTCTTGTAAGGATTTGCTTAACAATGGATTTGATGGAGTGGATGGCACGCATACCATGTCGTGGAAAGAATGGCTGGATCCGAATACATCAACTGCAGAGAGCGAGTATCGTTATTGGGATTACATGACTCCGGAATATTTTGCACTATATGCTGAACTTTGCTTATGGAGTGGTCACTATCAGAAGGCAGTGAACTTGATTCTGAGTGCCATGAATGAAAAGTTTGGAGCTACGGTTAATGATGCTACTAGCTGGATGCGTAATGATAAACTGGCAGGTTCCTATGGCACTATTTGGAACAATGCGAATCCGATGGCACAAGAAGCTATATCTGCTATTATGTATGATTATACTCAGAACCAAACCAATAGTTTATTGAAACACTTTGGAACAGATTATCCAAATGAATATTTGTTGGCTCCTTCGGAGGTAGGTAGGAACCGATTTTCGGACCCGACTTTTAATCCTCTGGGAGGATCTACAGCTGACAGACGTGAAGCGGTAACTTTTAACCAGAATAGTGCCGGGCAGTGGTATATACAGAAATTCCGTCCTTCGGGTAGTATGGTGCGTACTAATGCTTATCAGGATGATGTACATATCTATATTTATAGAGGTAGTGAATTGTATTTTATGTTGGCTGAGGCTTTGAACCAACTAGGACGTACAGCCGAGGCTTCCGCTCTGATTAATCAAGGGGTGAATGGCACATTTCCTAATGGTGGAGTTACTTGGGCTGGATTTACGAATGCATGGACTTCGGTAACAGCAATGGGTAACCGTAGGTATCCTGATAAGGGAATTCGAGGTATTTTCTCGTTGGCTAATCGTACATTCTCTGATGAAGACACCAAGGCCAATGATTTGGCTCTTTTGGATGAGATGATGTTAGAATTTCCATGTGAGGGGAAAATATATCCTGCTATGATACGTATAGCTAAAAGATATAATGATTATTCTATTATCGCCGATAGGGTTTGTCCGAAATACGTTGATCAAGAAGGCATAAGGGCTAAAATTTTAGCCGGAGGATATTTCTTGAAATGGAATTTAAAGAATTAGTAATAAAACTTATTTCTTGAATTGAACCTCGGAGTGTATTACCACCTCCGAGGTTTTTTCTTGCCAAATATTCTTGTTAGAGTTGGATGTTCGGGAAATAATACTCATTTTTGTAAAGCCTATTATGATAATGGAGGTTAAGGCAATAAATAGATGGGTCGTCTTATGATTAATTCATGAATACCGGTAGTAATCCGCTCTCTGCAGAAAAGACTCTTTGGCAAGATTTTCTGGCCGGAGATAGGGATGCTTTTGCCCGGCTTTTTCATCTGTATTCGGATGCGATGTACGCTTATGGAAAGAAAATCACTGCTGACAAGGAATTGGTGAAGGATACTATTCAGGATGTATTTGTAAAGTTACATCAAAACCGTGCTAACTTGAGTGATACGGATTATGTAAAAGGTTATCTTTTTATGGCTATGAAGCGTGCACTTATTAATAAGTTGCAAACAAAAATGTTGCTGTCACTAGATAACAAAGAAGAGGATGTGCGCTTTGAAATTGAACTTTTGGCACAACCCCTTTCTGATGATGAGGACGACTCTGATTATAGTGATGAACAACGGCAGCAATTAGCGTTGGCATTGAAAGAACTTACGCCTCGTCAACGTGAAGCTGTTTACCTCTATTATATTCAGGAAGTCCCACTGAGTGAACTTCCTGCGCTGTTGGGTATGAACTATCAATCTACTCGAAACTTATTGCATCGTGCACTACTTAAACTTCGTCAGTCAGTTACTTCTTCTGAATTAGGAATTTCTCTCGTTTTACTCCAATACCTTTCAAAGTAAGTTTCTTCCAATTAGGTGGGAGAGTAGCCTTTATCTGTATTATTCCATTATCAGTAATCTCTAATCCTCCGAATCCCATCATAATACTTTGAAGCACACCACCTGCACCTGTTACGAAGTAAGGGTTTGTACCGCCTTTTGTTTCAGCTATCACCCGAAAGGGTGGATTCAGGTTCGGCAGGTAAGCATCTTGAAAGAAATGCCAGGCTTTCTCTGCATTTCCCAAGCGGGCATAGAGCAGAGAGAAAATGGCCTGAGTCATCGCAGGTGTGTTTTTTTCGGGAACACGTACTTCATAAAAAGCCAAATCTTTCTTTATCTGTGCCGGATTGGATATAAGTCCCAAGGGATAAGCCAACAGATTGGCATCGGCTTGTTTTATTTTCTCTCCTTTGTAAGTGCTATGCTCTTGTGTCACTCCATCTGCAAATTGAAGAATGAGCAGTTTGGATGCAACTTTTTCCCATTGAGTGTTAAATGGTTGTTTCAGTATACGAGCAGCTTGTGCGGCTGCCATTAAATTGACTTTCGCTACTCCGTTCGTATAAGCGTTATCGTCTACATTTTCTGCCCATTCATCTGCAGCCACTACATTACGGATGTGATAAGTACCTTTGTTATCTGCTTCTGCTCTACTTAACCAAAAGTTAGCAGTAGATTCTAAGATGGGGAAACCTTTCTTTTCAAGCCAGTCGCGATCTTGCGTTACCCGGTAATAATTCCATGCTGCAAGGGCTACACAGCCTGATATGTGGTGTTCAAAGGTTCCGGATAATGCCCATACGGGAGTCTCTTCGAACCCGCTGTCAGAACTTTCCCATGGATACATCGCTCCTTTGTAGCCATGTTCAAAGGCATTTTGCTTAGCTGCTTCCAAACGATTAAAACGATAATCAATCAATGATTCGGCCAGTTTGGGTTGTAACATCAGCAAGGCGGGGAAAATCCAAGTGTCGGCATCCCAGAAAATATGTCCATTGTAGCCTAAACCTGATAGCCCCATTGGGGAGATAGAGAGTGCTGATCCTTCGCGTACAAAAGAATATAGATGATAGATCATGCTGTGGATATCTTGTTGAGACTGTGCGTCACCCTCAATCTCAATGTCGCTTTGCCATAATTCTTCCCACTGTTGGGTATGTCGCTGAATCAGTCTTTCGTATCCTTCGAGGTAGGCAAAAATGGTCAGTCGTTCTGCTTCATTCATTGGATCAGGATGGTGTGCTGAAGTAATTGTGGAACCAACAACACAGAATCGGTATGTTTCACCACTCTTTAACTGCTTAGAGAAACGCATGTTATGGTTATTATTGTTTGGTGTGCTATGGATCACTCGCGGTTCATCATCTGCTGATTTTGGAAAGATGAATGCAGATGAGGCACATATTTTTAGCTTCCCTGTAGGGCTTTCTGCCTGCGTTGATAATAATTTAATCGATGCATGCTGACGATTTATTTCATTGTAGTACATCTCATTGTTACGAAAGGCATCCGGCGTCTCTTGTATGTTGGCTACCCCGATAGTGATGTCTGTACGAGGAGTGATTTCCACAACCAACATAGCGCAGTAGGGTAGTTGGCGTAGTGCAAGATAGGAGTAGGTAACATCTGCTTTGTTTTCAAAACTAAATGAAGAGCGTTGCATCGCCTGCTTCATGTCCAACTCCTGCGTAAAGTTGCTGATATTCTCTCTATGAACCGTTTTACCATTGATAGAGAGTGAAGTATTGAGCATGTTGAGGCCGTTTAAGAAATTACTAACTCTCCCCCGTCCATACTTGTCGTAACTACCTGCCAGCACCACACTGCTTGTGCGTAGTGGTTCCGGTGAGGAAACAAGACCCAGCATTCCATTGGCTACGGTCACTCCGTAGTAATTATCAGGGTTTATATCAGTCACTTTTATCTTCCATGGGTCTTGCGCGTGGATTCCGATAGCAATAAGAGAAAACAAACAGAGAATATGCTTTTTCATGTTGGTTATTGTATTTTATAAATGCCTATGGATAAGGGAGGAACACTTAGTTGAAGCTTTTTCCCTTTTAGTTTGATCTTCTGTTCAGTATTGTCGCCTGTTGTTAAGAGAGGGGTCAGCTTGCGGAAAGAACGTGTGTAGCTTCTTTCCGTTTTTACTGTTCTACCCGAAGGATTGATACAGATTAATATACGTTCAGAGCCTTCTTTGCGTTCATATACCAAAGGGTATTTGTCGTTCCCTTCTTGCCAGAACTGTATTTCTCCACGACAAGCCAGAGCAGGGTGTTCTTTGCGGAGTTCCAGTAAACGGCGTACATAATTAAGCAGAGATAGTGAGTCTTTTTCTTCTTGTTCCACGTTAGGTCGGTTGGCACAAGTGTCAATCGGAAGATAATATTGTTTTAAAGATGCGGTGGAGAAACCCGCTCCGGGAGAAGAATCCCACTGCATAGGAGTACGTGAGCCTGCACGATTGCCTTTGAACAGCATACTTCCTTCCTTGTTGGGTAATCCGTCGATAAACTTCATTCCTATTTCATCACCGTAATAGATTAAAGGTACTCCCGGCAAGGTCAGGAAGAAAGCAAGTGAAGCCTTTAGTTGTTCCGGCGTATTACGCGGTCCGCAGTTTGCCCGCTGAAAATCGTGATTGGCAGTTGGGATGCAGATGTGGCCTTTATCATCTATCACCTTGAGGCAATCATAAAGGTTATTGATGAATGGATCGGGATTGCCTACTCCTTTCAGATCAAAATAACAGGTATCTCGTCTGGAAGTACCAACTTGGTTGAACATCATACGATCATAACCTGTGTTGCCAAAATGAATGATAAAGTCCATCATAAAGCCTACTTTGATTGCCTTCTGTGGATTTCCCCATTCGGCGAGTAAGATTCCTTCAGGGTACAGGCTTTGAAAATGCTGACGTACCTTGTGCCATAGTTTTGTAGTTCCTACTAATTGAGGATCATTCTTGACCAATGAACCGGCCATATCTACCCTGAAGCCGTCGCATCCCATTTGCATCCAATAATCCATGATGTGCATTAATTCCTCACGCATGGCTGTAGGTCCCGGGGCTGTAATTGGCTCCTCCCAAGGATGTGCAGGGTCGGGTTCTCCGTAACCATAGTTCAGAGCCGGCTGGCAGTCGAAGTAATTTTTTCTGTATGTTCCGTTGCGCTCAAATTTGCCGGCAACGAATTTCTCCGGTCGGATAGTCGAATCGTTCGTCCATATATACCGATTACTATACGGATTCTGTTCTTTGCGTTGAGAGTACTTGAACCAAGGTGATTGATCTGAACTGTGTCCTGCCACAAGATCGAGTACAACTCTCATGTTTCGTTGATGAGCTTCTCCAAATAATTTGCGTAAGTCATCGTTGGTTCCGTAGCGGGGAGCTACACGATAAAAATCAATCACATCATAGCCGGCATCCATAAAAGCCGAATGAAAACATGGGTTTAGCCATACGGTATTGCAACCTAGCGATTTGACATAATCCAGCCGATTGATGATTCCTTGTATGTCTCCGATACCGTCGCCATTTGTATCTTGAAAGCTTTGTGGGTAAATCTGATAAAACACTGCTTTCTCTATCCATGGCGGTAAGGTAAAATTGGTTTCTTGTGCTCGAAGAGAAGATTGAACATTGAGTGAAAGGAGAGAGACTATAATAAACTGTACAAAGTATTTCTTCATATTATGCAATAGATTTTGTTTTCACAATCTCAAAGGTTGTGAAAAAGATTTGAGACTACAAGGAAAGGCTGGTTAAAAAGGTTTTTTTAAACCAACCTTCCTTGACGTCTGCTCTCTTTTACTTAAACATAATTACAACTGTGCCTCTTATTCGTATTCAGGATTTTGATCCAGGTTTGAATTAGCCTCCCGGGCACTGATGGGAATAGGAAGCAAAATCTTATAGGCTTCTGAAGCAGGTTTTTCATATCGGGCTTCAGAGTAACGATTGAATCGTACCATGTCATTACGACGTGAAGGGCCATCCCAATAGAATTCATATCCGCGTTCATTATAGATCTTTTCCAAGTCGAGATCCTCTTTTTTGTATGTGGCAACGTTTCTTTTACTCCTTAAAGTGTTGATATCTGCCAAAGCCCCGTCAATATCTCCTGAACGATATTTAGCTTCCGCCCTCATCAGGTAGATGTCAGCTAGTCTGTAGTATTGGAAATCATTTTCACTATTGCTGCCATACGTTGATGTTGGATCGGGAGCATATTTAACGACACGTGCTCCTTGAGCTTCCGACGAATTTTGAATGCTAAACTCGGGTGTGAAGATCAGTTTTGCTCCTGTTCGGGTCAATAGTTCTGCACCACTTGCTGAATATTGCTGTCCTACGAGGATACCCAGATTGAAACCTACCTGACTTTTTAGGCGATTGTCCTGATAGCGAGGGTCGGTAGTATCCCATGTATTGAGGAATGTAGGTGTAGTGCAACAGCCATTCCACATACTGAAATTTCCAAACTTTTGGTTGTAGTGCAACGTGATATTAAGCCACGGAATACCTTTTAAACCTACACTATTGTTGAAGATAATAGGTAAGATAGTCTCCGTCTGATCGGAATATGTCTCATTATAGGCTAGATAAAGTTTCCAATAATCATCGGCTAGCGTATATTTTCCGGAGTTGATAATGCTATCGCATTGTGCAATCGCTTCTGTCCACTTGCTTTGTCCATCGCTGAAGGTAGGGGCTGTACCTGTGTATACCTGATAGTTTAGATAAACTTTTGCCAAAAGAGTTTGGGCAGCAGCTTTGGTGATTCTTCCGTAAGGTACATCCCCTTTCTTCTTCAAGAGAGGAATAATGGTTTTTAATTCATCCACGATTCTGTTCAAAGCTTCTTCTCTGCTTAGTATTTTAGGTAAAACGGAGTAATCAGTTTCGGTGTATTCACGCATCGGAAAGTGTCCGAAGCAATCCATTAAGTGATACATACATAATGCTCTGATAAACAGCGTTTCATTCACATAATTCTTTATCTCATCAGTTTGTTCCAACTTAGTGAGGTATTGAAGTGCTACGTTGCATTTTGTTATTCCCAACATGAAGCTGTTCCATGTGTTCTTGATATAACCGTTTTTGCTGGTGTATTCATGCGTAAACAAGGTTCGGTAGTCAGCATTGTTCCAATCGGTTCCGCGTGTAGGGAAAGCTAGTTCGTCTGTTACACTCTCCAGTACCAACCACACACCACTGCGACTTTGTAAATCACGTAAGTAAGCGTAAGCAGGAGCAACGATCATCTTTGCATTTTGACTGTCAGAGATGACCTGCGAACTATCTTGTTCATTCAGAATCTCTTCTTTCAAGTCGGTACAGCCCACCACAAAAGTGCTGATAAGAACTGTATATAGTATAATTGCTATTTTTTTCATACTCATTTCTTTATTAATTGTTAGAAGTCTACTGAGACACCAAAGCTATAGCTGCGTGCCATTGGGTAATTGGTCCAACCGATACCTAGTGCCGGCACTCCGTTACTTGTTCTGCTGGAGTTCACTTCAGGGTCATATCCTGAATAGCTTGTAATAACAAATAGGTTATTTCCGGTCAGTGAAAAGCGTAAGTTGCTAATCCATTTTTTGCTTTTCAGTGGCACAGTGTATCCCAGGGTGGCACTGCTCAATCTCAGGTATGATCCGTCTTCAATGTAACGACTGGAGTAATCAAGTACGTTGTTAAACGATTCATTAGACTTTGTGGCTTGAACGGTGGTGTTGCTTCCCTTTGAAAACATGCTGAGGTTGTCAATCACATTAGCCAGATTGTTGTAGATGTCGTTGCCTACCACACTGTTGAAGTACAGGTTCAAGTCGAAGTTTTTCCAGGCTACTGTTGTGTTTAGGTTTAGAGAGAAGTCTGGTTGTGCATTACCGATACGTTTTTCAACCTTCTTTCCATCCTTGTCCAACTCATACAAGCTTTTGCCGTTTTCGTCGAAGCCAAGAAAGTTATATCCCCAGAATGTACCTATTGGATAGCCACTTTTGATGATTTGTGAAGAGAATCCTGTGATGCCGGGTCCACTCGGATTTCCCGTGGTGATGGATGACATAGGCAGATTCTTTACTTCATTTTTGATGGATGAGAAGTTTACTCCTACATTCCATCTCCAGTCCTTACTATCTATGATTACTCCGTTTAGGCCAATCTCTATACCTTTATTTACAATCTTCATATCAGGCACATTGCTCCACACTTGTGTTGTTGGTGCGGGAGAGATGGAATATACTTGCAAAAGTACATCTTTCGTGATTTTAGAGAATAAGTCAATTGTTCCACTCAGGCGATTTTTGAAGATAGCGAAATCTACGCCGACATTAACTTGTTCCGTACGTTCCCATTTCAAATCAGGGTTGGGTGTTCTGGTCAGTGTGATGCCTTGCACAACCGTGGTTCCACCATCAAGTATAGCACCATCGGTACTTCCCAGCATAATCTGTGAAATCTTGTTGGGTATTTCCTGATTACCGGTGATACCCCAGCTGAGGCGTAACTTCAGGTTATCGAAGAAATTCATCTTCTTGATGAACTGCTCTTCACTCATGCGCCATGCAAAGGCTGCCGAAGGGAAGAAGCCATACTTGTTGTTATCTCCAAACTTCGTAGAACCATCCACACGGAAATTGGCCGTGAGCAAATATTTATCCATTAAGTTGTAGTTTGCACGTCCGAAGAAAGATTGCAATTCATTCACCGTGATGTCCGATAAACCGGTGATGGAAGTGCTATTTCCAAAAGAGAGATCATACAAATAATCTATATTGTCAATGTCGAACCCATCTTCGGAGAAACTATACCAATAGTTGCGGAATCTTTGATAAGAATGACCTGCAAGCAAGTTAAAATGGTGATCCTGTTTGATATCGAAGTTGTACGTCAGGTAATTTTCGACCAAGTAATTGCCGGCTTCCACATTATTAATGTCTACTGTGCCCTTATCCGTCATGTAGATCAATTCTTTATCCTGAGTCACCTTTCTGCTCGCTTTCGTCTGATCGAAAGCAACATTCATCTTATATTTCAGGTTCTTCCAGATATCTAGTGTTCCTGTAATATTCGCCAGAATTCTGTCCGTTTGCGTATTATCGTTTGTCAGATTAATCATCGCCACAGGATTTCTCACATCCTTGCTTTTCTGATAATACGTTCCATCTTCGTTGTAAACAGGATAGGTGGGGTTCACTTTCAAGGCAGTCAACAGTAAGTCACCTTCGTATCCTCCCGATTGACCCAGTGGTGCCCGTTGATCTTTGGTTCGGGTAGCCATTAAACTTGCTTCGATAAGCAAACGGTTGTTCAATGCCTTCTGGCTGAGGTAGAAGCGTCCGGTGTACTTTTTCATTCCGGTTTTCAGGATGATCCCTTCTTGATCTTGATAGCCCAATGAGACACGATAATTGCTGTTTTTACTTCCACCGCTGATAGCTAAGTTGTGACTTTGCGACACTGCCGTACGAAAGATCTCATCCTGCCAGTTTGTATTTGCCTTGCCATCATCAATCGTTACTCCTTTTTCTGTGGCAAATGCCCTATACTGATCGGCTGAAAGCACCTCGTACTGGCTAGGTAGCTCCGAAACACTTGCATAGGCTGAATAAGAGACTTTGCTTTGCCCTTCTACTCCCTTTTTTGTAGTAACCATGATTACACCGTTGGCACCACGAGCACCATAAATAGCTGTAGCCGAAGCGTCTTTCAAGATATCTATCGATTCAATATCATCAGGATTTAAGAAGTTCAACGGATTCTTTTTCCCCGTGCTTCCTATGCCTGCAATGCTCGCACCCGAAGGTTGCTGATCTTCCGATGCATCCAATGGCACACCATCTACCACATAAAGCGGATCTTGTCCCGAACGGATAGAGTTGGAACCACGAACACGTATGGTAACGCCACCACCGGGTTCACCACCATTATTGGTAATGTTTACGCCAGCTACGCGCCCTTGGATGAGTTGTGAAGGAGAACTGACCAATCCGGTATTGAAATCTTTTGCTTTCACACCCGATACAGAACCGGTGAGGTCACTTTTCTTCATTGTTCCGTAGCCTACAACCACTACTTCATTAAGCACTTCGGCATCACTTGCCATTTGCACCTTCATTTGCGCTTGCGCTTTTAGCTCCAAACGCTTGTAGCCTACATAAGAAAATACAAGTGATTTGCCGGCAGGTACAGTCAGAGAGTACTTGCCTTCAGTATCCGTGATGGTACCTGTCGATTCTCCTTTCACTTGCACATTGACGCCAATAAGAACTTCGCCGTTTTCATCGGAAACAACTCCCGATGCGGCCGTTCTTTTTTCGCTTTGTCTCTGCTGTTCAGCAGCCGGTATGATCAGTATTTGTCTGTCCGACACTTCGTATGTCAATGAAGTGCCCTTTAGCAGTAGCGACATCACCTCATTTATTGAAGTAGAAGCGATGTTTAAAGTTACTGTTTTGTTTAGCTTAACGCTTTCGCTATTGTATACGAAGATAAATTTACTCTGTTTCTCAATCAGAGTGAGTACTTCTCGTATTGGTTTATTGGTTACATTGATTATTATGTCTCCGGTTTTCGTCACTGTTGCCGGATCGTTATTGGCGTATATCGGTTGTACCGTTACGCCTAGGAAAAACAAAATATAACTCGTAAGCATCAGCTTATTACAGAGAAATTTTGTATACTTGCAGAGATAATGTCTTTTATTCATTATTGATCGATTTTGGTTATTAAAACTTTTAGTATCAAAGTCTTGGGCTGGGAAATATTCGCACTATTTTCCAGCCTTTTTTCTTTTGGAATATATACTTTCTATGTCATAGGCTAATGTTCTTTAAGGTTTGTTTCTTCTATTTTTATTGTTTTTCGGTTATTCTCTATTTTTATAGGAGCTATCTTTGAGAGGTTCTCTAGTATTTCATTCAGAGACACACTGACATCAAGTTTCCCGGTAATGTGAATACTTTGAAGCTCGTTCCAGTTGTAACTGAAACTTACATTATAATATCCTTCAATGGTTTTAAGTACTTCACCCAAAGATTGATTTTGTATAATCAGAAGATTTTCTTTCCAACTAACCATCGGTGTAGCATCTACGTTGCTAAGCAAGGATGCTTTCGACGTAGAACTGTTGTACGTATATTTTTGGTTGGGAGATATCGTAACTGCTTTTCCTTTTTGAGGAGTAATTTGCACGGAGCCTTTTACCAATACCACCGACTGTTCCTGACTGTGTGGATAGGCCACCACCAAGAATTCTGTACCAAGTACACATATCTCCATTGTATTGGTTTGCGTGATAAATCGCTGCTGCTCGTTACGGCTGATCTGCATATAAGCTTCACCCTCCAGTTTTACCTCTCGTTTCTTCTCTATAAAATGTAGTGGAAAGATAAGTTTAGATTGCGCCCGCAAGGTTATTTTTGATTTATCTGCGAGAATAACCTGCGCACGTTTGCCCTTGGGCACGGCCAGTTGCATGTACGTTCCTTTTCCCGATGGAACGGATAGTTTGAATGATGCGCCGTCTGGTGAACTTACCTCTACTTGGTTGGTAGACGGCAAACATTGAATTTCCACTTGTTCGCCCAACTCTATTTGTTGATTTTCTATATAAAGTTGGGTTGACTTCAGTGTATCTACATTTACCATTTCCGAAAGGCGGGTATATGGATTGCTCGTGAAAGGTGAATTGAATAGTAATACCCAACTCCCTATTGCCACTATAGCAATGGAAGCTGCAACATACCATGTAGATCGCTGCATATATCGGGGAATATGCCGAGTACGTCGGTCAATGGTTGCCCACATCTTCTGTTTCTCTTTGTTACTTAAAATTGGTTCGCACTTTTTAAGTATACGCTGAGACGTTTCTGATAGAATTACGGGTATTTCTTTCTCCTTTTCCATAGATGTGAATGTATTAAAACAGGTCCTTTATACCCTATACAAGGCTACCTCTTCTTTTGTACTCACTGGAGAAAGTTTTTTTTAGTTTATGGAAGAAAAATAAAGCTTTGAGTGTTTTTATTCGTCGAACAAAGTCTTTTCTTTATACATTTTCTCTTTTATAATACCGGAATAGCCGCCTGTTATTCCGTATTTATTTCGCAGATGATTCACTACGGCATATAGACCTTCTTTATATTCTTTGCCGGCTCCACCCTTTTTGTATAGTTGGCTGATCTTTTCAAATAAATCCGGATATTCCATTCGAATAAAGTCGAGAAAATAAGGTCGTGTCTTTCCTCGTAGATAGAGAGTTCCCGGCAGCGCGTAGTGCACACCGGAATCTTTTGCATGTGCAAAAAGAGATTCTAAATTCTCCTCCCCATCGGTTAGATACGGAATAATCGGCATCACATGCAGCCCAATAGAAGCGTTTGTTTTCCGAAAAGTTTTAAGCATCTCGAAGCGTCGGGCAGAAGTACACCCACCTGGTTCTATTTTCTCGCGAACAGTCTCGTCCATTGTTGTAATGGTGGCTGCCACATTGATGTAAGTAATACGCGAAAGCTGATCAATCAACTCGTAATCTCGCAAGATAAGATCCGATTTCGTCGAAATAATTGCAGGAGTTTTATACTTGATAAGGAGCTTCAGAATGTCCGGCATCAGTTGATATTCCGCTTCAGCCGGTTGATAGCTATCCGTTACCCCACCAATATTCACGATCTCCCGCTTCCACGATGATGCACGCAATTCTTTTTCAAGGCACTCCGCAACATTTGTTTTTGCATAGATATTGCCGAAATAATTCCCATCTTTCAGATAGTCATGAGAGTACATGGCGTAGCAGTATTTGCAACCATGTTCACATCCGCGATAAATATTCAAGTCCCACCCGTAAGGAACTTTACGCTTAAGGTTGTTCAATGCGGAAGAACATTGTATAGGGATGTAATTGGAGGGTGTCATTGTTTCATTCAGTGTTTTTTTATACTACAAATATACTGCTATGCTTTGACGATAGCAAAAGAGTAATGATTTTCTATAGCGCTCATCTATAAAGTTCTGGTATTTATCTTACTAGATTGCTACTGCCATTATTTCATTTTGTATTCACTGGCTTTTATTTGCTGGAAAAGGCTTCAGTATATTTGTTTACTATAATATATTTCAATATTTTTGTCCGAACTAAATTATACGAACTCATGAATTCTAAATGGATCATAATTCTGTTGCTGATTGTATCAACTAGTCTCCAAGCTCAGGTGGAGAAAAGTCTGCCTGTTCAGGATAATTTTATTCTTGGAGGTGGCATTCTTACTGGAGTCTCAGAAGGTAAAGGAGATTACATGGATGTTGCAAATAAGCCGCTCTGTTATTTCATTGAAGGAAGTTACAAACATTATATTTCTCCTTTCGTAGGCCTTGGTGCTACTTATGAATATATTACAAGTTCCAATAGAGGAAATGAAATGAAAAGTCATTTTGTTTCTCCTACATTAACACTTCGTTATCCAATGGACGAAAATACGCATGCTATGTGGACCTCATTAGGCACGGGGTGTTTGTTTTATAGTGACAAACTTCGTGGAACAAATTTTTATGGATCCAGTACTACATTTAGTAAAGCTTATTTTTGTGTATCATGGGCATTGGGCTATGATTTCGCCATTGCAAGAGCTGTTGGGATGCAAGTAAAGGCCGAATTCTTGTTTGCTGATTGGCATTCCAACCCCGACTATACTCCCAAATTTGCCAGAGATAATCCCGATGATTATCAGTCTGTCTTCGAGAGTAAATTTTCATATATTTCTTTGGGTCTTACTCTGCTATTTGGGAAATAAATTTCCTATCATTCACAAGCTTTGTAGTACTTTAATGTAAATATTACCAATCTGCCTCTACAGGCCTTGTGAGATGGGTTTGTTGAACGTCTGCGATCAGCGTGTTGAATGCCCGCTTTCAACACGCTGATCGCGGACGTTCAACACGTTGAAGTAGTACAGTCTGTTCGAAAAGGCTTATTTGTAATAACTTATGCTGAAGAAGGCTTAAACGAAGATCTCCCCAACAACCTACCAGAAGTAGAGTTGTTGGGGAGATCTTGTTTCTAGAAGAGATATCTTAATATTCTATCTTATCGTCTTTCTGTGCCCATGCTTCGAAAGCTTTGATGGCTTCGTCGGCAAGTAATACCTCAGAGGGTAATTTTCTGTCTGTCGGTTTTAGTTCCAATTCGTCATAGATGAATGAATCGTCAAAACCAATGTTCTTGGCATCTGCCTTGTTATTAGCATAGTACATCTTGTCCAAGCGTGCCCAATAAATGGCACCTAAACACATGGGACAAGGTTCGCACGAGGTATATATTTCGTATCCACTTAAATCAAAAGTACCCAGTTGGCTGGCTGCGGAGCGTATGGCACTTACTTCAGCATGTGCTGTAGGGTCGCACGATGCAGTAACGCGGTTCACTCCCGTGGATATAATCTTTCCGTCTTTTGCTATCACTGCTCCAAAAGGGCCGCCACCGTTCTCAATATTTTCTTTAGAAAGCTCGATTGCCTTCCTCATCAATTCTTCTTTTGTCATTTGTTATTCGTCTTTTACTACTTTGCGGCAAATGTACAAAATAAATCTTCGATTTGAAAAATGTTTTGATGTTTAAACGAATGCTTCGCTTAGTGGGGGCGATGGTTTTGTTATTGCCTTACCAATGCCAAACCAATCCAAAAGTGACCGGATGTAGTTCAGGGCCTTTGTCTTTCTCAAAAATGCTAAAGGTAGAGTAACGGAGATAAACGCCCCAATTGTCATAACCTGCCTGAGCTAGTAGATTGATTCCTACGGGGCGAACATTCAGATTCTTATCCAATGTTCTTTCGTGACCGTCATACTTCACTTTCGACTTTATCCAACAACGTATCTCGGCTTCACCTCCCAGAGAGAGGAACAACGGCTTTCTGCTGTTGAATCTGTTTTGCCACTCCAGTAGTAACGGAATGCGGAATGAATTGTAGCGAAGTCGGCTTTGGCTATAGGTGACGTCAGTGGGAGCAGGGGCTAAAACGGTCGTTCCGTTTTCTCTCTGAAAAGCTTTGTTGCCGTCAATGCGGAAAGAATTATAGGAGTAGCCCAATCCGCTCACCAGTCCCCAATGATGGTCGGGTGTAAGGGTGAGTGCACCTTGAAAGAGGTTTAAACCTATCTCCCACGATTTGGAAGCTACGAGGTCTATTCCATTTGCATTGTTTAGGCTGAGCCCGTCGCCTAAGTTGCCATAGCCGAAATACAGACCGGCATAGTGCGGTTCAAAGCGACCGTTATACTTCTTTTTCGTGAAGGGTATGCTTAGCATCATTCTCCGTTCGGTGCTTTGTCCGTCCATGTACACCCCTTCGAATATTTGGTCGTTTTCAATCGTATCTCCATCCGAAGATTCTTCATAGAGTTTTACCTTTATTTTCCCTTCACGCTCTTTGATGGTTATTTTTCGGCTGCCTACAAAGAGAGTAGTGTCTTTTACATTCATATCTTGTGCCATGGCTACTATAGGAGCCAATATCAGCAGGAGTAAGATGATTCGTTTCATAATGATCATGTTTCGTTGAGTATATTAATTCTTTTTCATAAATAGTATGGTTACCAAATCGTCAGCATCCAACTCTCCCTCGATGTAGATGAGAGTGGCCGCTTCATTTTTTCCTGTTTTAAAAAGAATAAAGCGGTTGATATCTTCTTTTGTCTGAGGTAATTGGTAATATCCGGATTGTACATCTCCGCCTGAGATGACTTCTTTCACCTTCTTAGCCTTTTTCTTGTCGATTTCCAGACAATGCAAAATCAGTGGCATTGCTTCTGTCGCATCTTTGAAGCTAATACTTTTGTAGAGGGTCATCTGATAGGTTTCCAGCATTTCGTTAGATAATTCCACCATTGTCACCCCTCTATGCTTGCTGTATTTCTGAAACACAGAAGCTATTTGTAATCCTTGCTGCGCATGCATGGTGGTAGCAGCGCCAAACAATAGGATTATCAATGTTGCTCGAATGACTTTGTTCATACTTCTTTCATTGTTATTGGGTTTATTTATTCACTGAATAAGGTGGCAAACACATCGTCTTTGCTCAGGCTGACATCACGAAAAGCTGCTTGTGCTTGCTGATGCACTAAACTTGCATCGGTGTACTTCTTGCCATCAATAATGACATAACTGCTCGGGGTAGTGTCATATTGTTGATACAGAGTGGTTATGCCTATAGCTAAGAAAATACCTGCAGCCATACCACTAAATGCATAAATAAAGCGTTGCCTGATGTTTTTGTTTTTACCTTCTGTGCGTGATTGTTTATTTTGCTTCGCTTCTTCTTCGAAGTAAGCGAAAATAGGTCGATAGGCTTGTAAACCTTCAGGCACATCTTCACTCGTGAAGTAGCGACGTAGTTCACGCTCTTCTTCGCAAGTGGTTTCTCCTTCAAAATATTTGTTTACTAAATCTTCTATATTCATACTTCGTTTATTTTTTTGTTGAATCATCTTCTTACTGATCTTTTTGGACACTGTCACTAATTGATTCTTCAACTGGTTGCTTTTAATTTAATGTAGATATCTCTCACCTTCTTACGGGCTCTCGATAGATTGCTGCGAACAGCTTCGGGACTGCATCCTGTTATCTCGGCTATCTCTTCGGCTTCATATTCCTCCACATCTTTCATACGGATAATGGTCTGTTGAAGTGTGGGTAGCGAACTGATAATCTCGTTTATCAATCGAAATTCATCTTTCCCTTCGAGCAAGTGCTCCGGATTTAAACTCCGGCTGGCTGTTTGTACTTGATCGAGTGATAGAGCGTCCGGCTTCTTACTTCGCCACATATCCATGCAGAGGTTATGGGTGATCTTGATGGCCAACGCTTCTACGCTGTTATATTCTTCCAACTTCTGACGAATGTTCCACAGTTTTATCATCACTTCCTGCACCACATCTTCCGCATCGGAGGTGTCGTCAGTTAGCTTCCGTGCATAATTGAATAATTTGCTTCGAAGCGGGAGAACCGTTATTTTAAATTCTTTGAGTTCCATCTACAGAGATAAGACGAAGGTGAATGGGCGAACGTGACATGGGAAAGAAAAAAAAGTTTCGCAAAGGGGAAAATTAGCTAAAAAAGAACCACAGATTAACGGGTTACTTCCTTTGAGATTCCTCCAATAGTTGAATGAGCAATCTGCGTAATCCGTTAATCTGTGGTGAATAACTGTTGGGGTGTACTTAAATTTTCCCAAGAATCTTATCCATTACCCAATTAGTGGTAGTGGCACTTTCGCCATCGCATGTACAAATTGATTTGCCAAGCAGATGATCTACCACAGCCTGAATAAGAGGTTGTTGCACGTGTTCCGGGTTTTCGATACGTAGCTCTTCACGTCCTCGTTCGGTATGCAGAGCTATGGGTTCGTAGGTGAACATGGAGAAGCAGATCATGCCTTTGTCACCAATGACTTCGATGCGGTCTTCTTTGGCTGATTCGTGCGCCACGAAGCACCATGAACCGGAACCTACCAAGCCTGAGTCAAATTGAAAACAGGCACTTAATGAATCTTCCGCAGGATAAAGTCCGCCCCGATTACTTTTGTATCCGCTTGCTTCGAGTATACAGCCAAACATGTCCTGCAATAAGTCGAGTTGATGAGGCGCCAAGTCATAAAAATAACCGCCTCCTGAGATGTCTGGTTGCACACGCCAAGGAAGATTGGCTTTGTTGTAATCCAATTCACTTGGTGGTTGTGCAAAGCGAATTTGAATGTTGATGATGTTTCCTATGGTGCCATTCTGCACGAGTTCTTTCACTTTTAGGAAGTAGGGCATATATCTGCGATAGTAGGCCACGAAACAGGGTACACCTGTTTCGTGTGAGATACGGTTAATACGTGTACATTCTTCGTAGGTAACTGCCATTGGTTTTTCAATGTAAACAGGTTTACCTGCTTTCATTGACATGATGGCGTACGTGGCGTGAGAAGAAGGAGGAGTAGCAATGTAAACAGCATTTACTTCCGGATCGTCAATCAGTTCTTGCGCATCGTCATACCATTTCTTTATGCCTCTTTTTTCGGCATAAGCTTTTGCTTTTGCACCATCCCGGCTCATCACAGCTACCACTTGGGAGCTTTCTACTTTCTTAAATGCCGGGCCACTTTTCTGTTCGGTTACGTTTCCACAGCCGATGAATCCCCATTTAATCACTTTATCATCCATAATCCTTTTATTAAAAACGTCTCTTGTTACGCAAATATACATGATTATTTTAGATTACCCTATAGGGCTGTAAAAATGTAATGATGACTCACAGTGAATAGGTGAAATTAACTTGCTTTTTTAGCGGTGCTTGCCGTAGTATTTATAGTAGATACGCTGAAACTCTTTACTTTTGCTGAACGTTTTCAGCCAGGCATTTAGTGTATCCAATAATGCGGGAGATTGTTTACTCACAGCCCATGAATAGAACTGCGTGAAACTGATCTTGGTATTAATGTCCAGTTGTGGAAACGAGTCGATGGCTGCGCGTGCAATATCTTCGTCGCACACAGCATATTTGATGTCTCCGTGAGCTACCATGGCTAGAAGTTGTTCGGGGCCATATTTATCAATCTCTTTCACATAAATAGTGTCGCCAATTTCGTTTCCTAAATTCTGTATGCGGAGTATGGATGGTGATCCCTTGATTACATGGAGGGTTTTACCTGCTAGGTCGAGTTGATTCCTGATGTAGGTGGAATCTCCTTTTATTGCTCTTCGCTGAACGAGTATTTGCTTACTTAAAAAGATCGGGGTAGTCAGCAGTAGCGAGTCTCTAAACTCACTCGTGGCTTGTATGCCGGAAGCAATCATATCGAAAGTGCCATCGCTTAAACCTCGAAGCCGTTTTTCAAAACTCATTTCGGGAGTAATTTCCGCTTTTAATCCTTTCTGTTTGGCAAAAGCGTTAATAAGTTCGTAATGAAAACCGGAGATGCTGTCGCCGTCAGTGTAGTATCCGATAGAGTTATATTCTGTTGCCACTCTGATGATTCCTTCGGACTGGATGGCAGTATAGTCACGTGGGGAGTTTTGAGGTTTTTCTTTGCGGAACCACACAGAAGCGATAAGCACCGAAAGGATGCCTAGTACGAAGTACTTCAGTAGTTTTGATTTTGGTAATGTCATACGGCATTAATCATAAAAGTTCCACGAAAGGCCAAACTTAAGCATCCTGGGGTTAATGGGGTAGTGGGGTGAGAGAAAATAGTTGGAGTTGCTCATCATCCCTTGATTCACATGAGACATCATCACGAAAAAGCGAGTACGTTTCAACTGTAAATTGGCGTATAAGTTCACAATGGGATAACCTCCGATCTGCACCTGATCGTCGGTAGCTTGCAGGTGAAACTGCTGAATGGCCGGTGTATAGGCCGGAGCGTTGTATTTGCTAAAATAACGAACATCGGCTCCTAACTGTACGCTTAATACCTTCTTGGCCAATTTGGTCTCTAAATACAGATTGTGATATAAAGAGAGTTTAGGTAACGGCAGTATGGTGTTGTTACTCGATTGTTGCCAAGTGACCTCATTGTCTAAATGAAAAATGCCCGCCTTAAAGTTTTGATTCAACGTAACAGACACTACTTGAATGTTATCGCTGAACTGGGCCGGCAGTGCCAGCTCATTCAGATAAGTGTAATTCTTAATGTTTTCCACTCCGACTTTCAGGTTCGTTTGCCAACGTTGGATATTGAGCTCACCTTCAATGCGAGAACGGAATTCTTTGTCGAAAGTATTGTCCCAATAGAAGTGGTTGGAGTGATAATGTCTCATGTAAAACGCCGGTAAGGTATTGCTAACGGAAGCTCGGGCAATCAAACTCACGGTATCTTTCCACAAATGAAAATTCAAGTCCATGTCACCTTTTACACGAAACTGGCCGATGGCTTGCTCAAGAGCGCCGATCTCACCATTAATGGTGTAATGAAGCAAACTACCTTGTCGTTTCGATAATTCTCCACCCACGAATACTTCTTGCTCGTCATATTTATCAGTTGATACAGAGTCCTTGTTCATCAACTCATATTTGCTCATTTTGTGAGAAATATAAGCGGTTAGTCCGGATTTGGCATATTTGTTAAAACCTTCGAGTAAAGCAATGCCAAAGGTGTTTTTAATGCCTATGTAAGTGGTGGAATCATCGCTTGCAAACCGTCCTCTATTGATATAGGTGTTTTTGTAGAAATCTTTTGCTTCTTTTTTAGAAATATAACGGTGACGAGATTTCTCCAGGTTTACAGTATGAATGAAGCTGGTGACTGGAATGTATCTGTCAATCGTGTCGTTCTTTACTCCGGTAGCTTTTCGGGTAAATCCGATATTGTATCGGTGTGTGAAGTGTACATAGTACTTGTTGTTTTTGTTCCATGTACTTGTTAGTTTGGTCGGGATGTTTGTAGGTTCATATTGTTTCGTGCCTTCGGCCATTTGCTCCGGATTGGTGATGTATCTGTCATCAGTGATTCCACCGTTTTCGGACATTTTCATGGTGTAGTTGTTGTAAATCAGATGAGCTTGATAACGATCGCCGATATAGCTACCAAATAGTCCTCCATTAAAGAATGCAGTAGACTGATTGCTATATAACCCCCGCCCATAAAGGTAGTCTATGTTAAATCCAAACGATAACCGTTTGTTGGCATTCACGGAGAAATAAGATTTGAAGCGCTCTTCTCCATCTATTTTGCTACCGGCCTTATAATACGTTAGATTTGTATAGGGTATATTGCTATTCGTGAATTTGAATTCCCAAGGGTTTACATAGAAACTTGAAAAAGGATCCATAAACATTGCTGAAGAGGCTTGAGGACGTTCGAAAAATAAGCGGGACAGACGGGGAGCGCCGAGATTTCCCAAATAGTTATAGTGCCCTTTTATTCCTTCCCCCAAGTTGGTATTCTGAAAATGATGGAATGCAGTATCTACCTCGATGGGCTTGATATTGCCTAATTCTTCGCTTATGTTCCACATATATAGCTTGGGAGGTACACTTTGTATTTCTACATTTGAGCTATCCTTTTTTACGCGCATGGACGGATCTATCTGATTTCCGTTTTCGTCAAAAGCATCGTTTTGTCTGACCTGAGCGAGTGCACTCACTTGGCCAATGATGACTAGAGCGATATATATAAGTAGGAATCTTTTCATAATTAGGGGCAAATATACAATAAAAAATAAATCGTCAACCGAAAAGCTTTGTGTATTAACTTCAATTATTGCTTCGAAAGATAAAGGCGAGGTCAGGGACGAATAAACCCGGGTCTGCAACTGATGCAAATCCGGGTATATGATTATCTGTTAGGATGGATCATCTATTGTTCATGAATCAGTTCCATACCCTTGAGTATGGCCGCTTCGTTCATCGGTATCAGATGATGATGGCGCTCAGGCAAGGTCTTCTTCAACCCTTTCAGTACGTTTCCGATGGTAACGATGGGACGTAGCTTCAACAATCCGCCAAGTACGATCATGTTGAATGCTTTTGCATTGTTCATCTCATTGGCTGCATCCATAGCGTCTATGCGATAGACTTTGATGTCTTTACGCGTAGGTGGATGGATGATGCCGTATCCGTCGTATATGAGTATGCCACCGGGTTTCACTTTGCTTTCAAACTTTTCGAGCGAAGGTTGATTCAGAATGATCGCTGTGTCGTATTTACTCAAAATAGGCGAGGAGATTTTGTTGTCACTTACAATAACCGTAACATTTGCTGTTCCTCCTCGTTGCTCGGGTCCGTAGGCAGGCATCCAAGTCACTTCTTTGTCTTCCATCAATCCGGAATAGGCTAGAATCTTTCCCATCGACAAGACACCTTGTCCGCCAAACCCTGCTATAATTATTTCTTCTTTCATCTTAGTTGACTTTTAGCATTATTCTTTGTCCTTAATATCGCCCAGCGGATAGAAAGGGAACATGTTCTTTTCCATCCATGTATTGGCGTCGACAGGTGTCATCTTCCATCCGGCATTGCAGGTAGATACAATCTCTACCAGATTGGAACCTTTTCCGCTCATCGAGTTCTCGAATGCTTTGCGGATAGCTTTTTTTGCTTTGCGGATGGCAGCTACGCTTTGCACTGATTGGCGGGTAACATAGGCTGTACCTTCCAGTTGCGCTGCAATTTCAGTGATCTTGATTGGATAGCCGTGTAAATGCACATCACGGCCTTCGGGACAAGTGGCAGTTTTCATTCCCACAAGGGTTGTTGGAGCCATTTGTCCGCCTGTCATTCCGTAGATACCGTTATTGATGAAAATAATAGTGATATTGTCTCCGCGATTAAGAGCGTGTATGGTTTCGGCTGTGCCGATGCAAGCCAAGTCACCGTCTCCTTGATAAGTGAATACCAGTCTCTCCGGCCATAAACGTTTGATGGCTGTGGCTACGGCGGGAGCACGTCCGTGGGCGGCTTCTTGCCAGTCTATATCCAGATAATTATACATGAAAACGGCACATCCTACCGGAGAGATGCCAATGGTTTTATCTTCCATTCCCATTTCTTCTATCACTTCGGCGATGAGCTTATGAACGACTCCGTGGCTACAGCCGGGGCAGTAGTGCATGGCGTTATCATTCATTAAAACCGGTTTCTGGTAAACCAGATTCTCGGGTTTGATTATATCTTCTCTTGTTATCATAATGTTTACCTGTTAGTGAATCGTATAAAGAATTCCATTATCTTCACGAAGATGGCTGCAGCACATACATAGATAAAGGTTTGTTTATCATCTACGGCAAAGTAAATGATAATGGCAATCAAGGTGCCAATCATAAAAAGTATGTTTAGGATGGTTCTTATTTTTTGAGGATTCATCTTTGCTTTTTATTTGATTAGTTTTTCTTTTAGTGCTGCAACAATTTCGTCAGGATCGGGCACGATGCCTCCTAAACGTCCGAAGTGCTCCACTTTTACTCTTCCGTTTACCGCCAGACGAATATCTTCGATCATCTGTCCGGCATTTAATTCAAGAGAAAGCATGCCTTTTACTTTATTGGCATAGCCTGCGATGGCTTTTGTAGGGAACGGCCACAAAGTGATGGGGCGCAGAATGCCTACTTTGATACCTTCTTCACGTGCGATTTCCATTGCTTTTTGTCCGATACGAGCCATAGAGCCAAAAGCCACGATGAGGTAATCGGCATCTTCGCATTCTATTTCTTCGTAGCGCACTTCGTTCTCTTCGATCACTTTATATTTAGCCTGGAGACGAAGGTTGTTTTGCTCCATGGCATTCGGGTCAAGTTCAAGAGAGGTGATAATATTCGGTTTTCTACCTTTTGTCTTTCCGGTAGTAGCCCACGGGCAGCGTGCGATTACTTCTTCATCCGTCAGGCGTTTTTTCTGAGCAGGAAGAACAACTTTTTCCATCATCTGTCCGATGACACCATCGGCTAACATCATAACGGGATTGCGATATTTGAAGGCAAGTTCGAATGATAATTCTACAAAGTCGGCCATCTCTTGTACAGAGGCGGGAGCCAATGCGATCAGTCTATAATCTCCGTGTCCACCACCTTTTACTGTTTGGAAGTAGTCGGCCTGACTTGGCTGAATGGTTCCCAATCCGGGGCCTCCACGCATTACGTTCACGATTAGGCAGGGGAGTTCGGCACCTGCTATGTAGGAGATTCCTTCTTGCTTTAAGCTGATACCGGGGCTTGAAGATGAGGTCATCACCTTTTTACCACTTCCGGCTCCGCCGTATACCATATTTATAGCTGCTACTTCACTTTCGGCTTGAAGCACTACCATGCCGGTGGTTTCCCACGGTTTGAGTTCGGCAAGAGTCTCCAATACTTCCGATTGTGGAGTGATGGGATAGCCGAAGTATCCGTCTGCACCGCAGCGAATGGCTGCATGAGAGATGGCCTCGTTTCCCTTCATTAATACAACTTCTTCTTCCATATTCTTCAATTTATTCGCATTTAACCTTGTAAACAGTAATACATCCGTCCGGACAAACAGTTGCGCATGCGCTGCATCCGATGCAGGTGTTTTCTAAGTATTCCAGGGCATAATTGTACCCTTTTGCATTAACCTCCTTTGCAAGAGAGATAACTTTTACCGGGCAAGCTACCACACACAAGTTGCAGCCTTTGCAGCGTTCTGTGTTGACAACTATTGCTCCTCTGATTTTAGCCATAATCTTATCTTATTACGTTAGTTGATTATACATATCCTTGGTAGTAGAAATTCATAATATCCATAACCATCTTACGGGCTTGTAGAGCCGGACTTTGAGGGTTGAGTTCAATGGCGGATTGGTAATTATTCAAGGCTTGCTGCCAGTTTCCAAGCTTACGGTAAGCATTTCCCAGAAGATAATAGGCATCATCTTTTCCGGTGGCATTCGTTTGTAGAAAACGTTCGAGTTCTTGAATGGCTTTATCTATATTTCCTTGATTAATCAGTTCTTTTATGGTATTCAGTTGCTCCATATCATGTTTAAATATACGGATTATTGAGTGGCAAAGATAGTTCTTATTTAGAAACAGCGTTCATATTTCTTGTGAAAAATAGGAAAGCAGGCAAAATAAAAAACCGAATTGCTGAAGATAGACTATCTATCTGTCACCAATTCGGCTTAATATTCGTTGGCTTTCGGCTTACTGATTTACCAGCTTGCCGTTGATATAAAGGTTTTTGAAAGTTACGTCTTTAGCACCGCTTATATCATTTTTATCTTTGGATACATTGTTGAAGTGAGAGTCTTCTATACTGATATTATATACGTGTTCGGGACTTTCAAGACCCATGATCAGTACACCCAACTGGCTCTTTTGACATGTCACGTTCTTCAAATGTACATTACGAACCGTGGGTGTAAAGCCTCTCGCACATTTCTCGCGATTCTCGTATTGCAGATTGATGTGGAGTACGGATTCGCGACACTGACCTACGGTAATGTTGCGGACGAATACGTTTTCTATCACTCCGCCTCGGCAGGTACTCGTTTTGATTCGGATCACGCGGTCCAACTCGGGACTGTCCATCTTGCAATTTTCAACAAACAGATTA
The DNA here is from genome assembly GCF_963666545.1 of uncultured Bacteroides sp. NCBI lineage: Bacteria > Pseudomonadati > Bacteroidota > Bacteroidia > Bacteroidales > Bacteroidaceae > Bacteroides > uncultured Bacteroides sp. The sequence continues at coordinate 709,567 of NZ_OY762899.1, read as the reverse complement.
CGATAACCTCCCGAGATTTCACTACCAATGACAACACCGCCGTGTCCGTTCTTCATTTCACAGCCTCTAACGATGATGTTTTCGCTTGGAATGTTCCATTTGCGGCCATCGTTGTTTCTTCCCGATTTGATAGCGATGCAATCATCGCCTGTGTCGAAGATGCAATTTTCTATCAATACGTTTTTGCATGATTCAGGGTCGCATCCGTCTCCGTTGGGACCACGATTAAAGATGTTTGCCCCTCTTACGATGAGGCTTTCGCAGAAGAGTGGGTGGATAACCCAGAACGGAGAGTTGAGTAGCGTCACATCTTCTATCAGTACGGTATTGCAAGAATATAGGTTGATGAGCTGTGGACGCATGCCGTCTTCAGGCTTCATGATTCGTTTGTAGATGGGAGTACCAGTTTCCCCATACATCAAGAGGCGTTCACGGCCACCGTTGCGCTGAGCCACCATACCTTCTTTCCATCCGTAATGAGGCGCTCCGCACATAGCCCACCAATTCTCATTGGAGCCTTGCCCGTCTATTGTTCCTTTGCCGGTAATGGCGATGTTCGTTTCTCCATAAGCATAAATTAGTGGACGGGCATTGTAGCAGTCGATACCTTCCCAGCGAGTAATTACTGCGGGGAAATAAAGGCTCTGGTCTGTGGAGAACTTTAATTGAGCTCCTTCTTCTATGTGTAGATTGACATTGCTTTTTAGAGTGATTGGGCCTGTATAAAAGGTACCTTTGGGTACAATCACTGTTCCTCCGCCGGCTTGGCTACATGTCAGAATGGCCTGATTGATGGCTTCGTGACAAGGTTCTGCTTCGTTGTCGGACTTTGCTCCGAAGTCGGTAATCTTAAACGAGCGTTTAGGGAACGATGTCTTTTTGATTTGTTTCTCTATCTTGGCACTTTCTTTGAAGGCTTTGTCAAAGTCGATTGGATTAGCGTTGACTGAAAGGGCTGCGATGAGCAGACAAATGATTCCGAATACTTTTTTCATCATTTTCTTTTGGGTTTAAAGATGGTTACTAGATTTCAGATTGCAAATATATCACTCTGCAAGGACTTATAGAGACTAGTTTTTGGTGGAAATAGTGCAATTATTGATATAATTGGGAAAATCCTAGTGCAATATGTTTTTTCGATAGTTTATAGCGTGATGGGATGCTCTTCTTCAATCTATACATCGAGTGTTATTTGAGCTCATTCTTGTCAATAGCATTATTATTGATTATTAACGCTATGTGGGGCTTCTAGGAACAACTAAGAGTTTTGGAAGGAACGATAAGAGGAATTATCTTTTCATATAGGAGTTTTTGCGATAACGTATCGGCATATTGGTGAAGTGCAACCGTCTTTCGGCTGAAGAGAACCGTGCAGTTGACTCATCTGAACGCTTCTTTTGGGTAATCTGAAGCGTCTTTTGGGGCAAATAGTACGGTCTGAAACAAAAAAAAGGAAGAAGTCGAAACTTCTTCCTTTTACCGTATTTTAATCTGAATATACTTTATGATTATGCTAACAAAGATACAACATTACATTGCCAAAGTCAAGCATTTCTCCTAAAATATTAAAGAGGAATTTTATCAATTCGTCTTTGATGGCGTCCTCCTTCAAAGTTTGCAGCAAAGAATGCCGTCATAATAGCGTCAGCTTCGTCGGTAGTAATGAAACGTCCCGGCATGACCAGTATGTTCGCATTATTGTGTCGGCGGGCAAGTTCTGCTATTTCCGGAATCCAGCAAAGGGCGGCACGGATGCCCTGATGCTTGTTCAGTGTGATATTAATGCCGTTTCCACTGCCACATATCGCAATGCCTAGATAGCATTCTTCTGCTTCAATGGCAAAAGCCAACGGGTGGGCAAAATCGGCGTAGTCACAACTCTCTGCTGTATATGTTCCGTAGTCTTTGTAAGGCCATCCTTTAGCCTCCAGCCAACTTTTTACAAACTGTTTCAACTCGAAACCTGCATGATCGGAACAAATTCCTATTGTTTTCATTCTTTCGTTGATTTATGAAGGAGTATTTAATTTATTTATTGTTATAGCATTTCTTTTACTTGCTTGTATACGTTCTCGGCAGTGAAACCTAACTTCTCGTCAAGTACTGTGTACGGAGCAGAGAAACCGAATGATTCTAAGCCGAAAACCTTACCGTTTGTTCCGACTAACCCTTGCAAGTTGACAGGTAATCCGGCTGTCAGACCGAATACTTTGGCGCCTGAAGGAATAACAGATTCCTGATATTCTTTGCTCTGACTACGGAACAGCCCTTCTGAAGGAGCCGATACGATACGGAGTTTCACACCATCCTTACGAAGCAACTCAGCACCGGCCACAAGTGTAGATACTTCAGAGCCCGAAGCAACCAAGATAACATCCGGGTTGTTTTCTGATCCGGCTACGATGTAAGCACCTTTGTCAGCTTGAGTGTAGTCGTTACCTGCAGGCAGGTTTGCGATGTTTTGGCGAGAAAAAATCAAAGCCGATGGGGTAGTGGTATTTTCCATAGCCAACTTCCATGCCTGAGTAGTCTCTTCTGCATCAGCAGGACGTAATACCAACATTGAATTGTGTCCTTTGTGATTCTTCAGTTTCTCCATCAGGCGTATTTGTGCCTCTTGTTCTACAGGTTCGTGAGTAGGTCCGTCTTCACCCACACGGAAAGCATCATGAGTCCAAATAAACTTAACGGGTTGCTCCATTATGGCTGCCATACGGATGGCTGGTTTCATGTAGTCTGAGAATACGAAGAAAGTAGCACAAGCCGGAATCACACCTCCATGCAGAGCCATACCGATGGAAACACAAGCCATTGTTAATTCGGATACGCCTGCCTGGAAGAAAGAACCGCTAAAGTCTTCTTTGCTGAATGCGTGTGTCTTCTTTAAGAACCCGTCTGTCTTATCAGAGTTAGAAAGGTCGGCTGAAGTTACAATCATATTTTCTACTTCACCAGCCAATGTTGCTAATACGGTAGCTGAGGCAGCACGAGTAGCCGATCCTGCTTTTTGTACGATAGCGCCCCAGTTCACTTTAGGAGCTTCGCCTTTAAAGAACTGATCCATCTTAGCTGCCAACTCAGGTTTTGCTTTTGCCCATTCGGCTTTCGCAGCATATCTTTTGGCTACAATGGTAGCTAGTTCTTCAGCACGTTTGGTATATAAAGCGGCAACTTCAGGGAATATCTTAAACGGTTCTTCAGGATTACCACCCAAGTTTTTAATTGTATTTTTATATGCATCGCCACCTAATGGTGCACCATGTGTTTCACAATTGTTTTCATAGCTGGAACCATCTGCTTTACATGCGCCTTTTCCCATGGTTGTTTGACCAATGATAAGGGTTGGTTGCATTTTTACAGCCTGAGCTTCGATCAATGCTTTGCGAATGGCATCGGGATCATTACCGTTGATGATAATCACTTTCCATTTCCACGCTTCATATTTCATCGCTACATCTTCGCTAGTTACCTCTTTAGTGGTACTGGAAAGCTGGATGCCGTTAGAATCGTAGAACATGATCAGGTTGTCCAATCCCAAGTGCCCGGCAATACGTCCGGCACCCTGAGAAATTTCTTCCTGTACTCCTCCGTCGGAAATATAAGAGTAAATCGTTTGGTTCATCACTTCACCAAAGCGTGCTTTGAGGAATTTAGCAGCAATAGCAGCACCAACTGCATACGTGTGTCCTTGTCCCAACGGGCCGGAAGTGTTTTCTACTCCACGCATGATGTCTACTTCAGGATGTCCGGGAGTAGGACTTCCCCATTGGCGGAACTGTGCCAGTTCATCCATGGTATATTTACCGGTTAGAGCCAACGTAGAATACAACATCGGCGACATGTGTCCCGGATCAAGGAAGAAGCGGTCGCGTCCTTCCCATTTCGGATTTTTGGGGTCATATACTAAAAACTCAGAGAAGAGTACATTAATAAAGTCTGCACCTCCCATAGCACCTCCCGGGTGTCCTGAGTTTGCTTTTTCAACCATAGAAGCAGCCAATATGCGAATATTATCGGCAGCTGAAGTCATAAGTTTAATATCATTCATATTATACAACGTTAAGTTTTTCTGCAAAGATAATCGTTTACTATAATTTATCTTTCGGCAGATGGGAATTATTTTATCGTTAAAGTAACAATCGATTTAGCGGGAAGTTCCACTTTTAGCACACCTTTACTAACTTTAGCGCCTTTAAAATCTTTCAGATTTACCACATTAGGTGTTTCAAAAGAGTTATAGTCCGTGATGTTGGCAGAGGTCAGTATTTGGCCGCTTACCCCACTAATCTTGAACTGAGAGATGTCAATAGATACATCTTGTGTGTTGTCAGTATCCACATTGGATAGAGAGACGTGGATCACTCCTGCTTTGTCTTTTGATGCTGTGGCGCTAACCAAAGGAACTGTACGATTATCTCTTACGCTCACTTTATCACAGATCAGATCGAGTGGGAGGTATGTTGCATTCTGATGAACTTTATACATATCGAACACGTAATAAGTTGGAGTTAATACCATCTCTTTTCCTTTCGTCAGGATCATCGATTGCAATACGTTTACAATCTGTGCGATATTTGCCATTTGTATGCGGTCGGTGTATTTATGAAACACATCTAAGGTCAGTGAAGCGACAAATGCATCACGCATAGAGTTTTGTTGGTAAAGGTGGCCGCGAGTTGTTCCCGGTTCTTCATCCCACCAAGTTCCCCATTCGTCAACGAGCAATCCGACGTTCTTTTTCGGATCATATTTATCCATGATATTGATGTGCTTCTTCACTACATCTTCAATTTCCAGACATTTGCCCATCGTCCAATAATAGTCGTCTTTGCTGAACTTTGTGGCTGATCCTTTGCTGCCATTCCATCCTGTAACAGTGTAATAATGAAGAGACAAACCATTCATACGGCCGCCTACGTTCTTCATTAACGTTTCTGTCCAGCTGAAATCATAATCACTGGCACCACTGGCTATTTTATACAGTTGGTTACCATCATAGTTACGGCAATAAGTAGAATAGCGACGATATAAGTCGGCATAATATTCCGGTCTCATACTTCCGCCGCATCCCCAACTTTCGTTGCCTACTCCAAGGAATTTTACTTTCCAAGCTTTGTCACGTCCATTCTTACGACGCAGGTTGGCCATTGGTGAGTCTCCATCCGAAGTCATGTATTCTACCCACTTGGCTAATTCTTCCACGCTACCGCTACCCACGTTACCGCTGATATAAGGCTCGCATCCAATTAGTTCGCAAAGGTTTAGAAATTCGTGTGTACCGAAGCTGTTGTCTTCTATGGTACCTCCCCAGTTGTTGTTCACCATCTTAGGGCGATTTTCTTTCGGGCCGATTCCGTCCGTCCAATGATATTCATCGGCAAAGCATCCACCCGGCCAACGTAGCACAGGTACTTTCAATTCTTTTAGTGCATTTAGCACATCGGTACGATAACCTTGAGTGTTAGGAATGTCCGATTTTTCACCCACCCAGAGTCCACCATAAATGCATGAACCAAGATGTTCGGCAAATTGCCCGTAGATTTCTCTGGGAATAATTTGTTTCCCTTGTTCCGGATAGATTTTTACTGTAGCACTCTTCTGTGCTGATAGAGACATGCAAGCTACTAATAGCGTACTGACTAGAATTTTTTTCTTCATGTTTCTTCTGTTATTTAGTTAGATAGGTTTTATTTCATATAAATTACGCAACCGCCTTGTCCTTGTAGTTCAATCTTCAGATTGCCTTTTTTATCTACCGTCGAGATCTGTTGTCCGGCTGTGCGATCTGCCTTGTCATAAATGACCGTTAATTTTTTGCCCATAAGCCAAGGCAGAGATAAGACTAATTTCTTCGGTTGTTCATTTGCATTTGCTGCGGCGATATACCACCTGTCTCCATATCGGCGTGCGATTACGCAGTATTTACCCGGATAGCCGTCTACAAAACGAGTTTCATCCCACACTGTTGGCACTTTCTTCATGAAATCAAGTACATAGTCCGGTTGTTCCGTTAAGTTGTTTGGCGTGATGCCAAAGTGCTGAATGGGTGATTGGTAAATGACAGAGCTTGCTACTTGAAAAGCATCGGTCGTTTTTCTTATCGTACCGTTTATCTGATCTTTTGAGAAGCGTTTATTAAAGAATACCGGACCAAAGTCCATTGCTGAAACCGCATTACGGGTAAAAGGCAACATGGTGGCAGAATAGGCCTCTTTATCTGTGTGATATTGGTTGAAAACCATATTCTCTGAGACTAAAGCAGCCTCACTGCTCATATGGTTCGGATACATTCGTTCCCAACCTCTTGGCAAGGTTGTGCCGTGAAAGTTGACGAAGATGCCATATTTGTTAGCATCAGTCAGTATGTCTTCATAGAGTTTCATGGTTATCTGTTTGTCGCCTCCAAAGAAATCTACCTTGATCCCTTTTACGCCCAAGGACCTCATCCACTCCATTTCTTTCTGGCGAGCAGGGGCTGCGTCCATTCTGTGCTTTGGTCCTTGTGGCGCATCATTCCATGCACCATTAGAGTTGTACCACAGAATCACATCCACTCCTTTTGACTGTGCATACGCAATCAGTGAGGGCATATTTTCATATCCGATTTGCTTGTCCCACAATGCATCAATCAAGATGTATTCGTAGCCCATAGTTGCAGCCAGGTCAATAAAGGTCTTTTGATCCTGATAGTTGCAGCTCACATCTTGCCACAGTATCCAGCTCCAAGTGCTACGTCCCGGTTTGTATACTTGTGAGGGTTCGTATATTGGTTTTACTACGTCGTAAGCAGAGGTAGTCTCCACTATTGGTTTTAGTGTTTCTCCTACAGTGATGGTCTTCCATGAGGTAAGTAGGGGAAGGCTAGCGGTAACTGTGTTGTCTCCCAAGCCATCGTTCTCTTTTTTATCAGGGAAAGCAATGCTATATAATCCGTCTTTAGCGCCATCGCTCAAACAAGTTCCTACATAACGACTACTTACTCCCGTTTCCGAGAGTAGCACCCAATGACTATTTTCCAAGTGGAAGAGGGCAGGGAATGTGTATCCTAAATTATATTTTGATGGAGTGCCTATTGGCTCCTCAATGGTATATTCTTCTTCGTAACTGGGTTTTGTCTTTTCCCATCCTGCTCCTGCAGGTGCTTGTGGAGTGATGAAAGTGGTCGTCTTTACCGGAAAATCAAATCCGGTAACTTCATGGTCGATGGTGCAATGTGAACGCTTAGCGGAAGCGATTCGATAGGCTTGTGAAATATCGTTGTTGCTCACTCGAAAGATGATCTGTAAAGTGTCATTGTTGGCATTGAGATAGCTACATACCAATTCATTGGCTCGATAATGCACACGACTTGTCTTTGCATGTGATAAAGAATAAGTATCATCAATGAAACGAGTTGATTCTTTACATATTTTGAGTCCCGTGGAGAAACTTCCGATGGTTGTTTCCAATCCAAGAGGGGATTGTTCCAAGACTGTCTTATTGTTGTATGTTACTGCATAAAACGGGCTTCCATTAGTTAACGTAAGTTGAACTTTCAAGGAACCATTAGGCCCCTGAACTTCTTGCGCCTGTATCCAAAGAGGTACAATCGTCAATAGGATGATTAATAGATTTCTTTTCATGGTATTACAATTATCAGATGTAGCTTAGCTGAAATAGATTAAGAAAGGGAGAATGCCAGACGAAGCAAAGTCTTTGTTTCGTCTGCATTCTTTATAATAGAATTGTGCTTATGAGAAAAGTTCTTTTTCTGTAAACTGTCCTACTTTAATGTACTTTTCATAGATATCCTGATAGACTTTTGCATTCTCTGCTATTGGGGAATATTCAAAAGCAAATCCGGATGACATGGCATTTTGAGCGTCTTCTATCTTACTATATTCGCCTGCTGCTGTAGCGGCAAACATTGCTGCACCAAGAGCACAAGCCTGGTCTGTCTTGCAAACTTTGATAGGCATGTTAAGTACGTCACTAAGTGTTTGCATCACAAATGGAGATTTAAGCGCAATACCACCGATTCCAATAACACTATCAATCCGTACACCTTCATTCCTAAAACGGTTGACAATCGCTTTTGAACCAAAAGCTGTTGCTTCAACCAATGCGCGGAAAATACGTGGTGCCGAGCTAGCCAGAGACAGGCCGGTGATCGTACCTTTCAATAGTTGGTTAGCATCCGGAGTACGTCTGCCGTTCATCCAGTCGGTTGCTATGATGCTACTTTCACTCACAGGAATTTTTTCTGCTTCTTTGGTCAGTGCAGGGATAATGCTGTTGCAAGCTTCGTCTATTAACTTGGCTTTTGTAGCCTCATCAATCAACGTACTTTCTCCAATGATATTTTTCAAAGGGAACTCAAGTACCTGTTTGAACCATGCATAGATGTCTCCAAAGGCTGATTGTCCGGCTTCCAGTCCAACCATACCCGGAATAACTGATCCGTCTACTTGTCCGCAAATACCTTTGATTAGTTTCTCGCCAATCTCTTCATACGAAGCAACCATGATGTCGCAAGTAGAAGTTCCGATGACACGAACGAACGTGTGTGGAGTAACTCCCGCACCCACGGCACCCATGTGGCAGTCGAATGCTCCGCCGGCTACTACTACATTAGTTGTTAGTCCCAAACGTTTGGCCCACTCTGCGTTCAACTTTCCTACAGGTTTGTCTGCTGTTTCGGTTTTGTCGAACAAGCGTGCTCTGAAACCTGCTAACAATGGATCAAGTGCCGTTAGGAATTCTTCACTTGGAAGTCCTCCCCATTTCTCGTGCCACATCGCTTTGTGTCCGCATGCACAACGACTGCGAACAATATCATCACTTTTAGTTACCCCGGTAATCAAAGCAGGCAACCATTCGCAATATTCTACGATGGAGTAAGCTTTTGCTCTTACACTTTCATCCTGACGGAGAACATGGAGAGCTTTGGCCCAAAACCATTCAGAAGAATAAATTCCCCCTTCGTAAGCCGAATAGTCAATCTTCCAGTTTGCACAAAGTTTGTTTACTTCGGCTGCTTCTTTAATGGCAGTATGGTCTTTCCACAACACAAACATTGCATTTGGGTTTTCCGTAAACTCCGGCAGCAGTGCTAACGGAGTGCCTGTGGCATCTGTAAAAGCAGGAGTACTTCCTGTAGTATCAAAAGCAATACCAATCACCTTCTCGGCAGTTCCCTGAGGACAAGCTGCAAGAGCCTCTTTCACGGTAGCTTCCAGTACATCAATGTAATCTTGCGGATGCTGGCGATATTGGTTGATGGCAGGATTGCAGTACAATCCTTTTTGCCATCGGGGATAATATTTAACGGATGTGGCTAACGCCTCTCCCGTGAGTGCATTTACTACAAGTGCACGGGCAGAGTCGCTACCATAATCAAGTCCTATAACGAATTTATCCATAATTATTTAGCAAAGAGCTTTGTTTAACATGTAATAGATTTCATTCATGCGCAGTTCTTTCTTAAACTCGCTGATCGTAGTGTTGTTATCAATAACAACCATCTCAATACCTGCTATTTCAGCATAATCTTCCAGATACTCAACTGTTAAGTCGTAAGAGAAACTTGTGTGATGAGTACCACCTGCCAAGATCCATGCAGCAGCTCCGACTTCCAAATTAGGTTGAGGAATCCACAAAGAAGAAGCAACGGGAAGTTTAGGCAATTCTTTGCTCTTTATGCAATCAACTTTATTCACAATCAGGCGGAAACGGTTGCCCATGTCAATAATTGTTGCTGCAACACCTTCGCCTTGCTTAGAAGTGAATACTAAGCGAGCAGGGTCGTTCTTGCCACCAATTCCCAATGGATGAACTTCCAATTTAGGTTTGTGTTCAGCAATGAGTGGACAAACTTCGAGCATGTGTGCTTGTAGAATCGCACTTTTTTCTCCATCAAAGTTCAGTGTATAGTCTTCAAGGAAAGAGCATCCTTTGGGAAGTCCCTGACCCATGAACCACATGGTGCGGAAGAGGGCAGCTGTTTTCCAGTCACCTTCTGCGCCAAAACCATAACCTTCAGCCATTAAGCGCTGACAAGCAAGTCCCGGTAGTTGATCAATTCCGGCAAGATCATCGAAGTTTGTAGTGAAAGCTTTGGCTCCTTTTTCAGAAAGAAAACGACGAAGAGCGATTTCTCCGCGAGCAGCCTCTTTTACCTGATTAACAAAGTGAGCATCTTTCTTCTGTGCCTCAGTGATGGTGTATTCTTCTTCGTAAGTAGTAACTAACTCTTGAATCTCTTCATCAGTCACCTTATTTAATACAGCAACGAGGTTTGCAATAGGATAATAATCTACGTGGTAACCTAGACGCAATTCTGCTTCTACCTTATCTCCGTCGGTTACTGCCACGTTGTTCATTTGGTCGCCGAAACGGATGATACGCATATCCTGTGCATCTGCCCAACCGGCTGAAACGCGCATCCACACAGCAATCTTAGCTTGTGCTTCAGCATCCTGCCAATGGCCTACTACCACTTTGCGATTCTTACGCATGCGAGTTACCATGTGTCCGAATTCACGGTCGCCATGCGCTGACTGATTCAAGTTCATAAAGTCCATATCCATTGTTTCCCATGGAATTTCCTTGTTGAACTGAGTATGGAAGTGCAACAATGGTTTTTTCAACTCTTGCAATCCGTGAATCCACATTTTAGCAGGAGAGAACGTATGCATCCATGTGATCACACCGATACATTTTTCTTCATTGTTAGCTGCTTTGAAAGTATCAGTAACTTCTCTGGCTGAGTTCACTGTACCTTTATATACGACTTTTACTGGCAGGTTACCCGAACCATTGAGTCCTTTTACTATTTCGTTTGAGTGTGCATCTACTGCAATAACTGCGTCACCTCCGTACAAGAGCTGTGCTCCGGTAACGAACCATACTTCATAATTTTCGAATGCCATAACTGTATTCTTTTAAAATTGTTATTTTATAATTTATTTCTGTCCGTAATATGCATTTGGTCCATGCTTGCGATTGAAATGCTTTTCAACCAGTAGCGGGTTCATCGTCAGTTGAGGATTTACCGCATAAGAGATGCTTGCCATTTTAGCTACTTGCTCCATTACAACAGCATTGTGCACCGCATCGTTTGCATCTTTTCCCCAAGAGAAAGGGCCATGATTTTTAACCAATACTCCCGGAGTATGTACCGGATTGATGCTTTCGAATTTTTTCACGATTACATTACCCGTTTCCAGCTCATAAGCACCGTTTACTTCTTTTTCGGTCATATCTGCTGTGCAAGGAATTGCGTCGTGAAAGTAATCAGCATGAGTCGTTCCGATATTGGGAAGATCGATGCCCGCCTGTGCCCAAGCGGTGGCGTACGTAGAATGGGTATGCACCACTCCGCCAATTTCCGGAAATGCTTTGTAAAGAACCACGTGAGTAGCTGTATCCGATGATGGCTTTAGTTTACCTTCCACCACTTTCCCATCAAGATCTACCACGACCATATCTTCAGCTTTCATATCATCATAAGATACTCCACTTGGCTTGATAACCACCAATCCGCTCTTACGATCAATAGCCGATACATTTCCCCATGTAAATATCACCAATCCGTGTTTCACCAACTCCAGATTAGCATGGAATACTTTTTCTTTTAGAGCTTCTAACATATACTTATAATTTAAATTTAGGATCTTTCCGATAAGCTTTTCCATTGAATTTATAGAGAAAAGCTCCACGTCTCGATCCTGATTTATCTATTTCATCCGTTTTTTCAATGAAATCCATTTCGGCCACTCTTTTACGAAAATTGCGTTTATCCAGCGTTTCTCCGTAAATGGCTTCATATAACGCTTGTAACTGAGTCAAAGTAAACAAGTTCGGCAATAGTTTGAAGCCAATAGGCTCTGTTGCCGCTTTTCGTTGTAAAATGTCGAGTGCTTTATTCACCATTTCCGGATGGTCAAAAATAAGTGGAGGAAGTTCGGTGATCTTTACCCAATGTGCATTATGAATTTTAGCTAACTCGGAATCATAGTCGTCGATATTCATCAATGCATAAAAGGCTGCTGAAAGAACTCTTTCTCCCGGATCACGATTGATTTCTCCAAAGATACCCACTTGATCCATGTACACATTGTCCAGTCCGGTTAGTTCAAATAAAACTCTTTTTGCCGCTTGATCTATGCTCTCTTCTTTTTCCAGGAATCCTCCCATAAGAGACCATTCTCCTTTTGCGGGTTCAAAGGTACGTTTTAGTAGCAATAGATTGAGTTCACCTTGATAGAAGCCAAAGATGATACAGTCTACTGCTACATAAAATCGATCTTTCTTTTTATAAAATGATGTCATGCTATTACCAGAACATCACATATAAGAACGCGTAAATGGCGCAAATACCTATGGCTCCAAGAGCAAACCCTCTATTCGTTTTGAATAGATCCAAGTTGATAACTAATGATTTCGGATCCTTAACAGAGTCTTTGGAGTTAGAGAATAAAAACAGTGATATGGATGAAATCAGTGCACCAAAGAAGAATAGAGCTTCAAAACCAATATTCTCCAGATAGTTGACAGTTGCATTGTCACTTCCACTGATATACATTATCTTCTGTATTGCTGCCGCAATGACGCAAGATAGGGCGATAATAAATGTTATTCTGGCCCACTTCAACATTTTCTTTCTGTCTTCAGCAGGAGGTAATTGAGCTTCAATCTTTTTATTATCGATGAATGTCAGTGTTACGAAGATGATGAACAATACAATGAAAATGTATCCCATACGGAATTGGAAAGGCATATCCGGGAAAGCTACTTTAAATAATACTCCCATTGGTATGGTTAGTATCGAAGTCCATACAGCAGCATTCGAAGAGGCTCTTTTCCAGAGTAAACCAAGACCAAATACAACGATGATACCCGGATAAATAAAGCCGGAATATTCTTGTATATACTGGAATGCTTGATCTAATCCACCTAACAATGGTTGAACAGCTACTGCAGCAATAACTAATGATGCTACAGCGGTGATACGCCCAACTTTCACTAACTGATGTTCCGAAGCTTTTTTGTTAATGTGTTGTTTGTAGATGTCCATTGTGAAAATAGTCGATGTAGAGTTGAACATTGAAGCCAATGATGAAATGATTGCTGCTGCAAGTGCTGCAAATGACAATCCTTTAATACCTACAGGTGCAAAGTTGCGGATTAGCCATGGATAGGCATCGTCGGAAACATTGATTGCGCCATGTACATTGAAGTATCCTTCCTGAATACCAGGGATATCTTGCGGATAGTTATACATCACAAAAGCGGTGATACCCGGAATAACTACGATGAAAGGAATAAGTATCTTTAGGAAACCGGCAAAGATTAATCCTTTTTTTGCTTCTTCCAAACTTTTTGCCGCTAAACCTTTTTGAATGATATATTGGTTGAAACCCCAATAACCTAAATTAGTTAACCATACACCACCGACAACAGCTGCTATACCAGGTAGATCCTTGAATGCGTCAGGTGAGAGCGCACGATCAACAATGAGGTTAAAGTGCGTATCTTCAGGTAGTGTCTTTAACTTGTCGAATACAATGAGGAAACCATCCCATGCTCCTCCGTTGGCACCTGATACTGCTTCTAATGCGAAGTAAGCTGTAATTAATCCACCACCAACAAGGAATACTACTTGCAATACATCTGTCCAAGCTACTGCGGCCAAACCGCCATAAATAGAATATGTACCTGCTATAATAAATAAGAATAGTATAATATACATGCGGTAAACAGGATCAATACCCAAGATCTGTTCAATCGCTATCGTTCCCAACCATGCTACAGAGGTCAGGTTGACAAATACGTAAAGTAACAGCCAAAAAATAGAGAAGGCTAATCCTACGCCACCATTATAACGTTCTCTCAGGAATTGTGGAATAGTGTATATTTTCTGAGTGATCATAATGGGAAGTAAGAACTTTCCAACTACGATCAAGGCAAGTGCAGCCATTAACTCATAAGCAGCCACACAAAGTCCGATTTTATATCCGGATCCTGACATGCCGATAAACTGTTCGGCAGAGATATTTGCGGCGATAAGTGATGCACCTACTGCCCACCAGGTAAGCGTATTACCAGCTAAAAAATAATCGTTAGAATCTTTTTCTTTTCCTTTTTTGTTACGAGAGAGGAAAAGCCCGAGGCATACTAATAAAACGATGTATGCTCCGAAAATGACAAAGTCAATTGTTTGAAAACCAGAACCATTCATTTGCTTTAGCGATATTATTATGTTTGTATTAATAATTATTTCTCAACGTTGAATTTGAAGATACAATGGCTGTGATAGGTTTGTCCCGGTTCCAAAACAACTGAGGGCCATTCAGGCTTGTTGGGACTGTCCGGATAGTGTTGACTTTCCAGACATACTGCTACACGTTGTTTGTATACGATACCTTTCTTTCCTTTCACTGTTCCGTTAAGGAAGTTTCCGGTGTAAACCTGAATACCCGGTTCGTCCGTATATACTTCCAATGTAATGCCACTGGTAGGAGAGGTTAGTTTCGCAGCAACTTGTTTAATGTCTCCCGCAGTGTTCAGCACCCAGTTATGATCGTATCCGTTGCCATTTTTTAATTGCTTGTAGTCATATTTGTCGATATCTTTTCCGATGGTCTTAGGCGTGGTGAAATCCATAGGAGTTTCTGCCACCGGTACGATTTCTCCTGTTGTCATGAAAGTACTGTCTACCGGAGTGAACTTATCGGCATTGATGTATAATAGATTGTCAGTGATTGGTTGTTGCGCATCACCGGATAAGTTAAAGTAGGAGTGATTGGTCATGTTGATAACCGTCTTTTTATCAGTTGTTGCTTCGTACTTAATGTCAATAGTATTATCATCTGTTAGTGTATAGGTTACTTTTGCCGTTACATTTCCTGGGAAGTTTTCATCTCCATCCGGTGATTTGCGTACCAATTCTAAAGTTGTTTCATTAATCGGTTTGGCTTCATATACCTGATATTGCCATCCTTTAGGGCCGCCATGCAAGCAGTGTCCGAAGTTGTTTTGTGGTAGTTGAATTGTTTTTCCATCGATAACAATTTTACCGTCTTTAATACGGTTGGCATAACGTCCGATAGATGCACCAAAATCACTGGGTACATTGATGTAGTCGGCGATGCTATCGAAACCAAGTACTACATCTTTCATTGCACCATTTTTATCAGGTACCATAACAGATACGATGCGTCCACCAAAATTGGTGATACACACCTCCATACCTGCTTTGTTCTTCAAGGTATAAAGGTTAACCGGCATTTGGTTTACTTCCGTTTGGAATTTTTTAGGATCCAACCCGGACAATGTCAACTCTTCCTTCGGCTTATTGTTACAAGAAATCATCGTTAATGCAACAAATCCAATTGATAATAACTGTTTTTTCATGTTTTTCGTTTTAAGTGATAGGTCTGTAAACGAGATACTTATTTTATTTTGGGTGTAAAAGTAACACTTATTATTTATGTTGGGCATTCTCATAATATGTTATGCAACATTAAAAGGGTAAAAAAGTAGAATGTTATTTTACTTTTTTACCCCAAACAGATTGTCCTGATGAAGTCAATCCGGCATATACAATTGTCGGTACGCGTGTTGTGGCTTCCCAATTTAATTCGCGTTCAATGAGCACTTTTTGTGAGCCAATCGTTAAAGTACTTGTACTTGCATCGTACGACCAACTACCCGTGATCGCTCCGGAAGCTTTCTTATCCGCTGTCAGTATCAAAGTCTGTGACGTTTGTTGCTTACCATAATTATAGGCTAAATTGATATGTTCCCATGTACCTACCAGATTGCTTTCGTCAATCGCTGTTTTGGGCACTGCGGCATATCTTTCGGGCATCACAACCGGCCAACCATCTTGTGTCCACTTAATGGAACGAACGTGCCCCATCATTATTGCATTGCTATAAGCGTTGCCGTTGGTATTGGCCGGTAATCTGCCTTGCGAACAATAATACCAGTTGCTGTTGTCGTCTTTGAATACGCAACAATGTGAGATTCCCACCCATCCGGAATGGTTATTGAACTTGTACGGGTGCGTCAGGATAGGCCAACATTCAGCTCCATTGCTAATGTTTTGTCCGTCCATTCCATAATATGGCCCGGTGATGTTTTTGGAGCGGCACACGCGTGTGTTGTAAGCAACCGATAGTTCATCATAAGCTAAAAACAGATAATAGTAGCCTGTATTTGCATTGTAGATAATCTCCGGTGCTTCAGACCCTTGCCATCTGCTTTGGGCATTTCGGGTAGCTATGCGAACGCCATAATCTCCAAGGGCATTTACGTTCCATGGTTCACCCAATTTTTTTGGCTTTCCTGTTGTGGCATCCAGTTGAACAGCTACAATGCCTGAGTGCCACGAACCGTAGATAAGCCACTGTTCATTATTCGGAGTCACGATAAATGAAGGGTCGATAGCATTCCATTTAAAGTATGCACTCCAATTGCTTGCATTAGATCTGGACCAGTCAAATTGTCTGTCGGTTGATGAAGTAATCACATACCCTTTGTCCGTCCATGTATTATTTGCTAAGTTATCCGTTTCCATCATACCGATGAAAGCCCTTTCAGTCCACGAGCCATCAAAATTGGCGCTTGTGTTTGCCTTTCCGGTTTTTATGTAATTGTCTACAACAATGCTGTAATACATCCGATATTTACTGCTGCCTACTTTTCTTACAACCGGAGCCCAATATCCGTACATCGGATTATCGATGGCTGCCAACCCCATGCGACTGCGCATATTGTTGAGCGAATCTTTCACCCATACAGGAGCTTCAGACATCGTTGCACCTTTGTATTCCCAGTTCACTAAATCTTTTGAGCGGCGACAATGGAAGTGCCCATGACCTTCATGAGCATTGCCATACGAGGCATCCGTGGTATACATATAATAGTAGTCTCCCTCTTTTTCTACTGTCGGATCATGTACATTGGCCAGATTCCAGGAAGTACGCATGTTCCAGTCTGCTATGGTGCTGTAATCATCTTTGTAAGTGGGTGGCACATAACTCGTGCCCGGTACATTCGGATTGTCAGGTATCTCATTATCCGACCCACAAGCTACCATGAGAAAAAGAAAACCAATGGGCAGTAATCTCTTTAATTTTATCATATTCGTTTTCATTTTTAAAATGTTATAGACTAAAAAATGGGATATATTATCGTGCATATATCCCATTTTTATTTTAGTTGGCCGGATTAGGGCTTAAATTAGGGTTGGAATCTAAATCCTCCTGAGGAATTGGTAAGTATTCATGTCCGGATGTCCAAGTGTTAAAATCAGAATCATGAGTTTTTAGTTCAGATAACTTCGTCGAATCATATAACCATCCCCATCGGATGATATCATCAATTCTTATCGACTCAATGGCTAATTCTAATGCTCTTTCATGTGCTATTTGGTCGCGCATCTGGCTTTGAGTCATATTTGGCTTTACCGTTTTTAAATCAGGCAAAGTTGCGCGGTCTCTGACTTGCTGAATATAACGATATGAGTCAGATGTTTTGTTTAACTCGTTAAGGGACTCTGCATACATTAATAAAATATCCGCATAGCGTAAGACACGATAATTGATACCTGAATTTTCTACTCCATTATTTTCATTCGTATACCCCGGAATTCCATCATGAGTGTATTTTCTCGGGTAGATATTATTTTTAGGGTTTTTCCATTCAGCTCCATAGGCCAGTTCAGAAACTCCTTCTTCATAAGAAGCAATAGTCTGATACATGCGAGGGTCATACTTGTCATCGATTGTTTTTTCTTTTTTGAATTCTTCATAAATCCATCTTGTTGGCAAGAAATCCGAATATCCGAAACCCTCCATGGCATACGTGTGTCCAATAGAAGATACTTGTTTCCAGTTAGCATTAGGATCTCCTCCGTAGTTATAGTCGGTACCTCCTACGGTATTTGGATCTGCAAATTGAATTTCAAATAAAGATTCTGAATTATTTTCATTTGTCGGTTTAAAGTTATCGCGATAGTTTGGAACTAAACTATAGACATTTAGCTCTGGTCCATCGATTAATAGTTTGAATTCATCAGCTGCTTTTTGCCATTCTTTTCTGTATAGATAAGCTTTACCTAACATTCCTGTCGCAGCACCCTTTGTTGCTCGCCCCAACTGTCCCTGATCGACTCCGCTAACATTACTATAACTAACGGGTAATCTATCTTTTGCATTTTGGAAGTCTGAGAAAATCTGGTTCCAGATAACTTCTTCAGTGGATGTTTGAGGATAATAGTCCGAAGCACTTTGAGGTAATTCGGTTATAATGGGAATTACCTTATAAGTTTTTGCAAGATTAAAGAAAGCTAGTCCACGGAGGAAATAGGCCTGACCCAATATTCTTTTTTTCATATTATCGTCCATGTCAATACCGGGAACATAATGAAGAACCTGATTAGCACGAAAAACAGCTTGATAATGAGCTTCCCATATCCAGCGTATAGGGCCTGATGTTTGTAAGATGGTAAAGTTGCCTACTTGTACTAAATCTCCCCATGGACTGTCACCTTTAAAATCGTCTCCTCTTCCATCGGTAAGAGCGGGGAACATTCTCATATAACCACCATCGGTTATAAAACTTGTATAGATAGCATTTACTCCGGCTACGGCTTGATCTTCACTTTGCCAGTAGGTTCCTGTGGTTTGGCTATTGGGATTGGTAATATCCAGTTGCCCATCGCATCCAAAGGCGGTTATAGCCAGTAGAACAAAAATCGAAATATATTTTAGATGTTTCATTATATTATCTTTTAGCATTAACGTTTAATTTTAAAGACTTAGTTGCATTCCTAACATGATTGTTCTGGGTTTAGGAAATGAGCCCGCATCAAATCCGGGATTCCATACTCCTGAAGTGAAGTCAGGATTGTATCCTTTATACGCTTGAAAAGTATAAAGATTCTGAGCTGTTACATATATTCTTGTAGTGTTTAGTCCTTTGATAAAATTGTTGGGGAAGGTATAGCCTAACGACAAAGTATTTATTCTTAAATAATCTCCATTTTGAAGCCATCCTTTTCTGTTAGAGTCACGTTGGTTACCATTTGGATCATCCGAAACTACACGTGGAATGTTCGTATTGGTGTTTGTTGGTGTCCATCGATCCAAGATATCTTCATGGCGATTGATGTAATCCGTAGTTAGCATTAAGTCACGGTACATTCTACTATTAATTTTATAACCAGAGGCTCCTGAAGCAAATAGAGAGAGATCCCATTTCTTATAGTATAAAGAGATATTGAATCCATAGTTAAGTTTAGGTATCGCACTTCCCAGATATATACGGTCATCCGCATTGATAATTCCGTCTCCGGCATCAGCTACTCCGTCCCCATTTGTATCAACAGTTAGTTGATCTTTGAAAATAATGTCACCCGGAGCTGTTGCGGCACTTTGAAAAGCGTGTCCCGATACTTCTGCTGTTGATTGAAAAATGCCGGTAGCTTCATAGCCGAAGTGTTGACCAACTTCACTGCCAACCTCTGTTTTTGAACCCGTACCATAAATAGGCTCGTTGTTTCCTCCGAGAGCAAGTACTTTGTTTTTCAGGGTAGAAACGTTTGCTGAAATATCGAAACGTAATTCTCCTTTTGTTTTGTGATAAGTCGCAGCAAACTCAAAGCCGGAATTTCTCATACTTCCTGCATTTACAGTTGGCGAGAAGTTAACCGAACCAACAGTGAACGGGATAGGTACACCAACTAGTAAATCTTTTGTTTTACTATTATAGTATTCTGCCGAAAAGTCAATAGCGCCGTTAAACATATTCATATCAACGCCAATATTGGTTGTCGTTTTCACTTCCCATTTAATAGATTCCGAAACAACACTGGTCTGCAATCCTCCGGTAACTTTTGTTCCGTTGAAATTGTAGGGCATGTTAGAGTTGATATAAGAAGAATATAGGTAATCTCCAATATTCTGATTACCCAATTGCCCATAGCTACCTCTGATTTTTACATCAGATATGAATTCCGGTAATTTGATTGATTCTTCGTTAGAAAGTCTCCATGCCAATGCTATTGACGGGAAATAACCGAATCTATTGGAAGGAGCAAATCTGGAAGATCCATCTCTTCTCAAAGTAGCTGTAATCAAGTATTTATCGTCATAATTATAATTTAATCTTCCTAGATAAGAAGACAGAACACTTTTTGATTTTGAGCCTGATGCTGATTTGTTTGAACCATTATTAAGAACCGGATAGTAAGGTTCAGTAAGGCTTTCTGTATGTCCGGAAGCATCGTAGAAATCAACGCTTTGGTACATTTGTCCCACTAAAACATCTAATGAATGTTTTCCTAAATTCATTTTGTAATTCAAGGTATTTTCTACTAATGCTGTGGTGTATGTTCTGTTGCCCTCAGTCAATTGTGCATTTGAATTAGTGAAGAAATATCCAAGGTCAAAGGCAGGGATGAAAGAATAATCATGAGCGATTGTTTTGTCATAACTCAGGTTGATCTTATATTTTAAACTTTGATTTTTCTTTTTCAATAGAGTGAGTTCTCCATATCCTGAAGCTACTATGCGATCTACATCGGTGTAATTTTTGAACATCCTGTTTATGCCGATGGCATTAAGTGAAATTACATTGTGAATTTCAGCTTCAGTTCCACCGTATCCTCCCAGGTTATTTGCATCATAAATTTTTTGTGTTGGTACGGCCTCAACCAAATCAATGATCAATGGAGGTCGGCTACCTTTTAATATGGTAGAGTTATAAGTAAGTGTGTTTTCGTGTGAATGTGCATAATAGAATGATTCTCCAAATTTGAAAATACCTTTTTCTGCTGTTGAATTCATTCTTGCTGAATAACGTTCATAAGTGGGGCCATTACCTTCAAATGTACCTTTATTCTGGGTATAATCCAAACCTACGTTGTAAGTAGTGAACTGTCCACCTCCGGATAGGTTTATATTATGGTTTTGCCTCATTCCGAGTTTTAATCCCTCTTTCTGCCAATCTGTATCAACATCGCTAATATAATAAGGAGAACTAGGATCATTACCGGGTAGTTTACTCAGTCCTGCATTTGTGCGTACTTCATTTACTATGGTTTGGTAGTCTTCCCGGCCAAGTACAGGTATCTTTTGCCATACTTGATCTACGCCATAGTATCCATTATAATTAACTTTCAGTGGAGTATTGTTTTTACCTGATTTCGTGGTAATAATAATAACGCCGTTGGCTGCTCTTGAACCGTAGATAGCGCCGGCTGATGCATCTTTTAGTACTTGCATGGATTCTATGTCGTTAGGATTAAAGTCGCGCGAAGAAGTACCTACCGGAACTCCATCAATAACGTACAAAGGCTGTGCGTCGCCAAAAGTACTGTATCCCCTTATTCTGATACTGGGAGTTGCACCAGGTTGCCCATCGCTGTTTACTTGAACACCAGCAGTGCGGCCTTGCAATAGTTGAGCAATATCACTCGTTGCATATTTCTGTAAATCTTTAGCGTTTACAACAGCTACAGAGCCTGTAATATCTGATTTCTTTTGCGTGCCATATCCCACCACTACAACTTCATCAAGTTTTTGAGTATCTTCATTCAATACCACGTTTAAATGACTCAACCCTTTTAACAAGACTTCTTGTGTTACATAGCCAATGTAGGTAAAAACAAGTGTTTTGTTGTTTTCTACATTTAGAGTGAAAGTTCCATTCAAATCAGTTACCGTACCTCTGTTTTTGTCATCTTTAAGAGAGATACTGACTCCGATTAAGGCTTCACCCTTAGAGTCTGTAACTTTTCCAATAATTTCATTTCTTTGAGCCATAACTTTATTACTAGACAGAATTGTCAGAAGTACTAAAAATAAAAAAGCTCTGAATTTTACTTTTTTTTGTTCATGCATAATATTAAAATTTAAGATTTAAAATAGCTAAATTGTGTTTAGCAGGTTATTACTCTGGCAAAAGTATGCTTCCTATTATCTATTTGGGTGGATAAACGAATGTTTGGGGTGGACAAAAGTGTACTTTGCACACTTTTTATTTGTTGCTTTCGTTTCTACCCCATGAATGCTTTACAGTATTGCTTTCATTTATCATCGATAGGCTATTTGGATGAATAAAAAGAGAATAGAATGACTTTTAACTTACAAATAAGCTTTGTTCCAGCGATCATACTAGTTCAGCGCGGTGAACTAACTAGTTAACCGTGCTGAACTAGTTAGCTAACCGCGGTTAACTAGTTAATTCACCAAACCCCTCTCAGAAAGCTTGTGGAGGGTGATCAATCATTTTTACAATGATTCTTTTTCTTCAAGGAGGCTACTGGGTGGAATGTTAAAATGCTTGGTGAAACAGCGGGTGAAATATTTGGGGTCGTTAAAGCCGACTTCGTAGGCTATCTCAGATATATTCATATTCTTCGTAATGCGGTTTTTTATAATTAGCTCACGAGCGATGTTAAGACGGTAGTTGCGAATAAACTGTCCGGCCGATTGTCCGGTGAGGCTTTGCATTTTTTTGTTGAGCAAACTTTTGCTCACGCCCATTGCTTCTATCAGGTCGCTAACTTCGTAATAGGAATTTTTATAATTTTCTTTGATTACCTCCATCATTTTGTCGAGGAACTTTTTATCATTCGATTCTTCATCCATTTGCAACTGATCCACTTCCATATTGAATGAGAACTGGCGTTGATAACGCTTTCTGTTTTCAAGTATGTTATTGATTCTTGCAAGTAACAGCTCTTCATCAAAGGGCTTTAGTAAATACTCGTCCACTCCTATACGGAAGCTTTCTATGCGAGCCTCTTTGGCTGTTTTAGCGGTGAGCATCAGAAAAGGAATGTGGGATATGGCAAAGTTTTCTTTCACTTTGCGCGATAGTTCCATACCATCCATCACAGGCATCATCAGGTCACTAATGATGAAATCGATGTTGTAATCGCCCAAAACAGCTAGTGCTTCTACTCCATTTTCCGCTTCCATCACATGATATTTGTCGGTGAGGATGGAACGTATATAGGCACGCATGTCCTTGTTATCCTCAACCACCAGCATGGTTAGCCTACCGAGTGTTTTGGTCAGATCAGATTTCTGTAAATTCTGGTCAACCTGCTGTTGTGGGGCATTGCCACTGTTTGGAGGAACAAGAGCAATGTAGCTACTTTCTGCGCGAGATAGCGGTACTTGCATCCGAAACGAGCAACCTACCTTACGATTGTTTCGAACTGTTATTGTGCCTTCGTGCAGCTGAACGATGCGTTTGCAAAGATACAAACCTATGCCGGTGCCGCTTTGACCGTAAACGGGGAATTTAATGTGTTCCCTTGATTGATAGAAGCGATTGAAAATCTGTTCAAGATCTTCTTTCGGAACTCCTGAGCCTGTGTCGCTAACACAGATATAGAGTTGCTCTTTCTTTGTTTCAGTATGAATGATTGACGCTACATAGAGTGTCACGGTTCCTCCGTTAGGAGTAAACTTGATCGCATTCGATAATAGATTGGTGATTACTTTGCGCATAGCATCTTCGTCATACTGAAATTCAGGTGAACTAAGACGGATATATTTACGGATAATAATGTTACGTTCTCCTGCAAATGCTTCGAACGGTACTACCAGTGCATCGATGAATTGCACAAAGTTGCCTGTGGACGCTACGATTTCTAGTTTACCCGATTCTATCTTACGAAAATCCATCAATTGGTTGATGAGCGACAGTAGATATTTCGAGTTGCGCTCCACAAAGTGTAGCTGCTCTATAACCTGCGGATTGGAACTTAGTTTTAAAGCTCGTTCTATAGGGCCGATGATGAGTGTAATAGGGGTACGAAACTCATGCGTGATGTTGGTAAAGAAGGCGAGTTTGTCCATTGTTAGCTCTTGTACCTTTTTCGACATTTGTATCAGTTGCTTCTTCTGGCGGGTTATCTTTTCGTTCTGTTGGGTGAGCAGATTGTTTTGTCTGGAGAGGGCTATTGTCTGGTTCTCCAAAACTTCTTTCTGCTTTTCCAATTCGCGGGTGCGCTTTTCCACTGTTTTATGCAGCAGTAGTTTTTGCTGCTGCAACGTTCTTATACGCCATTTGTACACTTGATAAACGGCCATTCCAATGATGAAAATCATTAGAAGGATAAAACCTGTTGTTTTGTAGAAGAACGGTTCTACAACAATAGTCAACTCGGCTATCTGACTGTCACTGCTATCTCCTTCAGAGGCATATTTCACTTGTAAGGTATAGGTTCCCGGCTGTAGATTCGTGTAACTGGCAAAACGCCTATTGGCAGGTACTTCAACCCAGTTCTCCTCGAATCCCAAGAGTCGATAACTGTAGACGGCTGTGCTTTGCGGATCAAAGTTCAAGGCTGCAAATTCTAATGAGAAAGACTTATCTTTTTCATGCAGATGAATGATTTTTGCCGTAGAGATATCTGTGTCTATATAATCATTTCCGGGAAGAACTTCTTCATTGAGAATTCTTAATTTAGTAAAGGTTACTTTGCTCGCGAAAGGCTTTGTTTGCAGATGCTCCGAACCGATTGACACGAGTCCTTCTAATCCACCAAAATAGAGATTTCCATCTTTTGCTTTGCAATAGGCATTCCAATAAAACTGGTTACTGGCTAGTCCGTCATCTGTGCTAAAGTTGGTAAACCGTCCTGTTGAAGAATCCATGCAAGATAATCCGTTGTTGGTGCTAATCCATAAACTTCCTTTGCTGTCTTCCAGAATACCCCGGATACTATTATTTGCTAAACCTTGAGCAGTGGTGTACGAAACAAATTTGCATGAATTTTTTCCTGTTTCTACGCACTTGTAGATGCCATATCCGTTACTGCCAATCCAAAGCGTACCATTGACTGTTAAGAAAAAGCAACTTATTTTTTCAACTAAGCGAGAGTTGGGTTCGTCAAGTTTGTATTTTAAGTATTTATAGGCAAAATGCCCCTTTTTGAAAGAGTGTAAATTGATCATATAAACTCCTTCCATACACCCCATCCATAATTGATCATGTCTGTCTATTATGGCTCCAATGCAGCCATGCACCTTTTCTCCTGCTTTGTTGGCAAAAGGCGAGATAAATCGTTCAGTAGCGAAGTCGTAAAAATAGATGCCTTGATTGGCTCCCACCCACATGCCTTTGTTGATAGGATCGTAGCAAAGTGAGCCAATGAAATCAATGGGGAATCCCGGGTGGGTTTTAGAGGAGATATATTTTATGACCTGTTGATCTGCATGATTAAGATCTAGCAAATTAATGCCACCCCCCCATGTACCCACCCATAGATGATTTCTTCCGTCGGCAGTAATGGCGCTGACGGAATTATGGCTAAGTCTGCTTGGTGCTTCTGTGGTATAATGCTGAAACCTATTTTCGTTTTTAATCTTTTTATTTAGTCCTCCCTCCACGGTTCCTACCCATAAATTCTCTTTCATGTCTTCATAAATAGCGTTTACCGGATTTCTGGATAGACTATATGAATTATCTTGTTGATAGCTAAAGTTGTGTACGGACAATCTTCTGGGAGTCATTTTATTGATGCCTCCTGTTTCTGTGCCATACCATATAATATTGCCGTCCACCAAGAGGCAATTTACAAAATTAGAGTTGAGCTTGTTTCCCGTCGATAAGCCTTCTTGAGCTATCTGTTCGAAACTATCTGTGATCGGATTGTATATATTTGCTCCTTTCAGCGTAGCTACAATCAGTTGTTTATCACCTGTGATGGCAAGGTCGGTGATGTAGTTCTGAGACAGGGAGCGATGATCATTGTTTGTATGCTGATAATGCTTTAAAAGATCGCCACTCTTATTATATCTGAATAATCCTCTGTCAGTTCCAATCCAAACTTCGTTCTCTTTAGCCTTGAATACAGAAATAAATGTGCCCACTTCAAATTTCAATCGGGGTGATACGATCGTGGTCCTAAGTATACCACTTTCTTCGGCAGTGACTTTACGCACTTCGTTACCGAATCCCATCCAGATATTACCGTCTTCATCCACATCTTGCAAGGCCACCGAAGGTATAAGCAGAGGAATGGATGTTAGGGCATATGTATTGGCAATATCACCTTTCTCGTCGAACACTATTTTGTGCAGTGAGCTTCCGCAGCAGAGCCAGATATTTTTTCTGCTATCAGTAATCACTCCAATACCCGGCTGATTCAACAATGCCGCAATCTTGTTTTGTTTATCCAGCGGAATGATTAGTTGGAGGCTTGAAAGGTCAAGGATATCAGTTCCACCTTCCGATGCGATCCATAGTCGCCCGAAAGCATCTTCGCAAACATTGCGTATGAAATTACTTTTTAGCTTTGTGCGCGGAGTGCTGGTATTATAATGTACGAATTCGTAGCCATCGTATCGGGATAATCCGCCGCCGGCAGTAGATAGCCATAGAAACCCTCGATGATCTTTGTATATATCGTCAATGAAATTATGTAGCAAACCATTGTTCATCGTTACATAGGTAATATTGTAACGAGAAGAAAATAACTCCTGAGCCTGTGTGGGAAAGGAAATCAATAAAAGCCATAATAAGAGTAGGATGAATAAAGAGTGTTTTCGCATAGCTGTCATCTTATAGATGAGGCAAAGGTAGAAGATTCCCGTTCAATACAAAGAACAAGGTTCTTCTTTTATCGAGTATCTAGTGCATTGTCCACCATTAATGTTCATTCGTCCACCACGGCAACAATGATGAGACTGTATTTTTGCAGAAAACTCATTGTTATATAAACTAATATTATGCAGAAACAAATCTTGTCGGGTGCCATCATAATTGTCCTCCTCCTCTCGTGTAGCAAATCGATTGTTTTTGCTCCTACCTCTTCGCCTAATCCTTGGGTAGATGATTATACTTCACTTTCTAAAATGGAGAGCTATCGTTCATGGGGAACTTACAATGTGCATGACCCTGCTTGCAAGAAGTTTGGCGACTATTATTATATGTATTCTACGGATGCCATCTATGCTGAAAATAAAGAAGAAGCAAAAGAAAAGGGTGTACCTTTGGGATATATACAGGTTCGTCGTTCCAAGGATTTGGTTTACTGGGAATTTATGGGGTGGGCTTTTCCTGAGATCCCTCAAGAAGCTGTTCAATGGGTTCGTAAGAATGCTAATGGGAGAGGGGCAACCAATATTTGGGCTCCCTACATTATTAAATATAATGATACGTACAGACTTTACTATTGCGTATCGGCTTTTGGTCGAAAAACATCCTATATCGGGTTAGCAGAATCTAATTCTCCCGAGGGCCCTTGTGTGCAGAAAGATTGTGTGCTGAAAACCGATAATGAAACTCCGATGAACGCTATTGATCCTAGTGTTATCGTGGATGGAAGTACGGGGAAATGGTGGATGCATTATGGCTCTTTCTTTGGTGGACTGTATTGTGTTCAGTTGGATGATGAAACGGGATTGACAAAAGATGCCGGAGATAAAGGACATTTAGTAGCTCGTCGTGCTAATTACAAAAAAGATAATCTGGAAGCTCCGGAAATAGTTTATAATCCCGAGCTAAAGAAATACTTTCTCTTTGTTTCTTATGATCCATTGATGACTACCTATAATGTGCGTGTGGGGCGTTCCGATTCTCCTGAAGGTCCCTTCCTTGATTATGCAGGACAAGCATTGGCCGATACTACAAATAATTTTCCGATACTCACAGCGTCCTATCAGTTTAAAAACCATCCGGGATGGGCTGGTACTGGTCATTGTGGAGTGTGGCGGGAAGATGACGGACGTTTCTTCATGTTTCATCAGGCAAGGCTTTCGCCCGATAATCAGTTGATGGTGCTTCATGTGCGACAGATATTCTTTAATACAGATGGATGGCCTGTTGTGTCACCCGAACGATATGCTGCCACTAAATCTGCTACTATTCATCGTAAAGAGATCGTTGGCCAGTGGGAGATTATCCGTATACAAGAACCCCAACATAAGAGGGCTTTAGAGGCAGGACAAATTCTTTGGGGTGAGGGCGGACTTAACGAAAAGGAATTGAATGTTTCTTCTTTTTATTCTTTTAGAGAAGATGGAACCTTCGAAGAAGGCGGTGCTTGGATATTTAATAGCGATAAAAAGACTTTGGATATAAGAATAGGAGAGGAAGTTATTAAAAATCTGATTATATTTGCGGGACACGATTGGGAAAATCAAAAAGAAACCATTCTTTTTACCGGATTGGATAGTAAAGGTCGTTCGGTATGGGGAAAACGAATTAAATGAGAATACTATGAATAAAGTTTTTAAAGTTAAATCTATTCAGCCGGTTTATCGTTGGCTTATTCTATTTTCCGGTATTTTATTTTTAACCTTATTTTATGTTGCTGCCACATCTTGTTTTCACCGCACTTTTTTCTTGTGTTATATCATTTTTCTCATGCTTCATCTCTTCTATTCTGTGAGAGGTGTACGGAAGAAATATATATTAAGAGACGATGAACTATTGATATACACTAGCATATTCAGCAAGCCTGAGGTCTTTACTACCAATGGAATTAGATCTATTTGGAGATTTAAGAAAGGCTTGCAAATTATGCATGATAAAGGTCCACTTTTTGTTCAGCCTGAGCAAGAAGAAGCTTTTTTAGAAGCGATAAAGGGAATAATTCCTAATATTGAAATAGAGTAAAATAATTATATATAAATTTTAAACCATGAGAATACACAGAACGTTATTGGGCTCTTTGGCTTTGTCTGCCGGACTTTCTCTGAATGCGCAAACCAATGAATTGGTCATTCAAACAAAAAAAACAGGGGCAGAGATTCAGCCCACTATGTATGGGCTCTTTTTTGAAGATATTAATTATGCTGCGGATGGTGGGCTCTATGCTGAGTTAGTAAAGAACCGTTCGTTTGAGTTCCCTCAAAACCTGATGGGATGGAAAACTTTTGGAAAAGTAGCGTTGAAGGATGATGGTCCTTTTGAACGTAACCCACACTATGTACGTTTGTCCGACCCCGGGCATGAGCATAAGCATACCGGACTGGACAATGAAGGCTTCTTTGGAATAGGAGTAAGGAACGGAGAAGAATATCGTTTTTCAGTATGGGCCCGTTTACCTGAAGGTGGAACTGCTGAGAAAATTCGTATAGAATTGGTGAAAACCAACAGTAATACAGAGGGGCAGCCTTTCGCTAAACAAGAGTTAACGATTAATTCTAAAGAGTGGAAAAAATATCAAGTGATCCTTAAACCGAATATGACGGAGGCCAAATCTACACTCCGTATCTTCCTTGCATCCAAAGGAACGATTGATCTGGAGCATGTTTCACTCTTTCCTGTAGATACGTGGAAGGGACATGAGAATGGTTTACGCAAAGACTTGGCGCAAGCTTTGGCCGATATTCATCCCGGAGTATTTCGTTTCCCCGGTGGATGTATTGTGGAAGGAACGGATCTTAATACCCGTTATAACTGGAAAAACACTGTCGGTCCTGTTGAAAATCGTCCATTGAATGAGAATCGTTGGCAGTATACTTTTACTAACCGTTTCTTCCCGGATTATTATCAAAGTTACGGGCTGGGTTTCTATGAGTTCTTTTTATTATCCGAAGAGATAGGAGCTGCTCCGCTGCCTATATTGAGCTGTGGCTTATCATGTCAGTTCCAAAATACGGACCCTAAAGCACATGTGGCAGTTTGCGATTTGGGTAGCTACATTCAAGATGCACTCGATTTAATTGAATTCGCCAATGGTCCTGAAACCTCTAAATGGGGAAAAGTACGTGCTGACATGGGACATCCTGCTCCTTTCAACCTGAAGTTTATCGGTATAGGCAATGAACAGTGGGGACCAGAATACCCTGAACGTCTTGAACCGTTCTTGAAGGCCATTCGCAAAGCTCATCCTGAAATTAAAATAGTGGGTAGTTCCGGACCTGACTCTGAAAGTAAAGAATTTGAATATCTCTGGCCGGAAATGAAACGTCTGAAAGCCGATTTGGTGGATGAACACTTCTATCGTCCCGAAAGCTGGTTCTTGAGTCAGGGAGCACGTTATGACAAATATGACCGTAAGGGTCCGAAAGTTTTTGCCGGAGAATATGCTTGTCATGGTAAAGGGAAAAAATGGAACCATTTTCATGCCTCATTGTTAGAAGCAGCCTTCATGACCGGACTTGAACGTAATGCCGATGTGGTTCATATGGCTACGTATGCTCCTTTGTTTGCTCATGTTGAAGGTTGGCAATGGCGTCCGGATATGATCTGGTTTGATAATTTAAATTCTGTTCGGACGGTAAGCTACTATGTGCAGCAACTTTATGCCCAGAATAAAGGTACTAATGTTATTCCACTAACGATGAACAATAAACCGGTTACAGGTGCCGAAGGACAAGATGGGCTTTTTGCCAGTGCGGTGTGGGATGCGACAACGCATTCATACATTGTAAAGGTGGTGAATACAACGGATAAAACCTTGCGTGTGCCATTAACTTTTGCCGGACTTAAGGGTAAAGAAACATTGACTGACGGTATTTGCATTAAGCTTAGCTCACTCGATCTTGATAGAGATAATACCATTGAGGAACCCTTTGCTATTACTCCGAAAACAACAAATGTTTCTGTTCGTGAGGGTGCATTAGATGCTCAGTTGGAGCCTTATACCTTTGCTATCTACAAGTTTACTAAAACAACAAAATAAAGAGAATGAGTCGAATAAAGAATAGACTGGTTTTGTTAACTCTTGCTTTGGCAGCCTCTTGTGGGCTGTCGGCGCAGAGTGATACAACTTTTGTTGCTACCGGTAATCCGGTGTTTAAACATAAATATACTGCCGATCCGGGAGCGATGACCTATAATAATAAGGTATATATCTATGCCGGCTATGATGAGTGTCCGGCTAAGCAAGAACGCTATGTGATGAATGAATGGTGTGTCTTTTCTTCACCCGACATGAAAACCTGGACAGAACATCCTGTACCTCTTAAAGCTAAAGATTTCAGTTGGGCTAAAGGAGACGCATGGGCAAGTCAGGTCATAGAACGTGATGGAAAGTTCTATTGGTATGTGGCAGTAGAACACGCTACCATTCATGGTAAAGCAATCGGTGTTGCTGTGTCCGATTCTCCTATTGGCCCTTTCCGTGATGCTCGTGGATCTGCATTAGTTACCAATGAAATGACGACCGAATATACTAAGATCAGTTGGGATGACATTGACCCTACGGTTATGATAGACGATGATGGACAAGCTTATCTGTTTTGGGGGAATACACAGTGCTATTACGTAAAATTGAAGAAGAACATGATTGAATTGGATGGCCCCGTTATGCCTGTTACGCTTCCCCGCTTCACTGAAGCACCATGGGTACATAAACGTGGTGATTGGTACTACCTATCTTATGCTTCTGAGTTTCCCGAAAAAATATGTTATGCCATGAGTCGTAATATTAATGGTCCGTGGGAGTATAAAGGCATATTGAACGAATTGGCGGGTAATTCAAATACCAATCATCAAGCCATCATCGAATTTAAAGGCGACTGGTATTTCGTCTATCACAATGGCGGACTCAATACCCAAGGAGGAAGCTTCCGACGTTCTGTATGTATAGATCATCTGTATTACAATCCGGATGGAACCATAAAGCGTATTCAGATGACGACAGAAGGTGTGCGATAGAAACCTAATAGGGCATCAATAGCATGTTGTTTCGAGGGAAGAATAAAAATAAAAGGCTGACTTGGAATTACCAAGTCAGCCTTTCGTATCGTTAAGAATGATTTTAGTCTAAAACTCTTCTCGATCCATCGCCTATGACTACGTCATACACTTTAGGACTTCTACCAAACTTTTCAGTGAATGCTTTTTTAGCTGTTGCAATGAAGTTATCGTAAAGTTCGTCTTTCACTAAGTTGATGGTGCAGCCTCCAAAGCCACCGCCCATTACGCGCGAACCGGTTACACCACATTCTTTAGCACAATCGTTCAAGAAATCAAGTTCCTCACAGCTTACTTCGTAAAGCTTACTCATTCCGTGGTGAGTCTCATACATCTTCTGACCAACTGTCTCGTAATCTCCAACTTCCAAAGCATCACACACGTCTAACACGCGTTGAATTTCTTCAATAACGTATTCTGAACGCATATAGTCTTCAGCGGTGATTTCGTTTTTAACTGCCTTGAGCATGTCCATAGTGGCATCTCTCAGAAATTCTACTGTAGGATGGTTTTTCTTTATAGCAGCTACGGCTGTCTCGCAAGATTGGCGACGTTTATTGTATGCTGAAGAAGCTAATTCGTGTTTTACTACAGAATCGAGCAACACCAAACGATAACCTTCCGGTTTGAAAGGAAAATATTGGTATTCTAAAGAACGACAATCTAAGCGGATGAGGCTTCCTGCTTTCCCAAATACAGATGCAAATTGATCCATGATTCCGCAGTTAACACCACAATAGTTGTGTTCCGTTGCCTGTCCTACTTTAGCTAATTCAAACTTGTCTATGTTTCCGTTGAACAATTCGTTCAGAGCGAAAGCGTAAGTGCTTTCAAGTGCTGCGGATGATGACATGCCGGCACCCAGAGGTACATCTCCTGCAAAAGCGGTATTGAATCCTTCCACTTTTACGCCACGTTTAATCATCTCACGGCAAACGCCGAAAATATATCGCGCCCAGCTAGCATGTGGGGCATCTTCTTCGTTAAGGCCGAATTCGACATAGTCTTTTAAGTCGATGGAATAGGCTAATACTTTTTGGGTGCCATTGGGCTTGATTTCTGCAATCATGCCTTTGTCTATAGCACCGGG
Organism: uncultured Bacteroides sp.; assembly: GCF_963666545.1. Taxonomy (NCBI): domain Bacteria; kingdom Pseudomonadati; phylum Bacteroidota; class Bacteroidia; order Bacteroidales; family Bacteroidaceae; genus Bacteroides; species uncultured Bacteroides sp. Next base: position 676,815 of record NZ_OY762899.1, on the reverse strand, counting down.
AAAGACAAAACCACCGTTATAGTCGGTATGCTCTCCAATGAGGTTAATACGTCCGGGTGATGCATACACAAATCCGGTAGTTCCGTCAAAATGTTTTGTGAAACGGTTTCTTACATATTCTATGTCCATGATAATGAAATTATGGTGTGAATAAATTTATATATATTGTTAGTCAACAGGGATGTTCTTGTTAACGTTCTTGCAACCGACTAAACCATAGAATAATATGTAGGCTAACAACGCAATAATAAGCCAATAGCTTGACATGTAGCCTATAGCATCGGAAATAAATTGTTGAACAAGCGGTAATACGCCTCCGCCCACAACCATCATCATGAATATACCGGATGCTTGCGCTGTATATTTTCCTAAGCCTTCAACAGCAAGATTGAAAATGCCACCCCACATAACAGAAGTGCAAAGCCCACAAAGCACTAAAAACAGTGCGCTAACAGGTACTTGTGCCATTTGAAATCCCTCTTCTACGCTATATCCCGGCATAGAAACGGTTACTTCTTTTGGTGTAATAATAGCAATTAAGACAAAGCAGATGGCTGTGGCCGATACAACAATTAGTTGGGTTCTACTAGATACTTTACCGCTAATTGCACTACTTGCTGAACGTCCTACGAGCATTAATAACCAATAAATAGCCGAAATAGCACCTCCAATAGCCGCACCATTGACTAATAGGCCGGCACCTTTTGCGCTAGAATCTGCGAGGTAGAAGTTGAGTGTACCCGGGATACCTATTTCAATACCTACATAAATGAAAATACCAATTACTCCCAGTACTGTATGGCGAAAAGCCCAAGGACTATGAATGTATTTTTCTTTTTCTACATTTCCTTTTCTAAGATGGGGTTCTGGTATGGCTATGAATGATATGATGATGAAAGCCGATGCAAAAACACCCATTGCAATGAATAAAAGTGGTGATACATCTGACATTGCCGTCTGAGAAGTTACCGTACCAATCAATGCGCCTACAAAGAGAGGCGTCAGTGTGCCAGAAAGAGAATTAAGAGCGCCACCGGTTTGAATAAGCTGATTTCCCTTGTTACCACCACCGCCAAGTATGTTGAGCATGGGATTAACAACTGTGTTAAGCATACACACACAAAAACCACAGATGAAGGCACCTAATAAGTAGATGATGAAATTTAGTTTAATTGCAAATTCACCTACTGTGAATACCTCAATATTTGTTCCAAATAAGCTTGAGAAATACTGTGTAAACAGCCCTAAAACACCGACACCCATGGCAATGAGTGCTGTCTTTTTATAACCGATTTTAACAAGCATGTTACCTGCAGGAATACCCATGAATAGATATGCAAGGAAATTCATCATGTTTCCCATCATACCTAAAGTATTTGCGCCTGCGTATTCGTTTTTCCAAATGGTGCCAAAAGGTGCAGCAAGGTTAGTCACGAATGAAATCATAGCAAAAATGAAGAACATCGTGACAATGGCTACGATATTCTTGTTCTTTTTTTCTTGTGTCATTGTTAGATTTTAAAATGTAGGTTTATAAATGAGTTAGTTAATTATTCTTGTACTGTGAAATTATAGATAGTAATCTGCTGATATTCATCTTCGGGTAGCAAAGTGGCAGTGGGAAAATGAGGTTTGTTTGGGGTGTCAGGGAAACATTGTGCTTCAAAACAGATAGCGCTACGAGCCGGGAAAGTGGCCCCATGTGCACCTGCAAATCCGTTGAGCCAATTGCCTGTGTAAAGTTGTACTCCAGCTTCTGTTGTATATACTTCCATACTGCGTTTGCTTGTAGGATCAGTGCAAATAGCCGCCAGACTTAATTCTCCAACTTCTGTTTTGTTTAACACATAACAATGGTCGTATCCGTGACCATTAATTAATTGCAAATGGTATTCTTCTATTCTTCTGCCAACAGTGTGTGGTGTACGGAAGTCCAGTGGGGTATTTTCTACATTCAAAATTTCACCGGTAGGTATACATACTTCGTCTATCGGAGTATAGTAATCTGCATTGATTGTTACAACATGATTGTTTATGGTAGGAGTGGGGTTTGCTATTCCAGCTAGATTGAAGAAGGCATGATTGGTCAGATTTACAATTGTAGGCTTATCTGTTGTGGCATGATATTCTATGATTAAAGCATTTTTATCTTCATCAAGCCGATAAGTCATTGATACTTTTAAGTTTCCGGGAAATCCTTCTTCTCCATCGACGGAAAGGTAGGTAAACTCTACTACGTCTTGGCTTATCTGGTTAGCATCCCATATTCTTCTGTGAAAACCAGTAGGACCTCCGTGTAGAGAGTTAGGTCCATTGTTGACGGTCAAGCTATATTCTTTTTCGTGCAACTGAAACTTTCCATTGGCTATACGATTGCCGTAGCGTCCGATGGTTGTACTCAAAAATGGTTCAGGACTATTGATCACATTATCAATGCTATCATGTCCTAATACCACATTTGCATATTTCCCGTCTTTGTCTGGCACCATGATGGAGAGGATTGCACAGCCATAATTTGTAACGGCAACTTCCATTCCTTGCTTATTCTTTAAGACAAATAAGTCGGTCTCTTTACCAGCTATGTTTTTTTGAAATTTCTTCCGATCTAAACCGGATAAATTACCTTCAGTGGAAAAAGTGTTTATCATGTTCGGTATTATTTAATATTTCTTGCAAATAAAGGTAAATTCTTCCGTTATCCCAAATTATTATAGGCAAATATAGGTCGGCATTTATGAAAGTTTAGCGTTTCTTCTACTTTACTTTCTTAATCTGAGATGCGGGTTAAATTTCAAAGATATTTTCATGAAAAAACCTTTTATAATGCTCTCTATTTTGATATTTTTTGTATGTTTGTCCTCGGATTGTTAAAATCAAGAGTTTTTAATCTAAGTTTATAACAAAAAAATGTATCCATTAAAATTTGAACCCATTTTAAAGCAGACGCTTTGGGGGGGCGATAAAATTATTTCGTTCAAACATCTGAATGATGAATTGACAGAAGTTGGAGAGAGTTGGGAATTGTCGGGCGTTGAAAACAGCGAATCAGTTGTGGCCAACGGGGTAGACAAAGGTCTTTCACTTGTAGAAATGGTAGCAAAATACCGTGAAGAGTTGGTTGGTGAAGCCAACTATACCCGTTTTGGAAACAAGTTTCCGTTGCTGATTAAATTTATTGATGCAAAGCAAGACTTGTCCATTCAGGTACATCCGTCGGATGATTTGGCGAAGAAGCGGCACAATTCTATGGGAAAAACGGAAATGTGGTATGTTGTGGGTGCTGATAAAGGTGCTAAGCTACGTTCCGGTTTTTCTGAGGAAATAACTCCCAAAGAGTACAAAGACAGGGTGTATAATAATACGATTACAGACGTGTTGCAAGAGTATGAAATTCATCCGGGAGATGTTTTCTTTTTACCAGCAGGTCGGGTACATAGTATTGGTGCGGGGGCTTTTGTTGCAGAAATTCAGCAAACGTCTGATATTACGTATCGTATCTATGATTTTAATCGGAAAGATGCTGATGGAAAGACACGTGAACTTCATACTGACTTGGCTCGTGAAGCCATTAATTTTGAGGTGGTCGATGATTATCGAACCAGTTATGAAACTGTAGAAAATGAACCCGTAGAATTAGTCGCATGTCCATATTTTACTACTTCATTGTATGATATGACGGAAGAAATTTCGTGTGATTATTCAGAATTAGATTCTTTTGTCATTTTTATATGTATAGAGGGGTCGTGCAATATCATTGATGATCAGAAAAATGAGATAACTCTCTCTGCCGGAGAAACAATACTCTTTCCTGCTTCTACGCAAGAGGTTTCTATTACTCCTAATGGAGCAGTAAAGCTTTTGGAGACATATGTATAGTCAATGGATTTCAAAAACATAAAAAAAGTGCCATTAAAGAATCTTATTTCTTTAATGGCACTTTTTTTATGTTAGCTATTAATTCTGATTTTATTTTAGCCAAAGAGTCGACGAACTTTTCTCATTATCTTCAATCCCAGCATTACCCCTTCAAAAACGGCCATTCCGGTATTGACTGTTTTCATAAGTGAACTACCTGTGGTTGCAGCTCCTGAATAAGGATTAAAAGCTAGGCGGGCAGTCTCTACGATAACAATTTTCTGAGTTCGGATCTCTTCCAACAATTTGGCCTTTCGTAATGCAATATCTTCAAGGCTGATCTTTTGTGTATCAAGCTTATTCATTTCATCATCTTTTATTTGAATTGTTGAGAAATAAATTTGCTAAGAAGTTTACCAGTGGAGCAATGATAAGTTTCTTTCTAAAAAGTATCACTATTAATATAAGTAAGAGGTTTATACCGGTAATAATACCAAAGCTAGCCGTCAAACTTCCTACTAAAGGCTCCAGCACGTATACTAGTGCAAATAAACCATAGAACAAGGCCACCATGCCAAGAATGACGAGCATAAAAATCAATATTAAGGTTGATAGAAGTATCGTGAGCTTTTCGGTTAGTTCAAATTTCGTATACTCTTTTTGAAGTTCTAAATACTTTTTCAACTCAACAAATAACTGTTGAATGTTTTCTATACTTTCATCGTTTGCAAACATGATGGCTCTGTTTTTACTCAGTTACTTCTCCTTTAATCTCCGCCGTAATCTCATCAACTAGATTTTCCATTTCGCTACGATTGAGCTTAATACCTTTCTTCCGAAGAATTTCTACTACTTTTCGGCGAGTGTCTTCACCTTTCTCTGGAGCAAATAGGATACCTATTGCAGCACCAACTGCTGCACCGCCTAAGAATGCAGCCAATACATTTAATCCTTTCATAATTCTTTTCTTTATGTGATTATAACTATTTTAACAAATAGAGCCTCTGTATTGTTCATCTTTGGATTGTTTCTTTTTGCCGAGATTTGGTTCTTAACCTCCGATTAAATGCTATTTGTAGCATCTATGCAACTATTTCGGAGTACTTTTTTGTGGCTTTCTATCGCTTTGTTGTTTTTTTCCTTGTTGAGGTTGTTGCTGCCTTCTCCAATAATCGCCATTGGCGCGGCTTCCGCGGTAAGGTTTGTTTTCTTTAGCTTTTATCTTTAATTCTTCCGTTTTCTTTTCTTGCGCATTGATGCTTTCGGTAGTAACGAAAGGGTGTTCTTTTATAACAGGTATTGTTTTTCCTATTAATTTTTGAATATCCTTAAGATAAGGGAGCTCTTCTGATTCACAGAACGCTATGGCTACTCCTTCGTGTCCGGCACGACCAGTTCGTCCAATCCTATGTACGTACGTTTCCGGCACGTTGGGGAGTTCATAGTTGAAAACATGAGAGAGTAGATCCACATCTATTCCACGGGCTGCAATATCAGTAGCTATAAGTACTCGTAGGTCATGATTTTTAAAATCAGTTAGCGCTCGTTGACGAGCATTCTGAGATTTATTTCCATGAATAGCTTCTGCTCTAATTCCTGTATTTTTTAGCACGCGGGATAATTTGTCTGCTCCGTGTTTTGTTCTGGTGAAGATCAATGCAGATTCTACTGATTTATCTTTTAATAGATGAATCAATAAATCGGTTTTTTCTTTCTTCTCTACGAAATATAGGCACTGAGAAATTGTATCGACTGTTGAAGATGCGGGCGTTACCTCTACTTTCTTAGGATTTGTGAGCATGGAATTAGCCAGCTTCTCAATCTCAGGAGGCATTGTTGCCGAGAAAAACAATGTTTGACGTTTAGGGGGTAACAGTTTAAGTATTTTCTTTATATCGTGAATAAATCCCATGTCAAGCATGCGGTCAGCTTCATCAAGTACAAAGAAATCCAATGTTTTTAATGAGATGAACCCCTGAGATGCAAGATCCATGAGGCGGCCGGGGGTAGCAATTAATATTTGTACTCCGGCACGTAACGCATCCGTTTGAGGCTTTTGACCGACTCCGCCAAAAATAACAGTATGACGCAAACCTGTATATTTTCCGTATGCTTCAAAGCTTTCTCCTATTTGGATTGCTAGCTCTCTTGTCGGAGTTAGTATTAATGCTTTGATGCCTTTTTTGTTATCCGTTTTATAAAGTTTTTGCAATATAGGAATTGAGAACGCCGCAGTTTTTCCTGTGCCGGTTTGTGCACAACCAAGTAGATCATTTCCTTGAAGCAAAATAGGTATGGACTGTTCTTGTATGGGAGTTGGTGAGGTGTAGCCCTCTTGTTGTAGAGCCTTTAATATTGGCTCAATGAGATGTAATTGTTCAAATGTCATGTAGAATAATTGATGAGCTTTATGGCTCTGTTATATTTTTTATTGACTGCAAAGATACGCCAACATGTGCTGGATAAATGAATGTTCTATTTAGTTTAAATATATTTAACTAAGAAGATTAGCCATCGACAAATGCTAAACGGTACTTTTGTCTTTTACTAATGACTAGATTAATGATGAAAGATAGAATCGTATTTATAACAGGAGCAAGTAGTGGCATTGGAGAAGGATGTGCACGAAAATTTGCTTCTCAGGGAGCAAATTTAATTCTTAATGCTCGAAATACAGTTGTGTTGGAACAATTGAAAATAGAGCTAGAGTCAAAAAATGATATTTCTGTTTATTTGCTTCCTTTTGATGTGCGCGATCGTGAAGCAATAAGCAAAGCTTTGGCATCATTACCCGAAAAATGGAAAAAGATTGATCTCTTGATCAATAATGCCGGTCTTGTGATCGGAATGGACAAAGAACACGAGGGACAGCTTGATGAATGGGATATTGTTATTGATACAAATATAAAAGGCTTATTAGCTGTGACCCGCTTGGTTGTACCCGGTATGGTTGAACGTGGGAGTGGGCATATTATAAATATAGGATCTATTGCCGGAGATGGTGCGTATCCGGGAGGTAGTGTTTATTGTGCTACTAAAGCTGCGGTGAAGGCCTTGTCTGATGGACTTCGCATCGATTTGGTTGATACTCCTCTTAGGGTTACCAATATTAAACCAGGTATGGTAGAAACTAATTTTTCTGTCGTTAGATTCCGTGGAAATAAGGATATTGCGGATCGTTTTTATGAAGGCATACAGCCTTTATCCGGTGATGATGTTGCGGAAACTGTTTACTTTGCAGCTTCTGCTCCTGCTCATGTGCAAATAGCAGAGGTGTTACTTATGCCCACAAATCAAGCGACTTCTACTATCTCCTACAGAGGGAATAAGAAGATGGAACGCAAATAGTATTTTTATAATTAATTGTCTTCTTGTGGATCGGTCTATTTTAATTGTTACTGTTTATACCTTTGGATGGATTGTATCTGTGATGTTTAGAATAAAATATGGAAATGAATTATTAACTAAAATGTATAGAATATGAAAAATTTAGCAATGTTAGGAATGGGTGTATGTGTTGTCTTGGCTTTTACTTCGTGCAAATCGAGTGAAAGTGCATATAAGAAAGCATACGAAAAAGCTAAGCAGCAAGAATTGGCAGAGCCTCAAGTAAATAATTCCGTTGATGTTACACCTGTTGCTACTGCTCCTGTGGCGGTAAAGACTGGAAAGGATGCTAGCGTTCGTCAAGAAAAGGTTACTGTTGTTTCCGGAACCGACGCTTTAAAAGAGTACAGTGTAGTTTGCGGCAGTTTTGGATTAAAAGCTAACGCTGAGGGTTTGAAAGATTTTCTTGATGCCGAGGGTTATAGTGCTACTATTGCCTTTAATGCAGAAGCTGCAATGTATCGTGTTATTGTAAACACTTTCTCTGATAAAGCTACTGCTGCTGATGCTCGTGATGCTTTTAAAGCCAAGTATCCTAATAGAAAAGATTTTCAAGGAGCTTGGTTGTTGTATCGAGTGTTTTAATAGTAATGTTTAGATATATATAGACAGAGGAGGATAAGTGTAAGCTTATTCTCCTCTGTCTATATTATTATTAAAAGATACTAATTGAAAAGGACGATAACCCATTGGGATATCGTCCTTTTTTGATAAAAGCCGCATCGATGATGTGATGAAACTCCGAATGACATGATTTGAGTGCCCACTCTCTTTGTAATCCACTGACTAAAAGTTATCCTAAAGGATATGTGGCCCGCCATTAAGAAGCAAAGCTTGTCTCGGTATTCCATTATATTTGATGAGTTTCCCAATCCAACCAATGCGGCTAATGCTTTTGTTCAACAAATATATTCACTTTATATGAGATAAACAAGTCGATTCATTGAATTGTTTATTAAATCCTTCGTATCTCATAAAGGTAATGACTGCATCTTTCTATTCTTTGAATTTATATTGAAAATAGTTTTTACTTCTGTTTTTCTTGTTTAATAAGCTTTGTTTTAAAATTAGCCTCTCTTTTATCTTATGCGAACTTTGATCAATCAAATAGATTTTTAAATTTTTTGAATATTTTCTCTTTGACTGAACTATTGGGTTTAAAGTTATCAGATACTTCCAGCTTCTCTAGTATGCTTTTCTCTTCCTTGCTTAAAACTTCAGGAACGTAAACACTCACATTGACCAATAAATCGCCTGTTCCATACCCGTTTACACTTGGAAGTCCTTTGCCACGCAAGCGGAGAACTTTTCCCGGCTGGGTTCCGGGATCTATTTTTACCTTTACTTTATTATCAATTGTAGGGATTTCAACAGCTCCTCCCAAAGTTGCAGTTGGAAAACTCAATAACAGATTGTAGATTAAGTCATTCTCGTCGCGTATAAGTTCCGGATGTGTTTCTTCCTCTACAAGAATCAACAAATCTCCCGGCACTCCGTTATGTTTTCCTGCATTACCTTTCCCGCTCATTGATAATTGCATGCCTTCAGCAACACCTGCGGGTATGTTTACGCTCACAACTTCTTCGCCGTACTCTATTCCCTCTCCATTGCAGTGTTTACATTTATTTTTGATGATCTTCCCTTCACCGCCACATGTAGGACAGGTAACTCGGGTTTGCATAGTCCCTAAAATAGTTTGTTGGTTGCGGATAACCGTACCACTACCTTTACAAGTAGAGCAAGTTTCTGATCCGCTATTCCCTTCGGCACCTGTGCCATGGCAGTGAGAACAGGGCACATATTTTTTAAGTTTGAACTTTTTCTCTACTCCGGTAGAGATCTCTTTCAAAGTTAATTTCACTTTGACACGGAGATCTGATCCACGATAGCGCCTTTGCTGTTGGCCGCCTCCACCGCCAAACCCACCGAAGCCACCAAATCCACCACCAGAGTGACCTCCGAAGATGTCTCCAAACATGGAGAAGATGTCATCCATTGACATATTCTCGCCAAATCCTCCTCCATATGGACCACCGTTTCCTGCTGCACCACTCATACCTGCATGGCCAAATTGGTCATAGCGAGCACGCTTATCCGGATTGCTCAATACATCATAAGCTTCCGCTGCCTCTTTAAACTTTTCTTCTGCTACCTTATCATTCGGATTTTTATCAGGGTGATATTGAATCGCTTTTTTTCGATAAGCCTTTTTTATCTCGTCTGCTGATGCGTCTTTATTAATCTCAAGGACTTCGTAGTAATCTCTTTTTGCCATAATCTTTGTTGTTGATTAATTGATTAAGTAGTTAGGTTTATGTTTAGTTATTATTCTCCCACAACTACTTTAGCATGACGGATAACCTTCTCGTTTAGTGTGTATCCGGTTTGTACGCAGTCGAGTATTTTTCCTTTCAATTCTTCTGAAGGAGCCGGAATAAGAGCTATTGCTTCATGGAAATCGGTATCCAGTTCTTTTTCTTTTGTTTCTATCACCTTTACTCCACTCTGTCCTAAGATGCCAAGGAATTTGTTATGGATAAGGGCAATCCCTTCTTTTACAGCTTCAATATCAGTTGCTGTTTCCATCATTTTCACAGCACGCTCAAAGTCGTCGATAACAGGAAGCATACTACTAATACTCTTCTCGCTACCATTCAAGATGAGCTCTGCTTTTTCTTTTATCGTTCTTTTTCGGTAATTATCAAATTCGGCAGAAAGCCGCAGATATTTATCTTTTTGATCTTCTATTTGAGTGAGCGCTTCTTCTAGTTGTTTAGCTAGTTGCTCTTCCGTTGACAATGGAGATGCTTCCTCCGTAACTTCTTCAATGGCGATCTTTTCGTTTGCTGCATTTTGCAACTCTTCTTCCACTGAATTCTGCTTTGTTTCCGCTTTTGACTCTTCTTCTCTGACCGTTTCTTTGTTGTTCGGATTCATATCTTTATCATTATTTTTCTGGTTATGCAAATATCTTCTTCTAAAATTATGCACGATCTATAATCTGTCAGTTTTACAGCAAAAACTTTGCCAGTTTCAATTTCTTGCCATAATGGACGGCAAAGGTAGCATATATATGCCAGATTGACGCATCCTGTTTGTCGCATTATTCATTAAAAATGCCTACCTTTGCACCGGAAATTAAAACAAAGAAGATAGGATGATCACAGTTTCGAATGTTTCGGTACAATTTGGGAAAAGGATATTGTTTAATGAAGTGAATTTGAAATTCACTAGTGGTAACTGTTATGGAATTATTGGAGCTAATGGTGCAGGGAAATCTACGTTTTTGCGTACTATATATGGCGATTTGGATCCAACAACCGGTTCAATTGCATTAGGTTCCGGTGAACGTTTATCTGTGCTAAGTCAGGATCACTTTAAATGGGATTCACATACAGTAATGGATACTGTAATGATGGGACACACGATTCTTTGGGATATCATGAAACAACGTGAAATTCTGTATGCCAAAGAGGACTTTACGGATGAAGATGGCCTTAAAGTTTCGGAATTAGAGGAAAAATTTGCCGAACTGGATGGTTGGAATGCCGAGAGTGATGCAGCATCTTTGCTTAGTGGTTTAGGAGTTAAAGAGGATAGACATTATATGTTGATGGGCGAGCTTAGTGGTAAGGAGAAAGTGCGTGTGATGCTTGCGCAAGCACTGTACGGTAATCCTGATAACTTATTGCTTGATGAGCCGACCAATGATCTGGATATGGAAACGGTTACATGGCTAGAAGAATATCTCGCAGGATTTGAACATACGGTACTGGTTGTTAGTCATGACCGCCACTTCCTCGACTCAGTGTGTACACATACGGTTGATATTGATTATAGTAAGATAAACATGTTTGCCGGTAACTATAGTTTCTGGTATGAATCAAGTCAGCTTGCTTTGCGTCAACAACAAAACCAGAAAGCTAAAGCTGAAGAAAAGAAGAAGGAACTGGAAGAATTTATTCGTCGTTTTAGTGCCAATGTATCTAAAAGTAAGCAAACTACCAGTCGTAAAAAGATGCTTGAGAAACTTAATGTTGATGAGATTAAGCCTTCATCTCGTAAGTATCCGGGTATTATTTTTACTCCGGAAAGAGACCCGGGTAATCAGATTCTTGAGGTTGCAGGTCTGAGCAAGAAAACAGAAGAAGGAGTAGTACTGTTTAATGATATCAATTTTAATGTAGAGAAGGGAGATAAAATAGTCTTTCTATCGCGTAACCCAAGGGCGATGACGGCTTTCTTTGAAATTATCAACGGAAACTTAAAGGCTGACACAGGTCATTTCAATTGGGGGGTAACGATAACTACAGCATATTTGCCGGTTGACAATACTGACTTCTTTAATTCAGATTTGAATTTGGTTGATTGGCTTGGTCAGTTTGGCGAAGGAAACGAGGTATATATGAAGGGCTTTTTAGGACGGATGTTATTCTCGGGCGAAGAAGTTTTGAAGAAAGTAAATGTACTTTCGGGAGGAGAAAAGATGCGTTGTATGATTGCTCGTATGCAACTTAAAAACGCAAATTGCCTTATTCTTGATACTCCTACCAATCATTTAGATTTGGAATCTATACAAGCTTTCAATAACAATTTGAAATCATACAAAGGAAATGTACTATTTTCATCTCATGACCATGAGTTCATACAAACGGTAGCAAACCGTATCATTGAACTTACACCAAATGGTGTTATTGATAAGATCATGGAGTATGATGAATACATAATTTCTGATCACATTAAAGAGATTCGCAAGCGAATGTACGGAGAAGATTGACACCGAAAACTCATAAAATAATTGCCCCGTTATACAGCCTAAGGTTTATAACGGGGCAATTATTTTATGAGCGTATGTTATTGTTGGAAGGACTTTTTATTTGTAAATCAGTTTACTATTTTCATCACCAAAGAGGTTGTCGCCCAACGTTGTTATCTTATTGCCGGTAGCCATAACATGACGAAGATTGCTACATCCCATGAATGCCCCATATTCAATAGCAGTTACGCTACCGGGAAGCTCAAGTGTTCCGCAAAGTCGCCCGCAATTACTAAATGCTCGTTGCCCGATAATTTTTAATCCGTGAGGCAATTTAATCCGGAGCAAATATTTTTTTTGCGCAAAAGTAAATTCAGGAATGTTCGTCGCATTCGTTTTTGCTAAGTCTAAGGACACCAGATTGGGCATATAATCGCATATTAACTTAAAATCGGCATTATCCATTTTTCCTTCAATCGTTAGGAAATTGATGTTTTTAGGTTGTAGACCGGCCTTTATAATTTCACTCTCAAGACTTCCCATCAATCCAATCTGCACACTTGCTTCCAGAGGATCTCCTTCTATAAAAGCAAATTTTTCCCATCTGTTTTTCATTCGATATTCATCACTACTGCCCAGTGGAACAAATATAGCGGTTATACTGTCAGCCAAACCTTCTGGTAAAAGATTGGGCGCTTTTTTCTTTTTTATCTGGCAGATACTTAAATTTTCACACCCTTTGAACGCCGCATCTTCTATGTTTCGTGTTTTTTCTGATAGTATAACCTTTTTGAGAGTTTGCTTACCTTTATAAATACCTTTTTCTAACTTACTAAATGCGTAAGCCGGGATGCAATTGGGAGGGTATACATAGAATTTGTCGGAATGAGTACCTTCTTTGCCCACATACATCTTAATTTCGGCATTGGAAATGTCGAGCACCTGCAGATGGTCAAATTCATCTCGCATATGTTTAAAATCTATTGCGTTGATTTTTCCGGTCAGGGTAAGATGTGTTACATTACGTGCTTCCTCTTCAGTCAGTAGAGAGATCATCGTTCCTGGCTTAGGCACGAAGAACGTTTTATTTACTTGTGCAGTAATTGCTGCAATGTTTGCAGCAATAGCCATGATGGCGAACAAATGTTTTATTTTCATGGTTCAAAATGAATGTTTAGACAAATATAGTGATATACTTTAGTAAGAGATGAACTTTTTGTTTTTTATAGCTATTTTTGCTGCTAGATTAACAAATTATTATGCAATTATGGGAAATGAAGCTTTAGCCCGTCCAATGCTTCCTGTATGGGCTACTATACTATTATATACACTTACTTCCATTCTTTTAATGAGTGTGTTTTCAGCATTCGTTTATTTGGCTTTTGGGGTGTCTACAGGTCAAATTGGCATGTTGCAACAATTCTTTTCAAGTTTGGCGATGTTTTTAGGTGTTTTCATTCCGGCCGTTTTATTTATTCTATACCTTGATTGCCGTCCACTATCCGATTTGGGGTTTGGAATAAAAGGTCGGGGGCGTGACTTCCTTCTAGGGATTAGCTTAGCATTATTACTTTATTTTCTTGGATTTGGTACCTCTCTGCTGTTGGGTGTTGTAGAGGTTACGGACGTTCATTTTGATGGAGAAATACTTCTGGGTAGTTTTTGTGTTCTTATCGTGGCTGCTTTGATGGAAGAAGTGATGATACGTGGTTATATACTTTCACGCCTAATGTCGTGCATGAATAAGTTTGTGGCTTTGTGCATTTCTTCTTTCATTTTTGCACTGATGCATCTGTTTAATCCTAATATTGCTTTTCTGCCAATATTCAACATTTTTTTAGCCGGATTGATGTTGGGAGCAGCTTTTCTTTATACCCGAAATCTGTGCTTTCCCATTACCTTGCATGTCTTTTGGAATTGGTTGCAGGGTCCGGTGCTTGGCTACGAAGTAAGTGGTGCCAAGCTCTTTCCTTCAATATTCACTCTGTATTTACCAGAGAAAAACATCATTAATGGTGGGGATTTCGGTTTTGAAGGCTCCATTATCTGCACTGTATTGCTGATAGCCACTACAGGGGCTATCATTTATTGGTTTGAGAAAAAGAATGTTCGAAAAAGCGAGTATGGAAAGAGCTTCAAAGTTTAAGCCCTTAGTAGAAATTTGCTGAAGGGATTAAACTTCGTCTTTTAGTTATTTTGTTCTACTCCAATCATTGTTAGTTGTATACGCTTTCTTTGCATATCCACACTAAGCACTTTTACCATTATATGTTGATGGATGGAGACTATTTGTGTAGGATCTGTAATATACTTCTCCGCCAATTGAGACAGGTGCACCAATCCATTCTCCTTAATTCCTATATCTACAAAAGCACCAAAATTGGTGATGTTGCCTACGATGCCCGGAAGTATCATTCCTTCTGACAAATCATTTATGTTACGTACGTTTTTGTCAAACTCAAAAACGCGTATGGTTTGTCGTGGATCTCTTCCCGGCTTGTCTAGTTCTTGCATAATGTCATGCAATGTAGGTAATCCCACAGTGGAGGTGATATATTGTTCCAGATTAATTCGTAGTCTTAATTCTTTGTTTGCGATCAGTTCCGATACAGTGCACTTTAAGTCTTTTGCCATCTTCTCGACAATACAATAGCTTTCAGGGTGAACGGCTGTATTATCTAACGGATTAACAGCTTGTGGGATGCGCAAGAAGCCGGCACATTGCTCAAAAGCTTTAGCGCCCATTCGTGGAACATTCATCAACTCTTTTCGTAAACGAAAAGCTCCGTTTTCTGATCGATAGTTCACTATGTTTTGCGCTAATTGGGGACCTAGTCCAGACACATACGTTAGCAAATGGCTACTGGCCGTATTGAGATTTACGCCTACAAGGTTCACGCAATTTTCTACAGTCTGATCAAGAGATTTTTTCAATTTTCCCTGCTCCACATCATGTTGATACTGACCCACACCTATTGATTTAGCATCAATCTTGACCAATTCGGCTAACGGATCCATCAGCCGACGACCGATGGAAACAGCTCCCCGCACAGTGACATCGTAATCGGGAAATTCATCGCGGGCTGTTTTTGATGCCGAATAGATAGATGCTCCTTGTTCGCTCACTACGAACACTTTTACCGGCCGGTCAAATTGTTGCTTAGTGACAAAATATTCAGTTTCCCTACTAGCTGTTCCATTGCCAATAGCTATGGCTTCTATGTTGTATGCTTCTATCATTTTTCTTAATTTGGAAGTTGCTTCCGCCTGTTTGTCTACCGGAGGATGAGGGTATATGTTTTCGTTGTGTAAAAGATTTCCTTGTTCATCAAGACAGACCACTTTACATCCTGTGCGAAAGCCGGGATCGATACCTAACACTCTTTTTTGTCCCAGAGGAGCTGCCAAAAGTAGTTGACGTAAATTCTCGGCAAAAACACGTATAGCTTCTTCGTCGGCTTTTTCTTTACTTATGGCTCCAAATTCGGTTTCAATAGATGGTTTCAACAATCTTTTGTAAGCATCCTGAACAGCTTCTGCTACATATCTTCCGCATTCGTTGTTGCTGTGTACAAACAGTCTTTCCAATTGGTCTACACATTCATCGTCATCAGGCGTGATGGATACTTTGAGTAATCCTTCTGCTTCAGCTCTACGAATAGCCAATAACCTGTGAGAAGTACAACGTTTCAATGGCTCTGAAAAATTGAAATAATCACGATATTTACTTGCCTCTTCTTCTTTGCCTTTTACTACTTTAGCAGAAACAACTGCTTGACGGTTGAATCTATTTCTTATCTGATTGCGGGCACGTTCATCTTCGTTCACTATTTCGGCAATGATGTCTTGTGCTCCTTTTATGGCTTCATTTGTATTTTTTACATCGCTAGTTACAAAAGAAGAGGCTTTGGTCATCAAACTATTCTCTCGTTGCATCAGGAGCAACATAGCCAGTGGCTCCAGTCCCTTCTGACGAGCCATTTCTGCTCTGGTTTTTCTCTTCGGTTTGTAAGGCAAATAAATATCTTCCAGCACAATAGAATCCCATGTCTCATTAATACGTTTCTGTAGTTCAGGGGTTAATTTTTCTTGTTCATTGATCGTGCTTATAATGGTTTCTTTGCGCTTGCTCAACTCAACAAGTTTTTCGTATCGTTCTTTTATATTTTCTATCTGAACTTCGTCTAATCCTTCGGTTGCTTCTTTTCTATACCTGCTAATAAACGGAATAGTAGCTCCTTCTTTTAATAAAGCCAGTGTGTTTTTAATTTGTCTTTCCGATATATTCAAAGTAGAAGATATCATGTTGATAAATAGTTCCATTTTTTAATTTTTTGTGATATTAATTTGCAAATGTATTCATTTAATCTTTTATAAACTGCAACTTTATGTTATATTTGCACCTCAGATAGAATGAAAATGTCAATACCCCCTATGATTGTGTCAAACTATTTTAGGCCTAATTTGCTCTCTATTTCTTATGATATTTCTTGTCACTCCGGCAAGACTATTTGCTGCGGGTAAAGGTCATTCTATTCTGATTATCAGTTCGTATAATCCTGATGCCCATCCTACTTCGGCCAATATATCTGAATTTATGGACGAATATCATAAACTTGGTGGAACTCGAAATGTGGTTATTGAAAACCTTAATTGCAAGAGTTTTTCGGAATTTATGTCTTGGAAAGTAAAGATGAGGGGGCTTCTTCAAAAATATACAGGCAGAATGAAACCAGAGGCTATGATTCTGTTGGGGCAAGAAGCGTGGGCATCCTACTTATCTCAGAAAGATTCTCTTGTGAATGATGTACCGGTTATCTGTTGTATGGTTAGTAAGAATGCCGTTTTATTGCCGGATAAGCCTGTTTCTTTGCAAAAATGGATGCCTGAATCTGTCGATTTTTTTGCTGATTCGTTGAAACACCAGGTTAAAGCTGGGTTTATGTATGAATATGATGTAATCGGAAATATTAATCTAATAAAAAAACTTTATCCAAATACTCGTAATATAGCTTTTATATCCGATAATAGTTATGGAGGAGTATCTTTACAAGCCCATGTAAGGAAGGAAATGAAGAAATTTCCAGACTTGAGGCTTATTCTTCTTGATGGCCGTTCGCATACCATTTATACTATTGTTGAAGAATTGCGTAAATTACCTCCAAATACAGCTATTCTTTTAGGAACTTGGAAGGTCGATATGAATGATGGCTATTTTGTGCATAATGCGGCATACGTTATGATGGATGCGAATCCCCAAACTCCTGCTTTCTCCTTAACTGTCACTGGATTTGGTTATTGGGCTCTAGGTGGCATCATGCCAAACTATCATATTTTCGGTAGAGATTTGGCCCGGCAGATAATAAAAATGCAAAAGAATCCTCGGTCGAAGACACTGCATGTCGAAATTGTGAAAAATAAGCTTTTGTTTGATTATAAGGTTGTTCAAAAAAAGGGTATAAACTTGTCTGTTCTTGGCAAAAAAGAATATGAGTTTGTTAATGAACCTACTCCTTTTTATGAGCAATATAAATCTTTTTTATTGGGAATTATAGCTTTCCTGATACTGCTGATTCTAGCTTTGTGTATCTCTCTGTTTTTTTACTTCAGAACAAAAAGGTTGAAAGATAATCTTGAGATATCTGAAGGAGAACTTCGCATAGCGAAAGATAGGGCAGAAGAATCTAATAGATTGAAAACGGCTTTTTTAGCTAATATGAGCCATGAGATAAGAACACCTTTGAATGCGATAGTTGGTTTTTCAGAAGTATTAGTTTCGGGAGGGAATACGGAGGAAGAACAACGTAATTACATTGATATTGTTAAAACAAATTCCGATATGCTTTTAAGGTTGATAAATGATATTCTTGATGTGTCAAAGCTCGAAAGTGATAGAGTCAAATTTGAATATGAGAAGAGTGATGTTATTTTGTTATGTCGTCAAATTTTAGCTTCTTTTGATTTCGCTAAGAAGTCTGATAATGAGTTCTTTTTTTCTTCTTCTTATGAATCTTTTGAACTGAAGACCGACGTGAGTCGTTTGCAACAAATCCTTTTCAATTTACTCTCTAATGCCAATAAATATACCGATTCCGGAATGATAAGATTGGAGTTTGCAGTTTATGATAGCTTCGTGGAGTTTGCTGTTACTGACTCCGGGTGTGGGATCCCGCAAGATAAACATCAACAAGTGTTTGAGCGATTTACGAAACTGAATGAATATACTCAAGGAGCCGGTTTAGGTCTTTCGATATGCCAACTTATTGTTACTAAATGGGGAGGAAGTATTTGGGTAGACACAAACTATCATGATGGAGCTCGTATTGTATTTACACACCCTATTAAAGATTAATAAAATATGAATTTGAAATCCTATTTTTTCTCTCTTCCTTTTTTCCTCTTTTGCTCCGTTTTATATGCGCAAGAGAAAGAAGTAAAACTGAAATTTGTTGAAACTAGTGATATTCACGGCAATTATTTTCCTTATAGTTTTATTCAGCAAAAAGAATGGGTCGGTAGCTTGTCTCGTGTTCATGCAATGGTTCAAAGTGAACGAAAAGTGTATAAAGATAATTTAATTTTGCTTGATAATGGTGATATACTTCAAGGACAGCCTTCTTCTTACTATTATAATTTTATTGATACTGTCTCTCCTCATGTTTGCAGCGAAATGATGAATTTTATGGGTTATAATGCAGGCAATATGGGAAATCATGATGTTGAAACGGGGCATAAGGTCTTTGATCGCTGGGTTAGTCAATGTCATTTTCCTATTTTGGGTGCCAATATTATACGTACATCGAATAATAATACTTATTTGAAGCCTTATGTCGTCTTTAAAAGAGATGGAGTTAAAATTGTAATCTTGGGGATGATTACTCCGGCCATTCCGGTTTGGCTTTCAGAGAATCTTTGGTCGGGAATGCGTTTTGATGATATGGAAGAGACAGCCCGCAAATGGATGAAGATTATCCGTGAGAAAGAGAAACCTGATGTTGTAATCGGACTTTTTCATTCAGGGCAAGAAGGTATGATACTTGGGGATAAATACAAAGAAAATGCTTCTGTGAGTGTGGCTTGTAACGTTCCCGGTTTCGATATTGTGATGATTGGTCATGACCATATTGCCGATTGCAAAAAGGTGATGAATGTGGCAGGAGACTCTGTGCTGATTATTAATCCGGCTAATAACGGAGTGGTGGTGGCTGATGTAGACGTAACATTAAAGTTGAAGAATGGAAAGGTTCAGAGCAAATGTGTAAACGGAGCTCTTACGGAAGTTATTAAATATGGAGTGAGCGAAGAATTCATGACCAAATTTGCTTCGCAATATGACGCTGTGGGAAAATTTGTTTCTAAGCGACTGGGATACTTTACTGAAACGGTTACTTCTTGGCCTGCCTATGTAGGGCCATCTCCATTTGTCGATTTAATTCATCAGTTGCAGTTGACTATTTCGGGTGCTGATGTTTCTTTCACTGCTCCGCTTTCTTTTGATGCTGAGATAAAGAAGGGAGATGTTTATGTGAGCGATATGTTTAACCTTTATAAATACGAGAATATGCTCTATACTATGCAACTTTCCGGTAAGGAGATTAAGGATTATTTGGAGGAATCCTATTACTGGTGGACGAATCAGATGAAATCACCTTGGGATCATTTAGTATGGTTGAATGATAATTTTTGTGCTAATGAAGAACGTACTACTTTTAAAAACTTCAGTTTCAACTTTGATTCTGCTGCCGGAATTATTTATACCGTAGATGTTACTCAACCTAAAGGGCACAAGATAACCATAGTAAGTATGGCGAGTGGAACTCCTTTTCGGATGGATCATATTTATAAAGTGGCATTAAACTCTTATCGCGGTAACGGAGGAGGAGAGCTATTAACAAAAGGCGCCGGTATTCCACAGGATGAACTTAAAAAAAGAATTATTAGTTCTACCGACAAAGATCTCCGATTCTATATGATGAAGTACATAGAAAAGAGTGATACGCTATATCCGCAATCTTTAGGGCATTGGAAATTTATTCCTGAAGAATGGACTGTGCCGGCAGCAAAGAGAGATGCCCGTTTATTGTTCAATCATTGAGGTCTATTATTTTGTCTCGGGTTGTTTGTTTTTGATATAATATTTATTGGCAATATATAAAAATGGCTGAAGAATTAATCGTTATTTCGGGTAGTAAAGAAGAGAAATATAGCTCGTTGTTGCCACAAATACAATCTCTGATCGAAGGAGAAAGTGATCTTGTGGCCAATCTGGCAAATGTGTGTGCTGCTTTAAAAGATTCATTCGATTTCTTTTGGGTGGGCTTTTATCTGGTAAAATCTGAAGAATTGGTTCTTGGCCCGTTTCAAGGGCCGGTAGCTTGTACTCGTATAAAGTTGGGTAGAGGAGTGTGCGGCACTGCTTGGCTACAGAGAGTTACTCAGCTGGTACCTGATGTCGATGCTTTTCCCGGTCATATTGCTTGTAGTTCGATCTCTCGATCCGAAATAGTGATTCCTCTATTGAAGGATGGCGAAGTATGGGGAGTACTCGATATCGATAGTGACATGCTTCGTTTCTTTGATGAAACGGATCAATATTTCCTTGAAAAATTGTGTAATGATATACTTTTTGAGTTATGCCAAAGATAGCACATCTGAATTTTTTGACGGTAGCAGCTTCTCTAAATAACCATTCTATTGATGATGACTTTGCCCTCTTCGATGATGTGAAAGACTTTCCATTGTATAGTTATCCGGAAAGACTGGAGGCTGCCGTAATGGTACTTTGCTTGCAAGGCAAGTGGCAATTGGAGATAAATTTGAAAAAGCAGCAACTCTCCTCTGGCTCTCTGATGCTCATTATGCCCGAACAGATTTTGCAGAGCATCGAGATTAGTTCCGATTTCTCGGGCATTTTTATTTTGATGTCTAAGAACTTTATCGATAATATCTTTCCAAAATTGAAAGGTTTGCTACCATTCATCTTTTATTTAAAAGATCAGCCCTGCATCAGCATTGACGAAGAAGATCAGAAATGTATTCTGGATTATTATACTTTTCTGCTTAAAAAAGCAATACAAAATGACAATCACTGCCGTAAGGAAATAGCTCATGGATTGGTTCTAGCTTTATTTTATGATATATATAACATTTATAGAAAGCAAATGCCTCAGGTGGTGGTTCATGAAAGTCGTAAAGAAGAACTTTTCGAGCAATTTCTCCATCTGTTGAATAGTACGTTTCGTAAAGAGAGAAATGTGATCTACTATGCCAATAAGTTGTTCCTTACTCCTAAATATCTTTCAAGGGTGGTGAAAGAGGTGAGTGGTAAAACTGCCGGCGAGTGGATTGATGATTTTGTTATTCTTGAAGCAAAAGCTTTACTCAAATCTACGGGAAAAAGCATTCAGGAAATAGCCGAAGAACTTCATTTTGCTAATCAATCATTTTTTGGCAAATACTTTAAACATCACACAGAGTTATCTCCCAAAGAATATCGTAAGTGTGACGGATGTATTGAATAGTATCCGCCACTCTTGTGCTGCTTTTATCCCTTTAGCGCCCAGTTGCTTGCAGGTATTGCGTTTGTTTTACTAGATGTTGCATATAAGCATCAGTGTATTGGTCCCTGCTTTTTTGTAGTAGCATTTGCGAATCCAATAAGTCACTTAAAGTCACTGTGCCGGCTTTGTAGTAATCCGTGTTCAGCCGAACGTTTTCAGTGGCTGTTGCAACAGACTCTTCCGCTAATTTCACTTGTTTGTATGACTCGCTCAGATCATTCCATAACTTCTGCATCTGAATAATCAGTAGATCGGATGAATCTTTTCGATTATTTTCGGCAATCATAGTCTGTAGATTCTGTTTCTTGATGGCATGAGAACCACCCCACCAATCTGATATAGGAATGGAAACGCTGGTGAAAATTATGCCAAATGGATGATCTTTATCCATTAGATTGTCATACATATATCCGGCCCCTATGCCTACGGTGGGCATATATTTCCCTGTGGCTATTTTCTTCTGCAAATGATTTGCTTCTACATTTTTATTCAGCAGTTGATATTCGGGTGTCTTTAGCAAGGCAGAATGATGGTCGGTTTTGTATTTCTCGGGGGAAGACAGTTCATCAAAAGCAGTTGCTTCGATGCTGAAACTGTCTTGTTCCAAACCAATGTATTGACTTAACAGCATTTTACTGACGCTAAGTCCGTTCTCTACTTGCAACCTATTACTAGCTACACTGTTCCTTTTTAGTTGCACTTGTAATAAGTCGTTTCTATTGCTTACTCCTGCCTTTACGGCTGTCTCTACATCCTTATATAAATTGTTAACTAACTGCTCTACTATTTCAATCGTTTTCAACTTTTCTTGCAAAGAGATTATCTGGCGATAGTATTGTTCTGTAGTGAGTAGAACTTCCTTTTCAGATTGTTCCATTTGATAACCACTTACTTCTACACCTAATTTAGCCAATTTGTTGCTATTCACAATCTGTCCACCGGCAAAAATTGGCTGAGTGGCGGTAACACCACCCAAGACACCATTCTTTATCATTGATATTTCCATTCCGGGAGCTAGCTGCATATCCAATAACCCCTTATTGGCATTAAACCAGTTTCCCGACGCACTTACTTTAGGAAAGAAACTCGTTAATGCTTCCTTCTGTGTTTGACGTGCGCTTTTTATTTCCAAGCGTGCATTTTTTATTCTTATATTGTTTTCCATGGCTAGCTTGCGACACTGCTCTAACGTGTATCTTTGTTGAGCAGCTAGCGTAAAACTATATATTCCCATGAACATAATCAGGATGATTTTATTTTTCATTTCTATCTATTTATGAGTAATTATTGCATAGATGTTTTGAACTTCTTTCGATCGCTGCTCTGAAAGATGGTCCAATAAGCTACTGGTAGTACCGTAACCACTAATACCATTGACATTAGGGTGCCGAAGAATATGACAGTTCCCATAGGAGCCCACAAAGCACTTTTGCCTAAAATCATAGGAATAACCCCCATTGATGCAGCAGCAGAGGTGAGGAAGATAGGGCGCATTCTTCTTTTTCCCGAGTGTAAAGCTGCTTCGCGGACGCTAAGATTTTGTTCTCTGCGTAGTTCTTCTGCATAGTCGAGCATGATGATACCGTTTCGCACAAGGATACCCATCAAACTTACAATACCTAAGATGGCAGTCATGCTTACCTCCAATCCCAATACCCAAACACCTAGGGCCGCACCCAGCAAACTCAACGTGGTTGATCCCAAAATAAGTAACGCCATGTTTATTTTTCGAAAATGAAACAGCAAAATGAAGAATATGATGACAACTGCAACGAGCAAAGCTGCAATGATCTGAGGTAAAGTTTCATTGTCTGATTCTTCAGCTCCTCCATAAGATAACGTAACTCCTTTAGGCAGAGTGACCTTACTCGTGATTGTTTTTAGTTTTGCAGTGGTAGCAGTCACATTTACATTTCGCTTTACGTCAGCGATCACAGAAATGGTGCGTACTCCATTCCGTCTTACAATTTGTCCTTCGTTCCAATCACCTTCTGTAGTAGCTACTTGTCTTAACGGGACGGAAACTCCGCCTCCCCATGCCGGTAGATATTCATTTGGTATATCTTCAAAGTCTGCTTCTTTGCCTCCTCTGTCCGACTTTAGAACTACACTTACGGGATAATCTTTTTCCCATACCGTTGTTAGCGGAATTCCATTGCCAAAACGCATTGCCATATTCATGGAAACGGCAGTTCTGCTTATTCCCAGTCGGGTTGCTTCGTCGTCATTCAGCTTAATGCTTACACCCGGAAGTTGTTCATCGTAGTTGGTACGTACCAGCGTTAATTCATCCATTTTTCGTAAGTGTTTTAGCAACGAATCGGCCGCTTGTTTCAAGTCCTTGATGCTATCTCCACTGACACGGATTTCGATAGGGAAGGTAGCATCAGAGTATTCCATCTGTTTAAATCGCAGTCGTGCATTAGGAAAATAGTTTGAGTATTTTGCGCTATATTTATCTAATAATTCTGCTGTAGTTTTGTTATCCAACGTGTTTACTATAAATTGAGCATAATTACTTCCCGGTAATTGGGGAGCATAGGTGGTGTGAAACCTTGGCGAACTAGTTCCGATAAAAGAAGTTACGGAAACCACTCGCTTATCTTGTTTCAAAATATGCTCCATGCTGTCTGCCACAGCGGCTGTTTGTTCGATGGCTGCTCCTTTGGGTAGATAAAACTCTATAGCAAATTGATTACGCTCTGCGATAGGCATAAGGCGTTGAGGCAGATTGGCAAACAGTAAGACTCCCATTAATATGGTTCCCACTCCAACAGCCAATGTTGTTTTAGGCCATATAAAGCAGAAGTCAAGCAATTTTTCATATTCTTTTTGCATCAAGTCGAGAAAGTTGTTTTTCTTCTTTTTTCCCTGAGGCTTGAGGCCTTTTCGGATGAAAAAATACTGCATAAATGGCACTAGCAATACAGCTACTAGTAGAGATACAATCAAAATAATGCTGATGGCCCATGGAAACGATTTCAAGAAATCATTGTACATGCCCGTTGTGGTAAACAAAAATGGAAAGAACGTGATACTGATGGCTAGTGTAGCCGAAAATATAGGCTTGAGAAATTCTCTGGCACTTGCTATGGCTGCATGCCAGCGAGAGACTCCTTCACCAATTTTTTCCAGATACGAATCGATGATAACGATGGAATTGTCCACAATCATACCCAGCGTTACGATTAGCGCAGCCAATGTGACTGTATTGAGCTCGATGCCGAATGCATAGAACAATCCTAGTGAGATGAAGATAGAAATAGGTATGGTTGAAGCAGCTACGGTAGCAACCCTGAATGGCATCAAAGCCATTACAACCAAAATTACAGCGATGATGGCGATGAGAAGTTCCTCTAAAAAGGTACTAACAGAGTCACCCACCACTTGAGATTGATCAGTAATCTTATATATTTTTACATCATTCGGCAACTCCTTTTTATATTCATCCAATACTTGGTTTACGTCCTTGCCCATCTTTACGATGTTGTTCCCTTCACGCATTTCCATGGATAACAAGATGCATTTCTTTCCATTGTTTTTGATGTAAGAGTCCGGGTCCGGATATTCTTTCACAATGCGGGCAATGTCCTTTAGGCGGATGATATTTCCTTGCAGGTCTGAGTAAACGATCTGTTCGGCAACATCTCGTTCGCTGTTATATGATTTTGCAATATGAATAGGTGCTACAAATTGCGAATTATCTACTGCCCCACTCATCGTGATGAATCCTTGTGAGAATAAGTTCAGGCTGAGGGTAGTGCTTCCTATGCCGTAAGCTGCCAGTTTCTTTTGATCCACATAGACGCTTATCTGTTCATTTTGCAAACCATAGCGACGTAGGTTTGACACTGCGTCTATTCTTCTTAGTCTGCTTTCAAGGCCTTCCAGATATTTTTCTAATTCCCTGTAGGTTTTATCTTCCGACTCCAATGTGATCAACATAGCCGATGTATCTCCAAAATCATCGTTAGCCTGCAAAGCCACTACTCCTGAAGGTAACTGACTTTTGAACAGGGTCAGTCCATGTTTGAATTTGGACCAAAATTCATCCTTGTTCTTCACATTGTCATTCAACTCTACATTAATAAAGACTATCCCGTCCCGGCTTTGTGAGTAAGTTTTCTTCTTCTTAACCTCTTTGTAGCTAAAAATAAAGTTTTCTAATGGCTTGGCTAATTGTTCTTCCACCTCATCCGATGTAGCTCCCGGATAAACACCTATCACCAATCCTTGTCGTACAGTAAATGTGGGAAATTCCTGTTTAGGCATCATATATAGCCCATATATACCGAAAAGCGCTAATAAGGAAGTGATGAGAATGACGATTTGTCTATATCTCATTGCCAATTCTATAAATCCCGCTTTCTTTTTCATCTTACTACAATCTTTGTTCCTTCACTTACTTTTTGGTTTCCTTCCATGATAACCAAATCTCCTTCTTCCAATCCTCCAGTAACAATGATACCCTTTTGTGTCAATGCACCGGTTTGTATTATTCTGAGCGTGGCTTTTTCGTTTTTAGCCAGCCATACAAAACGTGTTCCCTCGGGTTTCAACTGTACGACACTATTCGGGATAATTATCTCCGGCTTATTGTCCGTTCCGCTTACTGTGACGCTACATACCATTCCCGGCATAAGCTTTTCTTGAGTATTAGTCAACTTGATTTTTACTTCGTAAGTGTGCGATAATGGGTTAGCTGCAATGCCTTTTTCCGAGACCATTCCTTCAAAGAGTTGGTTACCTAAAGCTGCTACAGATATGCTTGCTGCTTGTTTCTTTTCAATGCTTGTGATCTCATTTTCGGGTACGGCTATTTTGATGTTTACATAGTTGATGTCAGCCAATTGCATCACTTCCATTCCCGGCATTACATTCATTCCCGGTTCTACACTTTTTTTTGCTATTACTCCACTAAAAGGTGCATATAGTCCGGTATCCTTTCTGTTTTTTCGTGCAATCTGCTCCATGCTTTGTGCTTGTTGTAGTTTACTTTCCACCTCTACCCATTTTATTTCCGGAAGACTACCACTTTCGCGCAATGTTTTCATTCTATCATAAGCATCTTGAGCTTGTTTTAGTGTCGACAATGCTGCATTATACGTGTTTTGCAGAGTTGCCCGATCTAGTGTGGCGAGAAGTTTTCCTTTACTCACTCTTTCACCTTCGCTTACTAAAACCTTGCTCACATTGCCCATTACCTGAAAGCTTAGAGATGATGAAGAATTTGCTTCTACAGTTCCTACATAATTCTTTCCATTTCGTGTGGCTGTTGTGGTTACTTTTGCAACTTTTACTGTGATTACTTTGTCTGCTTCAGATTCGTCTCTTTTACCTGTACAATTTGAAAACAGAATGACACATACTAACATGTATGCATAAGCTGAAAATCTCATACCTATTTATTATTAATGATTTATACAAAGATAAGCGGTGCAAAGATGGTGGCTTTTCTTCCTTCAAAAAAGTTCCTGCTTCCATTATAATTGTTCTTTTTGTCTGTTTTATAGGCGTTGATATTTGGCATCTCCGGAAAGATTGTATATGTTTGCACTAAAAAGAATGAAAATGGACATAACTACGATACCGACGATGGATATCTCTGCTACTCACGCTTGTCGAAATGTGGATTCTATAGATAATGATTTTGCAATCTTCAATGATATTACTGATATTCCTTTGGTGGATTATCCTACTAGAGTAGATGTGGCTATTTTTGCCGTTTGTCTGAGCGGTAATTGCCGAGTAGGAATTAACTTAGAAGATTACACGCTTTCGTCGCGACAAATGCTCATAACCTTGCCCGATCAGATAATCGAATGTTTGAGCATATCATCTGATTTCTCAGGAGTCTTTATTGTTGTTTCTCAGTCTTTCTTAGATGGTATTTTACCTCGTCTTAAAGCTGTTCTTCCTTTATTCCTCTATCTAAAGGAGCATCCGTGCATTGATCTTACCCAGGAAGAACTCGATAATATGCTTGAGTGTCATGCGTTCTTATGGAAGAAGGTGAAGATGACTAACAATATATTCCGTAAAGAAGTAGCTCAAGGGTTGTTGATGTCTCTTTTTTATGATTTATATAACATTTGCGTACCGAATATAAATTTGGCCGGTAATCCGCAAACTCGTCAGCAAGAGATTTTCGAACAGTTTCTTAATGAAGTAACATTATCATATAAGGCAGAAAGAAGTGTAACGTATTATGCGAAAAAACTGTTTCTCACCCCAAAACATCTTTCTTGGGTGGTAAAAGAAGCCAGTGGTAAAACTGCCGGCGAGTGGATTGATGATTTTGTGATTCTTGAAGCAAAAGCATTGTTGAAATCATCAGATATGAATATTCAGCAAATATCTGAAGACCTTCATTTTGCGAATCAGTCTTTTTTCGGCAAATATTTTAAGCATTACACGGGTATGTCTCCTAAAGAATATCGAAGAAGGTAGTTTCTTCGATATTATTAGTTTATTCTATTTTTTCATTACGATTTTCCATGTACCATTTTGTTCCACCATATCAAAATTTGTATCTTCTGCATCTCCATTTCCATACGTTTGTTTCAACACAACTTGAGCCGTTTTCTTATCTGATGCTATGGTTTCAGATAGTACTTCAATCTTCTTGATTCCTCCCTTTTCTTCTATGGATTTTGATCCTTTTTCTTTTAGTAGGGCTACGATCATCTCTTTGTTCTTTGTCGTATCTTCAGGCTTAGCTTTTTCGTCTTGCGCAATGGCATCTGCAAATTTTTCATATTCTCCCGATTGAATATAGCCGGCATACTTTTTGGCTGCTGTACCCGGAGAATTGGCTGAACAAGCTGCTACCAAGAACATGGTCATGGCAAACAATCCTAAATAAATAACTTTTTTCATAAACATTTTCTTTATAGGTTAATAGATGAAGATTTTCATTCAAAATGAAATATTGAAATCAGCTCATCACTTTGCTGTATGTCTCCCGGTAGCAAATATGTTCCACTAAATCCCGGTATATTTATTTTGCTGCATTTTCCTTTCGTCAGATCTATGCCTTCTTGTTTATATACATAATGGATCAATTCGGTACAGTACATTTTTGACGAATCGTTAAGGTTATACTCATGGTCGAATAAAATTCTTTTTCTAAATAAATATATCGCTCTTTTTGCCGCTTTTATACTTTTTTGGGGCTCGCCTTTTATTCGCATTACAGCTCCGTATATCGCTCTTTGTTCGCTGAAAAAGACTTCTGTAGTTTCCATTTTTATTCTGTCAGGGTCTTTTTCAAAATCAGGTTCTCCCGGTACAGCATGCACTACCTTCCATATCCCCTTATCCATTACTATAATGCCAATGTGCGAATATGTTCCCTTTCTATCAGCTGCTAATACGACTTTGCTTATTAATCCTGTTCCTCGTCGAAAAACAATGTCACCTTCGCACAAAAGGCTATCTGGGAATTGGCGCTTGTTCTTATGGTCGTCTTTGTTGTTGTGATTGCATCCTGAAAGTAAGGAGGAAGCAATTATAAGTATGAATACAAGATTTGGTGTTGTCTTTTTCAATGTGCTAAATTGCTATTCTTCGAAAAAGACAAATATAAATAATTTATTTTGAATGCCACAAGGAAATAATAAAAAAAGGCAATATGCCTTCATAGCCATATTGCCTTTTTAAAGTTGTTACCTAAAAACGATCTTTATTCCTATACCTAAAAAACTACCTTTTGTGTGCACAAAGATAGAACGTTTGTTTTAGATAGCATTTGACCTAAATCAAATAATGCATTAAATGCCGATTTTTTATAAACTTCCTGCTCTAACCCGGCTTAGCGTTTCCGGGGTCATCAATAGATAAGAAGCGATGTATGATAGTGGAGCTCGCTTTATAACTTCCGGATGGGTTTTCATTAGCAAGTTGTAGCGTTCGCTCGCAGTTTCAAAACGCCACGAATCTGCTTTTATCTGTGATGTGATGAGTGAATACTCCAACACTTTTCGATAGAAGATATTAATCTCTTTTACACTTTCGGTGAGCTTAAGCAATGTATCGTAGGGTAGGAGGTATACGGTGGATTGTTCGAGTGATTCAGCTACCAGTTTGGTTGGTTCTTGTTTAAGTAAGCTTTCAATGCACATCAAGATGCATCCTTCGTAAGAAAAGTGTTCAGTAACCTC
Source organism: uncultured Bacteroides sp. (assembly GCF_963666545.1). Taxonomy (NCBI): domain Bacteria; kingdom Pseudomonadati; phylum Bacteroidota; class Bacteroidia; order Bacteroidales; family Bacteroidaceae; genus Bacteroides; species uncultured Bacteroides sp. Next base: position 647,095 of record NZ_OY762899.1, on the reverse strand, counting down.
TTTGCCGTTTTTGAAATAGTATTGGCGAAGCATTCCTTTGGCAACAAAGACCATGTGCCTACTTATTTGCTTTTCATGAATCAGCATTTCGCCTCTGTTCAAGTCACGGCGTACTAGTACGCTTTCCAGAATAGTTCTTCCTTCGGGACTCATTTCCGGATATCTGGAGTTGACTACAGCATCTATTGTCTCTTTCATCATTTCCATATCTTACTTTTTTGATCGTTATGAAAATCAATCTTTTTATAATATATCTTTATTCAAACCGAATTTTTCTTCCTGATGGTGTTTACCCTTGGGCTCTACATGTACCACGATGTCATATACATTTTCTATGGAGCGTTTAATACTATGTTCCACTTCATTGGCTATGTCGTGCGCTTCATTTAGTGTGAGGTTACCGTCGGTTTCGATGTCGAGCACAATCATATACATATTTCCAATCTGACGTGAACGAACCCGATGAGGATTGCTTGCTCCGGAAACTTGTTCTACAGCCTCGAATATCTTTTTGTAGATAGAAGTGTCTTTTACTCCATCCATTAAGGTGACGTTACTTTCCCAAAAAATGTCGACAGATGATTTGATAATGTAGATACTGATAAGTAGTCCGGTAATAGAGTCGAGAAGAGGCATATCCAGTACAAAGGTGAATACCAAACCGAGTAAAACGCCAGTGGATATAATTACATCATTACGCATGTTTTTTGCATTGGCTATGAGCATGGAGCTTTCGGCTCGTTTGCCTTGACGAAACTGATAGTAGGCAAGTCCTAATTTCCCTACCATGGATAGCATAGTAACGTATATAGCTATGACAGATGGCAATTCGCGAGGTTCGGCCAAAATAATCGTTTTACCTGTAGAAATAAGCATTTGTATGCCTGCAAAGAAGATGACAAAGGATAACACTTTAGTTGCCACACTGTCAGCTTTCTCGTACCCATAAGCATAGTTGGAGTTAGGAGGACGACTCACAATGCGTGCGGTGAATAGAGTCACGAAAGAAATAACGACATCTGTAGCAGAGTCAATTCCATCTCCTAACACGGCTAAACTGCCTGCATACAAACCAATACCCATTTTAAGAATGGATAAAATAGCATTACCTATGATACTAACCCACGAAGCACGAATTAAAATCTTCTCTCTTTCTTTCATTCTATTTATGCGTAAGAAAGCACAAAGATAACAGTATTCATAGATTTTTTGTGTAATTTTGCCAAAAGTTCAATTTTTAAAGAATAAGGTTTAAGACAATGACAATTGCTGTAGATTTTGACGGAACAATCGTCGAACACCGTTACCCGCAGATAGGACAGGAAATCCCATTTGCCATTGATACGTTGAAAATGCTTCAACGAGACAGACATAAGCTGATTATGTGGACGGTACGCGAAGGTCTACTGCTTGATGAAGCAGTGGAATGGTGCAGGGAAAGAGGAATAGAGTTTTATGCAGTGAACAAAGATTATCCGGAGGAAAGCCTCGAGGATAAGGGCTTTTCGAGGAAGCTAAAAGTGGATTTATTTATTGATGACCGCAACTTGGGTGGATTGCCTGATTGGGGAGTGATTTACCGAATGATAAAGGAGAAGGTTGGCTTTGAAGAAGTGTATAGCGATATGCCGGAACAGCCACTGACTCGCAAAAAACGTTGGTCTTTTTGGTGATTTAGCAGTCTTCAGTAGTTTGATAAGGATACTTTAATGGTATTCTCAGCAACCTTTTTTGAATGTCTTGTATTAAAATTGGAATGCTTTAAATAGGTATTTCTTTTATTTTCGTAAAAACATTTGGCACTTTTTGAAATGTTATTTTTGTCAAGGTAAAATTAGATTTTCTTTTGAGATATCTTCTTGATTGGAAATTTTTACATCTGAAAAGATGCTCTTAATAAACTCCAAATGCATTTATAATAAATTCCAAAACAATTTATTATAAATGGCATTAGAATTTATTAGATCTATATATTGACTTATTTGAATATTGTTGAATATATTTATACAAAAAAAGGTGGTAATTCTGTTTGTAATTACCACCTTTCTGTTTAATTATAGCTATTCTTATTCTCTCGTACGAGGGTATACATTTATTGTATTTTGTTCTGATTTAATATATTTATAACTGTATAATTTATTCATATTCTTTTTCTTTTAATATACATTCCTGATTGCATTCAGTATGCAAATATACAAAATGGAATCTTCTTTGTCAAGCTTTTCACTTTTTATCTCTGGTCGAACTTATACTTATTCTCCTTGTAATTGCAATGCAAATCCACCACCGGGTGCGAGATGAACTTTCAACTTTTTATCAGGAGTGATGGCGAAACTTTCTTTTTTGTAATCACGTCCGATGCGATGGGCATTTACTCCGTCTTTGAACAAAGTGCCAGTATAGCTTTTGTTCGTCAGAAAACTAAGATCGAGCGTGATGTCTCGTTGATTCCAATCGTTCAGACCACCAATGTACCAGTTATTGCCTTTGCGACGGGCCGTGACAATGTATTTGCCCATCTCTCCGGAAAGGACTTTGCTTTCGTCCCATACAGTTGGCACACCGGCAATGAAGGCTAGTGATTCAGGCTCGCGCATGTAATTGGATGGGGCATCGCACAGCATATTGAAGGGCGATTCAAACACAATGTACATAGCCAATTGGTGGCAACGTGTACCCTGACTCATCGGTTCTGAGTTGCTGGGGAAGTAACTTCCTTTGGCGGCATTGCGCATTGCACCTTGCGTGTAGTCCATTGGTCCGGCTATTTGACGAATATATGGGAGAGTTACGTCGTACTTCACTTGATCTACGGTAGCAGGGCTCCATTTCATTTGTTCCAGTCCGTGTACTCCTTCAAAGTTGAGTACGTTGGGGTAAGTGCGGTTCATTCCGGCAGGTTTATACATGCCATGAAGGTCGAGAATGAGGTGGTATTTGGCGCAAGTTTCTGCAGCACGTTGGTTAAAGGCCACCATCTCCTGGTCATCCCTATCCATGAAGTCAACCTTAAATCCTTTTACTCCCATTTCTGAATAGAGACGGCAGATGTTCTCCATATCACGATTAAAAGCATGGTAACCTGCCCAAAGGATAATACCTACTTTCTTAGCAGTGGCATAATCAACAAGTTCTTTGATGTCGATCTCCTTCACTACCTGAGTAAGATCGCACTTGAGATTGACTGCCCAACCTTCATCTAAAATAACATACTCGATGCCATGAGTAGCGGCAAAATCAATATAATATTTGTAAGTTTCGTTGTTGACACCCGATTCAAAGTCTACTCCATCAATGTTCCAGTCATTCCACCAATCCCATGCAACTTTACCGGGCTTAATCCATGACGTATCGCTTACTCGTGACGAGGAAGCTAGTTTGTAAGTCATATCACTATTGGCTAATTCTTTATCGTTTGCAGCAATAATAGCCATACGCCAGGGGAAACTGCGTGGCCCGTCTACTTTCGCGATATAATGTTCACGTTGTTGAACGATGAATTGGAGCATGTTGTGTCCGCCTTGTGCTGTCTTTTTAGGATATTGTGGTTGAACACCCGTAAGCATGTTACCTCCTGAAGCATTGGTGAGGTAGAGGCCCGGATAATTTTCCAAATTGGATTCAGTGATGCAAATTTTCTTTCCTCCATCAGCCTCTACCACTAGGGGTAGAAACATCAATCTCTCTTTGTTGAGTGCAGAGAGCTGGTTGGTAGTATAGGTGTTTTCAAAGGAATTGGCAAACTGCGATTCATAGTCTCCGTCATTTCCCCGGGCTACATAAGGTACGGTAGCTTTGAGATCTTTTCCAAAGCAATAAGCCACTATTTCACTTTGAATGGTGAAAGGTTGTTTGCGACTATTGACGAATCGATAAGCTACTCCATCATTGTAGGCACGAAACTCTACGCTCCATTTTTTTTTGAAGGTAAGTACCAGCTCATTGTATTCGTCCTCAATCTGACTTCTTTTATAAAACGGCGAGGCGATGATTTGCTTCACCTGTTTGGTTTTACTTTTTGCTACGCCTACATTTTCGCCCCATACTTCTCCGGTGCTTAGCATCAAAGAAAGCGGTGAAGATTCTAAAAGAACCTGTCCATCGTGCTCAATGGAGTAAGCAAGTTTGCTGCCAGCTTCTATCGTCGTTTTTATTCGTCCGTCCGGTGAACTGAGCATATATTGTTTCTGCGCGAAAGTTGCACAAGAAAGCAAACTACATAAGATAAGGAGGATATTTTTCTGTATTTTCATTCGAATGAATTTCTAGTTGATTAATCATATACCTAATCGTTGTACAAATGCTCTGTTACCAATTGTCCGTTCGGAAAGGATAGAGTGGTTGTTCACGATGATTGTAGAGATTACCCGGCAAAAAGTTGCGAAAGCCATAGCGCACCGCCACCGGACTGGCTACTTTATCGCTGCTGACAATGATGTGTTGATTCCAATCGGCTACAGCGGTAGCGGGATAAAATATCTTATCAGCTCCGGCAATCTCAAATCCAACGATGTCTTGCATCCGACTGAATCCATCAGCAGCATTGTCAAAGCTTAGCACAGCTTTGTTCTCTTTGACTTCCATCGATTTGTATGCCGGACCATGGTCAGATATTCCCTTTATACCATAAGTACGGTTTAGTGCCATGTAGCAAAGGCGTTGACCTACCAATGTTTTATTGCGCGGATGTATGTTAGCTGCTTCGTAAGGTTCTACTAAATCATTGGTGGAAATCATGCCGCTTGAAGAGATGAACGCTTGTGCTTTGAATTGAGCTTCGCGCAGATAAGCACCCATATCTCCTTCACCATATTGGTAAGGTGCGATTTCTACAAAATAGAAAGGTAGTTCTCCTAGTGCCCACTCTTTACGCCAAAGGTTAACCATCGTAGCCAGACGCTCGGCATAGGTGGCTTGTTTACCTAAATTCGACTCTCCCTGGTACCAAAGAAACCCTTTGATGGTATAGTTTTGAAGCGGTTTGAGCATGCCGTTATACATGATCATCGGCTGCATGTATTCAGCTTCCTCTTTGCTTCCGGCTTTCTTTAGATCAATGTCAGGATAGTTTTTCAGAATATCTTCGGGCAACCAACCTTCCACTGTTGATCCACCCCAACTGCAATTGATGATACCTACGGGAACATTGAGTGCCGTGTGCAAGGCAGTAGCAAAGTGATAGGCAGTGGCGCTGAACCATTGTGCGTTTTCAGGATTACATTCCTGCCATTTTCCGGTACAAGTTTCTTGTGGAGTAAGAGCCGCTGTTTTGGGTACGGTGGCAAAGCGAATGCCGGTGCGATATTCCGAAGCGTTGGCGATGGATTCATTGGCACCCAGAATGGGACAATTACGGAAACCGTTGAGCGGCATCTCCATGTTCGATTGTCCGGAACAAAACCATACTTCTCCAATGAGTATATTGTTTAATTCGGTCGTTTCTCCATCGCTAAATTTGATGCTTTGTGGCGTATAACCGGCTTTGGAAGTGGCTACCGATAACAACCAACGACCGTTGGCATCGCTGCGGGTGGTATATGCTTGCTGGTTCCACGATACTTTAATTGTAATAGGAGTACTTGCTTTGGCCTTTCCCCAAAGTTTCACTTGTGTGTTTTGTTGCAAAACCATGTTGTTGCTCAAGATATCCGGCAACTGTACTTTGGCGCATAGGGCCGAAGTGAAAAGAGTAAGTAATAAAGAACAAATAACTTTTTTTTTCATAAGATATTGAATTAGAAATAACAAATGGTTGATAATTGCTTACGAATATAATGAGAATAAATGGATTGAAATAAGAACTATTGATAAAGTATTATAAAATAATAAGAAAGTATTAATACTTTCTGTTTGAGAAGTGAGGATTTTTCACGATGTTTGCATTCAGCGAATAAAGCAAATTAATAGCCGGATTATGAAAACACCTCTTTTTTGCGCTCTCACCATTTTTATATTGGTGTGTACCCGCTTTGCCAATGCCCAAGAAAACTATATGTTCAAACATTTGGAGACTAAAGATGGATTGTCTCACAATCAGGTAAACTATATTTTTAAAGATAGTAGAGGCTTTATGTGGTTTGCTACAGCAGGAGGGCTAAATTGTTTTGACGGATATAGTTATAAAGTATATCGTCATAACGAGCATGATGCCTGGTCTTTGCATGATAATTATGTAGATCATATTCAGGAAGATATTGAAGGAAACTTGTGGATTCACACTGCAACAGGATATGTGCTATATGACGTGCGTAAAGATATTTTTTTGAATGATATGCTTCCGGTTATGAGAAAGTATGGAATTAATCACATACCCACATTAGTACGCATAGATAAGCTTAAGAATTTATGGTTTTATGTTGCCGGAACAGGAGGATTTCAATATCAAGTGGCAGATGGTCAACTTGTAACTTATCCTCGGGGAGGGAAAGACGGATTAAATTCAGCATTGGTAACGGATATTTCTGAATGTAAGGCCGGAGGGTTGTTTATTTTTAATAATGGATTGATAGAATGTGTTGACAAGAATGCAGGGCGTGTGATAAAACGATATAATCATATACCACTTCATTCACCAGGTTTCAGATCCAATAAATATTCTTTATTCGTTGACTCGGATGAGGATATTTGGGTGTATTCCAAAGGGGCATCCGTATTATGGATATTTCATCCGGCACAAGAACGTTGGGAATGGTTGAATAACAGCGACAGGAGTAAACCTTATCGTTTGTCGAGTAATGTGGTTCAGGATATTGTTGAAGATGCTCATGGAAAGATTTGGTTAGCTACGGATCATGGTGGAATTGATATTATAGATAAAAAGACAGGCGCGCAGATCAATTTGCAGAATAATATGTCCGATGAACGTACCCTTTCGCACAACAGCATTAACTGCATCTATTGTGATGATATGAATATCATTTGGGTGGGAACCTATAAAAAGGGAATTTCATACTATAGTGAGAGTATCTTTAAATTCGGAGTGGAGCATTTGCCTTACTTCAAGCAGGTGAATAACTTTGATAGCGACATTACTTTTCTGGAGGAGGGCGCTCATGAAGATCTGTGGATTGGTACAAATGGCAGCGGACTTATTTGTCTGAATCGGAATACGGGAAAGAAAGTTTTGTATGAGCGTAAACAAGGCGTACCTTCTTTATTGTCTAGTGATATAATAGTTAGTCTTTGCATGGCCAGAGATGGAAAATTATGGATAGGAACGTATCTTGGAGGGATGGATTGTTTCGATGGCCGAACATTTACTCATTATCAACACAGCCTGAATGATCCGAATTCATTGGCCAATAACAATGTATGGTCTATTGTTGAAGATGAAAAAGGGCTTATCTGGATTGGAACGTTAGGCGGTGGCATACAATGTTTCAATCCAACGACAAAGAAATTTGTGACTTATAATACGAGAAAGTATCTCACTTCGGATTACGTAAGTTCTTTGTATTTAGGAAAAAGTGGAGTTCTTTATATTGGTACGGCTATAGGAATCACTATTTATCATAAAGATACGGGGCGATTTGAACCATTGATCGGTAATAGAGCGGGTAATCAACGCTTTTCGAGTCTCAATGTAAATCAGGTATATGAAGATAGCCGCGGCCTTCTTTGGATAGCTACGCGTGATGGGCTAAATGCATATGATCAGAGAAATGATCGAATATATGTGATGCATAAGGTCGATGGACTGGTAGATGACATGATCTCTTCCGTGATTGAAGATAATAATAAAAATATGTGGGTGACTACGGCCAATGGAGTTTCTAACATTGTTGTAAACACCGATCCAAAGACCGGATATTACAGCTTTGCATATAATAATTATGATGAATTCGATGGCTTACAGAGCAGAGAGTTCAATATACGCTCCATGATTAAGACCTTTCGAGGAGAGATTATTATGGGAGGTGTTAACGGGCTTAACTACTTCTACCCGAATGCGATAAAATACAATAAGATATTGCCTAGAGTCATGTTTACGGGATTGACGCTGTTTAATGAGGAAGTGAAGATAGACTCTGTGTATAGTGGAAACCGAATATTGACACAAGCATTGAACCAGACAAAAGAAATAAAACTGGATTATCGGCAGAATGTATTTTCTATTTCTTTTTCCGGGATGAATTATATATTGCCTGAGAAGGCTAAATATGCTTATAAACTAGAAGGATTTAATTCAGATTGGCTGGTGGTAGACGGGAGTGCGCATAAAGTTACGTACACCAATCTGGCTCCGGGCACTTATACGTTTAAAGTAAAAGCGGCTAATAGTGATGGTTATTGGAATGAAGAAGCAGGTATGCTCACAATTGTAATCCGACCTCCTTTCTGGCGCTCAATTTGGGCATACATTATCTATGTAATATTGTTACTGGGAGCTTTGATCTTTGCCCGGTCGATGGTATTGCGTGGTGAGCGCAACCGATTTAAAATGCGACAAGTGGAGTTAGAAGCTGAGCGCAAACATGAATTAGATGACATGAAATTGCGCTTCTTCACCAATATCAGTCACGAGTTTCGCACACCGCTCACGTTGATTATTGCTCCGATGGATCATTTAATTAGGAATATCGATAATGAAGAGTACCGACAAAAATTGATGTTGATGAAAAGGAATGCCATGCGTTTGCTGAATTTGGTGAATGAATTACTTGATTTTCGAAAAAGTGACGTACAGGGAAATAGACTGAATTTGGGAAAAGGAGAAGTTGTGTCGTGTATTCGTGCAACCTGCCAGTCGTTTGCTGAATTGTCTAGTAAAAAAAATATTAGACTCAAGTTTATTACTTCCGTAGAAAAACTAGTGATGGACTTTGATGAGGATAAACTGAATAAGATTATGATGAACCTACTCTCAAATGCATTTAAGTTTACCGATGCAGGAGGGCAGGTGAGTGTTGCTGTGGGATTATTAAGAGAAGAAGGAGCAGAACCTACTAAACTGGAACTGAAAGTGATAGATACGGGTCTGGGGATCAAAGACGAAGATAAAGAACGGATTTTTGAACGATTTTATCAGGTTCAGCATGGTGATGCACACGATTTTGGCGGTAGCGGCATTGGACTGCACATGGTGAAGGAATTTGTACAGCTTCATCATGGTGATATATCTATCAGTGATAATGAAGGTGGCGGAAGTGTTTTTGTTGTCACTATCCCATTGGTTATTACTCATCCCATGGAAGAGGTAAAAAGTTTCATAAATTCAGTTTTAACCGAAGAAATTATATTGAATGGAGAGGAAGAACCAGTCTTTTCTATAGAAGAAGAGGTTCTTACAAAAAAACAAACAGAAATTCCACTAATCTTGTTGGTAGACGATAATGATGATTTTCGTTCTTTCATGAAAGAGAGCCTAAAGGTGCACTATCGTATCCGTGAAGCTGGAAATGGTCGGGAGGCATGGATGGTTATAGCTGAACTTCAGCCTGATTTAATTATTAGCGATGTGATGATGCCGGAAATGGATGGATGCGAGTTATGTCGATTGGTTAAGAATGATGTACGTACATCTCATATACCATTACTTTTACTCACGGCACGTACGGCGGAAGAACATAAATTGGAAGGATTGGAGACAGGTGCGGATGATTACATTACCAAACCATTTAATTTTGAGATTCTATCTCTTCGCATAAAGAAGTTGCTCGAAAAGAGAGAGAGTAGAAGAGAAAAATTCAGTAAGCAGATAGATCCTGAACCAAGTGAGATTACGATTACTCCACTGGACGAAAAGTTGATAAGAAAAGCAATTCAATATGTGGAAGATAACATCTCGAGGAGTGAACTTTCTGTGGAGGAATTGAGCAGAGAATTAGGGATGAGTAGGGTACATTTATACAAGAAGTTGATGCACATTACCGGAAAATCACCGGTAGAGTTCATACGAACTCTACGATTGAAACGTGCTGCTCAGTTACTTCGAGAGAGCCAACAAAACGTTTCTGAGATTGCTTATGAAGTAGGCTTCAATAATCCGAAATACTTCAGTAAATACTTTAGAGATGAGTTTGGAATGCTGCCTTCTGCATATCTGGCGAATATGAAAAAAGAGCCTGATGCAAAAACAAAAATCTGATATTTAACAAAAAAGGCCCTATGATGAAACATACAATAACCCTATACTAAACAAATGAACCCTGAATAGAACACAAAGAATTGTGTTGGACTTGTGTTAAAGTTGTATTTTTACGATCTAGAATTTAATCAATTAAATATATAGAGTAAGATGAAAAACACACATCTCTGTTTCTTGGCGGGACTATTATTTGCTTCGTGTGCCCAAGCGCAGTATGAGAAGACACTGGATGGGGTCATTGTGATGCTAAACCAAAAACAAGCAACTGATGTAAAATTAGTGAGATTGGAAGTGGTCAACGATAAAGTAATCCATGTTTCGGCAACTCCTGACAATGCGTTTTCTACAACAAAGAGTTTAATCATCGTACCTTGGCAATCTACAGGGAAATTTTCTGTAGAAGAAAAGAAAGGGTCTGTAGTTGTTACTACGGCTGCACTACATGCTGTGGTGAGCACGGAAACAGGAGAAGTAACATTTACTGATCTGGAAGGGAGGCCCATACTTAGTGAACAGAAAGGTGGTGGCAAGAGTTTTGCGCCTATTGAAGTGGAGAGCACCAAGGGGTACACTATGAGACAGGTGTTTGAATCTACCAACGATGAGGCCTTTTACGGTTTAGGGCAACATCAATCTGATGAGTTTAATTACAAGGGAAGAAACGAATCGCTGTTTCAATATAATACGAAGGTATCTGTACCTTTTGTTTTATCCAATAAAAACTATGGTATCTTGTGGGATAATTATTCTCTCAGTCGCTTTGGTGATGAACGTGACTATGCCCAGTTGAATGAGACATTTACTCTCTATGATGACAAAGGAGTAAAAGGTGGACTTACGGCCACGTACGTACCTGCACCTCGTCGAAAGATGCAAGCACTTACTCGTCTGGAAGGAGCCATCTGTTATGAAGATATTCAATCAATCAAGAACCTGCCACAAGGCTTTCCGCTTGATGGATCAAATGTGACTTATCAAGGTGAGATAGAAGCGAAAGAGAGTGGTAATTTTCATTTTCAACTTTATTATGCGGGTTATGTAACGGTTTATGTCAATAATCAAGTGATAGTGCCTGAACGCTGGCGTACGGCTTGGAATCCAAACAGTTATAAGTTCACTCTAAAGATGGAAGCGGGCAAACGTGTTCCCTTACGCATTGAATGGAAACCGGATGGAGTTGTGTCTTATTGTGGATTGAGAGTGCTTTCTCCTGTGTCTGAAAAGAAACAAAATGAATTGGCCATTTTTAGCGAGATGGGTGATGAAATTGATTATTATTTTGTTTATGGTAAATTAATGGATGAGGTGATTGCCGGATATCGCACGCTTACCGGGAAGTCGCAGATAATGCCCAAATGGGCGATGGGCTATTGGCAAAGCCGTGAACGTTATAAAACTCAAGAGGAGATTTTGGGAACGTTAAAAGAGTTTCGCCGCCGACAAATTCCGATTGACAATATTATACTCGACTGGAACTACTGGCCCGAGAGTGCATGGGGTAGCCATGAATTTGATAAGACCCGCTTTCCTGATCCAAAGGGAATGGTTGATTCTATTCATGCCATGCACGCTAAAATGATGATTTCTGTATGGCCTAAGTTTTATATCACGACTGAACATTATAAAGAGTTCAATGACAAAGGATGGATGTATCAGCAAGCCGTGAAAGATAGTATTCGCGACTGGGTAGGTCCGGGATATGTAGGCTCTTTCTATGATGCATATAGTGCGGATGCTCGTAAATTGTTTTGGAAACAGATGCAAGATCATCTTTATTCGTTGGGTATTGATTCATGGTGGATGGATGCCAGCGAGCCCAATGTACGCGATTGCACAGACATGGAGTATCGTAAAAAACTGTGTGGTCCTACAGCATTAGGCCCTTCCACTAAGTATTTCAATGCGTATGC